>CAXXJI010000021.1:0-6731 GCA_963666035.2 Christensenellaceae bacterium | reverse complement strand
CATCCAATTTATTGATGGCATCAACCTTTTGGCTATCCTGAACATGTGTGTAGATCTTCGCCGTGATTTCAATATTTGTGTGCCCCATCAAAACGCTGGCAGTCTTTAGGGGGACATTATTGCTGGCCAAGAGACTGCAGAACGTATGACGTAAGCCATGGAAAGACACCGGGTCAATCTCAAGTCCTCTTTGGACCTTTTTCCATCTTGCCAGCAGATGATTGGCTCTGATCAGCGTACCGCATCGGCAGGTGAATAACAGGTTATCCTTCGTAAAGGGTATCCCCAGTTTTAGATGTTTTTCCTTTTCGCTTTTGATATGATGCTCAAGATTCGCTTTAATCGTATTTGATATAGGCAGATCACGTATGCTGGCTTTGTTTTTGCATGGGCGAACAATCACTTTACGCTGTGCGCTGTCTTTATTGATGACTTTAATCACATTCACGCTTTTGGTGACATGGATAATATCATCATCGAGATCATTGTGCGTCAGTGCCAATATCTCGCCTTCACGCATGCCGGTGGCCAAAGCGAACTGGAAGATGAAAAGGCTCTGGTCTTGCTCAAATGCTTTGTTTAGCACCTTGATATCTTCATTGGTTAAAAACTTTTTTATCTCTTTAACGCTATCGTCCTTTGGCCGTTGCACGTTCTTGCAGGGGTTAATGGACAGCATTTGTTCTTTTACACAATAATCAAAAAAGCTATTCAGCAGGATATTAACCATTCTTATCTTGGCAGGCTTAAGCGTGTTATATAGCTTTTGAATATGGATGGATTTTACGCTGATCACCGGCATATTTGCAAAAGCGGCTGTTTTGATATGCAAACGATATAAGGCATCGTATCGATTAAAAGAACTGTCAGCGATGCTCGGTTTCTTCACCTCAAAAAACCAATCATAAAAAAGATCGATAAAGGTCACTTTATCAAAATTGATATCAAGCCCTTTGTTGATGGCCTGTAGGTATTCGTCACGCTTGCGCTCAGCGTCTTTTTTACTCTCGCCATAGAATTGCTTCCGGATGCGCTTACCGTCGGCAGACATGCCGACTGTGGCGGTTACTCGGAAGTAGTTTTGGCCGTTTGCTTCGAAGTTTGTTTTTTTTGGCATTTTTAAGAGTCCCTATAGTCTTCGCGTTAAAAATTTTTCTCGAATTTCCTTAAGTTTAAATAATACATCAGAATCTACTTCTTTAAAGACAATACTATCAACGAAAGCAATAATTTCTGATGGTGTTTTTCCTTTCTTGAACATGTTATCTAGTTTTGAAATGTGCTTTTCATCTATTTTCGAATATGGAATACAAAGACTCTTATATTCTGACGGAACTAGCTCACAAACCCCTCCACCATAGAATCGGCCTTTAAATTCACACATAGCCAAAGTTAGAGAATTATAAAAACAGAAAACATATGATGCAGGGTCATAGGTCTCATGAAATCTGGTGCAGTATGCGATATCAGTTGAGTGGACATTTGCTGTATTTACTATTAATTTTGGGAGCTTGTGAAACCTTTTAAAAAAAAGAACTTCACCCTTGCTTACTATTGGAACATCATACCATCTATTGCGATTTTTGCATTTGTAGCCAGTATTCAATTTTTTTTCTTCAACATCTTTTATATATGAGGTTAATTCCTTTGGGAATTCTTGGGCATTAGTTGAAGATAGAGATAGTAACCAGATATTTTGCTCATCCTTTGAGAGTTCTTGAATGATTTCCTGATTCAAAAATAAGCCTGGAGGTAAATAAGAACTCTTTCTAATCACTGGAATAACATAGTCTTCACTGTTTGTTGCAGTTACTTTTGACTTTGGAATAATGAAAACGCTGTTTGCTCCAGTTACAATACCCGGCGCTGTCTCTCCAAAGGTATTAACATTTTGATATTTTAATGCTAGACTCTCAAGCAACTCAATCTCATCATCATTTAATATTGAATTTGACCATTTAGCAAGAGGCTTATTTCTCTTTATTTCGCTTGTGCTGATAACTTTCTGGGATTCAATATCTTGCATTGTTGTATATGTTATTATTGGGACTGCATTAGATTTTTTTAGTAAAACTAAGCAAACATCCTGCTCTACTTCTTCAAAGATTCTTTTTTCGAAGGTAATAATCTCGATAGTATTGAACTGAATTTCTAAAAAAGTCCTTAGTTTTTCGGCATAATGAACCTGAAGAAACTCGAAAGGTAAAACAAAGAAAATTAAACCATTAGGACTGAGCAGACTCATTGAGGCAAGAATAAAAGATACCCATATGTTTTGAAGAACACTTTCAGGTAAGTTATATTTCTCAGCAAGCTTCCTTGATTTTTTTCGAGCACTGTCTGGCAAGCGAGACTTTTTTATATATGGAGGATTGCCAATTATCAGATCGAACTGTTTATCGCAGTTCAAAGCAAAGTGAATAAAGTCATCCTTATTTAAATCATCTATACTATTTGTTCTTTTATAACTTTTAAAAGCTACAGTGTTTTTTTCAACGCCTGTGATATTTTCCGCGTATTTAGATAATTCATTTATAAATCTTCCATCTCCGAAAGAGGGCTCAAGCACACTTGCAGGACTATAGTTGTTGTATATGTACTCAACCATATACTTAACAAGTGAATGCGGAGTATAGAAAGCGCCTTCAGCTTTTTTATCGCCCATTATTCACGACCTGAGAGATAATTGAATAAATCGTCTAGTTGAGCATCTATTTTAAAAAAATCTAACAAGAGTTTATATTTGTTTTTATTTTCGCTTGCTGAATCAATCATTTTTTTAAGTCTATCCTTCTGTTCATAAAGACATGTTGCTTTATACACTTCTTCCATTGGGCGGAGTGGGAATTTAAAAGCTTGAATACACATGTATTCTCCGACACGTGTTTTACCAATAATCTGACCAGTCTCAATACGCTCCATATGCATATTATACTCATCTGTAGCTGGATCAACAAATCCTTTCTGCCCATCATGATGCCTATGTTTATCATGAGTTGGCCAATGGCTCCATTTTTTTCGATTGCATGTTTTACATGACCACACTAAATTATTATATTCATTTTCTAATTCGGGAGCCGTATCGTGAGGAATAAAGTGGTCAATTTCAAAATCTCTCCTCGAAATTACTACAGGTTTACCACAATATCCGCAAATATCTTGGAAGTCTTCTTTTAATTCATCTCTATATAACTGGTAGTTATTTCTACAGTCAATATTAGATCGCCGACTAATTGATTTATCTCCATGAACTTTCATACTATTCTCCGTGCTCAAATTTTTCTATTAAACTGTTAACGTTAGAGATTAAAGCATCCATCTTTTTTGATGTTGCACTAGTTAGCAGATCCAATGGCAAATCATCAATATCACCATATGCTCTAAGCAATTTATACAATTCCAAAAAACGTTCTTCTAGCTTTGCTGAGTTGAATTGCTCGCTCTTCT
The DNA here is from genome assembly GCA_963666035.2 of Christensenellaceae bacterium. GTDB lineage: Bacteria > Bacillota > Clostridia > Christensenellales > CALMFG01 > CALMFG01. The sequence continues at coordinate 3,284 of CAXXJI010000021.1, read as the reverse complement.
TTTTATCTAATAATAGTTTGTACTCTTCATAACGTTTTTGTTTTCTGTTTTCAAAAACGGCGCACCAGTGTTGTATCATAGTAATGATTTCAGACAAATCATCAGATAGTAGTAAGTCCCGCTCTATAATTAATTGATCTATCATCATATGACTTTTTTTTGCATCTGAAGTATAATTGGTAATTAAAACGCATGGTAAATCAGGGACTATGCTGTTTATATAAGCTACCATATCTGTTCCGTTTTCTCCCATAAAAGCCGAGTTTAACTTGTAGTCAACAAGAGCACAACATATTTGTTCTTTCAAGAGCCATTCATCTAAATCTGAATGATCTGCAATTGTGTCTAAATAGACCATGTCGATTAATCTACGCGCAAACCTCTTTTTATAGGTGGCTAATATGTGTGTATCGTCATCTATAAAACCGATTTTTAGATTCATAATTCACCTAAAATGACTTTAAACCAAAACTAATATGAAAGCCATTTTTCTCCTTGGTATTTTCATTAAGATCGATCATGCCTTTGTAGTTGTTTATGGTACTGTTTATTATCCACATACCCATTCCGGTACCAATAATATTTCCGTTGTCATCACATTTATTTGATTCAAAGGCTTCTAATATTGCCGAAGGGTTCTCTTTGTAAGCAGTAGACAAACCAATTCCATTATCCGAGTATTCGATTAGCAAGTTTTTCTCAACTATTTGCGCGTTTATGATTATATTTTGCTGAGGGACAGGATTGCTTTCAAAAGAAGAAATGCTATTTGCTATTAAATTATTAATAATTAACTCGATATCGCTTTCATAGCATCTGAACATTTTTTCATTTGATTTCATATTAAAAGTAAAATTCAACTCTTCCCTATTCTTAAATGCATGTCTCCAAGCAGCCATTAAGCTGTTTATAGATTCTTCAATATTGACATTTATTCTTTTTCTCTTATCTTTTGTGATTGAATCTAAAGTGACTTCAAACCAAGAAGAAAAGCTTTTCCGTAACGTATTGGCACCTTCGATCGATTCATAAGCACCGATAGGATCATTATCAATTTCTAAACACTCTTTAGCATTAATAATTTTCAAACTGAGGTTATGTGCAATTGCTTTTATTTCATGCATATACTGGTTCGCGAGAATACCTGTAGTTGCTAATATTTTAAGAATGCGGTTTTCATCCTCCAAATCTCGGATTTTTGTTTCCTTACTGTCAATTACTTTTTGAGCGTCCGAAGCACTTACGGAGTTTTTAGTAGAGTCAGATATAGCATTACCCGATGAGTTTTCGCTTTCAGCGATTCTTGATTTTTCTTTGATTTCTTTTTCGATTTTTTCAGTAGGGTGGCTCAGCTTGTAATATGCATCCAATTTTCGGCATACGTACTGTCTATCTTTTTCAAATTCTTGAATTACTTGAATAATAAACCGTCTGAATAATGAAAATTCTTTTGATTCCATTATGCCTTCTCGATTTGCTTGATCCTTCAAGCTAGTAATTAATCGCGAAATAAAAACAGAACCGATTATTTGCCCGGAATCAACTCGCCAAGCCCCCGTTGGATGGGCGATACCAGCAGGCTGCTTACTCCGCCTATTTGAAAGTAAAAGCCAATCGTACCCTGAGGAATTCGGGTCACCATACGGACGAACTCTAAAATTATCACGATAAATCTTAATACCGCCGAAATCTTCACTATAGTTTCTTGCAGTTAAAAAGTCTTTATAATAAAACCGCTCACGAATTCCTTTTGAAGCCCTTCGAATTTTAGAGAAATACAACTCGCCACTAAACTCGCCTATCGGGTTTTCCCCTTCTTTTAATCCAAACATATGAGATAAGGTTTTATTTAGCTCGATGGGACTGCCGTTGAAATATTTCTCATCTGATTGCGAAAACTCGGCACCTTTTAAGATTTCTTTTTCTTTGGCTTTAAAATCGAATTCATTTCGAAAAATAGATATCCGAGCTTTTCCAGCTTTGTTAACTTTAAAGGATATTTTATAGTCATATTCAAAATTGTCGTTGTTTGTCGAGAGTGCAGAAGATTCATTATCAGTCGAATTATCAAGAAAATAAAGCTTGAATGATTCACTGATATTTGGAGGCATAAGAGATGATAGGTATTTTCGGATATTTTCAATAGTGCTTTTATTCCAAGAGTCGTTAAGCTTATTAAGTTTGAAAATGGTACCGGTTTTAAAATTCTTGCTAAGCAGCTCTAAGAAAAGAGAATTGGAAGAATCTTTTGAAAATTCAGTATAATTTTGTTCAACTGACTCAAGATTGGCAAACACCTCATTAATTTTTTTTCCGGGCAAAAAATCATCCCAATATACGCTCCATACTAATCTACTTCCTCTTGTAACAGTATACATTGAGCAGGCTTTTGCAATTCGATCAAGCGCAAATCTTCCAATACCTTTTGCTCCAGTGGCAATCCTACCACTAGGGGAATGAAAGTTCTTCACTTTTTCAGAGTACCCAATAGTCATCCAATGGTTTTCAATTATTGACTTGGTCATTCCTATTCCATTGTCTGCCAAGTATAAAGTTGAAGTTTTATCGTCAAAGTACACAATGCATGTTGTTGCATCTGCATCATACGAATTTTTGACTAACTCAAAAATAGCACCATCAAGCTTGGATACGTTTTCATTGCCGATAAGACGCGCTGTGTTTGAATCTACGGTAAATGGAATCTTAGACATATTGACCTCATAATCAATCAGCTTTGAAACACAGTTTTATTATATATTACAGTTATTTATCAATTATATCAAGAAACGACTTTTTTATATCAATCCTTGACACCCAACGCTTACAGGGTTAAAATAAGAACAATAATTCGCATAAAGAATGAATGTTCGCATAATGTACCTAGGAGGATATCATGGACAAGACCAAAGACGAAATCAAAAAACTCATTATCATGCTGCTTGGCAGACGAACCAAGCCGGAACTACAACAGATATATAACTATATCATTGGCATGATACGCCCAAAGCATTAACGGTCTTGACCATTCTGCTTTACAATCTCATCAAGGAGCTCATCAAAGATGGCTCTTTTTTCTTTGGGCATTTTTAGTGGTGCTTTAATCATGTTCTTCATATTGTCCGATAGATCTCCGGCGTATTTTGCAAGGAGTGTTTCAAAGTCATCGCCCATCGGGACGAACATCTCTCCTTTACCAGTTCTCAGCCATTTTTCGTTGACATTAAACTCACGACAGATATCCATGATAGTTCTATCGGTTATATTTCGGATGCCTTTTTCAATGG
>CAXXJI010000020.1:0-132018 GCA_963666035.2 Christensenellaceae bacterium | reverse complement strand
CACGTCCATGGCAAGGACATCGAAATCCTCAGCTATTAATTTAAAAAGCGTCTGCCTCCTTGGAGAGGAAGACGCCAAGACTAATCGTTTTTTCATACGCGCTGCTGCAATTCCGGTTTATCGGTAAACGCAATCGCCTTTTGCGGGCACTTTTCTGCGCAGATACCACAATTAACACATTTATCGTAATCGAAAATCGGCAGGTTATCCACCATGGTAATGGCCCCGTGCGGGCATACCTTGGCGCAGAGTCCGCACCCGATGCATCCGGCTTTGCAGATCTCCCTCACCGAACGCCCTTTTTCATGAATTCGGCAGGCGACATACACTTTGTTTTCCGGGTCCATCATGCTGATCGTGTTGCGCGGACATTCCACAGCGCACTTGCCGCAGCCGGTGCACTTGGTTTCATCGACATGCGCAACGCCCTCTTTTTCGTCTACCGTGATCGCGTCAAACGGACATACACTCTGGCAGGTGCCAAGCCCCAAGCAGCCCACAGGACAGGCTTTAGCGCCGCCCGCCAGCGAAACCGCCGCGCGGCAGTCCTGGATGCCGTAATAATCATATTTTTGGACGATTTTATCCTTCACGCCGATGCACATCACGCGTGCTACCAGCCGTTTTTTCTCCTGATTTTCTACGCCAAGCAGTTTTGCAATCTTGTTGGCGTTTTCGGCCACACAGACCGCGCAAGCGCTGACCGAAGCTGAACCCTGGCAGAGTGCTTTGCCAAACGCATCGCAGCCGGGATATCCGCATCCACCGCAGTTGACGCCGGGCAACAAGTCGCGGACTTCGCTGAAAAGCTCATCCGGCACCACCGCCAGTTTTTTAGAGGCCACGCCCAGACCCAGACCGAATAGCAGGCCGAGTCCGCCGATGACCGCAATTGATATTAAAATGGTATTAAGCATATTTTTTCATCCTTTTTATACTAATCCTGCAAATCCCAAAAACGCCATTGCCATCAAGCTGGCTGTTACCAGTGCGATTGGGAAATCCTTAAACGCCGGCGGAATGTCTGAAAGCTCAATCCGCTCACGGATTCCGGCAAACAGCACAATGGCCAGCGTAAAGCCGACAGCCGCGCCGATACCCGAAAACAGTGTTTCCAGCAGGTTATATCCTTCGGTGATGTTGATGATCGCGACACCCAACACCGCGCAGTTGGTGGTGATGAGCGGCAGATATACCCCCAGTGCTTCATAAAGCGTCGGAGAAATTTTCTGGATGACCATCTCAACCAATTGTACCAGCGCCGCGATGACCAGAATAAACGCAATGGTCTGTAAAAACTCCATCTTCAGCGGCACTAAGACGAGGTACTGCACGAGGTAAGTGATAACCGAGGCCATCGCCATAACAAATGTCACCGCCATGCCCATTCCAAAAGCGGTTTCAACACGCTTGGAAACCCCAAGGAAAGGACAGATACCCAAGAACCGGGAAAGCACGAAGTTGTTGACCAAAATGGAGCTGACCAGAATCAGCATGATTTTAATGAATTCAGTCATATCTACTTACCTGCCTTTGCCGTTTTTTTAGAGAGTTTATTGATGGTGGCCATAATCAGCCCCAGCGTTAAAAATCCGCCGGGGGCCAAAATCATCATGATCGCCGGCTGGAAGCTTGCACCAAACAATGTGATGCCGAAAATTGTACCGTTGCCCAATATCTCACGCACGGTGGAAATCATCAAAAGACCCAAAGTGAATCCGAGACCCATGCCCACACCGTCCAGCAGTGAGAGAAAGACCGGATTTTTGCTGGCAAAGCTCTCTGCTCTGCCGAGGATGATGCAGTTAACCACGATGAGCGGGATAAACAGCCCCAGCGCCGAGAACAGCGAGGGCAAAAACGCCTCCATCAAAAGCTGAACGATCGTCACAAACGTGGCGATGATGACGATAAACGCCGGAATACGCACTTTGTCTGGAATGAAGTTTCGAAGCAGCGCGACCACCACATTGGAGGAAACCAGTACGAATGTGGCCGCAAGGCCCATGCCGAGACCATTTTCGGCCGATGTCGTGACCGCCAGCGTCGGGCACATGCCCAGCACCAGCTTGAAGATCGGGTTTTCCTTCCATATGCCGTTGGTCAGCGTTTGTAATGTCTTATTCTTTTCCATTCGCTTACTCCTTATCGTATACGGCTTTATAGAAGTCGTATGCCGCATTCACGCCGTACACCACACCGTTGCTGGTAAAGGTAGCACTGGTCAATGCGTCTATTTGAGTTGAACCATTCGATCCGTTTAACGAGAACAGCGGTGTCTGGTTCGCAAATTGTCCGGTGAATTCCGGCTTGGTTGCGTTGGCGCCGAGCCCCGGGGTTTCTTCATGGCTGCCGATGCTGATAGCTTCCACCGTGCCGTCGGCTTTCAAGCCGATCGTCACTTCGATGCCTGGATTATAACCCTTTGTGGTCACTTTTACAGTCATACCGTTTTTCTCGCCGCCGGTCATTCCGATGAAAGCTTCGTCCACCGTGACGGAGTGTTCAGCATCATCCGTCCAACTGCCGTCCGCTTTTAAGGCGCTCACATCAATCGCTTCAAAGCCGTCGGCTTCCGAGAGCACCGCTTTTCTGGCCGCTTCCGCTCTGGCGAGCGCACCTTCCTCAATCGGCCCTTTGGTGGCCGAATAGGCCCATCCCAACGCCGCCGCAGCCAACGCACATATGATAAATAGTCTAAATGTTAAATTCGCTATATCTTTCATTATTTTGCTTTGACCTCCCCGTAAAGTTTCGGCTTAATGGCTTTGTCCAGCAAAGGCACCGCCAAATTCATGATGAGGATGGCGTAGGATACGCCTTCGGCTGACGGACCAAACAGACGGAATACCGCCGTCAGCACGCCGCATCCGATGCCGTAAACCACCTGTGCTTTACGATCAATCGGCGCCGAGGAATAATCGGTCGCCATAAAAATGGCACCCAACATCAATCCACCGCCGAACACATGATAGCCGACTGTCGTGAGGCTGAAGCTGTTCGGACCCAAGAGATAGGTTAAAATGGCTACTGTACCGATGTAGGTGACCGGCACATGCCAAGAGATGACTTTTTTAATCAAAAGATATAATCCGCCGAGCAGAAGCGCCAGCGCACTGGCTTCGCCGATCACGCCTGAAACGTTCCCGATAAAAGTGTTCCAAAGACCGGGCAGGTTCGTACCTGACGCCAACGCCACCAAGGGGGTTGCCCCGCTGATCGCATCCGGCCCTGCGGCCGAAGCACTGGTCAGCGCATCCGGCACAGCGATGGTGCGCCAGGAACCGGCGACGGCAGGCGAAAACGTGGTCATCAGTGCCGGCCAAGACGCCAGCAAAAACGCACGTGCGCCTAAAGCCGGGTTCATAAAATTCTGTCCCGTGCCACCAAACAGCTGTTTAACGATGACCACAGCAAATCCTGCGCCGATCACCGGCAGCCACAGCGGAACCGTGGGCGGCAGGTTCATGCCGAGCAAAAGGCCGGTTAGAGCCGCGCTCATGTCATGCACCGAGACTTTACGTTTCATCAATACTTGTGCCAGCGCTTCAAATCCCACGGCGGAAATCATACAGACCAAAACGATGATGAGCGAATACATTCCAAAATAGTAAACGCCCACCGCCAGTGCGGGGATCAGCGCCACGATGACGTTGGTCATCACCTTGGCCACCGAGTTGGTGGACCGCACATGCGGCGCCGCTGTCACTTTGACTTTATCAAAATACTCCATATTTCTCTTTAAACTCCCTCTATTTTGCGCTTTGTGCTTTTCTCTGCTTCAATATCTGCATCTTGCCCAGTTTAAACGATTGGGTCAGGTAGCGGTTGGACGGGCAGATATATGAGCAAGCTCCGCATTCAATGCAATCCATCACATTATATTTTTCGGCCATATCATATTCGGCGCGAAGGATATACTGGTTCATCGTTAATGGCAAAAGGCCCGCTGGGCACGCTGTGACGCATTTGGTGCAACGGATACAGTTGACCTGTGCCGGGAAGATCGCCAGTTTTTTGCCTAAGGCCAAAATACCTGATGTACCTTTTATCACCGAAACATCCAAAGAATACTGCGCAATCCCCATCATCGGTCCGCCGGTAATCAGCTTCTCCACCTGTTCGGTAAAGCCGCCCGCGTATTCACAAACATCGCCGAAAGACGTTCCCACTCTGACGATCAGGTTGGAAGGCTTGCTGACGATGCCGGATACGGTCACGATGCGTTCAGTCAGCGGAATCTTTTTGACAAGCGCTTGATAAATGGCGATACAGGTGGATGTGTTCAGCACCACCACACCGATGTCCATAGGCAGTCCGCCCGAGGGCACTTCACGTTTGGTGATCGCCTGAATCAGTTGTTTTTCACCGCCTTGCGGATATTTAACCTTTAATGTTTTCACGGCAACTGGTAAATCCTTCACCGCTTTTTTCATTTTCTCAATGGCGTCTTTTTTGTTGTTCTCAATGCCGATGATGCCGCTTTTTACGCCTAGAATCTTCATGACAATTTGAAGACCTTGCAAAATCTCGTCAGTCATCTCTAAAAGCGCCCGATGGTCAGCCGTCAAAAACGGTTCGCACTCGGCGGCGTTGACGATCACATACTCGATAGGTTTATCATCCGGCGGAGAGAGTTTAACATGGGTCGGGAAAGTCGCGCCGCCCATACCGACAATACCACCCTCCTGAATCAGTCCTACCAGCTCTTTCTTGTCCATCTTGGAGATATCTCTGGTTTCTCCGTACCCCGGCACTTTTTCGTCTTTAAAGTCGTTTTCAACCACGATGGAAAGCACGGGGCGGCCCAGGATATGCGGATACTCGGCAATTTCAGTCACCGTACCCGAAACACTGCTGTGTACCGGCACCGAAACAAAAGCCGCCGCTTCGGCGATCTTTTGGCCCATCAGCACCCGATCGCCCACCGATACAATCGGTTTGGCCGGCGCACCAATATGCTGGCTGATCGGAAAACGTAACGTCTTCGGCGCTGGCATCATCTCCAATGCACAGTTTTCAGTCAGATATTTTCCATGGTGAATGCTGCTTAAGGGGTGGATACCGCCTTTGAAGGATTGTTTCATCTAATGTTCTCCCATATCTATTGAAATATACTTTAAGAAATTACAGATGTTTTCGTTACAGGTTTTAAATAAGGATAATTTATGTCTTTTCAGCTGTATCGCCCTATATTGTAACACAAAATATTCAAAAGTAAATGTAAACTTGAACGCAAATTGCGCGTTTTTTGCTCAATATCATAAATAAACTATTGTTCGTAAAGCAAAAGTGATTTAAAATAGCAAATATAAAGGGGGATGATTATGAATTTCGACTTTACTTTTAATATTCTGTATATTTTAACCACATTCTATGCTATGGCGCTTTTATTTATGGGCTATAACTGGATCAAAATTCTATCCCTGATTTTTGGAATGTTTATGGGTTATGCCGCTGTGGTGCGTGCCGTGCCGCTTTCCGGCTTTACGCTGACCGCCGCAGCCGCATGTGTAGGCGTGGGTTTTGGATTTATCCTGTTTAAATACCGCAATCTTCTGCCGCTGATGATATCGGTGGGATTTGTCTTCTTTGTTACCGGCCTTATCCAAACTTCCCAGCACACCATCCATCCGCTGTATATGCAGCTCATCTATCTTGCCGCCGGTTTGGCGCTCGGCTCTTCGGTTTTTATCGCCCGGGATTATTTCCTGGTCATCTGGACTTCACTGCTCGGCGCGGTTCTGTTTGTCGTATCGCTCGGTTTTCTGTCCTTTGGCGGCGATATCCCCATCACCTTCGCGTCCGGTCAGGACCTTAATTTGCGCATTCTTGATATCTTCGGTCAAAACACACTGTACCATGCGGTGATGTTTCTCATGGTGCTCACCATGGGCCTTGTCGTTCAGTTTGTCTGGACCGCTAAATTTCAACTGTTCGTTAAAAGAAAATATAAGGGTAAGCATTAATCATTGGATTAAATTCAATATAATATACAAAAAAAGAGCTTATGCTCTTTTTTTTATCTACTATTCCGCCAGTTCCAATGCGATTTTCATCATATTGGTAAACGACTTTTCCCGTTCTTCCGATGTGGTGACCGCATCTTTGGCCAGCGAATCGGATACCGTCAGAATGCACGCCGCTTCTTTATTCAGAAAACGTGCATTAGCGAACAGCGCAAAGCTTTCCATCTCCACTACATCACATTCATGCGCATCCCGTATGGTCTCAAAATCGTGAAAATTCTTACGGTAGAACACATCCGATGAATGCACCCGCGCCTTATGAACTGGGATGCCTAAATCATCGGCGATTGCCAAAATACGCTGATTGAGGTCGTATGAAGGATCCATCACATCCTCAATATATCCGGCGAGTGTGTGGGCAAAGCTGGATTCGCTCCAGGCATCGGTTGCCAGCACCACATCATAAACATCCAAGTCTTTGCTATACGCGCCGCAGGAACCGATGCGGATGATTTTCTCAACATCGTAGAAATTATATAATTCATAGGAATAGATACCGATAGACGGCATGCCCATGCCCGACCCCATCACCGAAATCTTCCGGCCGTGATAGGTGCCGGTATAGCCATAGATGCCGCGGACAAAGTTGAACTGCACCGCGTCTTCTAAAAATGTCTCTGCGATAAACTTCGCTCTGAGCGGATCGCCCGGCATCAACACAGTTTTGGTAATAATGCCTTTTTCCTTCACTTCAATATGCGGTGTGGGTATGCTCATTTTCAAACCTGCCTTTTTGTTTTTTTTCTACTTTATATCTATATATCTATTATAACCAAAGCCTAGTACATTCGTCTATGTTTTATAGGCATCATTCAGATTTTTTAAACATTCTAGGCAGTTGGTGCAGGCGTACTGGCTGGGGCGGCAGCTTCGTCTCCGCCGGTCGTGCCGCCCGTATCTGCCGGATCTTCAGCCACTGGGGGCGTGGTGTCAGCTGGCGGCGGGGTATCCGCCGGCGGGGCGGTTGGGTCCGCAGGCACCGGAGTTGCTGCCGGCGGGTTTGTTACGGAAGAACCGGCATTGATACGCGCCCGAAGTGTGGCTTCGAGGGCGGCACAATACTGTCCGAACGCACCCACCGCCGCTTTAATCTCATCTGCCTTTCCGCCGGGGTCAGTGAGTGATGGCGTGCTCGCCAAGGTTTCCAGCTGGCTTAGCATATTAATATACGTGCTGTATTCATTGCCCACACAGTGCTTCCGATTAGCAAAGATATAGGCGCCGGTCGTTGTGCCTTGCGCAAGCGCCGTGGCCTGCCACTGATTAAAGCGCTCGGCCGCCGGTTTAATCACAGAGACATCATTGCTTTTGCTCAAAGTCACCGACAGGCCGAACAGGTCAAAAATAATGTCTTCCAGATCATATTGATCGATCGCCCAGTAGGAACCGTCTCCAATATAAATTCCCTGCCCGGGTACTGTGTCCCGCTCCAGATCGTTGATATCAAATTTCATAGCCCACAAGGCCAGCGCCGAAATCTGGGCGACGCTTAAGTCGGTATACATATCATCCTTGACCGCGGTATATAGCTGGGGTACCAAAACCAGTTTTCTTTTTTCTTTCAACTGGGTAAAAATCGCTTCCAGCATCCGCTGCTGTCGGTCAATTCGAATGATATCCGATTGCCCTTTCCTTTGGCGCACATAGGCCAACACTTCGGCACCCCACAGATGCTGCTGCCCTACATCCAGATGCGCATCCGAAGTGTCTATCTCATGATCGACGTAGTAATCCACCCCGCCGATCGCGTCTACAATGTCCTTTAAAACCTCCATATCCACGCAAACATAGCTGTCAATCTTAAGACCGCCCAGCATGTTCGAAACGGTATCAATGACATTTTCAAATCCGTGACCGTTATATCCGCCGCCTTCGGCAAACGCCTTGTTCACGCGTGCTTTGCCGCCGTATCCGGTGATCCAAACCAATGAGTCCCGCGGAATGGAAAGCATCTTGGCTGTATTTTTTTCAAAATCGATATTCAAAACGATAATCGTATCTGTCCGAAAATACCCCCATCCTTCACGTTCCTGATTCTCGTCGATGCCCAAAAGAAGGATATTGGTCTTGCCGTCCATATAGCTTTCATCCGCATTGTTTTGCAGCATGGACAGCCGTTTTGAGTAAAGCATATCATCTTCGTCAATGGTGACGATCGCATCCAAAGATTTCTGTTCACTGATGAGCAATTTGATAAATCCGCTGTTCGCACCGTTCACACCGAACAGTGATTCAGGATGATTCACCCCATACCAAAAAGTTGCACCCAGCGTTATCAGCGCCAGAACCAAGCATATGCCAACTAATATGACGATTTTTCTTGTCATCGCTTTTTTAGTGCTCTTTTTTACTGCATCATCAAACATGTTGTCGCTAACCTGTCCTGTTTTAAAATATTTTCCAACTCGCTATTACAAATAGTAAAGGCTTTCACGCGCCCGTGTCAACCGAAAGGTTTGTAAATAATCCGTATAAGGCGCGCTTTATTTGTTCGCCTTTTGTTGATATACTTAAAATGATAAGTGAAACGGAAAGGGATATGATGGAACTAACCCCCACTCAACTCAATGTCATCCATTCAATCGATTCAGCGCTGTTGGTGACCGCTCCTGCCGGCGCAGGCAAAACCGAGGTGATGGCACGCCGTGCCGCAAATGCCGCTGCAAACGGAAAAAAAAGTGTGCTCTGCCTGACTTTCACCAACCGAGCGGCTGCCGCGATGAAAAAACGTATCACCGCGCTGATTGATGGCCAGGCCCGCGTCACTGTCTGTACGATGCATGCGTTCTGCAACGGTCTCATCCGCGCCGAATCCAAAACGCTGGGTCTGCCTTTTGGTTATACCATCATGGATGAAGAGGATAGCTACGCGATTTTGCGTGATGTGCTTTCGGCCTATCATGAGCGTTTAAGCGATCACGACTTAAAATCGGCGGCCAGTGCGTTGGATGATTACCGTTTAGCGATGATCAAAGATCCCGGACGAATGAACCGTTTGGCCGATCATTTCCAGACTCGTTTTTCGGCCGATATCACACTGGTGCTCACTTTCTATCTGCAGCACCTCAAAAGCAGTCACGCGTTGGACTTTCTTTCGCTGATCTTAATCACATATGAGTTTTTACAGGATCCATCGCATCTCTCGCGCTGGCAAAACGCCTATGACTTTATCCAGGTGGACGAGATGCAGGATACCGGTCTGCTTGAATATGATATCATCGCAAAACTGGCAGACGGACATAAAAACCTGTCCCTCTTCGGCGACACTGACCAAACCATCTACGAATGGCGGGATTCCCGTCCGTTTGAGATTATAGCGTCCTTTCGCGACCACTTTCATCCGCAGGAATATACGCTGAATTACAACTTTCGCTCAACCAAACATATCACCGACTGCGCCGAAGGCTTTCTTGCCGCGTACTTCGATCAGGCTAGCAAAGCGGTGCAAGTGGCCGGCGAAAGCGGCGAAACAGTTAAACTGCTGTTTTTAAATACCATTGCGGCCGAGCAGCATCAGATTGCCGGAATCATCAAAAAACAAGCCGAAGAAAACATCTCCTTCGGACAGATGGCCGTGCTGGTCCGCACCAACAGTGACGCGCGCAGTTACTCACAGGCGCTCTTGGCTTCCGGTCTGCCCTGCTATGTCATCGACGAATACAACTTCTTCCGACGGGAGGAGATTAAAGACGCGCTGGCGGCGCTGAAGCTGGCGGTCAACCCGCATGATGTTGAATCCGCCAAACGCCTTTTGTTGAAATACGCCAAAAACATCGGCTCCGGCACCATTAACGATATTTTGTCCAGCGATCTTCCGGTGACTTTGGCCGATTTTATCACCGAGGCGCATCAGGACAATGACGATTTTCTATTGAATATAATCGAACCCTATTTAAATAATCAAATGGTCGTTTTTGATGTGGAAAGCACCGGTCTTGATACCGAGAATGACGAAATTATCGAGATCGCGGCCGTGCGGTTCGGGCAGGACGGCGTGCTGGATGAATTCCACCGCTACATCAAGCCCGTACGTTTCGTGGGCACCAGCCAGGCTGTGCACGGGTATTCGGATGCATTTTTGGCCGAGAACGGTGAGGACGCACATACTGTGCTCTCCGAATTTATCACTTTTGCCGATGACAGTATCCTGGCCGGGCATAATGTCACCTATGATATCGCCATTCTGACTTCCGAGCTCCGACGGCAGAATATTTCCCATCCTGCCTTCTTTCCCTTTTTCGATACGCTGGATGCCGCCAAACGCATCACAGACGATGTGCCCGATTATAAGCTCGCGACGCTCAGCGCATATTTCGGTTTTGAAGAGGAGCCCACCCATCACGCCATGGACGATGTATGGGCCACTTGTGAATTGGCACAAATCTGCATGGAACGTTTTTTGGAGACCGCTGAAGCTCGAACCGCTTTTTATGCGCTGTACCGTGACCGCTTTTCGCCGTTTGCCGCTTTCCTGGAAAAAACATCAAAAAGCACAGAAGCCGCGCGGCCGGATAAACTGCTGCAGCAGGTGGTCTCTGCACTGAAAATGAAACAACGTTACCAGCAGACGCCGAACAAGCAGGAAAACCTAGATGAACTCATGCGCATCTTTTCCCGGCAGGATGAACCGAGCGACAGCCCTGCGGTTTCGCTCCGTCGGATTTTGGAGCTGTCCGCACTTTCGGGCACGCTGGAACGGCAGATCGGCGGCGAAGACCGTGTGGCCGTACTGACCGTACATCAAGCCAAGGGTTTGCAGTTTGATACCGTCATCATCGCAGGCGCTGTGGAAGGGGCGTTCCCCTCTTCGCTTAATATCCGCTACGATAAGCTGGACGAAGAAGCCAGACTCTTTTATGTGGCCATGACCCGTGCGTCCCATCATTTGTTCATTACGCTCAGCCGGTTTGACGACCGCGGCGAAGCCAATCAGTCCTCACGATTCCTACGTTTTTTACCGAAAAACACCACCGAGATGTTTGTGCAGAAAAAAAGAGGTCAGGCATGACCGAACTCTTTGTGGCTGTCAACGCGAAATATCCGCATACCAACCTCGCCGTTCGGCTTCTTACAGCTGTAGCCGAAAAAAACCAGGCTCGATTGCGGCTATATTGAGCATACCATCAATACCGAAAAAGAGACTGTCATATCCGATATTCTGTCCCGATCACCCCATGTGGTGTCTTTCAGCTGTTACATCTGGAACATCACATATATCTTAAGTCTCGCCAAAACGCTGAAAGCCTTGTGCCCGGATTTGCAGATTCTGCTGGGCGGTCCTGAGGTCAGCTTTGACGCTGAAGCGATACTGTCAGAGCACCCCGAAATCGGCTATATCATTCGCGGCGAAGGCGAGCTGGCACACAACGATTTTGCGCTGTTTTTGCTAGGCGAAAAGGCTCTTTTGGATTGTGCTTCCCTCACCTATCGCTCGTCAGGTCAGATCATCTCCAATCCAATTCAGATCGGAATTCAGTTTGAAACTGCCGATTTCCCCTATTCCGATCTCGAGTCTTTAAAAAACCGTGTGATCTATTATGAAGCCAGTCGGGGATGCCCGTTTGCCTGCGCTTTTTGTCTGTCATCTGAATCCGCTGTATATCGCGAAAAACCGCTGGAAATCGTCAAGCGGGATATCATGATATTTATCCAATCCGAATTAAAAATCGTCAAGTTTGTAGACCGAACCTTTAATACAGACCGAAAACGCGCGGTTGGAATTCTGGAATTCATCATGGCAAACAGTCAAGGCACGTGCTTCCATCTGGAACTGGCGCCCAGCCTGCTGGACGATGCGCTTTTGGACTGTCTTGCCAAAGCCAAGCCCGGCATCTTCCAACTGGAACTCGGCATCCAATCCACCCATGCGCCTACACTCGCGGCCATCAATCGGCATGAAAATTTTGCATCCTTTGCGCCCAAAATCCGGCGGTTGACCGACATGCACAATATGCATATCCATGTGGACTTAATCGCAGGGCTGCCCTATGAAGGGTTACCTGAATTTGCGAAATCCTTTGATGATGTGTTTTCGCTCGGGGCGGATAATGTCCAGCTGGGGTTCTTAAAGCTGCTCAAAGGCGCACCCTTACGCGCCGAATCCGAACATTTCGGCATCCGCTATGACAAAAACGCGCCCTATGAGGTCATCGAAACCCCTTGGCTACCCCGCACAGCGCTTTTACATCTGGAAGAAATAGAATACCTGTTAAAGCGTTTCTATAACAACGGACTTTTTAAATATACCATCTTGATGCTGGTGAAGCATGTCGGCTCGGCGTTTGCGCTGTTTGAAAACCTGGACCATCTGATTAAAGCGATGTCCATTGATATCAAAAAAACATCCGAAATACAATTGACTGAAATACTTTGGCAGTTTTGCAAAAAGAGTGGCTTTCCCCTTTGCCATGAAATGCTTTTGTTTGAGGCGATGCGCAAGAAAAAACGTCCGCGCCTGCCCGAATCCATCCTCACTCCAGCACACCGAGATTTTCGAAAAATATATTTTAAAGAAAAGGCCATCCCGCAAGCCGATCAAAAATCGTTATTCCCTATCCTTTTTTCCTTTGATGTGCTTTTATTTATCCATAGCCAAACGCTAAATCTCTCGCCGAATGTGCTTATCTTTGATTACAGTGATTTCCAGCGCGGCGCAGCAATCCTGAAAGGATAAAACTATATTTTGCCCTGCCGCCAAAGATTTGACAGGCAATAGAAATATATGTACAATTAGCGGCGTAAACATTTTTTTGATACCCGTTTTCAAAGGCTTTTCAGTCTTTAAAAATTTTAATAGAAAGAGAAAAAAGTTAATATGGTCTCCTACGATTTCTTTTTGGATCTGGCGCTGATTTTGCTTGCCACCAAATTGCTTGGTATGCTTTCGCGCAAATTGCATATGCCGCAGGTGGTCGGTGCTTTGATTGCGGGTTTACTGTTGGGCCCGAATATTTTGGGGCTGGTGGAAGAAACAAATTTTCTGGCTATGATGGCCGAGCTCGGTGTCATCTTCATCATGTTTATGGCGGGGATGGAAACCGATGTCAATCAGCTTAAACAAACAGGCAAAGCTTCGTTTATCATCGCGCTTTTTGGCGTTGTTGTGCCGCTCAGCGGCGGATTCCTCATCGCTTCGGCTTTCCACGGCGGGCTTGAATTCACCAACAACAAACAATTGCTGGAGAACATCTTTATCGGTATCATTTTGATGGCCACTTCGGTGACCATATCGGTGGAGACCTTAAGAGAGATGGGCAAGCTTTCCACCAAAACGGGCACTGCCATTTTGGGTGCGGCGGTGATTGACGACATCGTCGGTATCGTAGCGCTGACCGTCCTCATGAGTCTTGGCGATGCATCCATCCATGTCGGCATCGTGATTTTAAAAATATTCGGATTCTTCCTCTTTGCCGCCATCACTGGTGTGGGCTTCTATTTTCTGTTTAAATATCTCTCAAAAAAACACGGCAGAAAGCGCCGCGTCCCTGTCTATTCGCTGGTTTTCTGCCTTTTACTTTCCTACTCGGCTGAGCATTTCTTTGGTGTGGCCGATATCACGGGCGCTTACCTCGCCGGTGCGATGATTTCCAATATCAATCTTTCGGGCTACGTCAACAGCAAAGTAGAAGTCACTTCCTATATGCTGTTTTCTCCGGTTTTCTTTGCCAGCATCGGGCTTCGCGCCAAGGTAGACAACTTTACGCCGGATGTCATCTGGTTTACAGCAGCACTGATCGCGGTGGCGCTGCTTTCCAAGATTATCGGCGGCGGTATCGGCGCGGCAATCTCAGGTTTCAGTTTCCCGCAGAGCCTCAGAACCGGCATCGGCATGATGGCCAGAGGCGAAGTGGCCCTTATCGTGGCCGACCGCGGTGTCAGCGCAGGACTGATTCCGCATGAACATCTCACGCCCATTGTGCTTTTGGTTATTGTTTCGTCCATACTGACGCCAATTCTGCTCAAAGCATCCTATAACTCGCGAAGGTCGGATATTCAGCTGTTACAGCAAACCCGTTATCACGCGTATCGCGACCGCGACTTCAACAGCGGTTTTACGAGTTGATCCGATCGGTACAATATTGACAACCCTGCCCATCATCCCATATAATGATGGGCATGCATTTCAAGCGCTTATAGCTCAGCAGGATAGAGCGTTCGCCTCCTAAGCGAAAGGTCCCGCGTTCGAATCGCGGTAGGCGCGCCAGCAGGCTTTTTACTAAAAGCAAAAATACGCTCACCTTTTATACGGGTGGGCGTATTTGTTTATCTTTTTCAAAAAAAACCGCAAAGCAGGCCGCCTTACGGTTTTTGACTAAAATCCACTTAAAAACAACGATTTTCTATTTTTTTACCACCGCTTTTTTCAGCACCGGAATGACCAGCATCGCCACTGCGCCGCCGATCAGGGCGGTAAAGAGCTGCGGGAACGAAAACGAGCCGGAAATAACGGAAGCTTTGGGTTCGGGCAGCTTTAGGATCAACGGCACCAGCACCATCGCAACGCCCGCAAACAGCACCGCAAATTTAGCTACCGCAGCCGTCACCCATGCAATACCGTAATTGACCGCAGCTTTGCCTTTTTTGCAATTCGCGATATAGTGCCAAAGGAGCACCAGAACCGCGTTGCCGAGTACGATAAACGGCACCAATGCCCACAGCGGGCTGATGCCCAAGAGCGTAGCCAAAACCGGCGAAACAATTGCCACTGTCAGGCCTGAAGCCAGCCCCGCTACCATCACAGCCACGATTAAAACCATATTGACCAGCGATCCGGTCACCAACTGTCCTAAAGGCTTGCTGACCGCCTGCAGAACCAAAAGCAACGCCAGCAGAATCGCTGTACGTGTAATCCAAAGCACTTTTTCTCTATTACTCATAAAAAATTTCACCTTTCCTTGCTTTTATAACAAGATTGTACTATAATTCACAATCAGGAGTATGTTGCGTACGCAACCAAATATGATGAAAAATTATTTTTTAGATTTAACCCATATGCCTCTGTTTTCCTCCATCCCGCCTGAGGATATCCCGGGTTTGCTTGAATGTACCTGTGCCCGGCGGCTATCCTATCGTAAAAACGAAATTATTATTGAAGAAGGCGGGCTTGTCTCCGAGTTTGGTATTCTGCTTTCGGGGCGCGGACGTGCGATGATTGTGGATGAATCGGGCCGTATCGTCACCATCACCTTGCTCAAAAAGGGAAATGAGATCGGAGCCATCCTCGCATCCAGCAACGATCATAGAAGTCCGGTTTCGGTGCAGGCTTTGGAAGATGCCGAGGTTTTAAAAATTCCGTTCGCCCGTGTGCTCTCCCGATGTGAAAAATCCTGTCCCTCGCATGACCAGCTTTTAAAAAACTACATCGGCATCGTAGCCGAAAAAGGGCTTGAGCTCCAAGAACGCATCAGCTGTCTTCTAAAGCCCAGCATACGCGAAAAAGTATTGGGTTACCTCAGTAAAAACGCAAGGGATACCGGCTCCCGCGCGTTTTGTGTACCGTTTGACCGCAGTGGGATGGCCGAATACTTGAATGTAGAGCGAAGCGCGCTTTCGCGTGAGCTCTCCGCCATGAAACGGGATGGCTTGATTGACTTCCACAAAAACTGTTTTCGCTTGTTATAATTCTTTTACACTGTTCGATGAAATAAATCTTAAGGGTAATACATCGATGAATAACACAAAAAACAAGAAACCCAAAAAGTATATCGTTTATATCAAGGCCGCTGCCGGATTTTTAGGGTGCATGATCGCGGCCGTCGGTTTAATGCTCTTTTTATCAGTTGCATCGAGCAGTGCAAAAGCCGACTTCACCTCGCTGTATTCAGCCGCTCCAATCGATGGATTCAATGGTCTAGCTGTAGATTCCAACGGGCACATCCTCATCGGCTCAGCTGAAAACAGTCGCATTCAAGTGTTTAGTCCAAACGGCGAGTTTTTATATGGATTTTCTTTTCCGACTTCGGGAGGTTCCTTTACGTTCGGCATCGATCACATGGACACTATCCATGTGATTGTCTATCGCCCTGATACTTATTTGCAATACAAAAATGGTACCTTATTATCATCTGAAAAAGTCGATTATTCAGAGCAAAAATACCTGGAAGAAAAATATCAAATGGCTTTAAAACGAACAAACGACTACTCCGGTAAACGGTATTCACTTCTCGGTCGGCGCCGGGTAGTGATTGAAGACTTAAAGACCAAAGACAAGTCAACCGTTCGCCTAGACACATCTGCCTGGCGGTTATCCATTTTTCAATCCTGGCTGATTATGGCGTCCGGTATAGGCTTGATCTTCTGGGGCTTTGCATGGATTTAATCATGTCGTCCAAATCAGTTCGACAGAAAAAGACGATCTGAATAACATTTTGGCAGTTCCCTCCCTTTTTTATAGTCGCCTATGCCGAAAGTATGAACACGGGGTAAACCTTTTTTAAGGACTTTTGCATAACGTTGACAGTGTAAGTTGACTGGCGATATAATATAGTTAACAGTAGCGGAAAGAAGAAATGTGAACCGTGCGGGTCAACCAATAAACGGAGGTAAGTATGGGATTTTTTGATAATTTTACAAAATCGGTCAATAAACTGAGCAAAAAAGTTTCGGACGGCGCCAAGAACATGTCCACCATCACCAAGCTAAACAGTGAAATCAGCCAAGCCAGGCGCGATATTAACCTGAACCTGATGGCAATCGGGAAAGCGGCTCTGGCGAAAAAAGACACCAAATATAAAGAATTCATCGAAAAGATTGATGCAGCCAATGCACTCATTGAGAAAAACGGAACTTTGGTCAAGGCCTTGCGTGGCACCGTCAACTGCCAAAGCTGCGGTGCGGAATCCAGTGTGGAAGCGGAATTCTGCGGAAAATGCGGTGCAAAACTAGAAAAGCCGGATCTGCCAAAAAATGAAGCGGATGCAAGCCCAGCCGGCGGCGCCATCTGTCCAGAATGCGGTGAAGCCAATGCGGATGACGCTGAATTCTGCGCGGGGTGCGGTGCAAACCTGTCGGGTAAAACAGAATAATTTCAAACAAAGCGAAAGAGCGGTGATGATTCCGCTCTTTTTTATTTTACCGATATTGATGAATCATTTCCTCATAATCTTCGTACGGCGCTTGTCCCAGCACCGCGTTGACCTGCACACCGTCTAAAAACACATATACTGACGGCAGTACCACCAACCCGTAATCATCCGCCAGCGTCGGGTTTTCGTCTACATTGACCCGTACCACCTTCACCCCTGTGTTTTCGCTTAAAGCCACCAGCGTTTCGGAAACCACGGCGCAGTAGGTGACGCTTTCCGACCAAAACTCCACCAGTACAACGTCTTCGGTGTTGGTCACTTCCACAAAGAACGGTGTATCCTCAATGTCTTCAAACTCCATCGCGTCCACTGCCGCTTCGTCTGGAATGTTCACGATATTTGCATCGAATTTTTTAGGTGTTGGCGACGGCGTCGGGGTCGGCGTTGGCGCTAGGGTAATCTCCGCCGATGCCGTCGGTGTGCTCTGTGGCATCAGTTCGGCCTTTTCACAGCCGGAGAATGTCGCGATCAATGTGAATAAAAGCAGGTATATCAACAGTTTATTTTTCGTCATTTTTTTTGCGTTTTTCCTTTGCATGATTGTTTACTGACTATACTAAACCATTTCTGTCAGATAATAAACCCCCAATTTTTATCCAAATGCCATTTGATTATCAAAACATTATCCTTTATAATACTGGCATGATGAGTGAGAAATCGATCACCGATGATCGTTTGATGATGCATGCAGCTTTGGCCGAAGCGCAGAAAGCGAAGAAAAAAGACGAAGTGCCGGTGGGTTGTGTTATCTCCCGCGACGGCAAAATCATCGCGCGGGCGTACAACTTAAAAGAGCACAGGAAAAGTGCGCTGATGCACGCCGAAATCGCCGCTATCATGCGGGCCAGCCGACGGCTCAAGCGCTGGAGGCTTTCCGATTGTACACTGTATGTCACGCTGGAGCCCTGCCCCATGTGTATGGGTGCGGTGCTTTCAGCCAGATTTGACCGCGTGGTCTATGGAGCCTCCGACCCCAAAGCGGGTGCCTGCGGCAGTGTATTCCATATCAATGAAGGCGGGCTGAACCATACGGTCTCGGTCACCGGCGGTGTGCTGAAAGATGAATGCGCCAAAATTCTGACCGATTACTTTAAAGGAAAACGTCAATGACATTTAAAAAAATGACAAAATCCGTATTAGGAGTTTTACTTGTACTGATGCTGATATTCTCATCAGTTTCCTGCACAGAGTCCCCTCAGGTGGCCTACGACAATTTCTTCACCGACCTCGATATCCTGTACCGTTTGGAGCAGGTCGCTTTCAATGTGGAATTCGGGCGGTACTCGGACGTGTGGCAGCGGGATATTCAGTCGGTCATCGATGATCTTGAAACCTGTCCGGTGGACAGCGAGGAAGCCTTGCGCATCAACAATATGTTCATTAAATCTGCGCAAGCCTTTCTAGATGCATCTCAGCTGTTTTTGGAAGGCAGCGATAAGGCCCGTATGGAAGGTTATGAAAGACAGGATTACGCCAAAAGCAAATATCGGGAAGCCACATCGGCTTACCACGCATATATTATCACCGAGGAGTAAATGATAAGCCATGATAAACCCAGATACCTGCCCATGCACCTACCCGTGCGATAAACACGACAACTGCAAAGCCTGCGTAGCCTATCATCGTGCCCGCGGCGAATTCCCCGCTTGCTTTTTTTCAAAGCAAGCTGAAAAAACCTATGACAGAAGCCTAAAAAAACTTTGCGAGGACAGAAAAGCATGAAAAAAATCATTTTGATACTTGACGGAATGGCCGACCGCAAACAGGAAAAGCTGGACGGCCAAACCCCTTTAGAATACGCATATACACCCATGCTGGACAGACTTTTCAGCCAATCAGTCAGCGGATGCGTCCAAACCATCCCTGACGGCGAAGAAGCGGGTTCGGCGGTGGCCAACCTCAATCTTTTGGGATTCGAGAGCAAGAAGGTCTACAAAGGACGTGCTGTGATCGAAGCGGCGGGCGCGGATCTCCCGGTCGATCCCGACAGCCTGTATATCCGCACCAACTTTATCACATTGGCCGGGGACGACTACCACAGCAGTGTGATTGAAAGCTATTCGGCGCATGAGCTGGAGACCGAAGATGCCCTGATGCTGGGCAAGCAGCTGAACGCTGAGCTCTTCCCCGACGATATCGAGCTGATCAGCACCGGATCTTTTCGCAATGTTCTGGTGTGTAAAAACCAAACCCATTTGATGGGTAAGCTGAACTTCATGCCGCCGCATGATATCATCGGTAAGAGAATTAAGGATTACATTAAAAATGACGACGCCAATGCACCCTTCTTTGATTTTCAGGAAAAATCTTACGAACTCCTAAACCAGAATAACCCGACCAAAGCCAACGCAATCTGGTTCTGGGGCGTTTCTGTGGCACCGGATTTTTCCGAGCAGAACAGCGACAAGAAAGCGATTTTGGCCGAAACCATTTTGATGAAAGGCATCGCCGCGCTGATGGGCGCATACAAATATACCACTGATGAGAGCCGAGGATTTGTTCAATTTCTTAAAGACAAAGCCGATGCCGCTGTTAAAACGATCCACGAAGACTATGACTTTATCTATGTGCATATTCAGGCGCCGGACGATCTTTCTCACGAGCTTATGCCTGTGGAAAAATCCGAAGCGCTGGCCGAAATTGACGAATACTTTTTGACACCGTTTATCGAAGGCTTGAGCGACCTTGATTATAAGCTGGTCATCGCATCCGACCATTACACCTTCTCGGACGACGGCTCACATGGCCGCGCCCCAGCCCCCTTTATTCTGTACCATCCCAGCGGTATAAAGGATAACCCGCTGAAAGCTTTCAGCGAAGAAAACTGCGTGAATTCAGATTATGTAATTACCCCAAAACAGTTGCATGGGCTTTTAAATGCCTAGAAGGAGTATATACAAAAAAACCGCTTGATTTCTCAAGCGGTTTTTCTAGTTATTCCATCTCTTAACTTAGTTTAGACGATCATATGCGATATAGTTGGAACCGTCCAACCCACCCACAATTTCGCACTCATAAAACACACCGTCCGAGATAAAATACATGCTCATCACTTCACATGTTTTCCCGCCGATATTCTGGTTGCGCTTAAATGCAGAAATATAGGTATTGCTCAGCAAGGTGTACGGTTGTGTTGATACGCTGGCTACGGCGCCGTTTTCATCGTAGGTCGTCAGCGTTAGCTGTCGTTTCGCGGTATCAAACGCATAAACCATGGTGCCTGGTTTGATCTCAAAAAACCTTGGGTAGCCGGAAGGCAGTGCCGAATTAGGCATCGCCGCAAACGATGTTCCGTTCACCTGCCATCGCGACCCGGTCAGCGACGCTTCGATGTTCCGGTCAAGCCCTGCGGCCAGCGCATCGATCAACGCCTTGGGCGAGTATTCGGACGGCCCTTCGTTTGCGTAGGCGATATAGTTTGAAGCGTCCACCCCATCGACCAGCTCGCATTCATACAGCACGCCGTCCGAAATAAAATACGCGCTCATCACTTCGCGTTCGGCGCCGTCAATCACCTGCGTCCGTTTAAAAGCCGTTGCGTATGTACTGTTCAGCATATCGTAATGCTTCACATAGCTTCCAGTTGTTTCCCCGTTTTCATCAATAGTGGTTAGAAGCAGTGTGTCTGTGGCATCATCAAACTGATATATCATGGTGCCAGGTGTGATATCAAAGGTTCTGGGGTATCCCGCCGGAAGCGTACCGTTGACCGCCACAGGAACCGATTCGCCCGACACCACCCAAAGTTTGCCTTGCGCAGATGATTCAAAACTGCGATCCAACCCGGCTACCATATCCTCAACCGTCACTGCCGAAGCGCCTATGTTGGTATAAGCGATAAAATTGGAGCAGATATTATCATCCATCACCTCGCACTCAAACAATATGCCATTCGAGACAAAATAGGCGCTGGAAACTTCACGATCCTGTCCGTCAATATTTTGAGTACGCTTAAATGCAATGATAGTTCTCGGGTCATCCACGGTATAGTTTTCGGTCACGCGGTCGGTCATCTGTCCGTTTTCATACGAAGTAATGGTCAGTGTTTTAGCTGAGGTGTTAAACGTATAGACCGAAGTCCCTTTCACGGGCGAAAAAGACCTTGGATATCCCGAAGGCAGCGTACTGTCCGGAATGGCATCCACGGTTTCGCCGCTCATCTCCCATTTAAAACCAGCCACAGCTGCTTCCACATCCGGCACAATGCCGGCAAGCAGTGTTTCCTGCTCAGTTGTAATCGCCGGCTCAGCCGTCTCTCCGGCTTCGGTATAATAATCCTCCGGTTCTCCGTCCACCCTGCCACAGACTGTATACGCGGCTTTGGCTCCGTTTTCTCCCCATTCGGAATAGACCAAATTTCCCTGTCCATTGATAAACAATCGGATTTTCAGTCCGTCTACATCGCCCGGATTGTTCACGACACATTCAAGATAATCGTCGGTTACCGTATACACCGTCTCAACCTGACCCAATACCGTCCCATCAATATATACTTCAGTATTGACCAGCTTCCCAGAATCGAATATCAGAGTGAACACTTTGCTTTCGGTGGTATCGTAGAACGTGATACCGCCGTCAGGCTCCTCCGCAGATCCAACCGCCTGCCATACGCCCACAAAGTCTGCCCGGGTGATCTGCCGCGTCGTGGGTTGTTCGGGTTCCGGCCATACGATTAAAAGCACGACAAAAAGAATTGCCAACCCGCCGATAATGCCAAATATCCAAAACAAAGCCTTTTTTGCTCCGCCCTTTTTCTTATCTTCCGCTTTTTCGGCTGGCTTTGCTGTCATTTGCTCCATAGATTCTTTCGCTTTTTTCACCTTGGATTCCTTTACGGATCTATCCGGAGCCGCTACTTTCTGTCCACACTCAACACAAAATTTTGCGTCATCCGGCATCTTTGCCCCGCATGATTTACAATACATTTTCTTCCTCCTGAAAACAGACTTTTTTAGAAATGCATATGCATGCCAAGTTGAATTTGATTACATATACTAACCAATATATTATAGTTCAGAAATCCCCCGTCAACAACCATAAATGTATATCTAATACAATTACACATAATCCATCTAAGAAAAATTCCATATAAAAAAGACAGCCGAGAAGTCAAACTTTCAGCTGTCTTTTGCTATATTTATTGATTCGTTATCCTAACCCCACATCCATCATCATCATCACCAAAAACCCGATAACCAGTCCCATGGTGGCGATATCCGAATGTCCCGCGTGCGCTTCGGGAATCAATTCCTCAGCCACTACATAGATCATTGCGCCTGCCGCAAACGCCAACGCGTACGGCAGAATCGGCCGAAAAGCGATGACCGCAAAAGCTCCGAGTACACCAGCGATCGGCTCGACAATGCCCGAAAGCTGTCCCCAGAAAAAGCTCTTACTGCGCGAAAAACCTTCCCGCCGAAGCGGCACCGATACCGCCGCGCCTTCGGGGAAGTTCTGCAGGCCGATACCCAGTGCCAAAGCCACCGCACCCGCGATAGACGCCCCCGGCAAACCCGCCGCAGCCGCACCGAAAGCCACGCCCACAGCGAGACCTTCCGGAATATTGTGGATCGTAATGGCAGTGACCAAAAGAATCGATTTTTTCCAGTGATTGGATACGCCTTCTTTTTTAATCACATCGCCCGTCACATGCATATGCGGCAGAAGCTTGTCCGCCAAAAACAGAAACAAACAACCGGCAAAGAACCCGATTCCGACCGTCAGCCATGATCTGGCTCCGATATCCTCACTCATCTGTACCGCCGGCGCCAACAGAGAAAAAAAGCTGGCTGCGATCATTACGCCGCTGGCAAACCCCAACATGGCGTCCAAAACCTTTTTATTAATGCGTTTAAAGAAAAACACCATTGCCGCGCCCAATGCCGTGACGCCATAGGTAAACAGTGTTCCGCACAGCGCCTGTAAGACCGGTGTCTGTTGTTCAAGAAAAGCAATCATATCCTTCTCCTTCTATTTTTTAATGTTAATCTAAAAAAGATATATCATTATACCGTGAAGGCGGCATTACAGGCAACCCGAAGCCCTTAAAAAAGCTAAAATTTTTGTTGCCAAGGTATTTATTATATGCTAGTATCGATTAATTTATTAAATTTTCATCTTAAAAAGGAGAAAAATACGATGGTGAAAATCGATGCGTTGAATGTGCCAGAGTATATCCATGATATCCTCGTAAACGCAAAAGAAGTCATCTTCCCTGCCTCAAGGGATGAGATGCTGTCGCTTGCCATGGGCGGAGAAGCAGAACGCTTTGAAGTCGGCTATGATGTCCCGGGCAAGGGCTACATCAAAGAAGCAAATGTGGTTAAGTGCAAAAACGGTTTGGCCGTAAACTACTACGAAGACTATATGCGGCGTCGGGACCCGGACAGCCTGATTATCGGAGACGATGCGCCCACACAAAAGCCGACCTACAAAAAAACGTTTGGAGGCAAATTTGAAGACTTGCGGCTGGCGACCTTCGCATGGCTGAAAAATCAATCTTTGATCGTCATCCCATTTATGTCGGGGGACGCCAAGACCGGATATCCTTCACTGTTGATCGCACCGAAAAATGCAGGCTTTTTTGCCGCGGGGCTTGCCGACCTGCAAGGCTATATTCCGTCGAGCAATCTATCGGATGATTTCACACCGCAAGCCGTCATCTATCTTGCGCCGCCTTTTCGGCATACGCATTTTGACGGCAAGCAGATTGTGGTGCACAACCGCCGCTCCGAGATGCATGAGCTGTTTTCCTACAACCTCTACCCCGGCCCCAGCGCCAAAAAAGGTGTATATGGTTTTCTTTTGAACATCGGCGAAAAAGAAGGCTGGGTCACCGCGCACGCATCAGCAGTGCAGGTGGTCACTCCTTACGACAACGTCATCACCATCATGCATGAAGGCGCCAGCGGCGGCGGAAAAAGCGAGATGATTGAGCCCATCCACCGTGAAGAAAACGGACAGGTTCTGGTCGGCGTCAACATGAAGACAAAATTCAAGCACTTCATCATCATGCGTGAAACCTGTACGCTTCGCCCTGTGGTGGACGATATGGCGCTTTGCCATCCGAGTATTCAGACCGACAGTGGTCTGCTCTCGGTGGAGGATGCAGAAAACGGCTGGTTTTTGCGCATCAATCATATCGACGAATATGGTACGTCACCCCTGCACGAAAAGCTGGCGACGCACCCGAAAGAGCCGCTGATCTTCTTGAACATTGAAGGCGTGCCGAACGCCACCTGCCTCATCTGGGAGCATACGATGGATTCAAACGGCAAACCCTGCCCCAATCCGCGGGTGATTATGCCTCGCGACTTTGTTCCGGATGTAGTCCAGGGACCGGTGGAAGTGGATGTACGCAGTTTCGGTGTGCGCACGCCGCCCTGCACCAAAGAAGCGCCTTCCTACGGTATCTTGGGATTGTTCCATATCCTGCCCCCCGGGCTCGCCTGGCTGTGGCGTCTGGTGGCCCCCAGAGGCTTTGACAACCCCAGCATCATCTCGGACGGCAGCATGACCAGTGAAGGCATCGGTTCTTACTGGCCGTTTGCCACCGGCGATATGACCACGCAGGCCAATTTGCTTTTAGAGCAGTTTGTAAACGCGCACCGCACTCGCCATATTCTCATCCCCAATCAGCATATCGGCGTGTTCAAGATGGGCTTTATGCCCCAATGGATTACGCGCGAATACCTGGCCCGCCGCGGCAGTGCCAAATTTCCCGCCGACCAGCTGGTGGAGAGCCGCTCGCACCTGCTCGGCTATGCACTGGAATCGGTCAAAGTGGACGGCACCTACCTGCCCAAAGGCATGCTGCAAACCAACCTGCAATACGAAGTGGGCGACGCAGGCTTTGATGCGGGCAATAAGATGCTGTTCCAGTTTTTTAAACAGGAGCTTAAAAAGTTTAACAACAGCAAATTGAATCCGCTGGGCAAACAGCTGATTGAAGTCTGTTTGGATAAAGGCTCGGCCGCCGATTATGAGGCGATTCTGCCCATCAGGCTGTAAAACCAAAAAATCTTAAAAAACAAAATCGCACCCTAGGGAAAATCCTTTGGGTGCGGTTATTTTTATGCCTTTCTATTCTTTTTCTTCTTCGGCTCCGATACCGCTGATATGAAGCGCAATTTTTGCTTTCACTTCCGATCTCAAGCTTTCATCCGGTATGGATTCCGCAATATCCATACTTTTGTCAATTTTATCGTCTTCACGTAAGCGATCAAAAAACTCGGTGGCGCGGTCTCTGATCTCTTTTGACTGCTGGAAGAACAAAGCCGAAATCGCTTCGATGATAACCCCCGGTAATATCTTCACCACATAATCAAACCACTCCATATCGTGTGTATTATTTAATATCATGATGATAATGAATACAAACCCTGCGACCGCCGCAAACAGGCTGAACCAGAACTGTACCGACGCTTGCAGCAGCGCTTGCTCGTGATAATTTTTCAGTAACCCGACAACAATCTTATCTCGCGCTTGTCCCACGATATCTTGGCTGACGCCTTTTCCCTCCAGCGCAAGAACATCCAGCGCAAACTCCTCCGTCTTCATGTTTTCAACATTTTTTTCAATCTCTGTTCTGTTCTTTTGTGATTTGTAATTCATAATGATGAGCGCAATAATGGCAATTACTAAGGATGCAACACCAATAATTAACGAAATGTACTCCATAATGTCTATATCCTTTCGTATTTATTATTTTTTACCATTTAATAGTATAATATTTTTACATATTTTACAATAACATAATGGCTCACACGGACCATTTCCTTTTCATATCTCACTGTTGCGAACATTTCTGATAATTATTACTAAACCGCCCTATAATATTCTAATAACGCCTAATGAGGTGTCCGCCATAGGAATTGTTTAAAGGATGGCAAAAAACATGATTCGGCGTTTTGCGGCCAACATTTTGGAATATGGCACTGGAAATGCTTCCTTGATCGGGGTATATCCGAAAGCGCCGGGCAAAACGTATGAGCACATTTTCCCCATGATGCGCGCTGAATCCGAGAAAAGCCGGGATGTGATTGCGGAGATGGCGGACTTTTTTAAAAGCTTCTAATCTTTTTTCACGCGCATTAACACCACCTGATCGAAAAGTTGTTTCCCGTTCTCAAAAATCGGCTGGTTGTAATGGTCGATCATATAGTTTTTCACGCGGTGGGATTCGGTAAACCCGCAGGCTTGATAGAAGCTAAGCGTCCAGTCGCTGTCGCCTGTGCCCACCAGCAGGGTTTTTAAGTCCGCATATTGGTCAAAAACGAATTCAATCAGCGCGCGCCCGTAGCCTTTTCGCTGTGCGTCTGGACGTACCGCAATGTTTTTAATCTCATATACCCCTTCGGCCTCTCGCGTCACCACGCATTCGGCCACAACGCCGCCGTCATCCAGCACAAACATATCCCCACGCATTAAGTAGCGGTCAATCATATCCTCCTGCTCATCGGCCAGCAAAAGCAGGTCGAGATATTGCTTTTTGTTTTCGCTGATTTTGACAATCTTCATATCTACTCCACCAAGTTTTCCACTTTCAACATCCCGTTTTCATCGTATTCAAACTGCGGGCCGTAGGCCACTTCCCAGTAAACCCCGTTGGGGTCGCGAAAATAACCGCTATAGCCGCCCCAAAAGACCTTCTGCGGGCGCTTCACAATCTCCCCGCCCTTAGAGGCCACCAACGCCATAAAGTCGTCTACTTCTTTTTCGGTCTGAACGTTGCAGGCCAGCGTGATGCCGCCAAACGCATCGCCGCAAAGCTTGGGCGGGTTGGCCTCATTGATGTCCTTGGCCAGCCCCTCCAGCGAATACAGCGCCAGCTTGGTGCCCGCATTATCAAAAAACACAATCGGCGGGCACTCTTGCGTCTCGTATGTTTTAAACCCGATATCCTTATAGAACTTCAAACTGACCTTCATATCCTTCACGCCCAGCGAAATCATGGTGATTCGGTTCATTTCGTTTCTCCTTTAGGGGATAATATGCTTCATCGGGGTAAAGCGGATGCCGCTCACGGTTTTTTCGGATTCAGTTGGGACAAACCCCAGCCGCAGATAAACTTCCTTGGCGTAGGGTGAAGAATTGACTGTCACTTCCAAGGGCTCTTCCGGCTGTTTGCAGTGCAAAATCACGGTATCATACAGTGCGCGGGCGATGCCCCGCCGGTGATAGGCTGCGTCCACAAACAACAGCGAAATATGGCAGGGCGGGCGCACGGCAATCAATCCGACGATTCTTTCGCCGTCAAAGCTGCCCCAACAGGTCAGCACACCCGTTTTAATCTTTTCTTTGACCACCTTAGGCTCAATATACTGCTTAAACTCATGCACACCCTCGGGTGCATATTCGGGCGCTTCAAACGCCAAGAACACCCGCCAGACCAGATCCAGTGCACCGGTTTTTTCAATATCTTCCCCGCTTAACGGCCGAATGGCATATTTATTTTTCATCATATGCCATTATATCACACCCTTTCCACACAAAAAAAGCACCCGGTTTTGCCCGAGTGCCCCTATTTATTTATGGAGAAGTATTGAGATTAGCCTTTGCCTTTGGTGGAAATTTTAAATATCGAATAGAGCGGACACGTGCCGGCCAGCGCGGTGACCAGCGGAACGAGGCCCAGAAGACCCCACCACTTGGCACTGCCGTCCAAGAAGATAAACAGACTGAAAAGCACCACTGCGAGCACATAACGCACGATTTGATCGGTTCTGCCTACATTTTTTTTCATTGCATTTTCCTTCTTTCCTGTTTAAAAACCCTTTATGATAATGTCTTGATTGCTTTGTTCTTATGCCTTTATTATATTGGTTTTGATAGGAAAATAAGTGATGTTGTCACAATATTAGAGAATTATACTTTCTCCTTTTAT
The DNA here is from genome assembly GCA_963666035.2 of Christensenellaceae bacterium. Lineage (GTDB taxonomy): Bacteria > Bacillota > Clostridia > Christensenellales > CALMFG01 > CALMFG01. Next base: position 104,020 of record CAXXJI010000020.1, on the reverse strand, counting down.
ATGAAGACTACTCCCCAATCCGCTCCAAAAACCCCAGCACCGCCTGACTAAATTCCTTGTCCCCGCGCGGGTCGTTTTCCAAATCCTCACGGCAGATAAAATGATAGTCGCCTTCCAGCGTATAGATATAGATATTGGATATGTCGGCGTTCGGGTCGCTCAGCGCGGCCTGCCTTAGGCGCTCAAGGCTCGAAAATGGCACCTGGGTGTCCCCTTCCGAGTGCATCAAAAGAATGGGCTTGTTTAAATGCTTCATCTGGTTGATCGGCGTATACTGCATCTTATTCAGGCCGTATTTTAGCCCCATATGCAGGTCAAAGAACGGTTTTTGGATGGTGATATACCATTCCGGCGCTCCCATCTCGCGCAAGTTTGCGGCCACGAGATCGCTCCAACGGGTAAACGCCGAAGCGCTGATAACCGCGTCAATGGCCTCCACTTTTGCACCCGTGATAATGACGGTGCCCGCACCCATCGATGTACCGTAGGCGATGATCGGCAAATCTTTATATTCGTTCAGCGCTTCGATGTATTCCGCGCCCGCTTTCACGTCCATCCACTCGTTCATACCCATGGATATTCCAAAGCCCTCGCTGTCGCCGTGGCTCCGCATCTCGACCAAAAGCGTGGAAAATCCGTTGTCTTGAAACATCTTTGCAAAGCCTAGAAAATCGCGTACCGGCGGGTTATGCATGCCCGAAACCAGCACCACCGCACCTTCGGGCGATTCGGCTTCCACAAAATACGCCGCCAGCCTAAGACCGTCATCGGTGGTAAGCGTTACGTTTTCGGCGGTCACACCATAATCCGCAGCATCGATGTCCTCATAATCCAACCGTAAATCCAGCATGCCGCCCGTGGTCAAAAACGGCACCACAGCCAGCGTCCCCAATATCAGCACGGCGATCATCAACAGAATATATAATAATGCGCTTTTCTTTTTCATCATGGCCCATCCTCAGCGTTTAATACTATCAACACCAATTATACCATCTTTATATCATAAACGGTCAATTCGAATGTGAATAATTTTCCATTTAATCCCGCTGCACTTTAAGATATAATAAAAATATCCTGATGAATACGAGGAAAACATGTATGTCAATTCATATCCGTCCGCTGATGCCCGAGGACGCCGAAACCTTCGCCGACTTTTTCGCCGGCCCGAACTTTGGGCACGCACCGCACTGGTCGGGCTGTTACTGCCGGTTCTATCATGCCGATCTGCCCGATGAAAAGTGGATGGCGCGTACTGGCGAAGAAAACCGTGCGGAAGCGATCGCCGAGATAAAAGCGGGGCGCATGAAAGGTTATTTGGCTTTTGACAATGATACCGTGATCGGCTGGTGCAACGCCAATGATGCGACAAGCTATATCCGCGTAGCCGAGGACATCACGCCCTATATGACTGAAGGTAAATTCGGCGCCACCATGTGTTTTGTCATCCATCCCGACTATCGCGGACAGGGTGTCGCCCGGCAGATGTTAAAACAGATTACTGAAGCGTTCAAGTCAAAAGGGTATGTCGGCATGTTGGCTCTGCCTTTCGAGAGCAAAGACAGCCCTGAAAAACGCTACCGCGGCACCAAACGGATGTATGAGGAGTTAGGCTATCAGCAAATAGACGAAGATGACGGCGTATATGTGATGAAGCTGATTTTTTAGTTGATCTAAATATAAGGAGAAAAAAATGCTTGAAATCCCCGAAAGCACCACACTGGCAAAGCAGCTCAACGGAACCATTCGCGGCAAAAGAATTCAAAGCGCTGTTGCAAACGCGTCTGCTCATAAGTTTGCGTTCTACTTTGGTGACCCCGAAGCTTATGGCGCCCGTCTGGCCGGGCAGGTCATCGGCGACACCCAAGGTATCGGCGCGATGGTGGAGATTTCTGCCGGAGACACCAAAATCGTTTTAGGCGACGGCGCGAATATCCGCTATTTCTCTTCGGCCGATACCGCGCCTGCCAAGCATCAGCTTTATCTTGCTTTTGATGATGGCAGTGTGCTCACCGTTTCCCTGCAGATGTACGGGGCGGTGCTGGCGTTTAAGTCCGGCGAATTTGAGAGCGATTATTACACAGCCGCTCTGGAAAAACCGCTTCCCCTCAGTGCGGCGTTTAATGCCGCCTATTTTGAACAGCTGCGCGATGATGATTCCGGCAAGCTATCGGCCAAAGCATTTTTGGCCACCCACCAGCGCATCCCCGGCCTCGGCAACGGCGTTTTGCAGGATATCCTTTTCAACGCCAAAATTCATCCCAAGCGCAAGATGAACACCGTCAGCGACGCAGAATACGCGAAACTGTTTGATTCCATTAAAAACACGCTGACCGAAATGACAAACCTTGGCGGCAGAGACACCGAGAAGGACTTATTCGGCAATCCCGGCGGTTACACCACCATTTTGAGCAAAAACACAGTGGGCAAGCCCTGCCCCGTTTGCGGCGCGGAGATACAAAAGTGCGCCTATATGGGCGGCGCGATATATTGGTGTTCGGGGTGCCAAAGGTTGGAGTAACTTCTTAAGTCTCATAATAGAGAATCGAATTTGGTGTTCAGAAATGCGATCGTTTTTCTATCTGTTTGGTATAACCCTCTGTGCAACAATCTGATTAATTCTATCTGTATTGGCACATGGTTTTTAAGGCGCCGCGTTTTGAATAATTGAAAAAGATTGGAAGCGATAAACATCAAATACAGTATTGCTTCAACCGCATTGCCGCCATGCACAAAACAATGGCTCAGGCTCGCGTGGTTTTTCAGATTGTTAAATACCCGGTTCTCGATATTCCAACGCGCTTTCATTATTCTGTATAGCGTCTTTATATTCATATCCAATGCCGTTGTGACAATCAAGACTTGTGATCTTTCACCATTGCTCTTTCGCTTCGCAAATTTGACGTAGCGTAACGGCGATTGAACGCCATCCATATGAAAGATGGATTCAAAGGATGTGATTTCATTGGTCCATCGTGCCAATACTTATTCGGATGCTTCGAGTTTGTTTCTTTCTTTACCTTGCGTATCGCTAGATTGTTATTGTCCTTGACTCTGATGATGGCATCGATGTTCAGATTCAAACATTCATTCAAAAAAACAGAATTGCATGCGAGTGCGTCATAAGTAACCATATCGATGAGCCCTTTGTGCCTTGAAACGCTTTGTTTAGCAGCCTTTTGGCGGCGACCAACTCACCTTCGCCGGTATCATTGGCTTCTTCTCGGTGCTTGATCATCTCATATCATAATCTATCACCAGGTTTACCCCATCCCCAATCAATGACATGACGGTACACACATGCGCATAATATACCTTCCCTCGTCTACTGGTATAAATACAATCATCACAAGAAGGTTTTCTGATGTTGAAAAGGTTGGTTCCATCGATGGCCGCTATGGTATACCCGTCAATTGTTCCTTCTTTATATACTTTGTTTCTGACAGTTTTCCGCACAATTTTCTGATTAATCCGGCGTAGCATATTTAGATTGATGGACTTTAGAGAATTTCTAATGGCATCAATCTGTGAAACCTGTCCTTTAAGAGAATAGATCTCATTAAACTCTCCGGCTTTAATCAGAAAATTCAGTTGATTGAAGCTATGCATTCTTAGCAGAAAGCCCATCAAAACCAAGGAAATGATTTGCGGCGTTTTGTATGTTGGTTTTAAACTACTATCGGTTATTTGCTCAATTTGCCTGTCGATGTGATACACGTTTTTCATGTATGTCATACCCAACGGGGCAAGCTTTCATCTTTACAAAGTAATTTTCTCTCAAATTCATTCGATAATCATACCATAAGCTTGAAACCTTAAAAACTGCGAATTTGATACATCAAAAAAGGCACTGAAAAGTGCCTTTTTACGTAGGTTTTTTGGGCTTGACGCGAAACTGCTCCCTTCTAAGCCCTTTTTTGTGCCGGAAAAGTCCTTCTAAGTCCTCTTAAGTCCTTCTAGGTTTATCGCTACTGCAGTCACTACTGCAGTCAATTCAATTCTCTTATTATTCTGTCCGAATTTTCGATACAATTCACTACTATTTGTTAATCTTCTTAAACTCCACCGTCCAGGATTGCCCTGTGCCAATATTATAGGCCTTGGCGAAGTTCCCTTGGTTGATAGCAACCGCCATACGATAGAGCGAATTGACATAGATAATCTGCTCGCTGGCATAAACATCAGTAAAGGATCGTCCGAAAGTGACGCGATTGTTATACACCGTTCTGGGACCATCCATAATTTTAAGCTCAATCTGCTCCCCAAACTCAAATCCGATGCTCAAAAAATCCTCACGAGATATGTTGGTCCAAAGCGAACCGAAACGGACATCCAGAATGTCGATATTCCCGATAATGCTGTCGTCGGTTTTTATCACTTCGCTCAGTTCCAGTTCTACAATGTTCTCTACTGAAAGCTCATTACCGACATCTTCAAACGTGATCACGCCTGCCGCCAGTTTGGCGCCAGTGTACGCATATACATCTCGTCCATGAAACGTATAGGAGAACTCGGTGTTTTTGCGCCGATGTTTGCTTTCTTCAATCTCCCTTACCGCAGCGATGCCTACATATTTTTTCAGATGTGTCAGGGTGCCATTATCCGGTGTCACGACAAATTTCCCATCAATAGTCTGAGCAACTACACTTTTACGGGACGAACCCACGCCCGGGTCCACCACTGAAACAAACACCGTGCCTTCAGGCCAGTATTCAATGGTCTGATAAAGCCGATACGATGCCTCCCAAATATCATAGGGCGGAATCTCATGAGTCAGATCATAGGCTTTTATCGTTTCATCCACATCAAACGCAACGCCGTACATCGCCGCAACAGCGCCGTCCGCCAAACCAAAATCACTTTGAAAAACCAACAGCTTTCTCACGCTTTTTCCTCCATAGAGATGATTCTACTTTGCAAACTCAACCGTCCATCCCGCACCGTATCCGATGTGGTATTCTTCCAAAAAACTGCCTTGGTTCACTGCAAACGCAATATTTAAAAGTTCATTATTATAGATCATCGGCTGCCCTTTTTTGGCATACCCGAACGATTGATGAAACAGAATTTTCTGTTGGAAGATAATTTGTCCGTCATTTTTAATCACTACTTCCACCCAGTCGCCATATTCAAATCCGGCTGCTTTGAAAGTTTTTAATGGAACATTCGTCCATGAGTTTCCAAAGTTCGGATCAGGAATCTCGATAATGCCAAAGACTTTCCCGTCTTTCAATGCGGGCTCAAAGATAGGATGCTCGATGATTTCATCCACAGGATAAACCGACCCCACTTCTTCAAAAGAGATGATGCCGCTGGCCAACTTGGCCGCGCAGTATCCAAACAAATCCCGCCCATGGAAAACAGCAGCTTTTTCGGTATCTTTACCGACCAGACGATTTCTGGTTTCGTCGATTTCGCGGACTTCCACAATGCCCACTTTCTTCTTCAGGTGCGTCAACGAACCATTGTCAGGGGAGACGACAAAATATCCGTCCACAGTTTTGGCCACGGCCGCTTTTCGAGGTGTGCCTACACCGGGATCCACCACAGAAACAAACACCGTGCCTTCCGGCCAAAATTTCATGCTCTGAAACAAGCGGTACGAAGCGCTCCATGTATCAAATTTTGGGATTTCATGCGTGCCGTCAATAATCTCTAGGCTTCGGTCCACGCTCTTGACTACCCCGTACATTGCGCAAACCGCGCCTTCTTTATAGGTGAAATCGGTCTGGAAAACAAGAATAGCTTTCATTAAATCTCCTTTTTATCATACAAACGGATTATAGAAACGGCTGTGGTTGATAAAAACCGATACCGCGATTGTGGCGCAAAGGATTATGACCGAAAGCAAGACAGCAAAGTAATCACTGGTTTTGAACTTTTTCTTGCTGTACCATGTCCTCTTCTTGTTTTTTCCAAAGCCTCTTAAATCCATCGCGTTGGTAATCATATCAATCCGGTCAAGTGTTGATAGAATCAGCGGGAAGATAATCGCTAGTGCGCGTTTTATACGGTCCATAAACCGCGCTTTGCTGGACATCTCCACCCCTCTTGCCTGTTGTGCCTGCGAAATATCCCGATATTCGCGCTGAACATCCGGAAAATACCGCAAGGTCAGCGACACCGCAAAGGCGGCTTTGTAGTGTAGCCCCACGCCGGCCATTGAAGAGGCAAGCTCGCTGGGGTCGGTCGTCAGGAGAAAAATCATTCCCAGCGGAATGACCGATGCGTACTTCATAAACTTTGTGATGATAAAAAATAGTGTTTCGGCGGTTACAGAATACTTGCCGATGAGCTTTATCCAAACATGCTGGGTCCCGTAAATCTCGGTGCCATATCCCGGCGCAAAGAAGAATGTCAGCACAGCGTTGATGGCCAGAAAAACCAACACATAAATCACCATCAAGCGAATTTGAGCATACTTAATCCTCGAAATGCGAAGCAACGCAAACGAAAAAACCATGATGATCAGGATGACTCGGATATCATAGCTGAACATCACTGCACCGGTCAGCAGAAGAAAACAAAGCAGCTTGGTCAAGCCGGAAAGGCGGTGGATGGGTGAATCAGATTTTTGTGCTGCAAAAAGCGACATTCTCATTGTCTTTGCCGCCTTTCGTAGTCAATAAAGCACTGCACAAAATCCGTTTCGTCCGCCACGCCCACCTGCTGGGCCAGTCGGTACAGCGAAGTTTCTTTGAGGTTGGCCACTTCAATCACCTTGGGCTGGGTTAAAATAGTCGAGGCTTCGGCGGCTTTCACCACTTCGCCGTCGTTCAGCACAATCGCCCGCGGCGTATATTCCAGCATCAGATGCATATCATGTGTAATCATGAGAACTGTGATGCCTTCATGATTAACGGCGTTCAAAAACTCCATAATCTCACTGTAGTGTCTGTAATCCTGCCCGCAGTCGGCTCATCCAAAATGATAATCTTCGGTTCCAAGGCCAGTATAGATGCGATGGTGACGCGCTTTTTTTGGCCATAGCTTAAGGCCGAAATCGGCCACCGTAATAAACGGCGAAAGCCCGCAAATTTTTAAGGCCTTTCGCACACGCCGATCAATCTCGTCATCTGTCGATCAACCTTATGCGAAGCTTTAATCCCAGCGCAATTTCATCATAAATCAGATTTTGAGAAATCATCTGATTCGGATTCTGCATCACATAACCAATCATCTCGGCGCGTTCTTTGATGCTTTTATCCACGATATCCTCTCCGTTATAATAAACCGTTCCAGAATCGTTCTTTTCAAAGCCGCATAGGAGCTTCGCGATCGTCGATTTTCCTGCACCGTTTCGGCCCACCAAGGCGAGCATCATCCCCTTTCAAAGATATCTATGTTAACATCTTTTAGTATCATCCGATTTTCTTTTTCATATTTAAAAAACACATGTTCGATTCTAATAATCGTCCGTTTCTCAACAGGCTGTTTAACTTTGCTCGACGCCCGATACCACGCCCGTTACCTTTTCTTTATCTACCGTGCCAAGCCGAAGCGTATCGATATGTCCCTGGGCTCATCTCGGCGTCACATCCACACCCGCATATTTAAGCGCCGTCACATACAGCGGCTCACGTATACCGTTTTGCTTTAACACTTCGGAGGCGACCAGTTTCATGCGCGTTCATGTCGGCGATAATCCGACCTTCATCCACAATTAGATAATCACGGTCAACCGGGCGATGCAAAACATCTTCCAGCCGATGTTCGATAATAATGATTGTTTTACCGCTGTTTCTTGATGAATATCGTCGATAATCTCAATAGCTTGTTTTCCGGTTGCCGGATCGAGGTTGGCCAGCGGTTCATCAAACAACAAAACATCCACATCATCCACCATAACTCCGGCCAAGTGACGTCCGCTGTTTTTGTCCACCCGAAAGCTCAAAAGGCGAAGAAGCCAAATGCCTCTCCATATCCACCATCTTCGGCAATCGCTTTTACCACGCAGTTTCATTTCAGGCTGGGGAACACAGTCGTTTTCCAAGGAAAAGGCGATATCCTCGCCCACCGTTAGCCCCACAAACTGCCCGTCGGAATCCTGTAGTACGGTACCGATTTTTTTGGACAAGCGAAAAATATCTTGTTCCTTTGTTTCGTCTCCGGCAATTTTTAGGCTGCCCGTGATACTCACCTTTATAATAGAACGGAATAAGGCCGTTTAGACAATGCCCTAAGGTGCTTTTTCCGCTACCGCTTGGTCCAACAATTAAAATTTTTTCGCCTTTAAAGATTTTAAGATTAATATCATGTACAGCGTTGGTTCCTGCTGGCTAAAATATTGAAAAGAAAAGTCCGTGAATTCAATGATTGGTTGTCTGTTCATTTTTCCCTCATGCTTGTAACGTTATTATTCTTTGCTCAAGCTTCCTTTTTTGGTTCTGGTTGCGGCATATGCCAGGAGTAGCAGTGTACCAAATACACCAGCACTGATTGCGTTCATCAAGCAGGCAACCGCGCCCTGTGTGAATACCAAATTAACGGGTTCCGCATAGATGACAGAATATCCAAGACCGGTGCAACAATAATCCACGCGATAATATTACCAATCACCTGAATAATGTTGAATCTTAAAATATCTTTGCCTTTAAATACACCTTCGTCTGCTCTGACTTTTCTGTAAGCGATACCAAATATAAAGCCGGAAACGCCGCTGGCGATAACCCAGCTCCACCACGGCGAACCATACTGGATGGCATCACTCAAGGCATGACCGATAAATGAAATTAAGAATCCGCAGATGGGTCCAAACAGCGTGGCAAACATGGCGGAAAGGCCATAAGCCGTCTGAAAGCTCGTTTCGGGAATGGGAGACGGTACTTTCACAAACATGAACAGCAATGTGAACAGCGCTGCACCCAAACCAGTCGCAACAATGGTTTTGGTTGTTACTTTAAATAGTTTTTTCATTTAACCACTCCTAATCTATTTTTCTTGTTTAAACTGTGGACTTACTTTTCAATAGCATTAGCTTTCTGTACACAGACTGAACATCCAACCAATACTCTTAATTATTATTATAGGAGCAGTTTCGCGTTTGGTCAATAATCGTCACCAGTCATTAGATTGGCTCTGGTGCAAAATTCTCGAAAAATCATACTAATACTTGAACGTTATCCAGTGTCTATACTATGGACCTCAAAAATAAAAATCGATTTTTCCTGTTGCAGTCCCAGTTGCAGTCATTCGACCTATTGGTATATACTAGCTTTTTTTCGAAAAATAAAAAACGCAATATGTAGACTAATCTTTCAATGAATAGTCCATATATTGCGTTTTAGGCAGATAGGAAGGGATTTGCACCCTAAAGGGCACTTAACCCTCGCCTGCGCTCATCACGTAAACGTTGGTTTCCAATTGAATTCTATACCCGCATTTGACTGCAAACAACTGCATATAGCGTACTTTTTCTTATTATTTCCACAAAATAGCTGCATTTAATGTGTATGTGGTCTGCACAGGCGTTGGCCTCTACAATCTCGACTTCTTTTCGCTCGCACAGCTCGCGAAGTATCATACCTATCTCTTTCTTCAGCTTTCCGTATATCACTTTCCTTCGATATTTTGGCGCAAATACGATATGGTATTTGCAGTCCCATCGGGTATGTGATAAGCTACTTTCATCCATTATGGGTAACCTCCTTTGAGTTCTTTTTTGCGGCTGACGTACCGCATTTATTCTACTCTCTGGAGGTTTTCTTCGTCAAAAACGCTAAAGCTTTTTACTGCTCCACACGCATAGCGTGTGGTTTTTTAGATGATAATAAAAAGCGCCGTTGATTTCGACGCCTTCGCTTAAGGTCCCAATATACTCATCACCGATCTGTACAAGCTCCTCCTCGATGGCTTTCATCGAAGCCATGGCCGCATCGTAAGACGCTTCTCGCACCACCACCTTAAACCGCGGCTTTTTGATGCCCATAATGCGGTCTGCCGGCACATCGATACCCGCGATACGCTCCACCGCACTGTCTTCGTTCTGGTACACCGCGATACAGCTGTCCGGACTGCTGGGAAAATCGGACAGAAAAATATCCGTCCCTACCGTGCCGTATGCATTATCCTCCAGATAATCCGCTATGTCTTTAACCAGGCTCACTTCATCACCTTCTTTCGTCTGTCAAGTAACTTCATCTATGCTTCTCCTCCTCAATAAATGTATTTACTAAAACGCAAAGTTATTCTCTAAGCCCTCGTTATCTCTCTTCTCAAGATTACTTCATTGACTTTGCAAATCATGCGTTTATAGTCAGTCTTCATCAAACCTGCACGACTGTCCGGAAAAACAGTTCCGCGGGTAACGCCCCGGTCCATTCCTATGGACGCACTGTTCAGTATCCGTTGATACTGAAAGCAGGTGTATCATGATCAAGGCTAAATGGTCTTGGCAGTCAGGGTCCCACCTCTGATAACCAGCGGAATGTCATCGCTCCAAATTATCATGGCGCATTCCCTAGTCGGGGCGTCGCATTCAGCCAAATGTATGCTGGCTTTCTATTCAGTTATGAAGGTGCAAATTCCTATTCTAATTCAAATTCGAATATTTTTTCTGTTAATCGTACTTTTCAGTAGTTCACTCATTTCAAAGTCAATTCGGCAATGATTTTTTTCGCCCTCAATGCATCTATTATTTGTGGAAAGCGAAAAGATATACCCTTTATAAAACTCTAAAATAGCATCAATCGCATCAATATCACCATTTACCGCCTCTTGTATTACCGCACAAGGTAGGATTCGCCTATCGTTCATTTAATGTCTCCATATTCTTCCTAATGTCTTCCAAGGCTTTCTTTCGTCTGTACTGTACTGTGCTTTTAGCGATATTCAGTAATTTAGCAATTTCAAAATCTTTTAATTCAATAAAGAATGTGAGTAAAATTATTTCTCTTTTATGTGTGTCAATTTTACATAAAGCGCTGATTAGCTTGTCGTTTTCAAGCATTACTGGGTAGCCTAAAATGGTATTCATTACTGTAACTATGTTTGCTCAAACTATAAGAAAAATGGATCCTCAGCATGCAGTAGTCACTTCGTCAATGAAGATGTGATTAAAGCTGTGGTACTAGATGCTATTCAATGACAGATCAGAGCATATCAAAATGCCGATCATTTAAAACAAAAAGCGGCTTCTACTTCCTATGTTGAGCGTACCGATCATATGCTGAAACAAAAACTTGAGAGTCTTCAAGCCAAACTGGATAAGGCCGCTTTTCTTCTCAGCGAAGCAGAAAAGGATTTTAGTCTGGGTATACTAGCCAAGAATATCAATACATGCAGGGATACTTAAATGAGCGAAAAGAAGCATTATCTACAAAGCAGTTAAGTCTTAAAAACCAACTCAATAAAAAGAAAACCGAAAGGATAAGTAGCAATGAAATCTTAGCTGAATTTATTGAGAAAGGCGAAATAAAAAAGCTGTCCAGAAGCATTGTTGTTCATTTGGTAAAAGAAATTTCAGTCTATCAGGATAAACCTATAAAAATAAAATTTAAATTTAAAAATAATCTTGATAATTCCTCAACAGAATTTGAAAAAGCATCCAGCTTATAGTACGATAAAAGCACATTCCTCGTCAGATTGTGCTTTTTTAGGCTCAAAACAAGGGTTTTTACGTCCTTAAGAGCGTTATGGTGCGGTAGAAAATATTATCTGACGAAATTTTTATGCAGGCAAAAAAGAAGACACCCACCCATATAGGTGCGCGTCTTTAGTACCGGACACTGTCCGGTGGTGCGAGAAACAGGACTTGAACCTGCACAAGCGTATTGCTCACTAGAACCTGAATCTAGCGCGTCTGCCAATTCCGCCATTCTCGCAAAAATCGTGCATATCTTTTATACCACAAAACCAAAAAAGTTTAAAGCATTTTTTTTGATTTTCATCATCTTTTTTAACGAAAAATTAACCCTGCGTAAATTGACAACGTCCCCTTTCGATGTTATAGTTTTTTAGCAGTTAATTAAATAATGCGTATATGGTGCCAGCCGCAAGCTGGATAATAGGGAAAACGGTGTATAAGCCGTTGCAGCCTTCCGCTACCGTAAGGCAGACTGCCTGTGCCAAAAGCCACCAAAAAAATCTTTTTGGGAAGGCGCACAGGATAGGATGAAGCCGAGCCGGGAAACCTGCCTTCAATACGCCATGTCTTATTCTTCGGAGGGAAGAAACGGACGGACACTTAAAACGTGAATCTCGCCCTTTCGCTTTCGCACACGGGCGTTTTTTATTTTTTGGTCCCAACGTAACTTCCTAATCAAAAAAATTAGGAGGAACAAATGAAAAAGACACTGAAACTTATGTTTGTACTGGTACTCGCCGCGGCCTTTCTAACCGCTTGTGCGGTATCCGCCCCCACAGCAACTCCGGTGGCCAAGGACATCATGGACGAAAACACGGACGCCATGGGTCAGACTGTGGAAGCCGCTCCCGCGTTCACCGATGATATGACCATCGTCTCCACTGCGCCCAGCATCACTGAAATTCTGTTTGCGCTGGGTGTGGGCGATCAGATTATCGGCGTGGACGCCATCTCCAATTACCCCGAAGCCGCGCTAGATATCGAAAAAATCGGCGATTACAGCGGCTTTGATATCGAAAAGGTCATCGGATTTTCACCGGATATCGTTTTTGCGGGCAACGGGCTCCAGCATGAACAGATTCTGCCGCTGACCGATATCGGCATCCGTGTTGTCTCTGTAGAGCCGACTTACTATGAAGATATCGCCCAAAGCATTCTGCTGATCGGTGAGCAGGTGGGCAAAGCCGACGAAGCGCAGGCGCTGGTCGATGAGATTGCCGCACAAGCGAATGAAGTCACAGAAAAAAGCGTCGCTATGACTGCGCACCCCAGCGTCTATTACGCCATGAGCATTGGCGACAGCGGCTACTGGACCTCCGGTCAGGGCAGTTTTATCAACACCCTCATCGAGATGGCAGGCGGCGATTGCGTCACGGCAGAGAGCGGCATGGAATGGCTGGAATACTCGGCCGAAGATTTGGTTGCCTCCGACCCGGATGTGCTGATCGTTTCTTCCTGGGTGCCCGAATCAGATCTTCTGGCCGATCCTGTGATGAGCCAGCTTTCAGCGGTGAAAAACGGTCAATATCTGTTTATCTCGGATGACCTCATCAATCGTCCCGGCCCGCGCATCGGTGAAACCATGTTGATTATTCAGGATTATCTTTTAGGAGAATAGTGCATTTGAAAAAGTATCTCATCCGTCCCGCCCTTTTGGGTATCATTGTACTGATGGTCGGCATCGCCGCGCTGGCACTGGCTTTTTTGACCGGCAGTTCGGGCATCAGCCTAAAGGCGCTTATTTCCCTTCTGGGCGGGCAGGAGGATGCGGCCGCATCCACCATCTTTTTCAGTCTGCGCCTGCCCCGTGCGCTGTTGGCGCTGGCTGTTGGCGGTGCTTTAAGCGTTTCGGGTGCCAGCCTGCAAGGTATGTTTAAAAACCCCATGGCGGATTCCTATGTGGTGGGGGTCAGTTCGGGTGCAGCGCTGGGCGCTACGGTGGCTTTAACGCTGACGTTTTCTCTGCCCTTTATCAGCTTCGGTGCCATCACCCTGTTTGCTTTTCTCGGCGGACTCGCCGCCATGTTTACCGTCTACAACCTCGCCCGTATCGGCGGCAAGGTTTCCACCTTCTCGCTCATCCTTTCGGGCATCGCCATCACATCCCTGTCTTCTGCACTCATCTACTGTCTCATGATTATTTTCCGGGACAAGATGGAGAGCATTATCCTTTGGACGATGGGCAGTTTTTCGGCCACCGGCTGGACCGAAGTCTCAATCGGTTTACCCGTCATGCTCGTCAGCTCAGCGCTCTGTTGGCTGTATTCGCGCGACCTTAACATCATGCTGCAAGGCGACGAGGCCGCAAGGCATCTCGGCGTCAACACAGCGGCGGTGCGACGCAATTTATTGATCTTCGCCTCCATCGCCTCGGCGGCAGCGGTGTCGGTCAGCGGCATTATCGGCTTTGTCGGTTTGGTCATCCCCCATGTGGTGCGCATCCTTTCGGGGCCGGATCATCGGACACTCATCCCGCTCTCATTTATCACCGGCGGTGTATTCCTGCTTCTGGCTGACACACTGGCCAGAAACATCATATCGGGGCAGGAACTGCCGGTCGGCGTCATCACCGCACTGGTCGGTGTGCCCTTTTTCCTCTACCTTTTAAGGAAAGGCAGGAAAACGGTATGAGTCAGATTGAGATTAAAAACATCCATTATTCCTATGATAAACACGATTTGGCTGTCAACGATATTTCACTCACCGTCAAAAAAGGTGAGTTTTTCGGTATCATCGGCCCCAACGGCAGCGGCAAAACCACGCTTTTAAAATGTATATCGGGGTATTTAAAACCCGACAGCGGACAAGTGTTGGTGGAAGGTCGGGATGTCCAAACCTTCAAAGTACGTGAGATTGCAAAAACCATGGCGCTGGTGCAGCAGCACGCATCGCTGGAATTTGATTTCACCGTGCAGGACATCGTGCTGACCGGACGAAATCCCCATTTAAAGCGCATGCAGACCGAAACCGAAGCAGATTATGAGATTGCAAAACAGGCGATGCAGCGCGCCGAAATTTTGCATTTAAAGAACCGTATGGTCACCGAGCTTTCGGGCGGTGAATGGCAGCGCATGATTCTGGCGCGGGCGCTGGCTCAGCAGGCGGGCATCATGCTGTTGGATGAGCCGGTCGCGGGGCTGGATATTCGTCATCAGGTGGCATTTTTGAAGACAGCCAAAGCCCTTAGCCGCGCCGAGCACTTTTCGGTCGTCTGCATCCTGCACGATCTCAATCTGGCGCGTCAGTACTGCGACCGCATTGCCCTGCTGAGTGGCGGTCGGCTCCACAGCCTGGGTACGCCCGAGGTCGTGATGACAAAAGAGAACCTGGAAGGCGTTTACGGTATCGGAGTCAATCTCATCCAGGCGTTGGGCGAAACCTTTGTTCTGCCCGAATATCGCTGATCATATCCAATTGTAATCGTTCCCTATCCTTGCCCTGTCCTCCGGACATTTTATTTTATGCGAAATTTAAAGCCTACCCTTGCGTTTTTTCTCCAACTCGCATAAACTAAAATATAATATAGAGATTAACACGCAAGCATTGGCTTGTGTGATATTTAAAAGTTTTAGGAGGTTTACCCTTATGATATCAGACGGCATCAAAGAAGGTGCGGCCAGAGCGCCGCATCGCTCACTTCTAAAAGCAGGTGGCCTAACCGACGAGCAGATTTATAAACCGATTATCGGCATCGTCAATTCGTTTAACGAAATCGTCCCCGGTCATATTCACTTAAACACCATCGCAAGAGCGGTGAAAGACGCTGTTTTGGCAGCGGGAGGCACACCTTTAGAGTTTAACACCATCGGCGTTTGCGACGGTATCGCCATGGGCCATCGCGGCATGAAGTATTCGCTGGCGTCCCGTGAAATCATCGCGGACAGTGTGGAATGCATGGCGTATGCGCATGCGTTTGACGCGCTGGTGTTTATTCCAAACTGTGACAAGATCGTCCCCGGCATGCTGATGGCGGCGGCGCGGCTGAACCTGCCCTCTATCTTTATCTCTGGCGGCCCGATGCTCTCGCTGAATGACGAAAACGGCAAATCGATGGATTTAAACACCGTGTTCGAAGCCATCGGCGCGCTCTCCAGCGGTAAAATTGACGAAGCGCAATTGCACTATTATGAAGAAAACGCGTGCCCTTCTTGCGGTTCCTGCAGCGGTATGTTCACCGCCAACTCGATGAACTGCCTGTGCGAGGTTTTAGGCATCGCGCTGCCCGGCAACGGCAGTATTCCGGCGGTGTACGCCAATCGCGTCAAACTGGCCAAAGCAGCTGGAACACGCATTATGGACCTTTACAAATCGGATACTAAATTTTTGGACATTGTCAATGAAAAATCTTTTGAAAACGCCATCACCATTGATATGGCGCTGGGGTGCTCCACCAACACAGTACTGCATCTGCCTGCCATCGCGCGGGAAGCGAACGTACCCTTTTCGCTGACAACCGTCAACGAGATCAGCGAAAAGACGCCCAACCTCTGCCATCTGGCTCCGGCAGGACATCATCATATGCAGGACCTCTACGCCGCAGGCGGTGTTCAAGCTGTAATGAAAGAAGTCTCAAAAGCTGGCCTCCTCAACGAGGATTGCATCACAGTTACCGGTGGTACGGTGAAGCAGAACCTCGCGGTGGCAAAGAACTTGAACGAAACAGTGATTCGTCCCATCGACAACCCCTACTCCAAGACCGGCGGACTTGCCATTCTGTTCGGCAATATCGCACCCAAAGGCAGTGTGGTCAAGCGCAGTGCGGTGGACCCAGGTATGCAGGTCAACTCCGGCCCTGCCAAGGTGTTTAACAGCGAAGAAGAAGCGATCAACGCCATCATGGGCGGCAAAATCGTCAAAGGCGACGTGGTGGTCATCCGCTACGAAGGCCCGGCAGGCGGCCCTGGTATGCGTGAGATGCTCTCCCCCACTTCAGCCATCGCGGGCATGGGGCTGGATAAAGACGTCATGCTGTTGACCGACGGACGTTTTTCGGGTGCCACACGCGGTGCGGCCATCGGCCATATCTCGCCCGAAGCGGCCAGCGGCGGACTGATTGCCTACGTTAAGGACGGGGATATCATCGAAGTAGACATGCGAAAATATATGATTAACTTAAAAGTGGATGATGCGGAGATAGAGAAACGCAAAAGTGAAATTGAAATCCGTCCGCCGAAAGAGCTTTCCGGCTATATCAGAAGATATGCTCAAAACGTGCTGTCAGCCGATCAGGGCGCGGCGCTGAAGCGATAGCGTTCAACCCAAAAATTTCATGAAAAACACAAAGCCTCGTGAAATTGTCCAAAGGACACTCTCCGAGGCTTTTTTTGACTGATTAAACGTTTCTTCGCTCCTAATAATATCCGCCGCTGGTCATACCGCTGCTTTGCACCAGCCATGTGACGAGGGCAATGATGCCCGCTGCAATCAGGATGGCGATCAGTACCTTCCAGAAACTGACCGGCGAACGTCCCTGCACTTCTCCGGTTTGACCGTTGATATAGAAGTTAAACAGCTTGCCGCGGAAGGTGTAGGCCGAAATCCAGACCGGCAAAAGCATATGCTTATATGTGACGTGATCGTAGCGCGTATTGATGTTGATACTGCCCACCACATCAGCCCGCCTTAGGATGATCGCATGGATATCACTGCGGATCCCGCTTCGCATAATCTCTTTGGCATTTTCCCAGATGGCTTTCACACCCTTGGCGTATCGCTCGGCCGCAAACCCCGCCAGAAAACGCGGGTTATAGACTTCCAGCAAAGACAGATTAAAGGGCTGAATATTGGTGATGATGGTCTTGTCAACATTAGTGCTGTCATTAATCAGCACATCATCGAAAAAGCGGTCATAGTTGCCGCCGACCGGAAACCAGCGAATTTTTTGGATCTGCCGCGTACGCTGCTGCGGACGGCCGTCCACCATCACGGTATACCTTTGAGTCTCGTAGTAATAATTCCCCGCTGTTCCACTATAGGATGAATACGTATCGCTGTCATACGTCCAGTGCGGTACATAGATGCCTTTGATGTTTTTATCCATCGTATGGGTTTTTTTCAGCGCGTTCGGTGCCCAGAAGCGCTTTCCGATCCATGTTTTAAACCGGCTGACCGCGTCTGGTTTATCTACCTTAAAGGGCAGAACCGATTCCGGTTTGATGCCCGGCAGTTCATCGATGGATACCACATTGGGACTGCCGCAAAACGCACAGCGCGTGGAGACCGAATTGCCTTCCAAAACCGTTTCGCCGCCGCAGTTTTTGCATTTAAACACGCGGGTTTCCATTCCCCAGTCCTGATTGGCGCTTTCATCCACCGAAAAGAGATCCTTTTCGGTGATGGTGCCGGGCGCAGGTTCGATCGGATACTCGGCCTGACAATACTCGCATTTCAAGGCCTGAGATTTGGGATCAAAAACCGTACTGCCGCCGCAGGAAGGGCACTTAAAACCTTCGGTGTTTTGTGTTTTTTTATTCTCATCAGGTGATTGATAGGTTGTTTCACTCATGATGCTGCTCCTGTTCTTATGCCGCTTTTCCCTACATCGCTTCGCCGCATTCCGAACAGAATTTGGCCCCCGCTTTGTTCACCGCACCGCATTTGCCGCATGTCGGCGCTTCCTGTTTGGCTCCGCATTCGGGACAGAACTTGGCTCCCGCTTTAATGCCGGCCCCGCAGGCCACGCACTTGGCTTTTTCCACCGTCATCTTGCCGCCGCATTCGGGACAGAACTTTTTGCCCTGTTCCACAGCCGCGCCGCATTCAGGACACGCAACCATGGTTTTACCGCTTCCGCCCTGCTGACCGGAAAAGACGCCCGCCATCATATTGCCCATCGCCGCACCCGCGCCCATGCCCACTCCAGCACCGGCCAAACCGCCGCCTTCATTGTTGGCCGCGTCTTTAATGGCCTGCGCCGTCTGGAACTGGGCGTAAGTATTCATGTCGCCGACAATACCCATCTGGGTTTTGGCGTCCATCATCTTTTCCACTTCTTCGGGAACCGAGATGTTCTGGATAAAGAACTGCGTCAGCTCAAGACCGAATTCTTCAAAAATCGACTGGTAATTCTCCTTGGCTTTGGCGGAGAGCTCATCATACTGGCTGGCCATATCCAAAAGCGGAATGCCGCTTTCAGCCAGTGTGTCCGACAACTTGGAGATAATCGCGCTTCTTAAATGTCCCGTGATATCCGCCGTAGCGTAGGAAGCACATGTACCAAACACTTCTTTTAAGAATGTGCCCGCATCGTCCACTTTAAAGGCATAAATACCAAACCCGCGTATACGAACCAGCCCCCATTCTTTATCCCGCATCGGGATGGGATTTTGCGTACCGAATTTTTCGTTGACAAACTGCTTGGTGGAAACAAAGAAAACATCCACCTTAAACGGCGATTCAAATCCGTATTTCCACGATTTTAGTTTAGTGAGTATTGGCATATTCGCCGTGGTCAGCTCATGCCGACCGGGGCCGTATATATCGGCGATCACGCCTTCGTTGACCAGCACCGCCACCTGACTTTCCCTTACGGTCAGTTGCGCGCCGTTTTTGATCGCTTTATCTTGATCGGGATACTTATAGACCAGTGTATCCGTCGTATTGTCCGTCCATTCGATGACATCAATAAATTCACCTTTGATGATGTTCATAATGCCCATAGCTTTTATATCCTCCTGTTTGGTTGAATAAAGACAGTTTTCTGTCAAACGTAAACTTTTGTTAATATCACTATATCATAGTTTGGAATGCTTTTAAAACAAAAAAGCGCAGGCATTTCATCGAATATTTACAGAAGTGAATTTATTCAGATGATGATTTGTGATAGAATAAAAAAAGGAGTGATGATTTGCGATGGATATTAAATATACAAACGGACGCGACCCGGATTTTATCCGGTTGTGCGAAAGATTAGATCACTATCTTAATCATCTGGCGGGCGGCGAAGAAAACCGGCGGGTGTATGTCCCCCTGAACGCGCGGGACGGCATCCATGACGTTTATATTGTCTACGATGAAGATATACCCATCGCCTGCGGCGGATTTAAACGCCATAACGACGACACCGCCGAAGTTAAGCGCGTGTTTGTCGCCGAAGCGCACCGCAACAAGGGCAGCGCAAATCAGGTTATGCGGCTTTTGGAAGCCAAAGGGAAAACCAAGGGTTACAGGCGGTTTATCGTTGAAACCGGGCGGGATATGATCGGTGCTGTGATGCTGTATCAGACAATCGGCTACTCGGTCATACCCAACTTTGGGCCATATGAGAATCTTCCCAATTCAATCTGCATGGAAAAAATATTCTAAAAAACCACCTTATATTTTAAAGGTGGTTCATTTTTTATTCATTCATACCGCAGCACTTTTTGTACTTTTTCCCGCTTTTGCAAGGGCAAGGATCGTTTCGCCCCACTTTGCTGCTGACCGCCTGCTTGCTGGCACGCCACTCCGCCGCAATTTCTTTTCTTCGGTCAGCGGGCAGAACGCCCTCCCACTCTGAAAGCCCGGAAAGCCAGGATGCTTTGGCATCCAGCATATTGAAATACAGCTTTTCAAAATCAATTTCCAGCTTAACAGCCGAGGTTTCTTTCAACCGTTCCATATTGATTTCAGTTTTCAGTGAGGTATTGATACCGTCTAAAAACCCTGTGAAAACCACCGGGTTCATGCCGAAGGTTTCGGCCAGATCGGTCAGTTTGCCCGAAAACACGGTCCCGTGGTCTTCTAGGATTTTTTTATAGTTCTGCTTTTCGGCCTCAAAATAGGTGTTCCAAAATGCTTTATGCTCTTTTTCGTCCCGCTCTACCTCACAGGCTTTGTTCCATTCACTCAATAAACTCATCTAATCGTATAACTCCTACAGCATGCCTTTCAGTGTGCATGCAATTTCTTTGATAAAGGTTTCCGTGTCCACCTGGGTTTTGTTTTTTGCTTCGCTTAACAACACCAGGTCCTTGGTCATAATGCCGTTTTCAATAGTCGCAATGCTCGCTTTTTCCAGCTTGTCGCCAAAGTCCATCAGCGCCTGATTGCCATCCAGCTCGCCGCGTTTTCGAAGCGCGCCGCTCCAGGCAAAGATGGTCGCCATCGAGTTGGTCGATGTCTTCTCGCCTTCCATGTGGCGGTAGTAATGCCGGGTGACCGTGCCGTGCGCAGCTTCGTATTCGTAGCATCCTTCTGGGGATACCAATACAGATGACATCATAGCCAGCGAACCAAACGCTGTCGCTACCATATCACTCATCACGTCACCGTCATAATTCATACAGGCCCAGATGAATCCGCCTTTGGAACGGATAACACGGGCAACCGCATCATCGATCAATGTGTAGAAATATTCGATGCCGAGCGATTCGAACTTGTCTTTATAGCGCTCATCATAAAGTTCCTGGAAAATGTCTTTAAACGGTGGTGATACAATTTGGAAATCGTATCCTTAGTGGAAAACCACAGATCCTGTTTGGTCGCGATGGCATATTCAAAACAGCTGATGGCGAACGATGTGATAGAAGTATCGGTATTGAACATACCCCGCACCACGCCGCCTTTATCGTCAAACTCCGCGATGGTGATGCGCTCTTCGCCCTTTTTGGTGCTGACCACCAGCTCCGCCGTTCCCTTGCCTTTCACCTGTATTTCCTGTGCGTTATAGATGTCGCCAAATGCATGTCTTGCAATGGTGATCGGCGCTTCCCATGTGCGTACACTGGGCAGAATCCCTTTCACCAAAATCGGTGCGCGAAAGACGGTGCCGTCCAAAATGGCGCGAATTGTGCCGTTCGGCGAGCGCCACATTTCTTTTAAGCCGTATTCCTCCACCCGCTGAGCGTTTGGGGTGATGGTGGCGCATTTCACCGCCACACCATAGCGTTTGGCGGCTTCCCCCGCTTCCACCGTGATACGGTCATCTGTTTCGTCCCGCACCGAAAGTGCCAAATCGTAGTATTCGGTCTTTAAGTCCACAAACGGTTCAATGAGATAATCCTTAATCATTTTCCATAGGATTCGCGTCATCTCATCGCCGTCGATTTCGACCAGCGGTGTGGTCATTGGGATTTTTTTCATAAAAAAACTCCTGTATATAAATTTTAAATTTATTCAAAAAAAATTCCGCACAAGTACCTAACGGATTACTATTTTACTGGATAACCCCTTAAAAAACAAGGCTTTTCATAAATATTTGTAAAGCGCCGCACCATCGGGCCGCCATCATGCGCACAAAAAAAGCAGCTGCAAAACCCATTGCAGCCACTCTTGTTTACCCGATGGTTCGACTATTCTTTTTCTTTTTTCTGCTGGGCATAGGCCTCAAATCCTGCTCGGCCTTCTTTCTCCCACCAATCTTCATACGCGTCGTCCGACCAGGCTTCGCCCATCTCCATGCCGACATGCTTGGCCATTTCCTTTTGAAACTCTTTTTTGAATTCCTTTTTAAACTCACTGCGCACCGGGTGTTTTTTATGCTTCTTGTCGTCACATCCGCCTCCGCCGCCAAAACCGCCCAACAGCAACCGACCCAAAACCGCTAAGCCAACGCCCTGCCAGTAGGTAATCGTTGTCAGCCCAAAAATCTTCGGCATCAGTGCGTTCCACAGCCACATCACGCCAAACGATACCAGAAGTACCATTGCAATGCCGCCAATCACCATACCGATGATACCCAATACTTTCTTTGCTTTACTTCTCTTTTTACTCATCGTCATCTTCTCCTTCATCGTCCAAATATTCTTTCATCATTTTTTTAAGTTTTGCGACGGCGCGTTTTTTTCTGGAAAGCAGCGTGCCCATCGGCTCGCCTGTTTTTTCCGAGAGTGTTTTAAAGTCGGTTCCCTTGATGACCGTTTGCACAAACACAAAACGTGATTTCTCATCCAGACGCGATATCGCCGCCTTCAGCGTTTGTTTCATCTCGATTTCCGTTTCCAAAAGCGGGTCCGCAGACGTCTTGCCCCCCGATTCTTCATCGATTTCCGTCAGCACTTCCGTGTCTTGTTTTTTAAAATAATCCTTGGCTGTGTTGGAAAGCGACGTTTTGATGTAGGCCGACAGGTGCTGGACCGCCGCCATGTCTCCGCCTTTATAGATGAATTTCATCGCCGTCTGCTGGATGATGTCCTCGGCTTCATAATCATTGAGCGTCGAAAACCTTCGTTTTAGATAGTGCTTATAGCTCTCAAAGCCATCGCCGAAAATCTTTGTAATGCTGCTCAAAGCCGAGTCCTCCTTCCTTGTTTCTTGCTTACACTAAATAGACGATCAAACCTAGTAAATTATTGCATCGGATATAAAAAAAGTTTTTAGAAAGCAAAAAAAAAAAACCTCCTTCTGCCTTAGTGATGATAAGGCTTTTAATCAGTGGGCTTGTTTATGATGCGCTTTTTTCCGCTAATTTGTGGATGCCGGGAATCTTGAAGATTTTGCCGTCCACCGCCGAAATGATGCAGACCAGCGTCATCAAAAACCAAATTAAGCCGACAAATCCTTCGAGCAATTTGAATAGATTGCCCACAACCGGCAGCCAGTCAAAAATCTGCAGTACGATGGACACCACGATGGCCACAATCCCCAGCCAAATAGACTGCCATGCATGCGTTTTAATCTCGGTGGATTTACTTTCAGACATCCCAAGCACGATAATGCCTGTGATAAACGAAGCGACATAAGCCAGCCAGCGCGCGGTTTTATCCGGAATTCCGTTATCGTTCATGATTTTTTCTCCTTCGAATCATAATTGTAGTAAACTGATAAGGTTATTCTAAACGAAAGCATCATGATTATCAACTGAATATCAAAACTTGCGCCCGCCGCCGAAATTCAGCCACATAATCAGCGCATCCTCTCCGTTGTCACTATAGTAGTGCTTTCTGATCCCTTCGGTGACAAACCCGTGCCTTCGGTACAGTCGAATTGCCGGCTCGTTGCCGATACGCACTTCCAGCGTCACCGCCTGACATCCGTGCATCACCGCATTTTTAATCATGGCCGCCACCAGCTGCCCCGCGATGCCCCGTCCACGGTATAGTGGCAGCACCGCAATGTTGGTGATATGTGCTTCTTCGGCCACATCATACATCCCGCTAAAGCCCAGCATTTTCCCCTGCTCATCCTTGGCGGTGAAGTAATCGGCCACCACGCTGTCCACAATATCCGATCGCAGCATCTCATAGGACCAGGGCACGGTAAAACAAATCTTTTCGATCTCGCTGATCACACCGACATCCGATGCTTTCGCTTTTGAAATCTTCACTTTCATCGGGTTTACCCTTGCGGATGCGCTTTCATCCGCTCTGCCTGTGAAGAGCGGATATAATAAGGTTCAAGCTCATACACCGACGTCATCTGACCATCCGCTATCAACTTTGCCGCCGCCTTTAAAACCGAACCCGCTTGCGGCATCATATTCGTTTCGGATAAAAACTTTGCGCGTGCACCAAGCGTTTCTTCAATCAATCCGCGGTAATTCACTGCACCGTCCCCGACAAAACAGATTTCCCCATCGGGCAGTTGATTCAAGATAGACACCACTTTTTCAGCTCCGTCATCCAATACGCGGTTGATGCCTTTTCCGTCCGCACAAAACAGCGCCCAGTAGCATTCGGTACGCCGCGCGTCGATCATGGTGCAGATATTGCCCGCATACCCTTCAGCGTTATAAGCCAGACTTTCCAGCGTGTTCACCCCGATACAAGGAATATCTGTGCTCAATGCCAGCCCCATCACCGTGCAGACCCCGATTCGGATGCCTGTAAAGGAACCCGGCCCCGCATTAACAGCATAAGCTTCGATATCTTTGGACGAAAGTCCGCATTGTTTCAGCGCCTGATCCACCAGTGGCATCAGGTTGACCGAATGGGTGTTTTTGTCCCGCACCGAAACTTCCGAAATTATTTCTCCATTGTCCATGATGCCCACTGAACAAACCGCTCCGCTGGTATCCAATCCTAAAATCCGCATAACATACCTATATACCTTCTATCGTAATCAAACGCGTGTCGTCATCGCTTCCGCGCTGGATATGTACCCAAACAGTATCCTTGGGCAGTAAATTCTCGATCAGTTCTGCCCACTCGATAACCGTGATGTTTTTATCCCCCAAAAACTCCTCAAATCCGATCTGCTCCAGTTCCTGCGGATCATCAATTCGGTAGACGTCGAAATGGTTTAAACCCCGATACTGCCGGAGCAGAGTAAACGTGGGGCTTAAGATGGGCTCGGTGATGCCAAGTCCCTCGGCCATGCCCTTGACCCACACGGTTTTGCCCACGCCAAGGTCGCCGCAGAGCGCCACAACCGTCCCTGTTTTTAAGTTTTTCACAAACGCTTTGCCTTGTGCTTGTGTTTCGTTTGCCGAATGGGTTATCAATTCTTCCATCGTCCTTAACATAACAAAAAGATAATACCGTATTATAACACGGTACTATCTTTTAAATAAGTCTGTTTTTTAGGCTTTATGCAAAAGTCTGGTCAGGTACGGATAGATCAAAAATACGACCACACCGTTTGCCGCGTATTTGATGGCTGTAACCGGCACAGCCCCGCCGATGATATAGCCCCAAACGTTCGGCAGCGTCGGCATATACAGCGGGATAAACACATAGTAATTTAAGACCGCCGCCATCGCGCAGGCAAACACCAAACCCATCAGCATGCCGATAATCACACGCTGACGGTTTTTATGCTTGCGGTAGAGCAGCAGCGCTGGCAGCGCAAACGACACGCCCAAAAGGAAATTGGCCAGCTCGCCCACGCCCCCGGTCGTGTTTTTAATCATAAAATGTGCGATGTTTTTTATCAGCTCAATCAAAATGCCCGCCACTGGCCCCAAAGCAAAACCGCCGAGCAATACCGGCACTTCAGAGAAATCCACCATCAGCCACGGAAAAGCGGGCAGAATGGGAAATTCGATAAAATAGATGACCAGCGCCAGCGCAGAGAGCACACCGACTTTAACCGTATAGGCTACAGAATTTTTTTTCATGCACTTTTGTCCTTTAAATCAGTCCTTTTTAAAGGACACCTCCTTAGGAAATAAATTTAAAATCAATATCCTGTATTCTTTTTTAAAAGAAAAACAAAACCCCGAGCAATGACCCGGGGTTTATATATCGAAAAAATCGCGCATTTGTTCTTCTCTCATCCAGACTTTACTGTCGGCTATGGAGTTTCACCATATCAGCGTGTACCGCTCGCGGGCTGTCACCGCCGGTCCGAGAATTCCACTCGGCCCCGAAGATATTGTTTTGTAAGCCCATTATGGCACAGCCGGACTTACTTTGCAAGTTTCTTTTTGGCGCGTGCGTGCAGGATGGTTTTCTCAATCTCACTGGCAAACAGCATGACCGCCGAAAGCCCCACCACCATGACCCAATGCATCGGCGTCAGCATATCCAACGAGAACACACCGCGCAGCCACGGCACCAGCACCACACCGATTTGCAAAACGGTTGAGACCAGCAACGCCCAAAGCATGGTTTTATTTTTAAATAGTCCCAGCTTAAACACCGAGGTGTGCTCACTGCGCACGCCAAACGCCGCAAACAGCTGGGAAAGCCCCAGCGTGACAAACGCACACGTCATGGCATATGCCTGTCCTGCGTATCGATATCCGATACCGAACGCCAAAAGCGTCAGCGCCGCCTCGATAGCTCCGGTAACGCCGATGGCCGTCCACATACGCCGATTTAACAGCGGTACATTCGGATCGCGCGGCGGACTTTTCATCACATCGCCTTCGGTGGGTTCCAACCCCAGCGCCAGCGCCGGGAACGTGTCGGTCACCAGATTAATCCAAAGGATATGGATGGGCCCCAACAGCTTGGCCGAGCCGAACAGCCAGCCGCCCAGCATGGTGGCGAAAAACAGCGCCATCACTTCGCCCATGTTTGACGAGAGCAAAAACCGCACGGCTTTTTTGATGTTTTGATACACCTTGCGGCCTTCCTTCACCGCTTTCACGATGGTCGCAAAGTTATCATCGGTCAAAACCATATCGGCTGCCGCTTTGGATACGTCTGTGCCCGTGATGCCCATCCCCACACCGATATCGGCCGTTTTCAGCGCCGGTGCGTCGTTCACTCCGTCGCCGGTCATGGCCACGATATGCCCGCGGTTCTGCAAGGCCTGCACGATACGTACCTTATGTTCTGGCGCCACCCGCGCATACACTGCGGTGTTTTCCACCAAAGCCTCCAGCGCGGCATCATCAATTTTGTTCAGCATCTCGCCGGTCACGGCCTCTGCGTCATCAGATAGAATGCCAAGCTTTCTTGCGATCGCCCGTGCGGTCGCGCCATGGTCACCGGTAATCATCACTGCATGGATGCCCGCGGTCTTACAGTCGGCCACCGCACGCTTGGCTTCCTCTCTCGGCGGATCAATCATGCCGCAAAGCCCGATCAAAGTTAACCCGCTCTCCACCGTCTGCGGATCTGAAACATCGTAACTATTTACTTTTTTCTCAGCAAAAGCCAGCACGCGAAGCGCTTGGTCTGCCATCTTGGCGTTGGCTTTTTCAATCTTTTTCAGCAAATCAACGTCCAGCGTGACTTCACCGTTTTCGGTACGCACCTTAACACACCGTTTGACCAGCTCGTCCGGTGCGCCTTTGATAAAAGCTTTGTCGTTCACAATCACAGTCATCAGCTTACGCTCGGAATCAAATGGAATCTCAGCGTCCCGCGTCCTTACTTTTATTGCCTCCATCGTGCGCCCGTTTTTTAAGGCATAATCCAGAAGCGCGGTTTCGGTGGGATCGCCCACCATTTTACCGGTATCGTCCGGCACTGCGTCATTGCAGATCACCATACCGTCGATCATCTCCGCTTCATCACCGGGCACCCAGGTTTCCATCACAGTCATCACATTCTGGGTCAGCGTACCCGTCTTATCCGAGCAGATATACTGCGTGGAGCCCAGCGTTTCCACCGCAGGAAGCTTGCGTATAATCGCCCCGCGCTTCGCCATACGCTGCATACCCAGTGCAAGGACGATGGTCACCACCGCTACCAAACCCTCAGGGATGGCCGCCACCGCCAGCGACACCGACGTTAAAAACATCTCAAAAATCTCGCGTCCGGCCAAAAGCCCCACGCCGAACATCACGGCCGCGATGACAAGCACCCCGATAGAGATGACTTTGGAGATTTCTTCCAGCTTCTTTTGCAGCGGCGAGGCATCGTCTCTGGCTTCGGCCAGTGAACCCGCTATTTTGCCCATCTCGGTCGCCATGCCCACCGCAGTCACCACGCCGAGGCCCCGACCGTAAGTGATTGAAGAACCCATAAACGCCATATTGATGCGGTCCCCCGCCAAAGCTTGCGCTTCGCATATTGCTCCCGCATCCTTTGCGGCAGGCACCGATTCACCGGTCAGCGCCGACTCCTCGGCTTTTAAGCTGGCTGATTCAATCAGCCTTAAATCGGCCGGTACATGATCGCCCGCTTCGATATGCACGATATCGCCGACCACCAGCTCTTCTGCTTTAATCTTGGCCGTCATCCCGCCGCGGATCACCCGCGCCATAGGCGCCGCCATGCTGGACAGTGCCTCCAGCGCTTTTTCGGCGCGCGCCTCCTGCACAGTGCCCAGCACTGCGTTCAGCAAAATCACAATGCCGATAATCACCGCGTCAACGGCCTCGCCGAGCGCGGCCGAAATCCCCGCCGCCGCCAGCAAAACCCAGATCATCACGCTGGCAAACTGGGACATAAAAATACCGAACACGGTTTTTTTCTTTCCCTTGTCCAGCTCGTTTTTGCCATACGCTTCTCTTCGCAGGCTTATTTCCGCCTCACGCAAGCCCTCGACTGTTGTCTCCAGCGCCGCCAAAACCGCATCGGCTTTCATTGTATGAACCATGTTGCTATTTTCTCTCAAATGTATTCTCCTCCGTTTCGGTCAGCCGCTTTTTGTCATGCTGTCCGCCAAAAGTTCCGCCTTGCTGAACTTCTCAATATTCTGCTGATAGTAGTCATACAGCTTTTGCACCGCTGTTTGCATCGGTGTAAATTGCAATTCACTAAATTCGGTCATTAACCGACTGTTATCACCGGTATATTCAGAGGCCATGCCTTGGCTTAAAATTTCAGCGGGGTAGTCGGCCGCGCCTGCCGCCTGCCGGATCATCTCCAAAATCTCTGACAGCAAAACCTTTTCGTTCGGCACGATGTTATAGGTCTTCAGCCTCGAGGTTTGCTCGATAAACATTTTCAGCACCATCATCAAGTCGTCGATATACAGATAGCTGAATCGTCGGTCTTGTTTCATGGTCATAGGCAAACCGAATAGTTGCCTTAGGATATTGGACGAGATAAAACGCATATCATGCTTTTCGTATTTCCCGAATACGCCGAAAATGCGCAGATTAAAAACAGGCAAATCCGTTTTTTCAATATCCTCAGCCATTCGATAGCGCGACAACGTACCTACGTCTTTCGGTACATGCTGACCAAAGTAATCCTCAGACATGTTCGGTTTATATGCATCCATGCTGTATTCACTGCCCGTTCCCGTCACCAGCATCTTATCCGCACGATTTTTTTTTACTTGAGCCTTTAAGTTTTGGTACATCGCAAGATTGATATCAAACACATCGCGAGTGTCCTCCGCCATCCGATGGTAGGGCTTGACCGCCGTATGGATGATGGCATCATAATATCTATTTTTGAAAAAAGCGCTGACCTCGGCTTCGTCTTCCAGAGACAAGTCCTTGTGGCTGGGCGCATCAATGGTGTATTCGCACCCCAGCTGCTCTAAGATATTTCTGCCGATAAATCCGCTGCCGCCCGAAAGAAAGAGCTTTTTCATACCGCCTCAGCCTCGCAGGTGGCCACCAGGTTGGCCTTGGTGCCCGCGATGTTTTTGGCCAGTACATCGCCCATCTTCACCGGGGCTGTTGCCCGTACACGGCTGACTTCAGCCATGCAGTCCATCATTTTTTTAAATGGAATCGGCGCATCGGTTTTCACCGAAATCACGGGCTTGGCGCCGCCGCTGACTCGCACCGTACTGGTCAGCACCCGCTTAGGGTCCACCAACTCAGCCCGCGCGTAAGCCTCGCCCTTGGAACAAGAATTCCCCGTGATCTTTTTTACTTTACCTTGATCGTCATATGTCACAGTCACCCGACAGCCTTTGGGACACACTGTGCACGTAATTGTCTGTTGTTTTGTCGTCATTTTTTTATCTTCACCTGTACCGATACCGTTTTTTTCGTCTTTTTCAGCATCTTGCTATCCAGCATAACGCGCTCCATCTCTCCGGGCGCCAGATGCCGTTTGTTCTTCTCTTTGCCGCTTTTTTGGTCATAAAGTACCGAAAGCCTGCCTTTTTCCATCGGTTTTGCCACGCGGAAAAAAACTTTAGTTTTCTTTGCTTTTTTCTTCCCTATCATCTGCGGCAGAACATAGCGCACATTTTCGCCCGCCTGAACCGCGATATGTTTTTTAGCGGTTTTCAGCTTTCCTTTGGCGAACAAAGCCGCCTTTTTTCCCGCCAGCATACCTTCATCAGTCACGTAATCGACCAGATCGTGAATATGCGCCACATTACCGCAGGCAAACACACCGGGCACATTCGTCTGCATATTCTGATCCACCATCGGCCCGCCAGTCACCGCGTCCAGCTGAACCCCGCATTTTTTGGAAAGTTCGTTTTCGGGGATCAGCCCCACGCTTAAGAGCAGTGTGTCGCAAGCGATAGTTTTTTCGGTACCCGCAATCGGCTGACGGTTTTCATCCACCTTGGCGTAAGTGACACCATTCACCCGTGCGTGACCGTGTATCTGCGTCACCGTATGCGAAAGGTACAGCGGAATATCATAGTCGTTTAAACACTGCACAATATTGCGCTGTAAACCGCCCGAATATGGCAGAAGCTCGATCACCGCCTCCACCTTCGCACCTTCCAGTGTCAACCGTCTTGCCATAATCAGCCCGATGTCTCCCGATCCCAAAATGACCACCGTACTGCCCGGCATATACCCTTCGATGTTCACCAAGCGCTGTGCCGTGCCCGCAGTAAAGATGCCCGCCGGACGCTGGCCCGGAATGTTCAGCGCGCCCCGCGTCCGCTCCCGTGAACCCATTGCCAACACTACCGCACCCGCCGAGATTTTCAGCTGTCCGTGCACTTCGCTGTAAGCGGTCACCAGCCTGGATGACGTAATATCGGTCACCATTGTGTTAAGATATGTCTTGATTTTAGTTTCGCTGATCTGTTTAATAAACCGATACGCATATTCCGGCCCGGTCAATTCTTCCTTGAAGTAATGCAAGCCGAAACCGTTGTGAATGCATTGATCTAAAATGCCGCCGAGTTCACCCGCGCGTTCAAGGATCGCCACACTTTTTGTACCGTTTTCATAGGCACTGAGCGCCGCCGCCAACCCTGCCGGGCCGCCGCCGATGACCACCACATCATATTTTAAAATATTATCTTTCATCGTATGTTTAAGCCTTTGTCTTTTTGCTTACAATCCAGGAACCGTCATCTGTCCGGCGAATCTCTTCCATCGGGATATTAAGCTCCCGAGAGAGAATCTGCATCACCACCGGCCCGCAAAAGCCGCCATGACACCGTCCCGCGCCAGCTCGTGTCCTGTGCTTCACCCCGTCCACCGTAGTCGCTCCCGCTGGACGATGGATGGCGTCGATGATTTCACCTTCGGTCACGGTTTCACATCGGCATACGATATGCCCGTATTTGGGGTTTCGCTCAATCGCTTCTGCACGTTCTTCATCGCTAAGCGTCGCAAAGCGTAAGCGCTTTTTGTTCTTAGACTGATAGCTACCATTCTCTTCCGTTTTAAGCCCCGCATTTTGCAAAAGCTCAAGTACATATTCGCCGATCGCCGGACTGGAAGAGAGCCCCGGAGATTCGATGCCGATACAGTCGATGATTTTTGGGTTGACTTCGCTTTTTCGAATGATAAAATCTCCGCCCTCGGGCACCGCCCGAAGTCCCGCAAACGAAGTGATTACACCGCTCAAGGTCAAATCGGGTACGCTCTTCTTTGCAATATCCAAAACGGCTTTCAGCCCGTCGCGTGTGGTCGAAAAATCGTCTTTGTCCTCAATGTTCTCGCTGGTGGGCCCCAAAAGCAAATTTCCTTCCACAGTGGGCGTCACGAGGATGCCTTTGCCCATCTTAGAAGGCGTCTGGAAAACAGTGTGGCTGACCACCTGACTCACTGCCTGGTCATACAGCAGATATTCGCCTTTGCGCGGGGTGATCTGCACCGTCTCACCATACATCTCCGCCACCACACCGCCATATACCCCGGCCGCGTTGACCAGATAGCGGGTGGTAAACTCGCCTTTGTCGGTGACAACGGTAATCAAATCCGCTTCATATTTTATCCCTATGACTTCGGTATCAAAAAAGACCTCTGTCCCATTCATCACGGCGTTTTCTACCGCGCCCACTGCCAGTTCATAGGGGTTCACCACGCCCGCACTTTCGCAAAGCAGCGCCCCGATGACGTTATCGGATAGGTTGGGCTCTAAATCCTTGGCTTTGACGTGATCAATTATCGATAAACCCGGAATATGGTTGGTCTGACCGCGCTCATAAAGCGCATTCAGCGTTTTCATATCCTCTTCATCAAACGCCACCACCATCGACCCGTTACGCCGGAAATTGACATCCAAGTCCCAGCAAACCGCATCCATCATTGCGTTGCCGCGCTGGTTTAAAAGCGCTTTTAATGTGCCGGGCTCAGCGTCGTAACCGCCGTGAACAATGCCCGAATTGGCTTTGGATGTGCCCCCTCCTGCGTCCGCGGTCTTTTCAATCATAGCTATATCCAGCTTGTACCGGGAAAGCGCACGGGCTGTCATACCGCCCGATGTCCCCGCCCCGATGATGATGACATCGTACATTTTATCCATTCTTCATTTGCTCTCTTGTCTTTTTTATAATCGCTTATCAATATTGTTTAAATAATATTTGGACATTCTTAAAAACCATTATATAATATATATCATAGTTACTATCCAATATCAATTCATGCAATATAAAGCTTTTTTAAACAAAGGGAGTAAAACCATGAGTAAAAAAGATTTTCTTGTCACGGCTTCGGATGGACTAAAACTTTCGTCATACAAGTTTATACCCGCCAAACCCAAAGCCGCTTTTTTGATTCTCCATGGGTCCATCGAACACGCCACGCGCTATTTTAACTTTGCCTCATTCTTGGAAAAAGCGGGTATCGCAGTATATACCTTCGATCAGCGCGGACATGGCGCCACCGCGAAGGACGATGCTGACGTCGCCTATTTTTCAGATCGTGACGACGGATGGCATCAATCGATCGCGGATATTATGCAAATCATTGCGCTGATAAGAGAAGAGCAACCTAAGCTGACTTTGACGGTGTTTGGGCATTCGATGGGTTCTTTTTTGCTCCGAACACTGATCGCCGAGCACCCGAACGCGGCAGACAAAGCAGTGATCTGCGGCACAGGCGATGCCGCACCATTTTTGATCGGTTTTGGCAAATTCCTATCCAACGCTTTTGTTAAATTAAAGGGTCGTAAAACCCGTTCCAATCTGGTGCATACGCTGGTCTACGGCACGTTGAATAACCGCATCAAAAACCCGCGCACACCGTTTGACTTTATCACACATGACGAAAAAGTGGTGGATGCGTATATCGCCGACCCGCGCTGCGGCAACCTTGTCACCGTGGAATACGCGCGCGAAATGCTTTCGGGTATCCAGCTGATCGGCAAAAAACAAAGCTTCGAAAACGTCAACAAAGATATGCCGATGTTGATCGTCAGCGGAGAGGACGACCCGCTGGCTGGCAAAAATCGCGTTGATTTTAACAAAGTCGTGGCGGGTTACGAAAAAGCGGGCATTAAAAATCTGACGCTCAAGGTTTACCCCGGCATGCGGCACGAAGTTTTAAACGAGATTGGCAAAGAAATCGTCTATCAGGATATCTGCGATTTTATTCTGGCTTAACTATATGATTGAATACAAAAAAAACCGCTTTCTTATAAGCGGTTTTTTTTAATCAGTATTAGTACGGACGCTCGATGCCCACATACTCCGGAGTATACCCGCCCTTATTCATATCCGACAATATCCAGCAAAGGTACTGCTCAGAAAGCTCAATATACGTTCTGGCTTCCTCATCCGAATACAGATACATAGTGCCATAAACCGAATTTAAAAATTGATTAAACGCTTCGTTGTCCTTCAGCCTCAAGAAACCATCCTGAATGGCTAAAACAATCTCGCGCGGGGTATCCGCCGGCACAGCAAAACCTCTGAACTGCCGTAGTGCCTCCAGCCCTTCGGCGGGCAGTTCGGGCACTTCGGTGCGAATCGACGGAATCGTTTTACTATAAAAGCTGTGATTGGTCAAATCTTTATCATCCATGACCGCCAGCGGAATCAACCGTCCCTCGCTGATCGACTCTTTAACGAAATCAGCTGGTGCGATGATGCCATCCACTTCCGCGTTCCGTGCCGCAGCCAGCGCATCTTCCTCGCTGTTATAGTTTTTCAATTTAAAAGTAATGCCGCTTTCGGTGATGAAATAATACGGCAGTGCGGCGTAAAGCCCGCCGCCCCATGACGCGATGGTCAGCGCATCGTCCTTTTCCACGCTCTTGGCCGCCAGAATAAATTCGTCAAGTGTTTCAAGACCGATGTCTCGACTGGAACAGAGCACCATCGGTGTTCCGCCCGCAATAAAATAAATCCAGTCCTTGCTGGACAGTGTACCTTCCACATAGATCGGTATCGTCAGACTGCGTTCACTGACTCCGACGTACATATAGCCGTCGTGGCGGGAATGGTAAACTTTATAGGTACCTGTCGAACCCGAAAGCCCGCCCGAAATATTAGTATACATCACCCGCCAGCTTAAATGCTGCGCAAACGCATCCCCGATCGCGCGATTCCAATCATCCACATCAGTCCCCGCACCAAACGGGATCATCCACTGTATAATCGTCGCAGGGTAACCTTCATCGGCGATGGGTACCGGCGTGGGTGTGGGCGCCGCGATTGGTTTTTTTGAGGCAACCGGCGCTGTATTGTCCTGTACCAGACATCCGCTCATGATCGCTGCGATCAGGATAAGGATGATAGGAATGATGATTTTCTTTGTTTTCATAATGTCTCCAGGTAAAAACGATATTATATTGACGTCATTATATCATACCACAATGATATATTTTAAGCCCCAATTCCTACCAACTGCCCCCGCTATTTTCTTTTCGCTTCTGCCGCAGTTTTTCATCGCGCTTTTTTCGGCATTCCAAGCAGCGTTTTGGCTTGGTGTTAAAACCTTTTTCCGCATAAAAAGTCTGTTCTTTTTCGGTGAATAAAAAAGGCTGGCCGCAATCGGTGCATTTCAGCTTTAGGTCGGGCATCGCTTTTCCTCCGCTTTTCTTTTAAATTGACGATACCACACCCTGATACGCTTTTTCAAGTGTCAGTCAAAATGTTTATCATTTACCTGCGTTTCCCTTAAGGTTCTCTCGCTTAAAATCAAATCGTTCATTTTTATCGGTCGCAATCGTTGCATTTTGTTGACAGATATTTTTAGAGCGCATAGAATGAGAATGAAAGATGAATGGAAAGGAAAAACAGATGAATATTACTAAAGTAACCGATGGCATTACCCGTATCACCACCAATGTTGAAAATATTCTTTTTGAAGGTTTTTGGGACTTGCCGCACGGTGTCTCATTGAATT
Source organism: Christensenellaceae bacterium (assembly GCA_963666035.2). Taxonomy (GTDB): domain Bacteria; phylum Bacillota; class Clostridia; order Christensenellales; family CALMFG01; genus CALMFG01. The sequence goes on along the minus strand of CAXXJI010000020.1, from coordinate 68,729 downwards.
CCTATATTATAAAAGGTGAAAAAACCGCCATTGTGGACGGTGTGCTTTGCTACAGCGATCTAGCCCAGCATTTCAAAGAGGCGCTGGACAAAATGGATGTGCAGATTGAGACGGTTGATTATCTCATTATCAATCATATGGAGCCTGATCATTCGGGATGGATCAGCACGATTGAAAAATTAAAGCCCGAAGCGAAGATCTTGTGTTCCCAAAAGTCCGCCAATCTTTTAAACGCGTTTTTTGAGCATACCGATAATATTCAGGTGGTCAAAGAGGGAGACAGCGTGGATCTCGGCGCAGGGCGCGTTTTGCAGTTTATCGACATCCCCAATGTCCACTGGCCGGATACCATCGCTACCTTCGACACGCTTTCTGGCACACTTTTCCCTTGTGACGCGTTCGGTTCATTCGGCAGTGTCTCCGCCGAAGGGTACGACGACCTTTTGGATGATAAAACTTTGGATTTTTACGAATCCGAAGCGCTTCGGTATTACGCCAATATCATCGGGGCTTTCTCACTGTTTGTCGATAAAGCCGTTGCCAAATGCCGTGCACTGCCCATCAAAATCGTAGCCCCTGGTCATGGCATTGTCTGGCGCAAAAACCCGCAGCGTGTTATTGATGATTATGCCAGATACGCCGGCTACCAAAAAGGCCCCTGCAAGAAAGAAGCCACGCTCCTTTGGGGCTCTATGTACGGTATGACGCGAAAAGCCATTGATGTGGTAATCGAAGAGTTTGAAAAGGCAAAAATGACGCTTCATATTCATAATGTCAGCGAAGATACCTGGTCGCATATGCTGGCCAGTGTATGGCAGTCGCAGGGCGTTGTTTTAGCCATGCCGACCTATGAATATAAGATGTATCCCCCCATGGCGGCTGTGCTGGAGGAAATCTGCCGTAAAAAAGCACAGAACCGTCTGGCTTTCCGGCTGGGTTCTTTCGGCTGGTCGGGCGGCGCACAGAAAGATTTAGACGAGATGATGGAAAAATATCGCACCGGATGGGATTTTATTGAGCCGGTCGAATTCAATGGCAGTGCCAAGACGGACGATATCGCGCGTATCCGTGAGAGCTGTCAGGCGTTGATCGCCAAAATCAATCAAACTGGAAACTAGCATTATCCATATATGAGGATGGCTTCTGTCATCCTCTTTTTCTATTGGCTTTTTTACAATCGGTTGATAGAATAATAGCATCATATACACAAAAGGAACAACGATGAAAAAACCGGAGCTTTTATCCCCCGCGGGCAATATAGAAGCCTTAAAACAAGCGGTACATCATGGTGCCGACGCCGTTTACCTCGGCGGCGAACAATTTGGCGCGCGTGCATTCGCTGAAAATTTTTCAAAACAGGCACTGTGCGATGCGATTGCATACGCCCATTTGTATGGCAAAAAAATATATGTTACTGTCAATACACTGATTAGTCAAGCCCGGTGGGATAGCTTTATTGACACGGTGTCCTTCCTCAACGATATCAGGGCGGATGCCGTCATCTTGCAGGATATCGGCGCGGCGAAAATCGTATCCGCAATGTTCCCCAACCTGCCCTGGCACGCCAGCACGCAGATGCACAATCACAGCGCTGCATCTGTGATGTTTGCAAAAAATTTAGGTGCCCAGCGTGTGGTATTGGCGCGGGAGATGGGTCTTGCTGAAATACGTGCATTAAAGACGCTGAATCTCCAGACCGAAGTGTTTATCCACGGTGCGCTCTGCATCTCCTATTCCGGCCAGTGCCTGTTCTCAGCGCTGACGCAAGGGAGAAGCGGCAATCAGGGCGCATGTGCGCAGGTCTGCCGTATGCGCTATGCCTTGCTTGAAACCAAAAACAGGGAAATTCAAACACTGCCGGCCGAAGGTGAGTTTTTGTTGTCCCCCAAAGATTTAGGTGCGTTGACGCGCATCGGTGAACTGATGGATGCTGGTGTGGATGCTTTCAAAATTGAAGGGCGTATGAAGTCGCCCGAATATGTGGGTTACATCACCGCGCTGTATCGGCGGCTGATCGACTCCGCCGCCGAAAATGGGAAATCCGAACTGTCCGAAATGGATATGGATACGCTGGCGCGGCTGTTTAACCGCGGATATACCGAAGGCCTGCTTTTCGATGCATTCGGCAAAGCGATGATGCGTCCTGAGCGCCCCAACCATATGGGTGTTATCGTCGGTCAGGTCACTCAAACCCGTCGGGACAGAATCACCATTAAACTCAGCGCACCGCTGAATCAGGGTGACGGTATCAAGTTTGAAAAATCCGATTTGGGCATGATCGCCGAGAAAATCTATCAAGACGGTCTGCTGGTGAGCGGTGCCGATGCGGGCGATACCATCCAGCTGGAAAACAAACCGAATCTATCAGCGCCGGATACCGTACTGGTCACATTTGATAAAACGTTGAACGCCCGGCTAGCAGACTACACTCCCATCCACATCCCGGTGGATTTCACCATAACCGCCAAAATCGGCGAATCGCTCTTGATAACGCTTTCGGACGGTGTTCATACGTTGACTGAAAAAGGCGAAATCGTTGCTTCTGCCAAAAGCACCCCCACCGATGCCGACACCGTTCGAGCCCAGCTCGCCCGTCTTGGAGACACCGTGTTTGAGATGCGCACATGCACCTTTTCGGGTGGCCCCAATATCTTTATCCCAAAATCCGAACTCAATCGGCTTCGGCGCATCTTAACCGATCGTCTGACCGAATTGCGATCCTGTCCCAAGGTGCGGCAAAAACAAACCCCCGATATCGTGAAACTGTTTGATTTCAGCCGTTTTAACCCGTTGGGCGCGGGTTTCAGCGTCTTGGTGCGAGATGATGCGCAATACCATGCCGCCCGCGCATATCCCTTTGTCCGAATCTATACCGACCATGCCGGGCTGTACCGGGCGCACACCCAAGACAAACGTTTTTTCTATATGCCTCCCCGCGCGGGAAAACCGGAAGAAGACGACGCCAAACAGGTACTGGTCACCGAAAACGGCGCACTCAGTGAATACATCGGAAGTTCTTTTGCGGCTGATTATTCCCTGAATGTCCAAAATGCCTTTTCTCTGGCTTTGCTTTTGGAAAAAGGCGCTGGGATGATTACGCTCAGCCCCGAGCTGAACGATCAGCAAATTAAGGCTATGACAGACGCATTTATCCGCCGCTTCGGCTTTGCCCCGCCGCTGGAAGCCGTGGTCTATGGGCACTTTGAAGTGATGCTGACCAAAAACTGCATCATCGCTTCGGCGCTGTGCAGGCAAAAAGACTGCGGTTTATGCAAAAGCGCATCCTATGCCTTACAGGATATTCACGGACACATCTATCCCATCAAAACTGACGCGGATTGCCATAACCATATCTTTGCCGCAGAAAACATTGACCGGACAAACGAAATCGATACGCTGGAATCTTTGGGCGCAACAAGTTTTCGGATATCCCTTTTGGATGAAAGTGCCGAGGAATGCACCGCACTGTTTAGCCGTCTTTTTCCCTCCGGCCAATAAAAAAAGGGCCTTGGGGTTCCCAAAGCCGCTTTGTTTGTCTTAATTTACGCGTTGAGATAATCGTAGATCATCCCCACTCCGGTTTCCACCAGTGCCATGCAGGGTTTCTGCTCATAAAGCTCGCCCGTATAGACCGAAGGCACCGGATCTTTTTCCAGCTTGGCGGTCAGTTCGGCGCAGAGGGTGGAGTCAAACTGACTGGTGAATTCTTTCGCCAGTGCCTGAATGTCATCCTTAATCATCGCCTTGTTTTCAGCGTCTTTCGGATCCGCACTGCCTTTTTTCATGCCGATCACCAGCGCCATGCCGGTGATGATGCCGCAGGTCTGCTTTAATCCGCCAACCCCGCCGCCAAGGCCGGACGCCAATTTCAACATCGCGTCTTTGGTGATGCCGCAGCAATCAGCAAACGGAATCGCCGTGGACTGCGCGCAGTTGCAGCCGCCAAGGAACGCTTCCCGTGCTTCTTTTACCATTTCTTCTTTTGATGCCATAGTCTTTCTCCTTTGGTACGATTTTAATGTAATATTTAACGTTTCATTTCTTGCAATACATAGGAAAGCGTTTTAGCCAGCAAATACAGCAAAAACACATAGACCGGCACCTCCACCGCCGCGGCCGCCGCTCTGGACGGCAGCAGCACCTGCAAAGGCACCCCGTAGAACAGATGAATTGCCAGGGTGTTCAACACCACCGAGCAAACGATTTGCGCCGCCAAAACCAGAAGGATAATTTTCACTGGCGTTGTTTTTTTTTCGTTTAAGGAAAAAAAGACCCGCGATGATGCCGAACAGCGCCATGGTGACCGAAAAAAACGGGTTGTATGCGCCGTGCTGTGCCCCCATAAAAAAACCCGCGGTATCGGCCACAAACCCGACCATGCCGCCGTACAGCGGACCGAAGAAGATGCCCGCCAGCATCACCACCACGGGAGCCAGCGAAATCTCCACCAGTTTGGCGCCGAAGCCCGGAATCTCGATGGACCAAAATGCGCTGAAAACCGCACCTAATGCGGCCAAAAGCGCGCAGAATATCAATGTTCGTAAATTTGTCTGTTTCATGCGTGATAACCTCCTTTTCTTATGCATTTGCTTTTTCGGCCGATTAGAATTTTGCCGAAAAAACAGCGATCCAATAAGAAAATGGACGTTATCATTTTCTTAACAGCGGATGCATCTCCTTATCGCAAGGTTTGACCCTTTTCGTTCCCGGACAACATCCCATTCCGGAACACTTTACGCAAGGAAACTACTCTGCATAATTGATTAGATTATATCAGTTAGGGGTATCGGTTTCAATTGTTTTACGCTTTCTCTATAAATTAAATCTATGTTATTATTAAATATTCTCTAATGCGTTTTCTTGCACGTTTCATATTTTTACTCATTTCAAGCAACTCTTTATCAATTAATGCTTCATACTTATCTTCATTCTCATCATCTTCTTTTTCTTCAGCTCTTTTTACATAACATTGAAAACGGTCGATTTTTGATAATTGATCATTTATTTCATTTGCTATACTCATAATTTCCTCATCGAATAGAAAAATCATTTCACCACATAATTTCTCTATTTGTTTTTTCTCATCTTCAGAAAATTTGTCGCTCTCTATTAGATCAAGATTTGTTCTCACTACTTCTTCGAATTTCTCATAAAATTCTTTACGCCTATCAAATAATTGTACTTTAATACTCTGGTCATGCATATATAAGCTTTGTTTAGTTGAGTTCTCCATCGCTTTTATACTCTGTCGATTTGAGAACAGTATTAATACTGTTACTACAACATAACCCAGCGTTAGTATCACCTGCATAGCACCACTATATGTGTTCATACAAGTAATTAGATCTTCCATTATATTTTACCTCCAAATTACTATTTTAGTGCGTATATTTCCACAATTATATATTATTTCCTATATTCTTTCCTCTATTAAATTGCTTTTATTCTATGTTAAACTAATAATACAAAATAAATAAAGTTGAGTCTTACCCTTATGAATAATTTTTCTTTTATCTCCCCGGTCAAAATCGATATCGGCGCAGGCAAGGCAAAAGCCTTAAACGCCTATCTGCCCCAAAGCGCCAAAAAGGTGATGCTGCTGCATGGGGCATCACTGGCCAAAAAAGCGCTGTTTGAAGAAATTCAGGCGGGGCTGTGCCCTGCTTCGGTATTTACGTACGAAGTGGAGTCCGGCGAACCCTCGCCCGAAAGCGTGGACGCGGCCGCTGAATTTGCACGGGAAAGCGGCATTGATGCCATAGTGGGCATTGGGGGCGGAAGCGTTTTGGACACCGCCAAAGCCGTGGCGGCGCTGGCCGTCAATGACGGCGGCGTGATGGAATATCTGGAAGGCGTGGGCGCGGGCAGAAAGCTGACAAGACAGCCGCTTTGTTTTATCGCTGTTCCCACCACATCGGGCACAGGCACCGAGGTGACCAAAAACGCGGTGATCTCCTCGCGGGAAAAAGGCTTTAAGGTCAGCATGCGGGACGATGCCATGATCGCCGACGTGGCTGTGCTGGACCCCGACCTCACCCAAGGCATGCCCAAATCCGTTTTGGCCGCCTCGGGGATGGACGCGGTCTGTCAGTTGATTGAAGCTTACACCACACAAAACCCTAATTCGATGACCGACGCGCTGGCTCTGCATCATACCGTTTTGGCCATGGATGCACTGGAAGCGGTGTACGACACGGATGACGCCAAGGCGCGCACCACACTCGCGGTCTGCGCCATGGTCAGCGGGCTCTGCCTCGCGAATGCCGGTTTGGGGGTGGCGCACGGGCTTGCCGCTGGATTGGGTGCACATACCGATATACCCCACGGCGCGGCCTGCGGCATCTTGCTGCCCGAAGCGATGCGGTTTAATATCAAAAGAGGCGTCACCAAGTATGCTGTGATTGGTGAGGTCTTGGAAAACAAAAAGTTTGAAGACGTCGATGAGGCCTGCGCGGCCGCTGTGGCGCGGGTGGAAGCGCTGAACCACAAACTGGGTCTGCCGAAAGATTTGAAGGGCTATGGCGTTAATCAAAGCGATGTCCAGAAAATCGCTGAAGCCAGCATGGGTTCTTCGATGAAAAAAAATCCTGCCGAGGTGACCCTGCAGGATGCGGTTGATATTTTAAGCCGGTTGATTTAGCGGTTGATAAAATACAGCCCTGCGACACAGAGCAAAATGCCGATGATTTTGCTTGCGTTTAAGCTCTCGTGATACAGTGAAATCCCGATCGGGATGAGCAGTGCCGCGAGCGCGATATTGGCCACAAGAGCGCCCAAAGAAATCTGCCAGCCCGAACGGTACATCAAAAGCGTACCGATCTCCAGCCCCACGATGGCGAGCCCCAGCACCACGCTGGTCCAGTTGACGCCCTTAAACACCTGCATCGTTCCCCCATCCGGCCGGTATACAAACATACCGACGAGCGTGAGCGCAATCGCGGTGATATACGTCACAAAAAGCGCCCCGAACGGATTGACCGCCGCGGGCGTGGTTTTTTGGGTGATATGGTAAAAAATATTAGACAGTACAACGATAGCGACCGATATCAGCATCATCAGCGGAGTTCTCCCAAGTTTAGTTTTCTTCTCCCGCAATATTAACACAAAATTCATCACCGCCAAAGCCTCAAATTGTTGACGGCGCAAAAGCGTATATAGTATGATTTACAAAAAGCATTAGGAACTGTAAACCAAAACTAATATTCAGGTAACGATATGAAAAAACAAGGCAACGGTTTAAAGACCAAAGTGACCCCCAGCGCCGAGCGCAAAACGATGAACCCCAGGCTAACCATCATCATTATCGCATGTGTCGGGGTGATAATCATCGGGCTTGCGATCGCCACCGTTTTGGTCGCCACACGAAATTCTCAAGCCAAAGATCATACAATGGTAGAAAATTTCCCCACCGCCGATCCCTATTTCTTTTTAGATAACTCCGACGCTTCACCTTCGGGTGCGCCTACAGCTTCAGCTGAATTGCCCGAAACCGGATGGGTGCAGACCGGGGATTTTGGATCCTCCGTCAAGGTGCGCACCCTGCCCTCTACCGATTCACTGAGCTTGGCTTTGGTGCGTGACCGTGAGCAAGTAAATATATTGAGCATCACCGAAGTTCAGGAGGATACCCACCGATGGTATCAGGTTTCATACAACGAGGATATCGGATATATCCGCGATGATTTCATCGTTTTTGAAGAGCCTGCGGCTTTACCGGATATTCTCTATGGTGTGGAAACCGAAGATGTCATCACCGGCAAAAAAATGTATTCCAAGCTGGATTTTCTTTCACACGCGGCGCCCGATGTGATGATTAAACTCACGCTGGCATATGACGACAATTTTATCGGCAAGAAGATGTACAGCAGCGAAACCGCACTGATTCAATACAGTACCGGCGAGAAATTGGCCAAGGCCGCTGCGGCGCTGAATGAAAAAGGCTATCAGCTGGTGCTCTGGGACGCTTATCGGCCTTATTCGGTTTCGGAAGCGATGTACAAATTTGTCAATGACCCAACCCTTTTGGCCGACCCCAAAAAGGGATCTAAGCACAACCGCGGCGCGGCGGTGGACGTGACGCTTTACCGAAACGGTGAACCGGTGAATATGCCGACTGACGATCGGGTAATGGATGTGAGTGACGCTTCGCGCGGGTCATATATGACCGCCGAACAGCACGCGCATCTGGATGCGCTGACCGAAGCGATGACTGACGCCGGATTTATCACCTATTACGGCGAGTGGTGGCACTTTAACGATTCGGACTGGGAAGACTATCCGGTGATGGATTTCCCTTTGAGTATGTTTGAATAAATATCCTCGGGTGTAGTGAACTGAACGCAGTTTATCAGACAGGGATAAAAGTCCTATAGCAGGATAGCTACGAATTTCTCAAGCTGACATCGTTTTTCATAATGTGCCAGCTTTTTGTTTTTTGCTGAATACACTCATAGTTATATAAATGGTATACCCATTTATGAGGCAAAATTTCTACCAGCCTGTGCACATGGCCTTATCATCATTCTGCATCTATCATGTTTACCTCTTTCCAGTTTTAAACATGGCTAAAGCTTTTTTGATTCCCTGCACAGCGAGAAGTTTTCTTACACAAAAAAGGCACCGATTAATCGGTGCCTTGTAGGGTCTTGGTTAAATTAGCCAACCACAGTAATGTTTTCAGCCTGCGGGCCTTTTGCTCCCTGGGTTACATCGAACTCAACCTTCTGGCCTTCTTCCAAGTTTTTAAAACCATCAGCATGAATCTGGGAATAATGTGCGAACACATCCACTCCGTCATCACCAGTGATGAATCCATAACCTTTATCAGAATTGAACCATTTGACTGTACCACTCATATACAAGTGTACCTCCTATTATTGTCTTAAAACTTCAAAATACCACTTAACACATTTTTATAACAGGATGACACTTTTAAATGATGAAACCAAGGTAAAAAACGGCTATAGTAAAAATATTCATGAAATTTAAGCAACTTCAAAATATCATTTTTTAGGATACTTGTCAATTGGAAATTTATACATTTCAGATTATATCCATGAAAAATTCCGTTTTTATTGTCGCACTCCCTAACAACTGTGCCGGGGGTTTCGAGTTAACTCTCGGTATCGATATCCCGCGTCAGCTCGGTGACCAGTTCGTTCAGCCAGTCGCCTTCAAAAAGCTCAATCATACCCGCATCGCTGGCCGCTGATATTTTGGTATCCACCGGCAGTTTGGCTGTCATAGGAATTTCATATTCTTTAGCAATCTCGTCAATACGGCTTTCACCGTAAAGAAAATGCTTCTTTTTGCATTCGTCGCAGATGAAGTAGGAGAAATTCTCCACCAAGCCTAAAATCGGCACATTCATCATTCTCGCCATCTTCACCGCTTTTCCGACGATCATGGAAACCAAATCTTGCGGGGACGTGACCACCACAATGCCGTCCACCGGAAGCGATTGGAACACGGTCAGCGGCACATCACCCGTTCCCGGAGGCAGATCGACAAACATTATATCAATATCATCCCAAATGACATCTGACCAGAATTGCTTGACTGTCCCCGCCAGAATCGGGCCGCGCCACACCACCGGATCGGTATCGTTTTCCAACAGCAGATTGACCGACATGATATCGATACCTGTCTTGGTACGCACCGGAAAGATACTGTTTTCGTTGCCTTGGGCTTTGGCTGTAATGCCGAACGCTTTGGGGATGGACGGGCCGGTGATATCGGCATCCAGAATGGCGGTATTATAATCCATGCGTTTGGCGAGCGTCGCCAGCATGGATGTCACCATCGATTTTCCCACTCCGCCTTTACCGCTGACCACCGCAATCACTTTTTTGACGCGTGCAAGCTCATGCAGTTTCTCGGTAAAATCGGTTTGCTGTTCTTGTCGGCTGTCACAGGATTCGCCGCAGGATGAACAATTGTTGCTACAGGATTCACTCATTTATCTTCACTCCATCAGGTTAAAATTATGAACATATGTTTTAATCATTACTATTATACCGATACCAGCGAAAAAGTAAAGACTTGTTTGTCTTTTTTCCGGTTTCAAGGTTTCTCGGCACGGGTCAGGTAGATCAGCGGATTGATATCCTCGGTTATAGCTGCTGTAAAGCCTGAGGCTGCCAGCATCGCTTCAGTCCGTTCCGGCGCAATAAACGTGCGCCGCACGGTATCGGCTTCGTCTAACGTGCGCCTGCCGCTGGAAAATTCCGCAATATACATCCTGCCGCCCGATTTAAGTACATCAAAGTACGCTTTAAGAAAAACGTCTTTTTCTGCCACTTCGTGCAGCACAGTGCAGCAAAACACGATATCAGCCGTTTTTTCGGGGATGTCCAGATTTTCAGCATTGACGGTCACGATATTCACTATCTTCTCCGCCAGTGCCCGCGCTCTGATGCTCTGCAGCAGACTTTCATCAATATCCACGGCAAACACCCGCCCCTTTGGCAACGCTTTGGCAAACCGAAAGGTAAACGCACCGGGTCCGGCTCCGGCATCCACCAAGACTTCTTCGCCGGTCAGCGCCAGCCGCGCGATGATTTTTTCGCTGTCCAACCGTGCCGCCCGCTCGGTCGAAAGCATTCTCTTTTCTTTATCCGCATTCATCTTTTTTATATCATGCTTCTTTTCTATAATTCACATGCTATTTTGCATCATATCATAGCAGGCGCTTTTTCTCAATGTTTCCTTCTTTAAAATAAAGTTAATAGTACTAACCAGTTGACATGTGAACATTTTATGAATATAATTACAAAGTAATGAATATCCTTAAATAGAATGATGCGACAATTGTTTTTCTTAAAAGAACTTGTCTTAATGTTAAGTCGTATGCTGATCCATAGGGCTTTTTTATATTAAGAAAATAATTTTAACGAGGTGAGAAGAGTGTTAGGACTAGGTGATTTTTCAATCTTTGCCGCTTTTATGCTGTGCATCCTGTCTGCTATCGCTTGTGTCGTCTATGGTGCCTTCAACTGGAACAAAGGCGATACTTCGGAAACAGAGAAAAAGCTAGAAGAGAAATGGGATAAGACAGAAAAAGAGTTGGCTGAGAAGCTGGACATTTAGGAACGGAGAAGAGAAAAGATGAATATTAACGTTGTACAAATTATCGTCATTGTCATTTATCTGTTCATCGTAGCCGTTTTAGGTTACATGGGCTATAACCGCACCAAGAACACGCGCGACTATCTACTCGGCGGAAGGAAGATTCATCCGGCTGTTATGGCGCTGTCCTATGGCGCGACTTTTATATCCACTTCGGCCATCGTAGGTTTCGGTGGAAATGCCGGTGTTTTTGGCTTCAGTCTTCTGTGGCTGACTTTCTTAAACATCTTCTTGGGCGTTTTTATCGCGTTTATCTTTTTTGGCAAACGCACCCGCAGAATGGGCCACAATATCAACGCGCATACTTTCCCGGAATTTTTAGGCAACCGTTTTAAGTCCAAGTTTATCCAACGGTTTTCAGGCATTGTCGTATTTTTATTTATGCCGGTTTATACCTCCGCGGTAATGATCGGTGTGGCAAAGATTCTTGAAAACGGTCTTGGCATGAACTATGATGTCGCGCTTTTAGTCTTCTCGCTGGTGGTTGCGGCTTACGTTTTCTTCGGCGGCATCAAGGGTGTCATGTACTCGGATGCTTTCCAGGGTGGTTTGATGCTGATCGGCATGTCCATTCTGCTTGTCGCGGTATACAGCAAACTCGGCGGCGTGGTCCCCGCGCATCAAAAGCTGACCGAACTCTACGCCAATCCGGCGATCTCCGAGCAGATTGCAGGCTTGCAAAAAGGCGGTTTCCAGGGCTGGACCTCCATGCCTAAACTATTCAGCACATATTGGTGGATTATTGTTTCTTCCATCGTCATGGGCGTGGGCATCGGCGTTTTGGCACAGCCGCAGCTGGCTGTTCGCTTTATGACGGTTAAATCAGACCGCGAGCTCAACCGCGCCATCCCCATCGGCGGTGTCTTTATCCTTCTGATGACCGGTGTGGCGTTCATCGTGGGCGCGCTTTCCAATGTGCTTTTCTTCGAGCAGGGCGGCCTCATCTCGGTGGCAGCTGCGGGCGGAACCGATAGTATCATCCCGATGTTTTTGGATAACTTTATGCCAAAATGGTTTATCACCGTATTTTTGGTGGTCCTGATGGCCGCAGGCATGAGCACCATCAGCAGTCAGTTCCATGCGATGGGCACAGCCGTTGGCCGCGATATCTTTACCGTGAAAGACAGCAACTCCAAAAAGTCGCTGCTGCTCACCCGTATCGGTGTTTTAGTCGCCATTGTCATCACCATCATCCTGTCCTATGTTCTGCCAAAAGTCTGGGACGGCGCAATTGCGATCTCCACCGGCTTATTCTTCGGGTTGTGTGCGGCTTCGTTCCTGCCCATGTATTTCGGATCTCTCTATTGCAAAAAGCTGACAAAGACCGCGGCTATTTCCAGCATGCTGGCTGGCTTTGGCTCCTCTCTGCTGTGGATGCTTTTTATCCATTCCAAGGAATCCAGTGTCCTAAAGCTCTGCGAAGCTTTAACCGGAAAAGTCACGCTGGCGCCAGAAGGCACGATGTGGGCTGTGGTGGACCCCATTGTCATCTCACTCAGTGTTTCAATTATCGTCATCCTCGTGGTGCAGGCTTTCTCCAAAAAACAACTGGATAAAAAACATATTGATGCATGTTTTACGGAAGTAAAATAATTGGTTAACAGTTCTTCATACAAAAAAACACAGGTGCGAGTTGCATCTGTGTTTTTTTTAATCTTGATTTATATTTTTCTTAAAGCATTGTGACCAAATCCGCTTTGGCCAGCAGCGGCACGTTTTTTTCCTGCAGCGTCTCAAGCGCTCCCGGCACGTCATCCACCTTAAAGACGATCAAAGCGCTTTCTTTCGGCCGGTTGACAAACGAATATAGATATTCGATGCCGATTTTTGCGTTATAGAGAATATCCAGCACTTGTGTCAGCCCGCCGGGATGATCCTCCACTACAACGACGATCACCGGGCTTAAATTGACCGTGTAGCCCGCTTCTTTCAGCGCTTTGACCGCTTTTTCCTCGTCGCTGACGATGGTGCGTAAAATGCCGAAATTGGTGGTGTCCGCGATGGACAGGGCGAGAAGGTCGATGTTATTATCACTTAAAACGTGCGTCACCTGCGATAATCTGCCCGTTGTGTTTTCCAAAAAAACTGATAATTGATTGACCATAATATCCTCCTTATAGGCTATAGTTTACGGTTGTCGACCACGCGCTTGGCTTTACCCATGCTGCGCTCGATGGTTTTGGGTTCCACCAGCTTAATCTTGGCGTGAAGCCCAGCAGTGAATGAATCTGCTCGCCGATGCGTGCACGAACCGATTCGACGGCCTTCACTTCATCGCTGAACAGCTCATCACTCATCTCCACCCAAATCTCCAGCGTATCCAAGTTGTTCACCCGATCCACCACCAAAAGGTAATGCGGTTCGATCTCTTCAAACTTGACCAGCACCGATTCCACCTGGGACGGGAACACATTGACGCCGCGGATAATCAGCATATCGTCGCTTCTGCCCATAACTTTTTCCATGCGTACCAAAGTCCTTCCGCACTGGCAAGGCTCGGATTTTAACGACGTGATATCACGCGTGCGGTAGCGAATCAGCGGAATACCCTCCTTGGTGATGGTGGTAATCACAAGTTCCCCTTTACTGCCTTCGGGCAAAACTTCTCCGGTATCCGGATCGATAATCTCGGGCAGGAAATGGTCCTCGTTGATGTGAAGACCGTCCTGATACTCACATTCCGTCGCCACACCCGGTCCGATGATTTCAGAAAGTCCGTAGATATCCGTCGCGCGGATGCCGAGTTTTTCTTCAATCTGCTCGCGCATCTCGTGCGTCCACGGCTCGGCACCGAAGATGCCGTATTTCAGCGCTAAATCCTTTTTGGGGTCAATCCCCATCTCATTCATCACTTCGGCCAAATACAGCGCGTAGGACGGCGTACAGGAGATGGCGTGCGAACCAAAATCCTTTAAAAGCATAATCTGCTTTTCTGTGTTGCCGCCCGAAATCGGAATCACCGCCGCACCGATTTTTTCGCCGCCGTAATGTGCGCCGAGTCCGCCGGTAAACAAGCCGTAGCCGTATGCGTTTTGCAGCACGCTGTCTTGGGTCACTCCTCCCGCCATCAGCGTTCTCGCCATCACTTCGGCCCAGGTCTCAATGTCGTTTCGGGTATACCCCACCACTGTGGGTTTGCCCGTGGTGCCCGAAGAAGCGTGCAGACGCACAATGTCGTGCATCGGTACGGCAAAAGCGTCAAACGGATAATTATCTCTTAAGTCGTCCTTGATGGTGAAAGGCAGTTTTTTAAGGTCATCAAGGGTTTGAATATCCTCGGGTGAAACCCCCGCCGCATCCATCTTTTTTTTGTAATAGCCGACATTCTCATAGCAGTATTTTGCAAGTGCTTTTAACCGCTCGCTTTGCAGCGCGGTCATCTCTTCTCTGCTCATGCATTCGCATTTCTCGTTCCAGATCATATCTCCTCCTAAAGCTCATAACCGCGGTTGAAAGCTTTCTCGTTTAAGCTCAGCGTTTTGGGCGGTACACACGCCGCCACCGCTTCCAGCCAGGTTTGTTTATCCCCGCCCATAATATGGGCCAGTTTTCCAATCATAATGGTGTTGACCACTTTTATGCTGCCCACATCTTCCGCCGCCGCGGCCGCATCCACTTCAAAAGTGGTCACTGCGTTTCTCAGCCGGTCAAAGATGCCTTCCGGATACTCCGCCGTTCCCGATATCACGGGCATCGGGTCAATACGCTGGGTGTTGACGATCATACTGCCGCTTTTTTTCATCAGCTGTACGTACCGAAGCGCTTCCAGCTTTTCAAACGCGATCATATAATCCGCGCCGCCTTCTTCGATAATAGGAGACGCCACATGTTCTCCCATACGTACATAAGTCACCACACTGCCGCCCCGCTGGGCCATGCCGTGTACCTCGGAGACCTTCACATCATATCCCATTGCCGAAGCATATTGTCCTAAAATTCGGCTGGAGAGCAGGGTACCCTGGCCGCCCACGCCGACAATCAAAATCGAAATCGGTTCCATCTATTCATCCCCCGCTTTGATCGCGCCCGTTGGGCAGACCGAGGCACAAAGCCCACAGCCCACGCACAGCGCTGTATCGATTCTCACCTTATCTCCGTCGTTGACCAAAGCCGGACATCCCAAACGGATGCAGGTTTTGCAGCCAATGCAGGTTTCGGTCTCCACATGGTAGGGTTTTTTCCATTTGCTCTTATCCAGCAACGCACATTCACGTTTGGAGATGATCACCGAAGGCCCGTCGTAGGCCAGCGCTTCCTTTAGGCCCGCTTGAAATGCTTTTAAGTCAAACGGGTCAATGGTCTTGATAAACTGCACGCCGAGCGCTTTGCAGACCGCCGTAAGATCAATCTCATAGGCCGGTTCGCCTTTCAGGGTCTTACCGTTGGTCGGATTGTTCTGGTGGCCGGTCATGCCGGTGGTACGGTTATCCACGATCATCACGGTGGAGTTTCCTCCGTTATAGACCACGTTGGCAAGCCCGGTCAGGCCCGAATGCATAAACGTGGAGTCTCCGATGATCGCGACGGTTTTGCCTGCGGCTTCCGCGCCTCTGGCTTTTTCCATGCCGTGCGCCATACCGATGGACGCGCCCATGCACACACAGGTGTCCATGCTGGAAAGGGGCGGCAAAGCGCCCAAGGTGTAACAGCCGATATCGCCGGTGACACTCAGCTTCATTTTTTTCATAATGTAATACGCGCCACGATGCGGACATCCCGGACACATGATCGGCGGGCGGATGGGCAAACCGGCTTCGGGCGCAATTTCGCCCTCTGCTGCACCCAAAACCGCCTTTTTAATCATATTGGTCGAATACTCACCCTGAATGGTAAACAATGCCTTGCCTTCGCAGACAATCCCTTCCGCTTTCATGTCTTTTTCAATCAAAGGTTCCAACTCTTCGATGACAATCAGTCGATCGACAGTTTTGGCAAACGCCTTGATTTTTTCCATCGGCAACGGATAGACCAGCCCAAGCTTTAAGACGCTCGCGTTAGGCAGTGCCTGCAAAGTATATTGATAGGGCAGTCCGGACGTCACTACGCCGATTTTGCTGTCCTTTTTCATCTCCTGATTCATGTCAAACGTGTTGCAGTCTTCGGCCAGTTTAATCTCCCGCGCCTCGACCACCTTATGCCTGCCCTTGGCCATTCCGGGCATCATCACGTTTTTAGCGACGTCTTTTTCATAGTCTTTCAGCGGAACAGTCTGCCGCTCTTCAAGTTCAACCAAACCTCTGGAATGGCTGACCCGTGTGGTCATACGCACCAGCACAGGCGTATCATACGCCTCCGAGAGCGAAAAAGCGGCTTTTACCATGTCCTTGGCTTCCTGCGATGTGGCAGGTTCCAGACAGGGCACATGCGCCGCCCGCGCGTAATAACGCGAATCCTGTTCGTTCTGGGACGAGTGCATACCGGGGTCATCGGCTACGACGATGACAAGCCCGCCGTTGACGCCCGTATAAGCCGCGGTGAACAGCGGATCGGCCGCCACATTTAGACCTACGTGCTTCATGCAGACCAATGTCCTTGCGCCGCCGATACTGGCGCCGATACCGACTTCCAAAGCCACCTTTTCGTTGGGTGACCATTCGGCATATACTTCATCAAATTTTGCAATACTTTCGGTGATTTCGGTGCTGGGCGTACCCGGATACGCGGCCGCAACCGTACATCCCGCCTCCCATGCACCTCTGGCAATCGCTTCATTGCCCAGTAATAATTCCTGCATATTCTATTTCGTAAACTCCCTTTTTGAATTATCTTAAATCGGTGACGCGCTGTGCTTTACCCTGAAAACGCTTCAAGGTGGCCGGATGAACCAGCGTCACCTTGGCTTCGATGGACAGCACGGTGCGTAAATCGTGTTTAATCTTGTTCTGCAAACCTTCCAGCTTGTTGAAGTTGTCCAAAAGACTGGCATCCGCCAGCTCTACCAGTACTTCCAGCTGATCCAGCCAGTTCTCCCGCGTCACGATAATCTCGTAGTGCGGTTCCACTTCCTGCGAGCTTAACAGTACCGTCTCAATCTGACTCGGGAACACATTGACCCCGCGGATCACCAGCATATCGTCGCTCCGGCCCGTGATTTTTTCCATACGCTTGCTGGTTCTGCCACAAGCGCACTTTTCGGTCAGCAGCCGTGAAATGTCCTTGGTGCGGTAGCGAAGGATAGGCAGTGCTTCCTTGGTCACCGCAGAGATGACCACTTCGCCCTGCTCGCCATCCGGCAGTACTTCTCCGGTCATCGGGTCAATGATCTCCACAATAAAGTGGTCTTCATTGATATGCATACCGCATTGATGCGTACATTCCCCCGAAACGCCGGGACCAATGATCTCGGACAACCCATAGTTCTCGGTAGCAGTGATGTTCAAACGTTCCTGAAGCTGTGCCCGCATCTGTTCGGTACTGGCTTCGGCACCGAAAAGGCCATATTTCAACTTTAAATCCTTTTTGGGATCAATCCCCATTCCCGCCATCACTTCCGAGATATACAGCGCATAGGATGGCGTCGAGACCAGCACGGTGGTGCCGAAATCCTGCATCAGCATGATCTGCTTTTCTGTGTTGCCCGAACTCGCCGGAACCACCATAGCGCCCAAGCGTTCCAGCGCATAGTGCAGTCCGAAAGCGCCGGTGAACAGGCCGTAACCAAACGCCACTTGCGCAATATCGTCTTTGGTTGCCCCGCCCGCCGCACATAGTCTGGCGGTGACATTTGCCCACATATCAAGGTCGTTTTGCGTGTACCCCACCACTGTGGGTTTACCGGTGGTGCCCGAAGAAGCGTGCACCCGCACCACCTCCGATTTAGGCACCGCAAACATGTCAAAAGGATAGTTTTCCCTTAAATCATCCTTGACGGTAAATGGGATTTTGCTTAAATCGCGCAAATCCTTGATATCGTCCGGCTTTAAACCCGCCTCATCGAAGCGTTTTTTATAAAGCGGAACGTTTTTGTATACACGATGGACACAATCGATTAATCGCTCGGTTTGCAGTTTTTCTATCGTCGCGCGATCGGCGGTTTCAATTTTTTCATCAAAAATCATGTCTGTTCCCTTCTAAACTCTACAAGGTTACCTGCTCAACCATCTCTTTTGGCATCGGTTTGGTCATCAGGCTGACCAGCGGGGTTACGATCAGCGAAGCCGCCATGGCAAACGTACCCGCCATCGGCGATGTGATGGCCGGGAAAAGCAAGTTAAACAGTAAAGATGTGCCAAGCCCAGCGATCAGGCCCGCCCAGGCTCCGATTTTTGTCGTACGTTTCATATAGAGACCAAACAGGAACGGCCCCAAGAACGCGCCGGATATGGTGCCCCAGGAAAGGGACATCAGTGTGATGATGGTGGTGAATTTGCCCAGCGCCAAAACCACGGACAAAATGACAAACAATAAGCACAGCCAGCGCATGGTCACTTTGGTTTTGTCTTTTGAAAACTTCGGGTTGACGGCACCGATAAGGTCGATGCTGATGGCCGAAGACGAGACCAGCACCAGTGATGACAGCGTGGACATGCTGGCTGAAAGCACCAGCACCACGATAATGCCGATCAGCACACTGCTGTTTTCAAGCGCGATATCCAACATCTGCGGCATAATCATATCAAAGTTAGCCGCTCCGGTTGCCGGGTCGATCGGTACGCCTTCCAAAAATAGGCGGCCGAACACGCCGATAAAGTATGCGCCGCCCGCAATGATGATGGCAAACACTGTGGAGATAACCGTACCGCGCAAAATAGCTTTTTCATCCTTGATGGCATAAAACTTATGTACCATCTGCGGCAACGCCCAAGATCCTAAACTGGTCAGAATAACCAAAGATAAGAGCGGCCACCATCCCGGAGGGCCCACAGCCGCAATCAGTTTCGGTTCAATCGCCGCCAGCTTATCCAGCCCTGCGGAAAGTCCGCCAACGACGGGGTTTTTGATGACAAAGAAGATGACCAGCACAACGCCGCCCAGCATAATGATACCCTGAATGAAGTCGGAGAGCGCGGTAGCCAGATAGCCGCCGGCCACAAGATATCCTGCCGTCAGGA
Source organism: Christensenellaceae bacterium (assembly GCA_963666035.2). Lineage (GTDB taxonomy): Bacteria > Bacillota > Clostridia > Christensenellales > CALMFG01 > CALMFG01. Next base: position 49,551 of record CAXXJI010000020.1, on the reverse strand, counting down.
CTGCCATGCCGATGACACAATAGATGAACGGGATACCGAACACGACCTCAAACAGATAGGAAAGGCCCTGATAGACTGAAGCAGAATAGGGCACCAGAAAAACAAAAATCAGAATTGCAGACAGGATTTTCATCGCTTTGCTGCCATACCGTGATTCAAAAAACTCGGGCATGGTGGAAACGTTCAGCTTGTGCGTCAGTGCACGTGTGCGCCGCCCCAGCACCAACCAAGCCAAAAGTGAGCCGATAATGGCATTGCCGATGCCGATCCAAACCACAGACAGTCCAAACGACCAGCCGAGCTTTCCGGCATAGCCGATAAAGATGACCGCCGAAAAATAGGATGTACCATACGCAAAAGCGCTGATCCACGCTCCCATCTTTCTTCCGCCCAAAAAATAATCATCCAAAGTCTTGGTCTTCTTCACTGTGTACAGCGAAATGCCGACCAAAATAAGCGCATAAATCACTAAAATTGCAATTTTCATATTTGTCTTCCCTCTTTAAAATAATGTAGAAACCCGGATGCAAGCGCATTTAGGTATTATATATTCGCTATTATACTTGGTTTTTATTGGGTTTTCAAATATATTTGCGTGAAATCTCGAATTATCGTGTTAGTGCTCGCCCGCTGATATCCAACTCAGATTTTACATTCCGATCCACTCATAAACCGCGCTTTAGTATTGTCATAAAACCCTTTCACTGTTATAATGAGTCATAAAATATAGCATATGAAAAAAACAGGAGGAAAAATATGCCTGATAGTAAAGAGAAAAAAGCAGCCCCGGCTAAAACCGAAAAGAAAGCAGCCCCGGCTAAGCAGGAAGTAACTGGCAACTCAAAATCATTGCGTACAGTTGCGATTATCCTTTGGATATTGGCCATCGGTGCAGAAGTCGGCGCTATCTTTTTGTTCAACCGTGCCATATATAATTGGATGCTGTATGGAACATTGATTCTTGACGCCATTTTGGTCATCGTGGGTGCACAGCTTTGGAAGCGTGCCAACCGCATTAAACCCTGCGCATCAAAATCCAAGTTTGTCAAAATGCTGTGGGATCAGATGGGCGTTATCGTTGCTTTCTTAGCATTTATTCCCTTTGGTATCCTTTATATCTTGAATGCCAAGGATTTGCCGAAGAAAACGAAGAACGCATTGGCAGCTGTTCTGATTGTGTTGTTTGCCGGAACAGTAGGTGCCTCGATCGACTACAGCCCCACCAGCCCGGAAGCGGTTGAAGAAAAAGCCGCCGCGGTTGAAGAACAATTAGCCGAAGAAGGTCTTGAGTACGACGGCGTGGTCTACTGGACGACGTACGGAAAATCCTACCACCTCGACCCCAACTGCTTCACTTTAAGCCGCACCAAGCCCGAGAACCTGCATTCAGGTACTTTGGAAGAGGCTTTTGCCGCGAAGCGTACTGACCCGTGTGATTTCTGCGCGCTCAGCGATGTTGCCGCCGCAGAAGACACCACTGTGGAATAAAGTTTCTTCATTTTAACAACCAATACAAAACAGGCTCTCCAAAATATCAGAGAGCCTGTTTTTTTGCTATTTTTCTGTCACAGTCACTTCGCCTTTTTCGGCCAGATAGAAGTCCGCACCTCTGCGCTCCATTCTCGCTTTTTTCACCACCAGTACGTCAAACGCTGTGGGCGATGGCGGAATATGGTCAAAATTGAAAAACCGTTTAAGCCGATCATCGTTAATACCATCTTCGGTCAAACTGCGATATTCCAAATCCACATACGCCCATATGCTGTCCGGATCGTATGCAATAACAATTCCGCTCCTTTTTTCAGTCAGCACCAATTTGTCTGTTTCAAGGCCTTCTTTTTGGTACATTACTCGGGCCAGAGTCATCTGCGGTGCTTTTTCTTTCAGGACATATCCTTCATGGGTCTTCTCAACTTCAAGTTTTAGTTTCTTGCCGCTATCTAGTGCGATGAGAGCAAATGTGTCCTCGCCTTGCGTCATCACACGTGCCTGCATGTCCGCCTTGATTCCACGCAATGTGCGCTCCACTTGCTCTGCGGTCATTCTCTTGATTTTTTCCAGACTCAATGTTTCCGGATCTTTGCTTTGGCTGCTTTCTTCCTGTTCAACGTTTTTCTCAGCAGCATTTTTCACTTTTACCGTATTAAGAAACATAAACAGCAAAATCGCAAACAGCACCATCCCTGCTAATGTCACGAAGAAAAGTCCGCCTGTCAGTACCGGTAATGTGACAAGAATGGCCGGCTCAACACGCGCTGTCGCTGAGGACGTTGCAGAAGGCATCGGCGAAGCCGATACCTGTGCCCGAACCGCCGCGCTCTCTGCCGCTGGCGCCAAGATAGAAGGTGAAGGCATCGTCGTGCTTGAAGGTGGAGGTGATGTCAATGTCAAGGCCAACGCTAAAGCAACCAATAAAAGTGTCACCACCGTCATCCAATCCCATCTTTTTTTCATGTTTCCCTCCTTACGGTTACCCCGTGTTATTTTTTTCCGATCCATTCGCTGGCCGCCCTTTCACGTATCACATTGGTCAATTCAAAGAACAAAGGAATATCCACCGATAGCGTTCCATTATCGATTTTAGTCTTAAAGAGCGCCATCGTATCGGCCAAGCTGACTTTATCCACACAGAACTCCTTATCCGACTGCCTGTTTTTTGTTGCCGCTGCTTTCGGCGTATCACAAAGTGTGATGCGATAGATAAGATCATCAAGCGAACTATTGCGAATGCTTTGATTCAGCGAATCAATAAAATGCGACAGCACCGGTAACTTTGGATTGATTTCCTTAAAGTCCTCATCCATGCGCTGACTTTTTAATTCGGCTTTTCCCAAAGAGCATTTATGGCGAATCAGGCTCATGCCCGTCTGATTTTTGCCCTTAATGTCGGTGTATTCCTCTCCGGCGACATAGTCAAACATACATTTTTCTTCATCCAGTGTCACGCCGTCATTGCTGATGGGTTCTTTCAGCATGCCAATCGCAGATTCTGTTTTTTTGCTGCCTTCCTCCTGAATGATGTTGATGACCACATTCGACTCTGCCTCAAGCGCATCTCGCACCATCTCTTTCATCACTTTCTCAGTGATGCCAATCGGCAGCCAGCTGATAATCTGTGAACCTCTGCCCGATATAAAGAAATCAATCGTGGTATTCTGTAGACCGCCTATGTTCTCAGCATTCTTCTTATACATCAATCCGCCGTAATAGAAGAAAGCCGCCAATTGAAACAGCCACACGGTTCTCATCTTTTTTAAAACATGCAGGTTTTGTTCATCTCCCAGCGAGCCGCTGTTGGTCCTAAAAATCTGACTGATCTCTTCGCCGAGATTTCTAACCTGCCCGTCATCCGCCATGGTATCAAACTGAAATAAACACTCGACGCTCGTGTTAAATGTCTCTTGCTTCATTTTTTTGTAGTTCTCTAAATAGAACCATTTTGTTTCCAGTCTGCTGTTAGGGAATTTTTTCTTGATTTCCGCCATTGCCGCCACTAACATTTCCGGCTTCCTTTCCAGCAATTCCAGCAAGAAATACCGTGCACCCGCTACCACCGAGGCTATCATCGCACTGCTTTTACTCTTACTGCTGTAGGTAAACAAGTCCGCCGATCCGCCGCCGATGTCCAGTGTGATGCATTCTTTCGGTGTGGATTCAGCATAGAAATAGCGTGTTGCGGCTTCACTTTCGGTGATGAATTGAAGGCCTTTCAGGTTCATCGCCACACCATATGGATATTGCGCTTGACCGCCGCCGTCTAAAGCCTCACTATAGGATTTTACGATGGTACGAATATTTTCTTTAAATTCCTCAATTCCGCGAATGCTGATAGGATATGAGACTTTCAATGTCGCTTGCTTTGCCCCGCGCTTTTTGGCGTGAATCAGCATCATATGAATCAGCCCCTTAATATAATCCTGCTGTATGATCGCGCTGTCCCTGCCCCCGCCCAATTCAAATTTGATATTGGTTTCAAGATGGCCTTTGTTTTCCTCTTCTTCACTATCAATGATGCTGCCCGGCAGTTCAAAGTAGGGGTGTCCTCCCTGAAACAGCACCGTAGTTGGAAAAGTATCCTTGAAATACACTGTGGGGAAGGGTGAAAAAACAGGATAACACCCCAGCAGCAGTTTATTCATCGTATCCGCCTCGCGTTCATCAGAAGCAATTAGAATAATCTGGTTCTCAAAATCCACCTTTTCCGAATTTGCCGGATTACCGGTATTATAGGCCGCAATACTGGCGGACGTACCAAAGTCCAGCGCATAATTGACCGTCGTCTGGCCAGCATCAATTGGGCTTGGTGCTGTCATCATCACAATGCCGCATTCTTTTTTCTGCTCAGTACTCTTCTTGAACCATAACGCTTTCAGATATTTGGGAAAATCTCTCAAGGTATTGTGCGATTTGGTCTTAATGTGTTGTAAGTCAATATCAGCGTCGATTGGCAGCAAGATAAATGAGTCATTATCACCAGCGTACTTGTTCAGTCTTGTTGCCACATGGTATTGTGTACACCCCGATATATTCGGCCAAATCGCGGTTGTGCCCATGTTTTCCCAATCCAATTCTTCTTTTGCTTCGGGTGCAAAATCTTGAATCAGCAATTGCTTTTTATCGTTGACCATAAAGCCAACACCGGCACTCAAGTGCCCCGCCGCAACCGACATCTCAAACCCGCCGGCAATCACGTCTTTCAGCTTCTCAATATATTCACTTTTCATAGGAAAAAGATGTAACTCTCCCGGCACCGCCTGCTTATTCGAACTGTGAATATACTGGGTTGATGATTTAATCTGTAAAACATCGCTGTCGATTGATCGTGTTTGAAACACATAGTACTGATCCAGGAACATTTCACTGGCGCTGATCGGCTCCAGCTTTTGCCCCCGCGGAGTGAACAACTTGAACAACTCACTTTTGCGGTTGTACATCCGTTCATCCAAAAGGCCTATAACCAATCTTTCTCTGCCGATTCTTATATTTTCTGGCGCATCAATCAAGCAAAAACCCGATCCGTCAATACGTGTTTCCGAAGTATCCAGCATATTGAGTTCAATGCGCTCTTCCAGCGGCTGCAGTGGTGTCTCCTTCAGAAGATGTGCCGGCAATAAATGCCCGGCTGCTTTTTTTGCCAGCGTAATATCCGGCTGGCTTAATTGTAAATCGCGTAATAGCGCATGCATGGCTTTCAGCACAACTGGTTTGTGCCCTTCTGTATTATAAAACTCGGCCAAATGGTGCGTCCAAGCATACACGATCATACGCTCGCCGCGGGTCAGTCGGCTGATCGGATCAATAAACTCTTGTCCGTCCGACCAGGGAAAGGTTTCGTCGAATCTGCCTTTACATACCCCCGGCAAGACCACAATACCCATGTCTGTATACCCAACTGCCCGATCATTGGCGTAGATTAAATATTCAGAATTTCCTGCACTTAATATAGGATGAATTTTATCGTGATCGTCCGTTTCGGGCCGGTTTCGCCAAAGCGATTCACCGATACCGTCGCAGCTTTCCACTTTTTTTACTTTTATCTTGATATCATACACCTGGCTTAACGCCAGCATCGCAAAAAATCCACGCCAAGCCCCCAGCATACGGTCATGCTGTTCTTTCTGGACATCACTCAGTTCTTCATATGACTTTTCATGTAGTATATATCGGTTAAATAAATATGCCCGCGCCCAAGGGTCGGGGATGGACCGCGGCTTGGTGCTGGTGTTAATTTCTTTTTCGGTTGCATCACGTATACTGATAAGCAATCCGGTCTGATCTTTGATACTGATGATCTTCTCATTGCCATCCGCGGCCACATTTGCCGCTTCGGGTACATTCAGCCAAAATAGATTTGCCATTATTCTTTTACCTCGCCTTTTCTTCAGTTGATGCTGTCAAATAGATCGATAAACAATCTATGGAGTCCCAGCCTGTTGTTGTCCGCCGGATGCTTCATTGCCCCGGAAATCAATCTCTCCAGAATCTGATTCCACGAAATCCGTCTGTTCATTCCTTCGACTAGATCACTGTAGTCTGTATCCTCGCTGTACATCGCACTCATCAGTCTCTCGACCTTGGCATAATTGATGAGACGATAGATATCGTTGCTGCGTTCTCCTGCGTCCGAAACATCCAGTGCCCACTCCACAAAGCTCCTCATGTATTCTCCAATCTGCAGCGCTTGATGCTGTAAATCATGATTCATTTCGTTGACACATTGCCCCAGCCAATGATACCGCGCGGTATCGGTTGATCCGTCCTGCAGAACCGGATTGATCTTGGCGATATACGTCAAAGCAAACAGCAACATGGTGTTCAGTTTTTTCTGGTATCCGTCCGGCACAGGAACCGATTCCCAGTTCACAATCAAGCTTTCAGGCGCGTTGATATCCGCCACGTCTTTTTTTCGCAGCACATAGGTGATACGCCCTTTTTCAATTCGCTTCGAGAAAAAACTGTTCGCTGTAAACGCCGCAATCATCTCCGGTGTCATCGATTTGTTTTTCTGTGCGGCGTCCCCCGGCGCACGTTTCCCCGTTCCGCGTCTTGCGTTTTCCACAATCGGCTCACGATTAGATTTTCCGATCACCATCAAAGACATATTGCTCAAAAACTTTGCCTTTTTGGCGTAGTAATCCAAGGCATATGCGGTATTTTCCATCATATTATTCGCACCCATCGCCACCGCTGCATCCGGCGCCGGCAACAAAAAATAGGGAAGCATCATCACAATGCCGATCCGCATACGTCCCTCTTCAAGCAATCGCTCATAATCGATGTTAACGGATTTATCTTTGTTTTGATATTTATAGGATTTTATCTTGTTGGCCACCGCATAGATGCCTGCCGCGCCAGTACCGCCGAAAACCGACCCCATAATGATAATATCCGTTTGCTCACTTTCAGATATTTCACTGTTCCCAACACCCAAAAACTGATACCAGGGCGATTTTTCATCGTTTAAATCCAGCAAATGATCCATGGTCAAAGACCCGATATTCGGATGCCCTTCAAACCCAATATGCAGGTTCCGTTTCAGCTCCGTCTCGGTAAACAGCACCTCCATCAGGCCCTTGGTGTTCTCCCCTGCCGTTCCGGACATCTCGGCCAGCGAGTCTTTGTCTTTATCCGGCTCCCATACAAAGAAGGCATCCTTTCCTTCCTTTTTGTCCACCACATACCGGTCACGGAACATCCCGCGTTTCAGTTGCTTTTCAATTGCCTTATTGGCTTTTCGTCCCAGAGTTTCTTGTGTATCTACACCGTTGGGATGAAACACCCGCTGGCAGGTCATATAATTCGCAATTCCCGATTGCAGACGCGTTTTGTTCCCGTTGGCTCTGTCCCCTTCCACAATCATCACATGATACACATCTTTTTGGTTTCCAAATCCACCGAATGCGCTGATATGCAAGAAAGATTCCAGACATTTAATTCCTGTGCCGCCGATGGCGATAATGTATTTACCCATATCAATCGTTCCTTTCCGTCTTCTGTTTATAGCATATTGTAGTGCGGTCCGAACAGCAGCATAGATAATGATGCCTGCACAATACCCGCAGTTGTGATCACTGTCGGCACCCAAAACCCTACCGGACTGCTTCCGCCGGCCAAAGAGGCGGCACGGAAAAGCAGAAGGATGGCGGCCAAATGTAATGCCACGGTCAGTATCATCAGTGTCAGCTCGGTGCGAAATGTCGCTTTGCCGCCGCGGATGGACTGCCAGTTTAAAACAAGAAAAATCAGCCCGATCGCTAGAACAAACAGGCTCTGCAATACTAAAATCACCGTGACACCGGTATTCCAGGCGTCCATCAGTGTTTCCGAAAAAACGGGGAACAAATTGACAAACAGGTTATCCGGCTGAAAATAGTATGCGTTGATCACTGCGCTGATCGCGATCATACCAAAGATAATCACTACAGCAAAAACCATAACTTGCGCAACAATGCGTGCCGTTTTTCCCAAACCGATATTGAACATATTATTCATCTCCTTTTTTAAAGATATCAAAAATTCCTTCAGAGTCATTCTTTTCAGCGGCTGCGCTGCGTTTGGCCTCCTCCGCAGCTTTAGCTATCTGTTCATTTGCCCAAAGTTTCACGTCCTCATCCGCCAGCATCTCCCCTTTGGTCACAATCAGGTTCACCTGCCGCGTGAAATATCCATTATCATATATTCTGTTTCCCTGCAGCGCCTTCAGTGCCGTAAAGAGTCCCGGCGTCTTTCCCGTGCTAAAGCTTTCCGGGTTTTTAATCCACGTCGCGATATCGTCGTTTTCAAGACTCCATCCACCAATCCAATCGTCTAACGGCTGTGTTGTGATTTTGGGAACCGCTGTGATATTGACCGAAATCAAATACGGCATTTCGTCTTCCATCATTGCGGTTTTCAGCGTCAGCGGAATAATCACATCGCCATCCTTCACATGCCCTGCTCCCGCCGATACAAACATTTCTTCACCGCATAATGTCCGTGGTGCCAGCCCTTCAAGATACTCTTGAGTTCTCTGCGCCCACGCCTTTTCCTTTGCATGTATCAAATCTGGCGCTTTTGCCAACCCTGTGATGCGCGGTAAGTAGATATACTCGAAAGCGTCAACACTGATATCTTCCGGAAAATCCACTTGGCCTTCACAATCTGCGTCTAACCCTTCCAACAAGTCCGGATCAATGGCCACTTCACCATAAACCACTTGGATATCATAATCCAATGTCCAGTCCCCATCCTTGATGTTGATGCTGGATGCCGGCGAAAGCGAATAAGGCAGTTCAAAATGGATTTCTCCACTTACAGTATCGCGGTCGGAAAACTTTTCGAAGGGATAGACATTGTACGCCATCGTGTAAGACAGTATCTCCCCTCGCTTGCACGCATTTGAATGGAGCAGTTCATAAGAAACCATAGCCTCTGGCATATTTTCTTTAACCAAATTCGGAAACTCGGTTTCTTCCCAGATACAGTCTACAGTATCCCCAGAACCGATATTTCTCGGGCTCTGCCCGTCCGTGATAAAAATGCCGTATTCATCTGATTCCAATTCAAAGTGCTCAACCCAATCCGTCATCGCGCTCATCCATTTTGTTACATTTCGCGTTTCTCCGATAACCATGATATAAAACGGCATATCTCCGTCGTAAGTAAATTCAGCGTTTCTGCCTTTTTCGTCAAGGCACGCAACTCTACCGTTAAAGCCCGACATAAATCCCGCCACACCGCAGCATAGATCATGGCTGAGAATCTCGGTATAGAGCTTACTATTGAAATGATAAAAATCCGTATCTTCTCGATTCTGTGGAATGAAATCCGATACGATGATGTAAAGGTCATTGCCCGCCCCGTCCATATCGATTCGTGGATTAATCTCTCTGATTCGTTCAATGATCTGTCCAAAATCCGAGCGTTTCTTGTCTGCCGCCCGCACATCCCCGCTACGCACTGCCATTTCGGTTCCATAAAAGTCGCGCTTACACGCATAGTCCACATAATTATCACCAATCGATTTGAATTCCGGTGCCTTATCCTTCATGGTATAAATTTTTTCAAAAAGTTTATAGGTATTAAAATCATCCGCTTCAAATGCGTTAATGCATATCGCCGGCAGTGAAGTCACCATACGCTCATAAGTACTGCCGGAGTAGGACAGATAACCGCGCATACTCTCTGAACCATCGATAAACAGGTGGACATCTACCGATGTGGATGCGATATTATTCTGCGGCTTCTTCTCCAGCCATTTCGGATTTTCCTCAACGTTTTTCTCGATGCCAGCAGTTGAAAATATCAGCTTTGGCAGCCTGATCGTCTCATTTTCGTCTGACCTTTCTGGATTTGTGTTTGCTGCGCACGAAACAAAGGCACACGCAATCATCACCGCTGTCATCCACATTAACTTTTTCTTATTCATCCTCTTCACCCTCTCTTAAAGTCAATTATCAGTTATCGTTTAACCACATTAAAATCATATTCATTTCCATTTCCATTTTGGTCTCTAAATCCAATCGTAATCAGTACATCAACCGTGTTTTCAGCATCCCACTGGTTGGTTTTTTCAATCATCAAGTGATATCCGTCTGAATTTTGTACTACGTCAAACCTGTATTGCCCGCACTCAGAAATATGGCTAGATTTTAAGTAATATTCAACCGTTTGGCCTTCTGGGTCTTTGGCAATACCGTCCAAAGGCACCTTAATCCAATCTTCTTCTCCGAACACGGCATTAATTACCCCGCAATTCGCACCCCGGAGCTCAACCGATGGATGTTTGTTTTCCAAGTCTAAAATCGGCGGCAGATCTACGATATCCAATTTAATCGTCTCCATCGTCACTTTGGTATATCTGTTTTCAACCGAGATCGTATGCTGGGCTTCTGGTAAATTTTCAGCGGCGGGCAAAATCAATTCAATCAAGTCAGTATCTTTTTTAACTAAGCGGTGTGTCGTATCACTGGCATCAATTAAAATCCCATCCATGCGGATATCATAATCATCCAGCGTATACTGTGCGTTTTTAGTGTCAGCATAGCGGAAATAATTAAACTGAACCAATATATCCGATCCATGATTAACTCCATAATATGATGAGCTCCCGGTCCCTGTCTTTTCCACCGCTGTTCCAGCCGCAAACACCTTTGTGCAAAATCGGTCACTTAGCGGCTTTAACACATAAAACACCGGCTGTTTCGTTTGTGTTTGTTCCTCACATTGGTTCTCCCGCACCTGTACCCGATACTCATAAGTTTTATCCTTGTCTATATCCAGTTTTTCTTCCCGATCAATATAAACCATATTATTCATTTCGCCCAAAGTATTTTCATCAGCAGAAAACAGAATAATCGGTTTATTATATGCGCCCATTATGGATATTTTTTCTATTTCGTATCCACTGGGTATCGCTGCAGAAATTCCGCAATGATAGCCCTCAACGATATAAGAATAGGTGCGCGAATGTGCGTCCTCCAGCACTGCCGTTTCCGGCTCTACTGCTTCAAAGGATATTTTCCTGTCCGTGCCGACAACCGATGCATACACCGTTAAATAGGCCTCAAGTAAATCGGTATAATCGGTGATTGGAATGCTTGTGGGATTGACTGCTTCAAACGAGGCCCCTCGGATCTTTCGAAGGGCTTTTTTCTTCATCTTGCCTTGCGGATAGATCGTAAAAACTCCTACGTCTCTTTTCAGCAGACTTTCAATCGAAGCGACTGAATTCGTAAACTCCGTTTCCTCTGTCTCACCGTCAGTCAATAGAATTAATGCATACCGAGCAAAATCATCATCCGTATCATCCAAGATCAAGTCTTTCGCTTTTTCAATTCCAATATTTAATGATGTAAACTGATTTTTCGGCATCTCATAGCATGCCAAAGTATGCTTTACACTTTGTAGCTTTGTGTCCAGCCGGAAGAAACCCATTTTCACCATCATCTGATTATTCGCATCTTCCTCACCATAGCCAGGGTATTCTTCTTGATTAGCGTCTCTGCAGAAAGGTACATACTGAATATATGTATTAGGTTCGGAGGCTAAAAGATCGACAAGTATAGAAGTTGATTGCACTGCATTTAAAAGGTTTCCCTTGTTAATAAACTCCTCATCCATGGTTTTACTGGTATCGACCGCGATCACCACTTTTAAGCGTGTTTCCGGCGGATCGTCTGATATATCTGTATCCAACACGGCCACACTTGCTTTTGTACTCAGTATTTTGCCGATATTCTGCTGTGTCTCTTCGGGCATACGTGCATAAGCCACCAAAGCTCCCGCAATTAACAATAAAAGCAAAAATGCATTGCCCTTAAATCGTTTTGTTTTCTCCATTCCGACCCTCTACTCTCCGTTTTCGTTATTTTGGGCTAGATCTTCGCCGGGTTTGCCCTGTCCGCCATTTTGGTTCTCGTTGCTATCGCTTTTGTCCGAATGATCGCCGTATTTCTTCAGTTGGTCATTCATCCATTCCGCGTCATCGTATTTGTCCATCGTAATCCTTAATAGCATATCGAAAAATGTTTGGGAGAGCTTCAGATAGTTTGCGTCCATCTCAACCAGTTCCCGTGCTATCAAAAAGGCGATTATCTTTTTTAGATTCTCGTTGTCTTGAATATCTCTTGATTGATAGTGTTTATATGCCACCCATTTTTTATCGTACTGTCCAATGTTCAGCTCAATCCCATCTATCAGCACTCTTAACTCAATACTTATTTTTTCTTCGAGTTCATAGATTAAATAGGAAGATAGCTCCTGGGGATTCACTTTATCAGATTGTTTATCCTCCTTTTTTTCTTTTGCAGAACTGCACCATGTGAGGATGATGCTGATCACAAGCAATACGAATAATAGGATAAATCCCATCATAAAATTGTTCTGCCATGATAAATCATAGTCAAACAAATTGATGATAATGATAAACAAGATCCCCGCCATATATAAAGCGCTGATGGTCAAAGCGTGCGAATCGGGTTTTCTCTTCTTTGTCTTGGGTGCGGCGGCATCCTGCATCAATTCGGCCTGATCCTGCGCTTTGCTGCTCGGCTCCATCTTTCTTACTACCAAACAGAGCAAGAGTATGGCAAAATCAATCCCGATGGACAGCATCATCGACATCCGAAAACTCTGTCTTTCGGCCTCGGTATCCCCCGGATCAAAGAACCCTGGCGAATCTGCAGGCGACACTTCCACTTGGTTAATCGCATCATGAATATCATTTTGCAGGCTCACTAGATCCTGCTTTCGCTCATCGAGAAAAATCATACTATTATCATACGACTTATATCCGGTGTCCTTATCAATCAAATGAATGTCCGGAAGCAAAGCCAGAACCATAGCTATTTTATCGCGAATTTCTTCTTCTTTACTCTCGTATGCATCTTTCTCACTTTTTTTCATGTTTGCCGGATATTTCATTTCCCGACCAATATCAGAAGTCGTGATTTTCGCATCATAATATTCGGTATGTTTTTCTCCAGATCGTTTCCAAATATCTATAGCGCTCAGATTATCAAAGATGAGCCCAATGGCTTCACTTTCCTTCTCCCATTTTTCTATCTCCAAAGCTTCCTGTGTATCGCTGTCACCCGCATCCGCCTCGTATTGTCTGATTGCGTGTATCACGCGCTGTACTTCAGTCACATCAATCACCGCTAGTGCCTGCCTGTATTCTTCACTGCCTGCATTATCGAATTGGATTTTTTCCAGATTATCAATCAGATCATCCAAAGTGCCTTGTTGTGTGTCTACTCCCACGCGAGATACAACGCTATCATCCAATATGCTGCGAGACTGTTTTATCTCGTTGGTTATCTGATATACATTCCCGATATCAACAATTTCATAGCTTGATATCATGCTATTAATATGATTTGTATAAAGATTTAATTTGTCTGCATTTTCAATCAAATCGGTTTTGGCAGTATGTGTACTGCCGCTGATTTGGTTTTGAATAAATATTTTTGAAAAGTAGATGGAAACTGACATACAAAAAACCAGAACTGCGATATAAACACTCATGCGGACCATATCAGAAAGCAGTCCTTTCTGTCTGCTTACTCGATAATCTGCTTTAATCTGATGGATAGCTTCCCGTCCCTGCTCTTTTTTCTTACTAATATAATATCTTCCTTTTTCTTTTCTCTTAACGCACGTTGTCTGGCCCAATCCACTTGTCCAAACGGCGCCTGTTTAGCGCCAATCGAAACACCGATCGCCACAATAGTCGCTTGGATACTGAACGTTAAAAAAAGCGCAATCGTGCTGTTGACCATCAGCTTCATGCTGGAGAAAGTCGCAATGTAGGATGCGATGGAAAGGAAGAAAATACTGGAATGCAGCACATGTGTGGTGACTCTCTGGCTCTGCTGTTTAAAAAGCATGACCCGTATGGAAAGAATAAAGAGCGAGGCGCTCTTGGCCGCTTCCATGGCATTATCTAAGAAACTTAAAACGGCATGGTAACCTTTAGAAAGAATTTCCGAAAGAATATCGAGTATATCCCTAAGGACACTTCGTTTGACAATGATAAGAAAGTTGAATGCTAAAAGGCTGATGATGACGGCCGGAATCCACACCGTATCCTGATCGATCAGCGTCCGAATGTATGCAAAAAAACGCTCCATATTCCCCGCCTTAATAATATTTTCCGAAATGGCCAACACAACCTGCCCATTAAAAACTATTCTAATCGAGAATTTTTTCAGCTTCAAGCTATTTTTTGGTTTTTCTTCCAATTATCACTATGTTGATTGATTCACTGTTTTTTCAGCCGAAAATGACGTTTTTTACTATATATTGCCTGTTATTTTATAGCTTTATTTCTTTCTTTTGTTTGCATCCTTAAATGCCTTTTATAAATGAAAACTAAACCCTAGGATATGCTATAATAAATTAACTTTTGATTCGAGGTGTGGTATGCGCAAAAAAGAAAAAATAGTTTTGACTCAGGAAAAGAAAACCGCTATGGCGGAAGCCGTGAAACGGTACTTTTCAACTGAACGGGATGAGGAGATTGGTGATCTGGCAGCCGGATTATTCGTAAGCTTTATAGTTGAAGTACTGGCGCCCGAATTCTACAATCAAGGCGTTTATGACGCGTATCGATATATGAACGAGCGATGCGAAGATTTGCTTGGAATCCAAATCTAATCACCTTTATTATTGTCGTTTCGACATGATAGGGATAAGCAAAATATAAAGCCCTGCACAGCAACTCGCTATGCAAGGCTTTATGGTTTTATACTGATTGAAGCTCTGTTCAGGCTAATAGCCGATTAGATAAACAAATTGGTATCCGCGTTTTCCGCCGCGCCCAAGTAGCTGGCCACGCCCGCGTACTCAATGCCGTCAATCAGCTCTTCTTTTTCAATCCCGAGCACATCCATACTCATGGTACAGGCCACCATCCGTACACCGGCCGCTTTGGCGCTTTCCACCAGTTCGTCCAATGTCGCCACATTCTTTTTCTTCATGATATATTTCATCATCACGCTGCCCATGCCCATCATATTCATTTTGGAAAGACCGAGCCTTCTGGTACCGCGCGGCATCATCGCCCCGAACATGGTCTCTAGGAAGCCTTTCTTCACTTTGACCTTCTCGTGTTTTCTTAGGATATTCAGTCCCCAGAAGGTGAAGAACATGGTCACTTTACGGCCCATGGCCGCGCCGCCGTTGGCGATGATAAAGCTGGCAATCGCTTTGTCCAAATCACCGCTGAACACCACCATGGATTTGTCGTTGCACCGCGCACCAGTGTCGATATTGCAGGCTTCGCCTTCACAGCCCTTTTGAATAAAGACCGAATAAGCGCCGTCTTCCTTTTCGCCCTTGATGTAGGTGTTTTTGGTCCGTGCGCACCAGGACGCCGCATCGGTAAAGAATCCGGGGTCGGTGGATTTAATGTTGATGACATCACCGAATTCGGCTTTTTCCATGGCCGCATAGAGCTGCATCACCGGACCCGGGCACTGCAGGCCGCGGGCATCCACTAAAATCGCATGATCTAAATCTATTTTTTCATTCATCACTTTTTCCTCTTTTTCGACTTTCATATCAGCCGCTTTTGCTGCGCCGCCCTGATCGGTGAAATCTTTAGTCACCACATTGTAGCTGGTGAATCCTCCCGCCAGATTGCGCACATTCTTAAACCCATTTTGCTTCAGAATCCGGCATGCCGCATGGGCACGGATACCCACCGCACAGGTCACTACATAATCCTTAGACTGATCGAGTTCGCCGATGCGTGCACGAAGCTCATCCACCGGAATCAGCACACTGCCATCGATATGGCCGTAATCATACTCCGCTTCGGTGCGAACATCCAAAATCACAGTATCTTTGGAAAGATCGCTGAGTTCTGCCACCGTGATATTGTCTTCAACACCACTTAAAATATTCTCACCGGTATATCCCGCCATATTGACCGGGTCTTTTGCCGATGAATACGGAGGTGCATAGCAGAGCTCAAGTTCTTCTAGGTCATAAACGGTTGCACCGAATCGCAAAGCCGCCGCGATGACATCAATGCGTTTGTCCACACCGTCATAACCCACCGCCTGCGCACCCAGAACACGCCCGTCTTTTTTGTCAAAAATCACTTTCAGCGTCATGGGTGTGCCGCCGGGATAATATCCCGCATGGGACGCCGGATGCATGATGGTTATTTTGTAATCCACATTCAGCTTTTTGCCTGCGGCATCCAGCTGCTTTTGATTGATGCCGGTATTCGCCACCGTCAGGTCAAACACTTTGGCCACCGAAGACCCTTGTGTGCCATGGTAGGTGCGTTTCATCCCAGCGATATTGTCCGCCGCCATACGACCCTGTTTGTTAGCCGGCCCCGCCAGGGGAATCATGGCTGGCGATTTGGTGTTATAATCGGTTACCTCAATCGCGTCGCCCACCGCGTAGATGTTTTTATCCGACGTTAGCAGACTGTCGTCCACCACGATGCCGCCGCGCTTGTTGGTTTCAAGTCCGGCCGATTTCGCCAGTTCGGAATTAGGCCGCACGCCAATAGCCAGAATCACTAAATCCGATGAGACTTCACGTCCGCTTTGTGTTTTGACGATCACTCCGTCGCCCTTCGGCTCAAAAGAAGACACGCCGTCGCCCAGCACCAACCGAACGCCTTTATCGCTCATATGCTTGTGCAGAATCTGCGCCATATCAAAATCCACCGGCGCCATCACCTGATCCAGCATTTCCACCATGGTCACATCAAGTCCCGCTTCCAGCAAATTCTCGGCCATCTCGATGCCGATAAATCCGCCGCCGATGACCGCCGCTGTTTTGGGTTTTGTTTCGTCCATAATCGTCTTGATGCGGTCCATGTCCGGAATGTTCCACAGGCTTAAAATTCTGTCATGCTCAATACCCGGAATCGGAGGCTTTAACGGAGACGAACCCGGCGAGAGCACCAGCGTATCATAGTTCTCCTGATAAGTCTTTCCGTCCTTGGTCTTCACCTGCACCGCTTTTTTGTTCCGATCGATAGAAATCACTTCGGAGTTTACTCGCACATCCACGTTGAAACGCGCGTTAAAGCTCTCGGGAGTTTGCAGCAACAGATGATCCCGATTGGTAATCGTTCCGCCCAAGTAGTAGGGCAGCCCGCAGTTTGCAAATGAGATATACTCACCGCGCTCAAACAGGATAATTTCCGCCTGCTCATCCAGCCTTCTCAATCTCGCCGCGCAGCTTGCTCCGCCGGCGACTCCGCCTACAATCAATACCTTTTTTGCCATAGTTATTTTCCCTCTATTCTTATTGCGCCGGTCGGACAGACGTAGGTGCATCTGCCGCAGTCTAGGCACTTATCTTCATCCACTTTCGGCACGCCGAAGCCTGCCTGCTCCAAAGCGTCTACCGGACATATCATCACCGCAGGACAGCGGTGATTCGCCGGACAGCGCTCACTAACTATATTAATCATAGCTGACACTTCATCCTATCTTTTGTTTATTCTTTCACATTATTGTCAAATCTTTCACAATTAATAGCGTAATGATAACAGGATATTTTTATCATCCTGTTATCGTTAATATCAATTCAGTGTTTTTATTTTCCTGCCTGATACTGAATCCAGGCCGATATGCCGCCTTCAAGGTTGGTTACATTTTTAAAGCCGTCTTGAACCAATACCTGCGATGCCACAACACTTCGGTTTCCCGACCGGCAGTAGACCAGCACGGGTGTATCCTTGTATACTTCAATCTCGGAAAGCCGATTTTCCAGCTCATATACCGAAATCAATGTGGCGCCGTCAATGTGAACTTCGTCGTATTCCTCTTGCGTACGTACATCCAAAAGCAGATAATCACCCGTCATTGCCGCTTCAAACGCTTCGGGTCCAACACTGCGATAAACCGCTTCGTTTTCGTACGCCTTTACCACCAATGTGCCGGTTTCGGATGTTTCACCATCCGTCGCCGTCAATTCAAATTCGCCTTCGGTCTTTGCCTTGACGTAAATTTCAACCCTTTTGCTCTCGGATCGATCTTCCACTTCATACCCGGGAACCGCCAAGCTCACGCCTTCGTTTTCACCGGTGTAAATAATCGTCAGTTCCTCACCGCGATTGACCGTGACTGCGTTTTCAGAGAAACCTTTTGCAATCTCAATCACCCGCAGTCCCTGTTCAATCTGGCCCGCCGATTCAATATTGCCCGCCTCCGGAGCACTTTGGCACGCGGACACGGTTAAAAGCAAAACCAGCATAACCGTCAAGAACCCCAGGCTCTTTTTAATGTTCATCTTATCTGCCAATTACAGCGCCGCATCCAGCACTTTGGTGTAATACGACTTAGGCCGCACGCCGATCGATGAATCAACAATCTGTCCATTCTTCATTAAGAAGACGGTCGGGATTGACATCACGCCGTAGCGCTGAGCCAGTTCAGGCTCTTCGTCCACATTCACTTTTGCAATAACGGCTTTTCCTGCATATTCTTCGTTCAATTCTTCCATCGTCGGTGTCAGCATCCTGCAAGGACCGCACCAGGCTGCCCAAAAATCAATGAGTACCGGGGTGTCGCTGCCTACCGTGGAATCAAAAGTTGATTTTGTCAAATTTACTGCCATAATAAAACATCCTTTCTCACTTAAGAAATGCTTCTCTTCGGGCTTTTTAGCCCACCACATTTTCTATGATCAAAGGATACTTTATTTAATACGCTATATAAGTGACTTTGTCACAAAGTGTCACGAAGATTACTTCAGCTGTACTTTTCCGCGTTTGATCTCCAGCAGTCCCTGCTTTTCAAACTTTTTCAGCTGACGGCTGACCACCTCGCGGGATGAGCCGATATCGCGCGCCATCATCTCGTGTGTGGCGTTGACCATATTGTTTTCGTCGGCATTGTAATACAGGTAATCACTCAAACGGTCCTCAATACTTGAAAAATTCAGCATCTCAATAGCCCGCATAGAGGCCACCAGCTTATCCGCCATCGCGGTAAAGATATAGTTTTTAAACACTTCGCTTTCATTCATCAGCTGGCGGAAAGTCTCGGGCGGCAGAACAGCCAGATCGCAGTCCTCTTTGGCCTGCGCCGAATAGTCATACTCAAAGTCGGCCAGCGTACAGATAGCCGCCAGCACACAGAGTTCACCTTCGTGGACATTGTAGACATTGATCTCCCGACCGTTTTCGGCCACGCGGAACAGGCGCATCGTGCCGTCCAACAGTAGCGGTACACCGTTGCACCGGCCGTTATCGCCCATCATCATCTGCCCTTTGGGCAGTTTCCGTTCGACCGAATAAGTCATCAGCTTATCCAGCGATGCACTGTCTATCTCCTCGTAGAAAGGGAATTTCTTTAAACGTTTTTTATCAATCATGTTGTATCCTGCCAATCAATTCTATAATACGTGCCTTAATCTCATCCCGTGTTTTAATAAAATCTTCAATCGCTCCGCCCTCACGGTGCTTAAAACGCCTGTCGGTTATGTGTCTGCTTTTTGCTTAAAACGTCCACGGTTTTCAGTGCCGCTTCAATATCACTTTCGCCCGATTCATAGGCCGTTTTCACCGACCGAATCGTTTCCGCCAGCTCTTCGCCGGCTTTTTGTACCGCCGCCAGCGGGTTCTCGCCCTTGGCCGCCGCTTTTTTTAGTGCTTCCGCACCCTCGCGAAGCCGCGCGCTTGCCGTCTCGGCCAGCTGCTTTTCCATATTCATCACGGATTTCTGCTTAATCAGGGTTGCTGCCAGCGTCATCTGACTGCGCCAGAGCGGAATGGTGTTGAGCAGTGAAGTTTGTATGCGTGAAACCAATGTTTGATTGGTCGTTTGAATCAGGCTGATTTGCGGATCGGTTTGCATCGCGATGGTGTGTGTCAGTTTCAGGTCGTATATCCGCTTTTCCAGCACCGAAAGCGCACTGCCCGCTTCAATCACCGATGCGCGTCCGCCTTTGACCGCTTTCGTTTTCTCGGCGATTATCTTCTCGCCGGCAGCAATATACGTCTCCAGCATTTTTCGGTGTGCTGAGTTTTTTTCTTTCAGTTTGTCTAAAAGCACGATATCCCGCATCAAATCGCCTTTGATCGCGTCCAGACGCATCTCCAGCTCAAAAATCCGTTTATCCGCCTGGCTGAACCCCGCTAGTACTTTTTTGGCTCTGCGCATAAAGCGCTTGGCGTTCTTATCGTCTGCGTCTAACCCATGCAGGCTGACCGATTGCACCTGCACCAGCAGCGCAGAGAGCGGTTCCTCAATATCCCCTGTTTTGACCGAGCGGAGCTGGTCCAAAAGGCTGGCCGAAAAATCGGCCAGCGCATGCTGGGCTTTTGTGCCATACATCATCACGCCATTGACAGCGCCTTCTTCCACTGCGCTTGCAACGGCGTCGGCCTGTTTTTGGATGTTGCTCCGACTCATCTCTTCTGCCATCCGCGGTTTCCTTTTATGCTTTCGGCGTTTCGTCTGTGCCGGAAAAACCGTCTTCCAGCGCTTGATTTAAAACTTCGGTCTCCACATCCATGTTCAATACATCATTTTCGAATAGTTTTCTGTTCTGCTCATCAAAGGCTTTAACCACCTTGTCCAGCGAATCCAGCGCGGAGGCTTTGGCTTTCTCAATATCCTCACCGTCTGGCGCTTTTTCCAGTGTCTTAAAGGTTTGCATCACGCGTTTGGCCCCGTCCAGCGCGGTGCGCATGAATCTTCCCGCGGTGTCTGCGTCTCTTGCATCGGCTTTGACAGTTTCAATCATCCGGTTCGCGGCCTTTTCAACCTGCTTTAATTTTGTTTTTACGGTTTTGTCATGGATATTATAATAATAATACATCAGTTCGGAAAGCATTTTACGATAAGCGGCCACGCGCTCGGATATGTTTCCCGATGCGATATCCGCTTCGGTTTTGCCTTTTTTCTCTTTTGACGAGGTATAGATAATCACACTGACCAAAGCCAAAACGACCAGCCCCATGGCGACCAAGATGATCTTCCAAAGGTTTTTAAACAGCAGTAATCCAGCGATTAACACCAGAAAGATCACTAACCCGCCAAAACTACAGCCTTTGTTGGTATCCATATAAAATATCCTTCTATTTGTTATAATCTGTCTTTACAATTATTATAACTGATATCATCCGTTTTTCAAAGGCAATAATCGGATTAGTGCCCCTATTTTCTAACCGCTTTTCTGACCAGTTTGGCGAGCAGCGCCGCACCTTTCTCATTGGGGTGCAGTCCGTCGGTATACAGCGATTCTTTGCCTTCAAATGCCGAATATGCATCGACCGTTTTAAAACCGCGCTCATCCGCGACTGCCTGGATAATTGGAATCGCTTCATCGCGTAAAATCTCATTGCTATAATTATACTGGGTAATATAGATGGCCGGAGGCAATACCAAAATGATGTCGGCATCCGCTTTGGCATGATAAATTTCATTCACCAGTGCACGATACGCCGTCTCAAACGCCTCGGCGTCCCAAGCTGTGGTTCGGCAGTCGTTGGTACCGAGCGCGATTATCACTGCGCTGGCGCCGCTGCGAAGTGCACGCTTGTACTGTGCGGTTCCGGTATAAGCGCTTCCGCCTTCATTGACGGTCGATCCCGCCACGCCATAATTTAAAACTTGATAACCGCCGCCAAGTGTTTTTGAAAGCTGAGCGGGGTAGGAATCGTTGCCCGCGTCGGTCACGCCCACGCCGGAGGTGATGCTATCGCCCACACAGATAACAATTTTCGGATTTCCGCCGCCTAGACCCGCCAGCGTCGAACAGCCCGCCGTCAGCAAAGCGACCAGAATAATTACTAGTATGATTACAGTTCTTTTTTTCTTCAACATTTAATAACTCCATTATTTTCAATAATATTCAGTGCGTATTATAACACAAGTCTGTGGAAGGGACTAAAGGGATTATAAAAACAATCTGCAAACATTCCTTCGAAAATATGATATAATTGTTGCTCGAAAGGGGCGAATCATCAGCATGTACGCAGAGGTTGTAGTCGATATCGAACACGCTAAAATCGATCGAATATTCTCGTATCTGGTGCCGGAAAACATAAACGTTTTTGTCGGCTCCCGTGTTTTGGTGCCGTTTGGACGGGGCAACAAACCCACCGAAGGCTATGTGTTGGGGTTTTCCGAAATAGCGGATATTGACCCCGGACGTATCAAAGCCATTCACCGCGTATTGAATAAAACACCTGAATTCACTCAAAACCAGCTGGCTCTGGCCAACCAGATTAAAGACGCCTACATGACCCCGCTGGTCACCGCGCTGCGGCTCATGTTCCCTGCCGAAATGCGGGGGGAACGTGTGCATGAGCAGATGAGGCGGTTTGTGAAACTGGCGATAAATCCGCTGGACTTCCTTTCGGCCAAGGACAGCCTGAGAGCCAAGGACGGGCATATCAAAGCGCCGGTGATGGACGGCATCCTTAATATGCTGGAAGAAAAGCCTATGGCACTGACCGCGCTCAGCGAGATCTATCCGTCGGCCGCTTCCGCTGTATCGGCGATGGAGAAAAAAGGCTGGGTGGAAACCTACGATCAGGAAACTGGTCGAAGCCCGATGAAAAACGTTTCTCCGCATGGTAACAGCGATTTTATACTGACCCAAGACCAGTCCGAAGCGATTGAAAAGATCACAAAATCCGAAAATGGGCATTTTCTGCTGCACGGCGTGACTGGCAGCGGCAAGACCGAAGTATATATCCGGTGTATCGAGCATTGTATCCGACAGGGCAAAACCGCCATCATGCTGGTGCCCGAAATCGCGCTGACACCGCAGATGATCGCCATGTTCTCTTCCCGCCTGGGCAGCGAAATTGCACTCTATCACTCCCAGCTCTCCAAAGGAGAACGTTATGACGAATGGCGCAAGATCAACAGCGGACGCGCAAAAGTGGTCATCGGCCCGCGTTCTGCGCTGTTTGTGCCTTTGAAAAACATCGGGTTGGTTGTCTTGGATGAGGAGCACGAGAACTCCTACCGTGCTGATCAGCATCCCAAATACCGTACGCATGATATCGCGAAGATGCGTGCTGCAATTGAGGGTGCAAGGCTGGTCTTCTCCAGTGCTACCCCGCTGGTGGAAACCTATCATGCCGCCAAAAACGGTAAGCTGGAACTTTTATCTTTGCCAAAGCGCGTGCTGGATCTGCCCTTGCCCGATGTATACATTGAGGACATGCGAAAAGAACTGTGTGAAGGCAACCGCACTATTTTTTCCGCACGGTTATACGATGAAATCGTCAGCACCTTGGAAGCGAAAAAACAAGCGATCCTCTTTATCAATCGGCGGGGCGTTTCGGCTTTTGTCATGTGCCGGGGGTGCGGGCATATCGTACGCTGCGACGACTGCGATGTCTCGATGACCCTGCATAATCGGGATGCACACGGCACGCTGGTCTGCCACTATTGCGGGCGGCACAAGCCTTTCAGCAAAACCTGCGAAGTTTGCGGGAAGCCCTATGTCAAAGCATTCGGCATCGGTACTCAGCAGATTGAGCACGCGGTGCACCAAATGTTTCCTGCCGCCCGTACACTGCGGATGGATTTTGATACCACACGCACCAAGGACGCGCACAATGAAATCTACCAGAAATTTAAAAATGGCGAAGCGGATATTCTTATCGGCACGCAGTTGGTCGCCAAAGGGTTGGATTTTGAAAACGTTACATTGGTGGGTGCCATGGCCGCGGACATCTCTCTGCATTTTCCCGATTATCTGGCCGTGGAAAAATCCTATGCCCTGTTGGAACAGGTCGCAGGACGGGCAGGAAGAAAAGGCAAAGGTCGTGTGGTGATTCAAACTTATAAGCCCGAGCATTACGCCATCCAATATGCGGCCAAACACGATTATATCGGTTTTTATGAAGAAGAAATCAAACAGCGGGCGCATTTAAGCTACCCGCCGTTTGGCACCATTGTTCGCATCCTCTTCTCCGGTACCGATGAAGCGGCCACCCAGTCGGCATGTGAAATGGTAAAAAATGGGGTCATGTCCGCACTGTCAGATCACAAAGCCGATATTTTGGTATTCAAAAGCTCGCCTGCGCCCATCAAGAAAATCATGGCCAGACAGCGTTACCAGATTGTGATGAAAATTAAAAACACTGAAAATATTGATTTAATCAAACAAAAAATCTATTTCGAGCTCACCCGGCATCAGTTTGATACGGTGAATTTCGGAATAGAGCTTAATCCGCCCAGTATGGTATAGGAGAATAACCGATGCAGAACAATACAATCGGCGATGCGCCGATTTCCGAAAAAGACGCACGTATGTTAAGCCCGCTGAAGCTGGCCTATTTGGGCGACGCGGTTTTGGATTTATTTGTGCGTGATTATATGGTTAAGCACGATATGGGCAAGGCAGGCAAACTGCACAAAAAAGCGGTCAGCATCGTGAATGCCACCGCTCAGGCGCGCTTTGCACTGATGATTGAATCCTCTTTAACCGAAGCCGAATCGGATATCTTTCGCCGGGGGCGGAATGCCAAATCGGGTATGGTCCCAAAAAACAGCCCTGTCGCCGACTACCGCATCGCCACCGGTTTTGAGACGCTTTTGGGCTTTTGGTATGCCAGCGGACAGTATGATCGACTGAATGACATTCTGGACCGTTTAAAAAACGAATACTTTTAAGACTCGCTTTGCTCAATTCCCGGGTTGCTGATAAAAATATCACCAAAATAAAGGTGTCCAGCCAGCGTTTCACTTTTCTTCCCGTTCACTAAAAACTGCACCGAATTGATCCCCTTCATGCTGGTCAGCGTATTGACCATGGAAAAAACCAGCAGCATTTCCTGATTGACCGTAAGGCTTTGGCATTTATCCTTAAAATTCTCTGAAAGATCAACCACCAGCGTGGATTGGCTGATGCTCGTGCCAAGGATATCCGCATGTGTAATCCCTGCTGGGAACACAGCCTCAGCCGATTCGCTTTCGCCCAGCTTCGGTCCGCGCATCAGCTCATACAACCGTCCTGTTGGCGACCAAACCTGATCCTCATTGACCATCCGGTTTACCTTGACCAAAAGGCGTTCCCCCGTCTGTCTGAAATATAGGTCAATTCCGCCCGCCAGATACCCTTGCGCTTCTTCCCGCGTAATGCCGTCCGACAAATCAAATCCGGCGCCGGCAACCGTCACCGGCTCTCCCTCAACGCTGAAGTAAATGGTTTTCAGGTTTGGGAAAAACGAGGTCAGCGTATACGTCAAAGCCATATAGGATTTGTAGTATGCCTTGTTTGCCACTGGAGACGCGGCAAAATCCAACCACAACGTATCGCCGCTCGCCGCATATTCCCACACCGGCGCTGTCCCGCTTAATGCCATATCTTTGGCCACTGAAGCTTGATAGACAAAACTGTTACGCGGCCCCTTGGCCAGTTCACCCAACAGCGTGGTCAAATAATTGGCATCCGAATAGGTGACCTCCCGCACTTCGGGCAACAGATATTCGCCGCTTGCATCGAAAAAATACAACGGCGTATCCAGCACAATACCGATTGACATGCTTTCGTCTGAATTATTTTTCACTGAAGCAATATGATTACCCAGTGTATCGTCATATTCCTCTGTCCAAACCCCGGTAATCTTGGATTGCAGCGGATGAGGATAGCCGTCAAACCCGTCTGAGATGCCGTTATAAAAAACATTGACATATTTGATCGAAAAGTAATCGGTTAATGTGTTGGCCAGCGATAATTTTAAGATGAAACTCTCGGCCGGTGTCAGTGAAGTCAGAGAATTTAGATACACATTCGCTACATCCAGCGAAATCTCCACTTGATCGACCGTAACCAATCCGGGTGCAATTGATTCCAATGTGCCGTCGATTGGCCCCAGCAGCAGCTGTTTGACGATCGACTTGGCCGGCGATTCATCCATGGCCACCGTGATGGTCCGAAGCTCGGCCACCAGCTTGCCCGTGCCTTTTTGCATAAAGTACAGCGCTGGCCGCAAAGCCCGCCCTTCGCCCGCATATGGCATATCGTTCTGCTGAACCTCAATCTCATAAGGTTTGTCCACCCGGCGTTCGCTGAGTGACATACATCCGCAAAGCATCATACTTAGTAGCAGCATGCTGACCACCGCGATACTCTTTTTTGACATCACCGGAGGAACACCTCCTCAAATGAAGAATATTCCACTTTCCACAGGTCGCGCTCGCGCTTGAGCTGCAATATGATATTTTCCTTTACCGTGGTGTCACCATCCTGATTTTTCAGCGAAAAACTAACCGCCGCAATCACACTGGTTGCATCACTGCTGACCAGCGAATCCAATATCCGATATTCTTCCATCGTGCTGGATTGTGTGGCAAGGTCGGATATAAAATCTTCACGACTCGGTTTGCTGGTCCCGTCCATATTTTTATAAGCAATCAGCGCATACAGCGTTGCGTAGTCCCGCTTGGATAAAGCCTCCATCAAAAGTTTCACGGTGTTTTCGGGCGTCATCAAAAGCGTTCCGTTCCAACCCAAGGGTTCCAATGTCCCGCCTTCCTGATTTTCTTCCCCGATCGCGGCCAGGCTAATCCGCTCCCCGCGGCCGGAATCGTTGGTGTCCACTAAAACCTGTATTCGGGAAAATCCGCCCAATTCAATCAACGTATCCACAATAGAATAGATCGCTAAATTCATGTCCTGTTTCGCCGTCTGATATGCGGCCGCATCATCGACCAGCACGTTGGCGAGCGCAGATTCAGTGATAAATTCCTTGCTGATGGTCACAAACAGATATTCACCGCTTTCTGTGACATCGATGATGGCGGCATTTTCGGGAATCACTGATTTTAATTCAGGATTCTCCTGGCTGGGGCCTTTGAAAATCTCCTCCAATACAGCCATCTCTATCCGTTCGTTGACCGGTACATCAATGATGCGTGTTTCTCCAGCCAGCATGTTTTCATCCGCGTATTTAAAATAAAGCGTTACTGCTTTGTCCACCGTATTGGCGGCTTCGGGCAGCGGGTTGATATCGGTGGTTTCCTCCCCTTCCGGCGTGATGGAGGGGATGATATTACAGGCCGTCAGCATGATGCAGAAGGTCAAGACCACCAAAAGTATCCTTGTCGTTCTCATTTTTTTCCTCCTTATCATCGCTTAAGATTTCTTTTCTTGGGTCCGGATAGGAATTGAAAGTGTGAATGTCGCACCTTTCCCATATGCGGATTTGACCGATATGGTGCCGCCATGCAGGCGCACCACCCGCTCGCTGATGTGCAGGCCAAGTCCGGTGCCGCCCGTGTTTCTGGCGCGTGCTTTATCCACTCGGTAGAATCGCTCAAAAATCTTCACCTGCTCGGATTTCGGGATGCCGACACCGGTATCTTTCACTTCCATGTTTGCGCTTTCGCCCTTTTTATACACCCGCACATCCACCTTGCCTTTTTCGTCTGTGTATTTGATAGCATTTTCAATCAGGTTGACCACGGCAATCCTCAGTTTCAGTTCGTCAGCTAAAAGGCTGATCTCATCGGCCAGCGATAATCTCAGCTTAATCTTTTTGGCCCTGGCGATAGGCCGCAGGCTGTTCACCACTTTATTCACCAAATCTGAAAAGCTGATGAGTTCCAGATTCAGCGCGCGGTCGTCATTTTCTATTTTTGTGAGCAGCAGCAAATCGGATATGATATCATTCAGCCGATCCATCTCGGCATTGATGTCGGTCATAAATTCTTTATAGACTTTTTTATCCGCTTTTTCGTCGTAGATCAGTGACTGCGCCAAAATCTTCATGGATGAGAGCGGTGTTTTGAGTTCGTGCGACGCGTTGGAAACAAACTCGGATTTCAGCGCATCCATGGTTTCCAGCCGCTCACTCATCAGGTTGAACGTCTCGCCCAATCTTGATATCTCGTTGTTGCCGCTGGTCTCCACACGTTGGTGCAATTCACCTTTTGCGATCTTGCTGGCCACGTCCTGCAGCTTTTTGATGGGCTTTGTGATGTACCCCGAGAGCATCAAAGAAAGAAAAATGATGAGCAGTGCGATGATGACAGTGATGACTGCCAGCGTGGTGGTCATATCCGATCCGCGGTCCACGATGTCCTGAATCGATTCAGAATAAACCAGAATTCCGATGGTCTCATATTCGCTGATGATTGCCGATGTGTAGTTGACCGACCAGATTTTCCCGCTACTTTGTGTTTCAATACGGTGAAACCCGTAAGACGCGTCCATATCTTCAAACATGATGTCATAAACCTCGGGCAGCTGCATGCGCTGTCCGAGCAGCATGGAGAAGCTGTCCATCAGCACCACGCCATTGGGGTTTAACACTAAAAAACGCCCGCCATACAGCCGGCTGTTTTCAAGCAGAATTTTATTCATGGAATCCGAATCGTACTCTTTTAGGTATGGCGAAAGGCTGACCGAAATACTGTTTAAGTTTCGCTGCTGCTCCGAAACCCGCTGGTTTAAGATATAGTCGGTAAAGATACGGGTGGCGATGGCAGAAAACAAAGAAAAGGCGGCAAACACCACGACCACGTAGGTCAGAACAAACCGCCATTTGATGGAGAAAAAAACTTTATTTGCTCGTGAAGTAATAACCAACACCCCATTTTGTCCGGATAAATTCCGGCTTGGCCGGATTGAGCTCAATCTTTTCCCGGAGGCGGCGGATATGGACATCAACGGTGCGAAGATCGCCTAAATAGTCATAGCGCCAAATGGTTTCCAATAGGTTTTCCCGGTCATAAACCTTGCCGGGGTTTGATATGAATAAATGCAAAAGATCAAATTCTTTCGCGGTTAAATTAATTTCTTTTCCGTCAATTTCCACGCTGCGGTTAGTCAGGTTTACCGTCATATTCTTCGCGGTAATCACCTTTGGGCCTTCTGTTTTCTGCTCACGCTTGGAAAGGCTTTCGGCCCGTCTAAAGATGGTTTTAATTCTGGCTTTCAGTTCCAGCATGTTAAACGGCTTTGTTAAATAATCATCGGCGCCGTACTCCAGCCCCATGATCTTGTCCATGTCGTCATCCTTGGCTGTCAGCATAATGATCGGCACATCCGAAGCCTGACGGATGCGTTGGCAGACTTCCCATCCGTCCAATTTCGGCAGCATGATATCCAGCAAAATCAAGTCGTGGTTTTCGCTTTCAAATTTCTTGAGCGCTTCTTCCCCGTCAGCAGCCTCGTCCACCAAGTAGCCTTCCTGCTGCTCCAGGTTGAACCTTAGACCCTTAATTAAGCTTGGTTCATCATCGACGATCAATATCTTTTTACTCAAAACAACATTCTCCCGTGCGTGAATTTTGAAAACCGCTCTGTTCTCGTTCGATGCTTTTTTTGTTTTTGAGCATATCGTTCTTTGGTACCTCCTAGGGGAATCGAACCCCTGATACCGCCGTGAGAGGGCAGCGTCCTGACCGCTAGACTAAGGAGGCGTGTACTTTGGTTATTTTAACAGAAAAAAAATATAAATTCAATATTTATCGTTCGGGGTTAATATAAAAACTATCTTTGGTTCCAGCGCCCATCATTTTCTGTTGTTTTACAAAAAAAAGTCGTAAAATCAATAAAGTTCACAATTTCTTAATATACATCACATACTATTTTAATATATAATAGACGCAAGGAAGTATTTAATGTAACAACAATTTTTTCATTTTTTTACTATATACCTTCATGGAAAGGCGTTTCGCCTTTCCACTTTTTTTACTCACGATACGATCACCAGCGCTGTCCCCGATGTCTTACGAATACAGATCTGACTTTTCACCGCCACGTTGCTGACGCCGATGGGTTTACTGCGGTATATCGTCAGATGATCCAGCGGATATTCCAGCCCTTCGGACGCACTGAAAACACATCGTTTGGTGACCGAGAAAACCGATACGTTCGCATGTGGTTTAACTGAAAATTTGGTTTCCCTGTCCAGCAGAAAAATCCATGCCTCGTCATCCTTTAGTTCGGCTTTAATCCCACGTTTTTTTGCGTACAGCAAGAGTGCAATATTGGCATAGGCATGATCCAACCTTTTTCCGAGCGCACCCAATACCGTAACGGTTTTTGCGCCCCGCACGATTGCGGCATCCATCGCTAAAAGTGTATCCGTTTCGTCTTTATGTGTATCGCTCTTTAAAACCTGCGCCTTTTTTTGCCTAAGGACTTCCAGCGTTTCGGGCGCTATTGAATCAAAATCGCCAACCAAAGTCAGCGCACTGATATCCACACCTTTCAAAGCTTCTGCGCCGCTGTCCGCCGCTATGATTATATCGGCGCGTGCGATCTCACTTTTTAAAAGCTCCCGGCTGGGCGGCAATCCGCCCGCCACAATCAGCGCATGCGTTTTCATCGTTCTACAGACCTTTAATTTTTCTCATGGCCGCCACAGGGTCGGCCGCGCCGAAGACCGCCGAACCCGCCACCAGTACATCAAATCCGTATGATGCCACTTCATCCGCGTTTTCAGGTGTCACGCCTCCGTCAATCTCAATCTCAAAATCAAGGCCCAGCTTTTGGCGCAGTTCGGCCAGCGCTCTGCCTTTTTCCAGCACTTCGGGTATCAGGTTCTGCCCGCCAAACCCGGGATAGACGCTCATCAAAAGTACCATTTCCACCTGATCCAGCACCCCGGCAATCCGCTCAATCGGCGTGTCCGGATTTAGGACCACACCAGGTTTTTTCCCTAAACCGCGAATCATATCGAACGCACGCGGCATATCTTCCACCACTTCTTCATGGATTTTAATCAGGTCGGCCCCCGCGTCGGCAAACGCCTTGATATGCTTTTCGGGATTAACGATCATCAGGTGGACATCAAACGGAATATCCGTGTGCTTGGATAATTTCTGAAGTACTGGGATTCCGAACGAAATATTCGGAACAAAGCTGCCGTCCATCACATCGAAATGCACATAATCTGCTTTTGCTTCTTCCATCATACGAAATGCATCTTTTAAACAAAAGAAATCGGCTGCCAATATCGAAGGTGCTACTTTTCTCATCATCTCTTTTTTCCTTGTCTTTTTTGTTTTGTTAAAGTGTTTCCAGCAGCTGCTTATAGCGTTCATAACGCGCACGGCTGATTTTCCCGTCTTCCACCGCCTGCTTGACCGCACACTTGGGTTCGTGTGTATGCAGGCAGGATGAAAACTTACATCCATGCAGCACTTCTCGCATTTCAGGATAAAACTGCGAAAGAGCGGCTGGTATAATCCCTTCATTCTTCAAAAGACTGAACCCCGGCGTATCCACCACCATGCCGTTCACCCGAAAGGGGCGAATCAGTTCGGCGTGCCGCGTGGTGTGCTTGCCCCGCGCTGTCTTTTTGGAAAGTCCGCCCGTTTCCAAACCCAACTCCGCAAAAAGCGCATTTAAGATGGACGACTTGCCCACAGCCGACTGTCCCGCAAAACAGGTGGTTTTCCCGCGCAGGCGTTTTTTAATTTCAGCCAGACCTTCACCTTTTTTCGCCGACGTCACCAGCACTTCATAGCACGGTGGGTATTGGCCGGCAAGCACTTGAACCGCCTTGGAATCCGCCAGATCAGATTTGTTAATCACCAAAATCGGTACGATATCCGCTATTTCGGCCGATATCAGGAGCTTATCAATCAGCATCAGATCAGGTTTGGGGTCTTTCACCGACATCGTGATCATCACTTGATCCACATTGACCACCTGCGGCCGAACCAACTGGTTTTTCCGCGGCAGAATCTCTTCAAGGTATCCCGGGCTTTCTCCTTTTTGGGGTGAAAACACAACAAAATCGCCGGGGAGCGGCGTGATATTCTCGTTCCGAAACCGGCCCCGTGCTTTGCACTCATGCGTGCGTTTTTGTTTATCGTACACGTAGTAAAAACCACCGATGCCTTTTAATATCCTGCCTTCGATTAGTTTACCCTCCCCCAGGAAGTGATCTCAGTCTCCTCAACCAATATTTCGTTGACATACACCCGCACAAATTTTTCTTTCGCTTCAAAGCTGGTCAGCTCCACCGAGATATGCTGTGTCCCCTTGTCCAGCTTGCTTTCCATCATTACGTACTCGATCGGGTTGTCTTCTTCGGCCAGCGTCACCCGTACCAGCGTATCCGGCTGTTCCGCCCAAACTGTAAACACCGCACTTTTAGTAAAATTGACCGGATTGGCGCCGACCCAGACATAGATCGGACTTGCGATCTCTTCCTCCGTATCCTTATATGGCGTTTGGTTGAGCACGATCCCCGCTTTCTTATGAGCACCACCGTCTTCCCCCGGTTCGATATATGCAAAACATGTTTCAAAATCCAGTTCAGCAAACGCTGTTTTTAATTCATCCATCGTCATGCCTGTAAAATCGGGCACCACTGCTCGGGTGAGATCTATGATTTTAGAAACGCTTAGGTTCACCGTCTCTTCCAGCGGCACCAGCGTTTCCGCTTCGGGGTCCTGTGCCACCACATACCCTGCGGGCTGATCCGACGCCACATATTCAACTTCACCGATCGTAAGCCCTAGTTCTGTTAAAAGATCGCGGGCTTCCTCCAGCGAGCGGTTCATCAGATTTGGCATGGTCGCCATCTCGGGTCCCAGTGAAAACGTCACTTCAATTACGGCATTGGGCTGCACCATGCTGCCCGCCTCAGGAATCTGCACCATTGCTTTCCCATCGGATACTTCGGCGCTGTAATCATACAGTCTTGATATCTGTACGCCGCTTCGTTCAGCCAGTTCCACCGCTTCCGTCTCATTTAGCCCCACAAAGGACGGTAGCATCACGGGCGCGGGCGCCGTCGCCTGAGCGTTGCTCCGCGTGCCGAACATCGCCAGCATCACCAAAACCAGCGCCGCGGTAACCGCTGTTATCCCCACGCCAACAATCGCCCAAACCCACCTCTTGTGATATTTTTTCTGATCAGCGTGAGAAAAAGTCGGACGGTCCGGTTCCAGTTTCACATATTCACCGGCGGGGTGTTCAAAGCACTGCCTTAAATCTTCGGCAAATTCCTCCGCCGTATGATACCGCAGGCGTTTGTTTTTACGCGTGGCTTTTAGGATGATCTTGTTCAGTGCATCGTTGATCTTGTCGTTTTTCCGCTTTGGCTGAGGTATCCTCTCATTCAGGTGTTTCAGCGCCGTCTCCACCGAGGTTTCACCCTCAAAAGGCAAAGTTCCGGTAACCATCTCATACAATGATATTCCAAGCGCATACACATCGGTTCGGCGGTCCGTCCTCTCCCCTTTTATCTGCTCGGGGGGGATATACTGCACCGAGCCGATGACGGTTTTTTTTCGGGTTGCGCGCTCCATCACCGCCGTATTGCGCGCAATGCCGAAATCTGTGATCTTCACCTGTCCATCGTTTTGAATCATGATATTCGCGGGTTTGATATCCCTGTGCACAAACCCTTCTGCGTGCGCATGACTCAGGGCACTGCAGATACTGATAGCGATCTCCACAGCGCGGTGAAGTTCCATCGCGCCGCCTTCCCGAATCATCTGCTTTAATGTTTGGCCTTCGATGTATTCCATCACCAGATAATAGGATTCTTCCGTATTGCCGGCATCCAGCACCCTGACAATATTGCCGTGTTCCAGCGCCAGTGCGGCCTGCACTTCGGTTTCAAATCGTCGCACAAAATCACGGTCCCGCGAGATTTCCCGCTTTAAGACCTTGATCGCCACAATATTTTTTGTTCTACGATCGACTGCACGGTAGACGTCGGATGTGCCCCCGGCATCTATCTGTTCTAAAACCTCATATCGATCGTCCAGGATTTTACCGATCATCTCTTCGTTTCTTCTTCGATTATTTTTGCAATTACAATCGTGATATTGTCCGATCCACCCATCTTCAGCGCTTCGGCTTGCAACAAATATGCCAACGCACCCGCATCGCTTTTCGAATCCAGCACAGAAGCGATCTTTTCATCCGGCACATGGCCCGTTAAGCCGTCCGAACAGAGCATCAGCTTATCGCCCTTCTTCAATTGCAGTTTAAACGTATCCACCACAATCCGCTTTGCCGTGCCCACCGCTCGCGTAATCAGGTTGCGTCGCGGATGCGTTTTTGCTTCTTCGTGTGTGATGAGTTTTTTGTCCACCAGCTGCTGGACAAATGAATGGTCCTTCGTGATTTGCGTTAGTTCCCCTTGACTGAACAGATAGGCCCGGCTGTCCCCCACATTGGCCACCACCGCTGAATTTCCCTTAATCAGCGCCGCAGTCACCGTCGTGCCCATTCCGTGATTCTTCTGTACGCTGGACGCGCTGTGATGAATCTCTTTATTGGCGTAGCAGATAGCCGAACGCAAAGCATCTTCGGCATCGTCCACACTGTTTTCATCAATATATTCTAAGATACATCGGGTTGCCATAGCGCTGGCCACCTCGCCCGCATTATGTCCGCCCATACCATCAGCAACGACAAGCAGAACAAAAGTATCCTTTTTATCGATTAAAAAAGAATCCTCGTTGATCTGCCGAATTTTTCCCAAGTGTGTGGTTTTGCCGATATCAATCAAATGCTTGATTTTCCTCGTCAACTTTTTTTATATGTTTCAGTCGCAGCTGCCCGCACGCGCCGTCAATATCATCTCCGCTGGTCTTGCGCACAGTGGCGCCCACCTTATGCCGTTCCAATATCTGACGAAACGCATCCACCGCCGCTTTGTCCGGCGCTTTAAACGCGCCGCCGACTGCGTTGTATGGGATGAGGTTGACGTGACTGTTTAAGCCTTTCAGACGGCCTGCCAGCTCTGCCGCGTCTGCCGGGCTGGCGTTGATGCCGTCCAGCAGAACATATTCTATTATAACCCGGCGCCCTGTTTTATTAAAGTAGTATTTGGCCGCGTCCAGCACCTCGCCCATCGTGTATTTGTTTGCAATCGGCATAATCTGCTTGCGCACCCCATCATTCGGCGCGTGCAGAGAGATCGCCAGCGTCACCGGCAGACCTTCGTCCGCAAAGGCGATGATGCTCGGCACCAACCCACAGGTGGAAAGCGAGATAGACCGCATACCGATATTCAGCCCCTTAGGATGGTTGACCAGGCGAATGAATTTCACCACGTTATCGTAATTATCAAAAGGTTCGCCCATACCCATCAGCACAAGATTATTCACCGCATTGCCGTCTGTCTTGGCCGCCAGCACCTCGGCGAGTATCTCGCCCGCGGACAGGTTTCTTTGCAGTCCGCATGCTCCCGAAGCACAAAACGCACAGCCCATCCGGCATCCGGCTTGAGTGGAAATGCACAATGTGTTGCCGTAGGACTGTTTCATCAGAACCGCTTCCGCGCTAACACCGTCGCCAAACGTCAACAGGTATTTGGTTGTGCCGTCTTTCGATATCTGCTTATTTAAAATTTCTGCATATCCTTCGGTATATTCTTCTGAAAGGTGAGCCAAAAAGGCTTCCGGCAGATTGCTCATGGATGAAAACGATACGCCCCGATTCAGCCAAAGATACAACTGTTCGGCACGAAACTTTTTTTCGCCCAGTTCAATCACCAAATCCGTCAAGGCTTCCAATGATAAATCTAAGAGGGGTTTCTTTTGGCTTTGCATATAAAAAATCCATCCATGTAGCTGATATGCGGTAACAACTGAATTCCGTGTGTTTTTTTCACGTATTCCATGCCTTTGGGCATATCCAGCTTTTGCTCGATAAAATTTTTATTCTTCTTAAAAAACCAGCCAAGGTCGCTCTCATCCCGTGTGATGGAGCAGGTGGTCATCATCAGGGTGCCGCCCGGCTTGACATAGTTCTTGGCCGCGTTGATGATGTCTTTTTGCAGCGCCGCCAAACTTTCCACGTCCGCCTTGGTTTTGTTCAGTCGTACATCCGGCTTTTTATAGGCTAATCCCAAAGAAGAGCAGGGTAAGTCCAAAAAAACCAGGTCGAACTTATTTTTCAGCGCCGCATCATACGCTGCGGCGTCCTTCACCTCGGCCGTCACGTTTGTACACCTCAGCCGCTCCATGTTCTTTTCTATCAATTCCACCCGATGCGGATGGATATCCCACGCCGATATTTCTCCTGAGTTTTCCATCATTGCCGCAAGATAGGCGGTTTTGCCGCCCGGTGCGGCACAAGCATCCAGCACACGCATGTTTTTTTCCACTCCCGCCAATCGTACGCACAGCATGCTGGCCAACCCCATCACCGCCAAGTCACCTTTGCGGTAGCTTTCGTTCTCGGCGATACCGGAAAAATGCAAGATATCCGCGCCGTCTTCAAACACCCCGTCGGGCAGGACTTCCAACCCTTGCTTTTCAAGCTTGCGTAATACATTTTCCGGCGTATCGGCCAATGTATTAAGCCGTATATGGGTGCGGTTATGATCCGGCGAAAAAGTCATCAGCTGATATGCAAAATTTTCGCCATAATCCTCAATCATCTCACCGATCAGCCATTCAGGATATCCGGTGAAGATGCGCAAGTACCCGGCCATATCTTTTTCAGGATCAGGATAAACGATGTCATCCTTAACTTCAATCAGGCGGCGCAGCACCGCATTGACAAAGCCGGAAAGCAGTTCTTTACCAATCTCCCGTGTCAGACTGACCGCCTCAAACACGGCCGCGCGAGTGGGTGTGTTTAAAAACATCACCTCACAGGCCGCCATTCGCAGGATTAAACGGACCGATGCATGCACCCGTTTCCCTGAAAACAGCGGATTTAACACAAAATCGATCTGGTTTAAATGCGCTATCGTAGCATTCGACAACCGCGTCACCATCGCCATATCCTGTTTGTTTAAACCGGTGACATCTTTTAGTGCCATATTTAAAAATGCGCCGTCGCTGAGCACTTTTTTCAGCACACCGTGCGCATAGAATCTGGCCGATCTATTCAAAAACGTCACCCACCGCAATCGGCTTGCCCAACAGCGACGCTTTCGCTTCCATGACCTTGCCGCCGGGATACTGTATTTGCACCGTTTCCACCGCGCCCTCGCCTGTCTGAATAATTAATCCTTGCTTCGCATCAGCGGTCAACACTTCGCCCGGCTTTCCCTTTGCCCCAGTTTGCGCAGACTTCAGCTGAATCAGCTTAACATCCTCGCCATTCAGGCTGGCATGACAGCGCATGATGGGATACAGCGCGCGCACGCGGTCAATCAACTGTTTGGCGCTCTGGGTAAAATCCAGTTTAGCCATCTCTTTGGTCAGCATAGGATAATAGGACGCTTCTTCCTCTTTTTGCGGCGACCGAACCAGCGTGCCCTCCCGCAGTGCTTCCAGCGTATCTTTTAAAACATCCGCACCCAAAACCGCCAGTCGTTCATATAGCTCGCCGCCAGTCTCTTCCGGCCCGATGGGTACCGCGCGTTTTAACAGCATATCGCCGGTATCCAGCCCGATGTCCGTGAACATGGTGGTGATGCCGGTGGATGTTTCGCCGTTGATAATGGCCCATTGAATGGGCGCCGCGCCGCGGTATTTGGGCAGAAGCGACGCATGCACATTGATACAACCGTATTTCGGCGCATCCAAAATCGCCTGCGATAGAATTTGTCCATAAGCCGCCGTCACCATCAGATCCAGGTTTAAATCTTCTATCTGCTTGACCGCCTCTGGGTTTTTAATCTTCTCAAACTGAAAGACGGGCAAACCGAGTTCCAGCGCTTTCTCCTTGATGGGAGAAAAGGACACCTTGTGTCCTCTGCCGCTCTTTCTGTCCGGCTGGCAGAATACGCCAACCACGTTATATCCCTCGCCTGCCAGCATTTTAAGGCTGGGTACGGCAAAGTACGGCGTACCGAAAAAACCGATTCTCATATCTCGGGCGCTTCCTCGTCTTCTTCCGGTATCTCTTCCAGTTCATCCTCGGGTATCACTTTGTCAGTGAAGAGTACACCTTCCAGATGGTCCACCTCATGACAGACGATGCGCGCCAAAAAATCTTCCGCATCAATCTTGATCGCTTCCCCAGCCAAATTAAGGCCGTTCACGGTCAGCGTTTTGGGTCGATCCACATAACCGCTTTTGGGCAGAAGGGACAAACACCCTTCAACGCCAATCTGCGACCCTTGGGAATTGGATATCACCGGATTGATGATCTCAAACACACCGTTGCCGTCGTCAACGATAATGACACGCTTTAATACGCCCACCTGCGGCGCGGCCAAACCGACACCTTCCTCAGCGGCCAGTGTTTCTTTCATATCCTCGACCAGTTCTTTGATCCGGTCATCAATTTTTGTCACCGTTTTAGACTTTTTTCGAAGTCTCGGGTTGTCTTCGCCTTTTTGTATGTTCCTTTGTGCCATTTCTACTCCTTTTTTTCAGTATACAAACTATCGTATCGCCGGTATATCCCTGACGCTTTTTTCTATTTTATACTATAACATCTCTAGGTTGTTTGTTCAAATCAATTGTTTTTGAACTTTTAATTCACAGCGCGTCTCTTGCAATCATACGGTCAACAGTGTAAAATGACCCATGATATCAAGGAAAGCAGACAAACTGACTGAATGAGAAAAATAATCGCTGAAAACACCACGCGGGAGGGTATGTTCCTGTCCGATTATATCCGCTTTGTCTATCCCTGTGCATCCGAGGAAGCTGTCTTTCTTGGCATACTCCGGGGCGATATCATCTTAAACGGGAAACCAGCCAAGCGGGATGAGACCGTTTTTGACGGCGATACGATTGAGCTCAATCTATTGTTTTTCCATCTGGGTTTGGCTCCAGTTTTGGATATCCTGTATGAAGATGAAAGCTTTATCGCAATTGAGAAGATGCCGGGCATCAAATCGTTCGACGAAAAACGTTCTGGCGAGATCAACGTATACGATCTGGTCTTGGAATATATGCTGCAAAAAGGCGAGTATTCGGTGGAGTCCCTGACTGTCCCCTACCTTTGCTATACGCTCCCCGAAACCGCAGGCGGAATTCTTTTAATCGCCAAATACGAGGAAGCCTATCGGTTTATTGTCACGGCATTGGCTCAACGGCGGATTAAAGCCCTGTTTGAAGCGATTGTCTTCGGCGGCCCTGTCTATGACAAAGGTGAGGAGTATCATTATATCGACTCCTCCGGCAAATTCTATACCCGCCCGAAGGAAACCAGTGTGGCTTGCGCTACGCGCTTTCATGTCCTAAGGCGTATTGGCAAATGCGCGGTGCTTCGCGCCGAGCCTATCACTTTTTTAAAAGATCAGGTGAATGCGCATACCGCTTTCCTCGGCTTCCCTGTGGTGGGCGATCCCGACTTTGGCAACCGCCGAATCAACAAAAAATATTACACGGACTATCAGGCCCTTTGGCTGACCCAGCTGAAATTCACGCTGGGCGGCGGGCATATGTTTGAATACTTAAATCAAGTGACCATCCAAATGGATGAGATCACATACCCGAATAACCTGACTAAAGAAAGGCAGTAACACGAAAAAATCATGAATAAGACTTATCTTTATATAGCTATTATATTAGCCCTATTACTGGCCGTTTTCGTCGGATGCTCCGGATCCGGCGGCGATGCTTTACAGCCTACGGCATCTCCAACGAAGCTGATCGAGACGGTGGCTCTGCCGACGGCAGAATCGATGCCTGCACCTAGCCCTTCCCCAGAACCGACGCCAGTCACCATCGTGCTCGCTGGCGTGGGTGACGCCATGGTACATGATTCACAGATGATCTATGATTATGACCCTAGGGATGGTGTCTATAACTTCCTGCCCTCGTTGATCGAGATCAAACCCGCTATTGAGTCGGCTGATTTTGCCATCGCCAATCTGGAGACCACGCTGACCGGAAAAGAAGCCGGCTATTCGGGCTACCCCATCTTCAATTCGCCAAACGTGTTTGTTTCAAACCTGCAGGCCATCGGTTTTGACCTCGTCACGCTCGGAAACAACCATGTGACCGACTACGGCGATGAAGGAATTAAAAACACCCTTGCCAATCTGGATGCACTCGGCATGGACCATACTGGGCTCTACTTGGGTGAGGAAGATTATAATGAATACTACATCAAGGATATCAAGGGCATCAAGGTCGCTGTAATCGCATATGCCTACGAATCCTCCACCATCAAGCGGGCGGGAGACGGTTATATCAGTCAGCGGTTGTGGGAAGACGAAGATTTAGTGAGAAAGGACATCAAAAATGTGCGCGATCTCGGCGCGGACGTCGTGGTTTTGGCTTTTCACTGGGGTGAGGAATTCAGCCGCGAGTATTCTTCGGCGCACGAGGATTTGGCCAAAGAATATATCGCCGCAGGTGCGGATATCATCTTGGGGCATCATCCGCACGTGGTACAGCCCATCAAGCGCTACACGGTGGAAGCCGAAGACGGTACGTCCCGGGAAGGTGTTGTGGCCTATTCGCTGGGGAACTTTATCTGTAACCAACGCGACCGATATAATATCGCGGGCATCGTGCTGTATCTGCCCATCACAAAGGACGTTAAGGGCGATATCAGCATTGGTCATATGACCTATGTTCCGACGCTCATTCGGCACACCCGTATCACCTTTAAATTCGCAGAAGATCATCGTGTTCTGCCTGCCGGTGCTTATCTTCACAACGAAGCGCTCTTTGCTTCGCTGGATTACTGGTATCGGCGCGATCAGGAAAAGGTCACTTACGCATATAACGATATGGCGGATTTGATTGATCCCGAAGTGGCCACACCCCTGGACGGATCCTATATCGAATATCCATACGAAATTTATGTTTCGCCCAAAGACAAAGCGTGGCGCGAAAAACAGGATGAGTAGAAAAAAAGAGCAGACATCATGTCTGCTCTTTTTCGATGTGTTCCACAAGGCGATCCATAGCCTCAAGATATCCATTGAACCCTTTTCCCGAAATCTGGCCGATACAGGCCTCCTTGGTCACCGAATACTGTCGGAAAGGTTCGCGCTTTTTGATATCCGAGATATGCACTTCCACAGCCGGCAGAGGCACCGACTTTAAAGCATCCAGCACCGCGTAGGAATAGTGCGTCCATGCCGCGGGATTGATGACGATGCCGTCAATGCGCTTCTCCGACTGATGAATCGCGGCAATCGCCTTGCCTTCATCGTTAAATTGCTTGCAGATGACTTTAAAGCCTTTTCCCAAGGCATATTTTTTAATCATTCTAAAAAGATCTTTTTGCGTCTCGTATCCGTATATTTCGGGTTCACGCTTGCCCAGCCGGTTCAGGTTGGGACCGTTTATTACGAGTATTCTCATCTTTCTCCCTGCCATTTCTCCAAAATTCGGTTTGCCGCGGTTTCGGCGTCCTTATCGTTCGCGATGATGCAATGCGCATATGCTTTATAGAGTTCAATCCGCTCATCATATAGCCTAAACAGCGCGGTTTTGTCTTTTTGTAAAAGCGGCCTTGATGTTTCATCCACATCACTGAATATCCGCTCCACCGGGCGATCCAGAAAAAAGATACAGCCCGTTTTTGCCAGATGCTTCATATTATCGGCACGCTTCACCACGCCGCCGCCGGTACAGATGACTGTATTGCTTTTCCTCGCGGCCAATTTTGCCGTTTCCGATTCAATCTCCCGAAAATGTGCTTCACTTTTTTCGAACAGATCCGAAATGCTGCCATGTTCCTGTTCGATATATGCGTCCATATCGAAATATTCCATCTTGAGCCGCTCGGCCAGCATGCGCCCCACCGTGGTTTTCCCACTGCCCGGCATGCCGATGATGACGAGATTCTGCTGTTCACCGCTGATACGGCGGTGGATACTGCGCGTCAGGCAGACATCAATGCTTCGGCTCTGCCAGATTTCCTCAGCCTTAATGGCTTGCGCCACCAGCATATAAAGCCCGTTAGCCGCCGGAACACCCAGACTCTCAGCATCCAGCATCAATTTTGTTTTGCTGGGGTTATAGATTAAATCCACCACGGCCTTGCATCCCAAAAGTGCGTCCGAAGGGATAGGCGAAACGTCCGCATTCGGATGCATCCCCACCGGCGTTGTGTTGACTAAAACTCTATCCGTCAGGTTCAGCCCATCGTATCCCACAACCGTCATCCGGGTGTTAGCAGTTAGACCTAAAAAATCATCTTCAGCCTTTTTCGGACTGCGCGAAACCAGCGTGATGCTTTTTGCCCCATGATCGCTTAAATAGGCCAACACGCCATGCGCCGCACCTCCCGCACCCAGCACTGTAAAGTTCTCTCCCGATGCCGGAACAACATTCGCATCCAACAACGCCCCAAACCCATCGTAATCGGTGTTGTATCCGATCAGGCGGCTATCTTCCCGCAAGATGGTATTCACCGCACCGATGCGCTTCGCGCCTTCTGACAAATCGTCCAAATATGGCATCACAGCCTTTTTATAGGGAATGGTCACATTGATGCCGTCAAAAGTGCCGCCTTTCAACGTGTGCATGAATTCGGGCAAATTTTCGCGCGCCACTTCAATCAGTTCATAGCTGCCCGCGATACCCAGCGCGCTTAGCGCCATTTGATGTATTTTAGGGGAAAGGCTGTGCGAGAGTTTTTCTCCAAGCAGCCCTAATTTCATGCTTCGGCATCCTCATGGCTTTTGTACATGCCGATGATTCTAAACTGCCCACAGCCCAGCTGCAACTGACCGAACACCTTGCCGATGCGCTCATCGTCGGACGCCGCCAAAAAGTCCAGATAGAACTTATATTCCCATGGCTTTTCAGGGATCGGGCGGGATTCCAGACGTACGATGTTGAGTTTAAGTTTATCAAACAGAGACAGTACATGATACAGCGCGCCCGGTTGGTTGGCCACCACAAATGAGATGCTGATTTTATCGTTACTGACATCTTCGTCATAATCCTTCGCGATGATAACAAAGCGTGTATAGTTGTTGACGTTTCTCTGGATTTGATAATCCAAAATACGCAAGCCATACAGTTTGGCCGCAGTTTCACTGGCGATGGCCGCAAAGGATTTGTTGTTGGATTCCTTCACCTGCTTGGCCGCTGTTGCCGTATTCTGAGCCTCTTTGGCGGTGAACTTGTTTTCTAAAATGTAGTCGCGGCACTGCGAAAGCCCCTGTGGATGGCTGAACACGGTTTGGATATCCGATAGCTCGGCGTCGGGCAAACCCATCAGGCAATGCTTGATGCGCATCCGATATTCGCCCACCACATGGCAGTCAAACTCTTCAATGCGGTCGATGACTTCCAAAACCGAACCCGTGATACTGTTTTCGATGGGCAACACACCAAAGCGCGCTTTGCCGCCGGCCACCTGCACACAGACGTCTTTAAATGAGGCCACCGATTCGGCCACCGCGTCCTCACCGAAGAATTCCGTCGCCGCCTGCCCCGAGAACGAACCTTCCACGCCCGGGTAGACGATACGTCCGCCCTGTTTTTTAAGTAGCTTTAAGTTCTCTTCACCCGAAATTTTTGTCTGCAATTCCTTGCTGATATTCATCATCGAAGTGAAATATTCCCGCGTATAGTCGGTCAAATCCTTGTTTTTCAGTCTGGATATCGCAAGATCAATAATCTCCTGCTCCCGCGATCCGCTGTAAATCGGAATGCGGTTTTTAATCTTAAAATCGGCAACTTCTTTGACAAAGGTCATGCGCGCTTCAAAACTCTCCATCAGAGTTTTATCCACTTCGTCTATTTTCGCCCGTATTTCTTCTAAATTCATGTCGTTTCCTTTCTGTTCTTCAATATTTCGTCTAGTATGGTGATGGCGCAGACCGCTTCCACCACAGGCACCGCCCGCGGCAGGATGCATGGATCATGCCGACCCTTGACTTGCAGCATCGCTTTTTCGTTTGTTTTCAGGTTCACCGTTTCCTGCGGCTTGGATATGGAGGGCGTCGCTTTAAATGCCGCCTTAATAATCAGCGGCATGCCATTGCTGATTCCGCCCAAAACGCCGCCCATGTGATTGGTCTTGGTTTTTATCCTGCCGTCTTCCACTAAAAACGCATCATTCGACAGATTGCCATAATGCTTGATGATATCAAACCCTTCCCCAAAGGCCACGCCTTTGACCGCCGGGATGCCAAAGATGGCTCTCGCCAAAGTACCGTCAAGCCCATCGAACAGCGGACCGCCGATGCCGGGCATCAGACCAAAAACGCCGCATTCAATGACGCCGCCCACCGAGTTTTTGTCTGCGCGAACTTCCTGGATGATGTCAATCATCCGCATTCCCATATAATCATCGATAACCGGAAACGCTTTTTTTGCAATCTCAGCTTTGTCAGTATGCATCTCTTCTATCGCTTTATCTTCCACATCCATGATCTGTTTGATGTGCGCAAAAATCTCGATGCCGTACGGCATCAGCGCCTGCTTGGCCACTGCGCCCGCAAACACAATGGGTGCGGTCAGCCGCCCCGAAAAGTGCCCGCCGCCGCGAATATCATTATGCCCGCCGTATTTAATAAAAGCGGTGTAATCCGCATGTCCGGGTCTGGGCGTCAGCTTTAGATTCCCGTAATCCTTGGATCGCTGGTCTTTGTTTTGAATCACCATGGTCATCGGTGCCCCTGTGACCGCGCCGTCCAGAATGCCGCTTAAAATCTCCGGCGTATCGGTCTCACCCCGCTGGGTGGACCAATCCGATTTAATCGGTGCTCTGCGCTGCATCTCGGCCAAAATCTTTGGCATATCCAGTGAAAGCCCCGCGGGGATGCCTTCAATCACACAGCCGATATGCGAGCCATGCGATTCCCCGAATACGGTTACACTGAAACGTTCACCCGTTTTAGACATAGCTTCCTCCTAACGCGGTGAAATCCGCCCAGAATTCGGGGTAGGATTTATTCACCACCGTTTCATCTTCAATCGTTACCTTTTCTTTACAAAAAGGGCTGAGCGCCGCCGCCATCATGGCGATGCGGTGATCGTTATAGGTCATCACATGCCCGCCCTTGGGTTTTCCTTCGATCAGCATCGTATCGCCCTCAATCACCACCGAAGTGCCGAGGCTGTTCAGCGTGGCGGTGATGCTTTCCATCCGGTCGGATTCCTTGATGCGAAGTCGTCCGCATCCGGTCATGCGGCCAGGTTTACCGCTCACCGCCATCAGTCCCGCCACCACCGGCGCCAGGTCCGGCGTCTGTGAAATATTGATATCCACCGCTTTCAGC
This sequence comes from Christensenellaceae bacterium, assembly GCA_963666035.2. Lineage (GTDB taxonomy): Bacteria > Bacillota > Clostridia > Christensenellales > CALMFG01 > CALMFG01. The sequence continues at coordinate 4,589 of CAXXJI010000020.1, read as the reverse complement.
GCGGTTTTGTTCACATGCATCCCCTCAGCGGTTTTTGCGGCAACACCCATTTTTTCTAAAATATCGATCATCGCGCGGTCGCCCTGTTTTGTTTGGTGGTCTAATCCGACAATATCAATGCCGGTCTCGCTTGCCAACCCAGCCAGCGCCCAAAATCCACTCTGAGACCAATCTCCTTCCACGGTCACATCCGCGTCCTTATAAGTTTGATCTTTCCTTATAAAATACTCACGATCCGGCTGGATCACTTGGACGCTCACGCCAAACTCAGCCATCGCCTGAATGGTCATATCGACATATCCCTTAGATTCCAGGTTCGTGGTCAGCACAATCTGCGTATCAAACCCCAAAAGCGGGGCCGCGAGCATCACGCCCGAAATGAACTGGGAGCTGACGTCCCCTCGGGCTTCAAAGCGCCCGCTGTGCAACCCTTCGGGAACAATCAGCGGATTTTCCTGTACAAACGCTTTACCGCTTTCTACAAAACTTTTTTGGTAAACATCGAGCGGCCGCTCCATCAGCCTTTTGCTGCCCGCCATCTTTCCGCCACCCAAGGCCGAAACGATGGGAACAAAAAAGCGTAAAGTAGAACCCGACTCGTTGCAGTCGATGATGATCTCGGCTGGGAATTTAAGCTTCCCGCTGATTTGTACATCTTCACCACTGAACTCCGCTGTTCTGCCGTACGCTCTAAGCGCGCCCAAAGTTGCCTGTATGTCTTTGGAAAGCGCAATGTTCTTGATGTCTGAAACCCCATCCGCAAACCCTGCGCATATCAATAATCGGTGCGCCATGGATTTTGACGGCGGCACAGTCACCCGTCCGCTCAAGGTGTTTGGTGTGATCGTAATCATAGATATTCCACCAAGCTTTCGGGTGCTATCGGCAGGATTTCCACCTCGCCGATGGTTTTAACGGCAATAATATTCAAGGTCTTCCCGATATTCTTTTTGTCCTTCATGGCGGCATCGAATATCTTTTGTTTGTCATAGTCCGCCATCTCGGTCGGCAACCCGTGTTTTTTTAACAGCGCATCAACACGAACAGCGGCGCCCTTCTCGGTAAACCCTTTGGTCTCAGTACTATGTGTCATTTTGCTCATACCGATAGCCACCGCCTCACCATGAGTCAGCTCACCGTATCCTAACGTGTTTTCAATCGCGTGGCCGATGGTATGCCCGAAATTTAAAATCATACGAAGGCCTTTATCAAACTCGTCTTCGCGCACTACCTTGGCCTTAATCGCCACATTCGTCGTTACGATATCATCGATATCCTTCATCAGTTTTTCACGGGTATCCAAAACTTCCAGTTTTTCAAATAGTGCTGCGTCCCGAATGCAGCCGTGCTTAATCACTTCGGCCATACCGCAGGCAAATTCTTTATCCGACAATGTTTTTAGCGTGTCCGTATCGATAATCACGCTGGTCGCTTTATGGAAACTGCCGACGAGGTTTTTCCCCTGCGGCAGGTTCACGCCGGTCTTTCCGCCCACGCTACTGTCCACCTGCGAAAGCAGCGTAGTGGGCACGGCCACAAAGCGGATGCCGCGCAGGTACACCGCCGCGGCGAATCCAGCCAAATCGCCGATGACTCCGCCGCCCAGCGCCAAAATCACATCGCCACGGTTCAAGTTCATCTCGGCCGCCATCTCACAGATCATACCAACGTTTTTCAGGCGCTTGGTGCTTTCACCACTGGGCAGAATCAGGATGTCATACGCGATACCGTATCGCATCAAATCAGCTTCCAATACGTCTAAATACAGCTCTCCCACCGTGGTGTCTGTGACAACCAAAACCTTGGCATCTGGAAACGCTGCTCTGATATGTCCTCCGGTCTGGGTTAAGTTCCCTTTCCCGATATAAATTTTGCTGTTTTTTAAGTCAATCGTCGGGGTCATCCGCTGATCCTTTCCCGCATCTCGGCGGCGGCACGCATTTTCTTTTGCATCTCGCCGCGGTCTTCTTCATCCAGCAGGGCTTCGAACTGTTCTAAGCCCTGTCTTAATCGCGCAATTTCATTCAACAGTTTATCCTTATTTTCCAGCGAATAATTCGCTCCACATTTCATCGTTAATCATGGCCACACGGGTCAAATCCCGAAACGATCCGGCCGAGAATGCTTCCACACCCCGCTCGCCCGCCGCCAGCATATAGGTGACTGACAGTACATGCGGCAGCTGAGATGTATAGGCAATCATCTCATCATGGTTGTCCGCATCCGAAAGCACAATTTTGTTTGCGCCCAAAATATCGGCAAATGCTTTGACCAGTTCCACCGCGTGGTCTTCCCCGCCCGTGATGATATATTTACATCCGAGGAACAGATCGGGCACTGAACAATCAAAGCCCTTATGCTCCCGTCCGGCCATGGGGTGCCCGCCCACAAAGGAAACGCCTGCCGGCAAAAGGCCAGGTATACTGTCCTCAATCTCGCGCTTAACACCGCAGATGTCGGTCACCACCGCACCGGTTTTAAACTGATGCGCATTTTCGCGTACAAATTCAATCGCACGCTTGGGGTACAGCGCAATCACGATAAAATCCGCATCCGCCAAGGCCTCATCCGCAGAATCGGTGTGCGATATCCGTCAAATCTGCTTCACGTACCTGGCTTAAGACTTTTGGATCAATATCAAAAGCCGCGACCGTGGCCGGACGATCGATATCTGTCTTAAGCGCTTTTAGTATACTCCCGCCCATCAGCCCGATGCCGACAACCGTGAGTTTTTTTTGGCGGAACGGACCATTACTTTCCATGAATGCTCTTGCCTTCCAGACCCGCCAGCACTTCGATATCCTCCATCAGCTTGGCAAACTTCTTGGGCTTAAGCGACTGCTGTCCGTCAGACAGCGCTTTTTCGGGTTCTTCGTGCACCTCGATGACAAGGCCGTCTGCTCCAGCCGAAACAGCCGCTTTGGCCAGCGGCGGCACCATCCACCATTCACCCCCCGCGTGGGAAGGGTCCACCACGATGGGTAAGTGCGAACGGTTCTTGATGACCGGCACAGCCGCGATATCCAGCGTGTTTCGCGTGTAAGTCTCAAAGGTACGGATGCCGCGCTCACACAGAATGACGTCCGTGTTACCTTCCGCAATAATGTACTCCGCGCTCATCAACCATTCTTCCATGGTGGCCGCGATGCCGCGCTTTAATAAAATCGGCTTATTGACTTTGCCAAGCTCTTTTAGCATGGTGAAGTTCTGCATGTTGCGCGCGCCCACCTGAATGATATCCACCGTATCCAAGAACTTGGGAATCATCTCGATATGCAAAAGCTCGCTGACCACCAAAAGGCCGGTCTCCTGTCTGGCCGTAGCGAGGTAGTCCAACCCGATTTCACCCAAACCCTGGAAAGAATAGGGAGAAGAGCGGGGTTTATAGGCGCCGCCGCGTAAAAACTGTGCACCCGCCGCTTTCACCTGTTTGGCCACCGAGACAATCTGCGCTTCGCTTTCCACCGAACAAGGGCCCGCCATAATGGCCAGCTCGTCGCCGCCGATGGTGTGCTCTCCCACTTTCACTATAGTGCGTTCGGGGTGGAACTGGATGTTGGCGCGTTTATAGGGCGCGGTGACGTGGATAACGTCGTTGACAATGGGGTTCATCCCAATGATATTTTCGTTCAGGCTCCTTACATCCCCCACCAGGCCAAGCACCACATAATCCTCGCCCTGGGAACGGTCGATACCGAATCCCATCGCCTTAAGTGAGCCTTCAAGGCTTTTAATCTGTTCTTCGGGTGTCCCCGGTTTAATGACAATCAGCATTTCTTTTTTTCCTCTCTCGTCTTATCTTATAATTTTTTATAAACTCTTCTTTTACTAAAAAAGGCGAACCTTTTCACTTGGGTTCGCCTTGCCGTCTACACATGTTTTAAAAACAAATTTTGTCCTAAGCCGAAACCCTTAAATTGTATTTTTTTCTAAAGCTAAAATAGTAAGCGCTAAAGTAGCCCTTAAATACAAAATAAAAATATTCAGCGTAAAAACTTAAAGATTGTTTCATTGTCTTTTCCTTCTGCTTTGTCATTTATTCTATAGCAGGCCTAAACCGCTGTCAAGGCAAAACATGTAAACCTTGCGTTTATTTTGCCGAGAATGGCAAAGAAAGCGGGGCCTTTAATTGAATTTCCATACCATTTTTTGTGCGATTAAGGTGGTAATCGTTTAGGGTTTAGTGTACAATACGAAAAAAAGATTTTTAAGAAAAACAAGTTTGGGGTGAAAATATGTCAAGAATCAACGAAAATTTCAATAAACTGCAGTCAGGATACCTCTTCGCTACCATGGCGAAAAAAATCGCCGTATTCAGCGAGAAACATCCGGGTAGAAAGGTCATCAAGATGAGCATCGGCGATGCCACCCAACCTTTGGCTCCCGTCGTGGTGGATGCGATGAAAAAAGCCGCGGACGAGATGGGTACGCTTTCCGGTTTCAAAGGTTACGGTCCGGATTTCGGATATGCTTTCTTAAGAGAAGCGATTGCGAAGCATGACTTTCAGGCGCGGGGCGCGGATATCTCGGCCGATGAAATCTTTGTGTCGGACAGCGCGAAATGCGACACCACGGCAACATTCAAGAGA
>CAXXJI010000019.1:0-317502 GCA_963666035.2 Christensenellaceae bacterium | reverse complement strand
CTTACGAGGGGATGTACGGTACACCGGTGGTGGATAAGTGGACATTTTCAACCAACGGTGTTTCCATCATGGGACGCGAGGGTATTCCGTGTATTGGTTTTGGTCCGGGGAAAGAAGCACAAGCACACGCACCTAACGAGAGAACATGGAAAGCGGACTTGGTAAAATGTGCGGCGGTGTATGCGGCAATGCCGGTCTGCTATAAAGAATTGATATAATTAAAGGGGATAAGTATGAGTGATTAAAGCAACTGATTGCAAAGATTAAAAAGCTGGACACCAAAAATATGTACTTAAACGATTTTTTCCTGACATGGGAAAAAACCGAAGATGAAATTGCCGCCACGTTCGCGGTGGCGGAAAGCTTGCGTGCGCTTCGTGAGCAAAACATCTCAACCAGGATTTTTGACAGCGGACTCGCTATTTCGCTGTTTCGGGATAACTCCACCCGTACCCGGTTCTCGTTTGCTTCGGCGGCCAATCTTTTGGGGCTGGAAGTCCAGGACTTGGACGAAGGAAAAAGCCAGATTGCTCACGGTGAAACCGTTCGCGAAACGGCCAATATGATCTCGTTTATGGCGGACGTTATCGGCATCCGTGACGATATGTATATCGGCAAAGGCAACACATACATGAGAGATGTATCGCGGTACGTGAAAGAAGGTTATGAGGACGGTGTTCTGGAGCAGCGGCCGACGCTTGTCAACCTGCAGTGCGATATCGATCATCCCACTCAGGTGATGAGTGATATGCTGCATGTTATCAACACCTTTGGCGGCGTAGAAAACTTAAAAGGTAAGAAAAGTGGCTATGACTTGGGCGTACTCACCTCCTACGGCAAACCGCTGTCGGTACCGCAGGGCGTCATCGGACTCATGACCCGATTCGGCATGGATGTGACGCTGGCGCACCCGAAGGGGTATGATTTGATGGGTGATGTGGAAGAAGTGGCCAAGAAAAACGCCGCCGCCAGCGGCGGAAGTTATGCCAAAACCTATGATATGGATGAAGCGTTCAAGGACGCGGATATTGTATATCCGAAATCCTGGGCATCGTACGCCGCTATGGAACAGCGCACCGAGCTGTACGGACAGGGCGATATGGACGGCATCAAAGCTTTGGAAAAGCAGCTGCTGGCCGAAAACGCGAAGCATACCGATTGGGAGTGCACCGAGGAGAAAATGGCGCAAACCAAGGACGGCAAGGCCTTTGTACTTGCATTGTCTGCCGGCAGACATCACAGGCGTCTCCTGTAAGCAAGGCGAGGTGGCGGGGAGCGTATTCGACCGATACCGTGAGCCTTTGTATAAGCAGGCGGGTTACAAACCCTACATCATCGCGGCAATGATGCTGCTCTCCAAGTGGAAAATCCGGCGGCGACGCTGGAAAAGCTGTTGAAACAAGGTACCAAACGCTTTAACGGCTGATAAAAATAAAAATCAAAAATAAAAACTGCCACTATTGATTTTTTTCGATAGTGGCGCTCTTAATTTGTTATAATAAACAGGAGAACTTATGAGTAAGCGAATTTATTGGCTTTGGGCGGGAACGCCCTTGGCAATACATTGGCAGAGCAGATGACTGCGGTGCACGCCACCGGGAAGGCCATCGTGGGCCTTGTTAAGGCGGGATATGAGATGGTTATCACGCACGGCAACGGCCCGCAGGTGGGGTTGGTCAGTGACGCGTTTGAATCCTACCAGCAAAGCCACGGGCTGGAACATTTCCCGATGAGCGTGTGTGTCAGTTTAACACAAGGCTATATCGGCTATGATCTGCAAAATGCGCTGCGTGAGGAGCTGATCAACGCCGGGATTGAGAAGCATGTGTCCACCATCATCACGCAGGTGGAGGTAAGCCCGGAGGATCCGGCCTTTGCGAAGCCCACCAAGCCGATAGGGCCCTTTTATACGAAAGAAGCGGCACAAGCGAAAATGGTCAAAGGCATCAGTATGATGGAAGATGCCGGACGCGGATGGCGCAAAGTGGTGCCGAGTCCCCTTCCGGTCAAGGTGATCGAGACCGAAACCATTGAATGCCTGGTGAACAACGGTGAAATGGTGATTGCGTGCGGCGGCGGCGGGATACCGGTTATTCGCGTGGGGAACCACCTAAAAGGCGTTGAAGCTGTGGTGGATAAAGACTACGCCAGCGCAAAGCTGGCGACTGCGCTGAATGTGGATGCGTTTATCATCTTAACTGCGGTTGAAAAAGTGGCGATTCACTTTAACCAGCCGAATATGAAATGGCTGGATCAGCTGACTGCGGCTGAAGCCAAGGCGTATGCGGCCGAAGGACAATTCGGTAAAGGTTCGATGGAACCCAAAGTGTTGGCAGCAGCTGAATTTGTTGAAAACAACCCAGGCAAAACGGCGTTGATTACACATTTAAACAAGGTACAGGACGCGCTGGAAGGCAAAACGGGCACGAGAATTATATAGGAGAAAGTGATGATACTAATTGGCGGAGGCAGGGTGATCACCCGAAATAAGAGCAATCCGTTTTTCAAAGACGGCTGTGTGGCGGTGGAGAACAATCGCATTGCTGAAGTTGGGGAAACCAAAGTGATGCGAAAAAAATACGCACACGCGGAGTGGGTGGATGTAGACGGGAAGCTCATCATGCCTGGGTTCATTAATATGCACCAGCATATCTATTCGGCGCTAGCGCGGGGTATGAGTCTCAAAAACGCTAAAATTTCCAAAAACTTTGATGAGATACTCGAAAACCTGTGGTGGCGGTTGGACAGGGCTTTGGGGCTTAAGGCGATTAAATACTCGGCGCTGACCACCTATATCGACGGAATTAAAAAACGGTGTGACCACTGTATTTGACCATCACGCATCCGCCGGGTATATAGAAGGCAGCTTATTCGAGATTGCGAAAGCAGCAGAGACGCTCGGTGTGCGCACCAATCTGGCCTACGAAGTATCCGATCGGGATGGCGAAGATAAGATGCGGGCCGGGATTAAAGAGAATATTGATTTTCATGAATATGCCAAGACTCGCGATGATATGCTGGGCGCGCTGTTTGGTCTGCATGCGTCGTTTACCTTAAGCGAAGACACTTTAAAGCAATGCGTGGATGCGGGCGGTGCTGAGATCGGTTTTCATGTGCATGTCGCCGAAGGAAAGGGCGACGTGGCAGACAGCTTTTTAAAGTACGAGATGCCGGTGGTCAAACGCTTTGAGCGGGCGGGCATTCTGGGCCCCAAGACGCTGGCGATTCACTGTATTCATATCGATGAATCGGAGAAAGATGTTTTAAAAAGTACCGGTACCGCAAGTGATACACAACCCGCAGAGCAATATGGGCAATGCGGTGGGATGTGCGGATGTTTTGGGAATGTATCAAAAAGGTGTGCTTTTGGGGTTGGGAACCGACGGCTACACTGCGGACATGATTGAATCAATGAAAGCCGCGGGACTGATTCATAAGCATGTATCTGGTGACCCCAGCGTGGCTTGGGGTGAGCCGCCGACGATGCTGTTTAAAAACAACGCCGACATCGCCGGACGATATATGGAAGGCAAAATCGGCGCATTGGAAAAGGATGCGTATGCCGACCTGATTGTGATGGATTATGATCCGCTAACACCGCTGGATGAGACCAACTTCGATGGGCATATTCATTTTGGCATGATGGGAAAGCAGGTGGTTTCCACCATGATTAACGGAAAATTCGTCTATCAAGACCGTGAGATTTTAGGCGTGGATGAAAGACGCGTGCTGGCGAAATCCCGAGAGACAGCCAAAGCACTTTGGGAGAAAGCATAAAGACCGACACCGATAGAGAAGAGGAGAGAACTAAAAGATGAGCGAAATCATGACCCCGATACCGTTTGAACGGTTACTGCAATGGATGATTGACGAATATAATACAAAGGGATCGGTTTTTGGCGTAAGCAAAGATCATTTTTACCGTCCGGAGAAACCGGCGAATGTGAAGATTTTGGGAGAGACGCTGGCCAGCCCACATAGGTGCGGCAGCCGGGCCGAACACCCAGCTGGCGCAAAATATTGTGGCCGCTTTTCTCGGTGGTTTTCGGTTTATGGAGCTTAAGACGGTACAGACTATGGACGGCGAAGCGCTTCGGAATTGCATCGGACGTCCCTGTATCTCGGCCGAAAAGGAAGGCTATAACTGCGAATGGTCCACCGAGCTCACTGTGCAGCAGGCGTTTGTGGAATATGCAAAGGCTTGGGTTCTCACACACATCGCAGCCAAAGAATTCGGGCTTTCGGATGTGGGAAATGTGATGTTTAACATCAGCGTGGGCTATGACTTCGAAGGGATCACGTCTGAAAAGATTGACAGCTTTATTGAAAATATTTTGGATGCCTCCCGGACCACATTTTTTGCCACCATCAAGGCGCAGAGTTTGGAAAGAATAGATGCTTTTCAAAAGGTGACTGCACCGGATATCATCAATATCCCTCACCGTATTTCCAATTCGATTACGCTTTCGACGCTGCACGGATGTCCGCCTGAGGAGATTGAAAAGATTGCTTCTTATTTGATTACAGTAAAGAAAATGGATACTTATATCAAGCTAAACCCGACCCTGCTTGGCTATGATAGCGTGCGTCGTACGTTGGACAGTATGGGCTATGATGAAATTGATTTTGACCGCACGCATTTTGATCAGGATTTAAAATACGCCGATGCGGTGCCTATGATCGGGCGCTTAAAAGCTTTGGCCGACAAACAAAAAGTCGGCTTCGGGGTGAAATTGACCAACACGTTTCCTGTGAAATCCGGCGGGCTTCTGCCTTCTGAGTTTATGTATATGAGCGGCAAAGCGCTGTATCCGCTGTCCATCCAAATCGCGTCGCTTTTGGCGGCCGAATTTAAGGGAAATCTTTCGATATCCTATTCCGGCGGTGCGGATGCGGAGAATGTGGATAAGATTTTTGCCACAGGAATCAAACCTATCACTGTGGCGACTACCATTCTAAAGCCTGGCGGCTATGCCAGAGGTCGGCAGATGGGCGGTCTTTGCGAAAATGTAAAAGACAGAAACAGTATCGACGTTAAAGCATTAAGTGCGCTGGCGGAATCGGCGGGACAAGAAACTTTTTACCGCTTTGATGAAGAGATTAAAGACAGTAAAAAGAGCGAAAAGCCATTACCGCTTTTGGATTGCTATATAGCGCCCTGCAGCGATACTGGATGTCCCATCCATCAGCAGATTCCGGTGTATCTGGAACTGGCGAAAAAAGGCGATTTTAAAAAGCGTTTGAGGTGGTGGTGAATGATAATGTATTGCCGTCTATCACCGGTGAGATATGTAATCATAACTGCCAGACCAAATGTAATCGTGTGGATTACGATACGCCGGTACAGATACGTCAGATAAAAAAACAGATTGCCGAAGCGGCACAGGACGATTATATTGATGCTTTAAAACCCACCGCGCTTTTGACGGATAAAAAGGTCGGTATCATCGGTGCCGGTCCAGGCGGCGTCGCCGCGGCCAGCTATCTTCGTCGAAACGGTGTTCCGGTGACGGTTTTAGAAAAGGAAAGTGTGCCGATGGGCGTGGTGGGCCATGTGGTGCCTAGGTTCCGTATCGATCAAAAACTGGTGGATAGGGATTATCGTTTGGTTCAGAAATACGGTGTGGAATTTCAGTTTAATACGGCGTGGGACGGCGACATAGCCGCGCTGAAAAAAGAATATGATTTTGTGGTGCTGGCGACCGGGGCGTATGCGCCGGGCGTTAACCCTTTGGATGAAGGAAAAGAGCGAGTGGTTGATGCGCTGGATTTTCTGATGGGACATGACCACAATCCGGACAGCGTGAAGCCGACAGGCCGTGTGGGCGTGATCGGCGGCGGGAACGTGGCTATGGACTGTGCACGTGCGGCCAAACGCTGGGGCGCGGAAGCGGTCAGCATTATCTACCGCCGGACCAAGCGCTATATGCCGGCGGATGCCGAGGAACTTGTGCTCGCCGATGCCGAAGGCATTGAGATGTTGGAGCTTCTTTCGCCAAAGACGTATGACGGCAAAACTTTGGTGTGCGAAGTGATGTGCCTTGGTGAACGCGGTGTGGATGGCCGGCGAAGGACGGAAGGGACAGGCGAAACAAAAACGCTGGAAATCGATTATCTGATTGCGGCGACGGGTTCGAAGGTGGAGCAGGGACAATTTTTGGATAATAGCATTATGCTGGATGAAAAAGGCGTACCCAGGACCAGTGCGGGGCTTGAGACCAGCATAGCGGGTGTGTACGTCGTTGGTGATTGCCGAAAAGGACCGGATACCATCGTGGGCGCTATGGCCGACGGCAAAGTGGCGGCTAAGGATATCCTCAAAAAATTAGGTCTAGACCATGACTTTAAGACTTTCCAAACTGAAGAGATGATGAGTCAGGCACAGATCAGAGGAATGATTAATCCCTCTAGAGAGATAGAGGTACAAGGGGATCGATGCTTTGGATGCGGAGACGCTTGTCGACTGTGCGTGGAAGTCTGCCCAAATCGGGCCAACCAAGTGGTCAAGATGGCGGACGGCAGGGAGCAGATCGTGCATATCGACGGCATGTGCAATGAATGCGGCAACTGTACACTGTTCTGTCCATATAATGGAAGACCCTATAAAGATAAGCTGACGCTGTTTTGGAGTGAAGCCGGTATGGAGGACAGCACAAATCAGGGCTTTTATATGAAGCCGGACGGCAGTTTTATCTTCCGGCTGAAGGACACCCCTGTTTTTGATGCGGTGATTGGCGATAAACGCGTACCCGAACCGATCTGGACAGTAGTCAAACGGGTTTTATCAGATTATGATAATTGGGTGATATAGCAAAGTGACACCGGACAGAAACCAGGAAACTATAGAGGACCTACAGTATAAAGGCCTTAAGATCATCCAGAACAAAGCATGTTTTTGCTTTGGCATGGACGCGGTGCTGCTTTCGGGGTATGCCAGAGTGAAGCGCGGGGACCGTGTGCTGGACTTGTGCACCGGTTCGGGGATCGTGCCTGTTTTACTTTCGGGTCAGAACAAAGCCAAAGAGATCGTTGGCATTGAACTTTTAGAATATGTGGCGGATATGGGCGCACGTTCGGCGGCACTCAATGGGCTTGAAGAGAGGGTTACCATTATTCAGGGCGATATCAAGCAGGTGCATAAATTGGTGGAAGGCGTGTTTGATGTGGTCACGGTTAACCCGCCGTATGAGAAAAAGAACGAGGGTTTACAAAGCCCGAATGCGTATATCGAGGCGGCTCGGCATGAAGTGTATATTGACTTTAATGACGTATGCAAAATAGCAAACCGGATGCTGAAGTGCGGCGGCAGGCTGACGCTGGTACATCGCGTGGCACGATTGCCTGAATTGATCTGTACGCTGAAAAAGCATAAACTGGAACCCAAGCGGATGCGTTTGGTGCATCCTGCCCCGGGGCAGGAACCCAATTTGGTGCTGATGGAGGCGATCAAGGACGGGCGCGAAGGACTGAAGATGGATCCGCCGCTTTTTGTGCGGAACACAAACGGGGAATACACCGAAGAAATCGACCGTATCTATCACCGAAACGAGGAATAGGGAATGGGAAACGGAATCCTTTATATTGTAGCAACGCCTATTGGTAACCTGGAGGATATCACGCTAAGAGCGATAGAGACACTGAAAGCGGTGGATATCATCGCGGCCGAGGACACTCGGCATACTCTAAAACTGCTGAACCGTTTTGAGATCAAAAACAAACTCATCAGTTTTCATGAACACAGTGACGCGGTCAGACGCGGTGAGGTCTTAGAGATGCTTTTGCAGGGAAAACATATCGCGTTGGTCAGCGACGCAGGAACACCGCTGATCTCTGACCCCGGTGCCGAACTGGTAGCGGAAGCAGTGAAGTGGGGGATTGCTGTGGTGCCGATTCCCGGAGCATCGGCAGTGATTACAGCATTATCGGTTTCGGGACTTTTCAAAGACGGGTTTGTTTTTGAAGGCTTTCTGCCCACAGCAGGAAAGACCCAGAAAGAAATGCTCACCCGCATTCAGGATGAAAAGCGAACGATTGTGTTATATGAAGCGCCGCATCGTATTGGAAAAACATTAGCGTTGCTAAAAGATTTTTTGGGCGGCGGCCGTCAGATGGTGCTGGCGCGAGAGATGACCAAAGTGTATGAGGAATTTATACGGGGTACGATTGATGAGGTGGCAGCGTACGCGGCACAAAAACAGCTGAAGGGGGAGATGGTGCTGGTGCTGGCCGGTGCAGATGAGGAGCCGTTCGAAGTAACGGATGAGATGATTGAAAAGGAACTTACCGCATGGCTTGAAAAAGGCAAAACAAAAAAAGATGCTGTCAACTTGACGGCATCTTCGTTGAAAATACTGAAAAATCGTGTGTACAAAATTTCTCTGACACTATAGCTGATGACTCAGTTCTTCCAAGCAAGATTTGCAAATCTTCTTATCTTTGAAGGTAACAATATCATTGGCGTTTTCACAGAAGAAACATGCCGGCTGATATTTCTTTAAGATAATTTTGCCTTCATCGACAAAGATCTCAATTGGGTCTTTAATGTCGATTCCCATGACGCGTCGCAATTCAATAGGCAGAACAATCCTACCCAAAGAATCGACTTTTCGTACAATTCCTGTAGATTTCATAATGCTACTCCCCTATATATAATATGATACATATCATATTTTAGCAAATGATTAAGTCTATTGCAATCCTTAAAGTGTGAATATATTTTTAACTTAATTTGTCTCAAATACAAAAATATTCAGTGGGGTGAATACTTATAGGTGCACAAAAACTGATCAGCACCCAGAAAAAATCATAAAAAAATTAAAAAAAGGCTTGCAATTCTATCTCCTTATGCTATAATACACCTAAATTAAATATTGAAAAACGACGACGTTTCATTTAAAACCTGCTGGCAGGTTTATAAGGATGAGGCGTTTTTTGTTTTCCATCCTGGCAGAAATGTTATATATTTTAACTGGATTTATCTAAAAAAAAAATATATACTAATACTTAAAAAGACTAAGATAAAATAGGAGAAGCCGGGATTGATATATAACACCGTTATGATCGCTGTTCCTGAGAAGGAAGCAGCGCATAAAATAAAACATGTGCTGAGCAGAGCGGGCTACCAAGTAACGGATGTGTGTACTTCCGGAAATGAAGCGCTAAGGCGTGTGAGGCTGTCGCCTCCGGACATCTTGCTGATCAATTTCGAACTACACGACATCAATGGTCTGGACGTTGCGAAGATCGTAGGTGATGAGAATTTATGCAGTGTGGTACTGCTGCTGGGGAGCGTACAGCGCGACCATGCACATGTATCCATTGCGGATAATGATATCACCTTGCTGCAAAAACCACTCAACAAAATGGCGCTACTCAATACCATGGATGTGGTTTTGCAGAACAGAGAACGGATGGCAAAACTGTCCCGGAAACTGGAAAAAGCAAAAGAAGACTTGGAAAACCGCAAAGTGATTGAGAAAGCAAAAGGGATACTGATGCGGAAGAAATACATCAGTGAAGGCGAGGCTTACAGACGGATTCAGAAGATGAGCATGGACAACCGAGTCTCGATGCGACAGGTGGCTGAACAAATCTGCGAATACGCACAAAAAAACTAAACGAGGTGGTAGTTGTTATGAAAAAAGTCGAAATGATTATTCGCCCAGACAAAGCGGAATACATCAAAGGTATTCTGGATGAAGTGGGTGCTGGCGGCGTAACAGTAACTTCGGTTATGGGTTACGGTGTTCAGAAGGGTAACCTAGACACTTACCGCGGCGCGGTGGTTCCGAACAACTTGTTGCACAAGGTCAAAATCGAAGTCGTTCTTGCGGATGACAAAGTGGATTCCTTGGTAGACAAAGTATGTGAAACCATCAAAACAGGTGCGGTCGGTGACGGCAAAATCTTTGTCAGTCCAGTTGAAAACGCCATTCGCGTAAGAACCGGAGAAAAGGGAGAGAGCGTGCTGTAAGCACAAAAGCAAACCAAACAAAGAAGTAGCAGTAGCGTACCAAAGATATAAGCATTACAGTTTGACACAAACTTTAGGTATGGCGAGAATCGAATAAACTAAAGAAAATCACGGCTCAATGAGGACCGAAAGAAAAAAGCTTTGCTAAAAAAAGGCAATATGCTTTTTCGGAAATCTGTTGGAAGTCGTTTTTTTAGTTTATTGGTGCAAAACAAACGCACCTTTAGAAAAAGTTTTTAATATTTATTAGGAGGAAGTAAAATGAGTGATTTAGATACTTTATGGATGCTTGTTGCAGCTGTACTGGTGTTCTTTATGCAGGCAGGCTTTGCAATGGTTGAAGCGGGTTTCACCAGAGCAAAAAATGCAAACAACATTATTATGAAAAACCTGATGGACTTTGCGGTTGGTTCGCTCCTGTTCTATATGGCAGGATACGCGCTGATGTATGGGGATAATATTACAGGCTTTATTGGAACCACTGGTTTCATCGATCCTGTTGCCAAAGGCATCGCGGAACCGGTTGAAGTCATCTTCCAGACCGTGTTCTGTGCAACGGCCGCAACCATCGTTTCGGGCGCTATGGCTGAAAGAACCAAATTTGCATCATACTTGGTTTACTCAGCAATTATCAGCCTGTTGATCTACCCCATCGCGGGTTCCTGGATTTGGAACGGCGGCGGTTGGTTGGCACAGCTTGGATTCCATGACTTTGCAGGTTCCACATTGGTTCACTCGGTTGGTGGCTGGGCAGCTCTGATGGGCGCAGCGATCCTTGGACCCAGAATCGGCAAATTCACCGAAGACGGAAAACCGGTTGCTATCCCGGGCCACAATATCACGTTAGGTGCACTTGGTGTATTCATCCTGTGGTTTGGATGGTTCGGATTTAATCCTGGTTCTACATTGGCTCTGACCACCGATATTGGACACATTGCTATGACAACAAACCTGGCAGCAGCAGCGGCGGCTGTGACCGTGATGTTCCTGTCCTGGATGCGTTATGGTAAACCGGATGTTTCGATGACCTTGAATGGTGCACTTGCCGGCTTGGTTGCTATCACGGCGGGTTGTGCAGCGGTCTCCCTGTGGGGCGCTATCGCCATCGGTTTCATCGCCGGCTTCACCGTACTGTTCGGTGTCGAGTTTATTGAAAAAGTACTGAAGATTGACGACCCGGTTGGCGCGATTGCGGTTCACGGCTTGTCCGGTGCGGTTGGCACTTTGTGTGTTGGTATCTTCGCTGTTTCCGGTGCGCCCGCTGGCTTAACCGGCTTGATTGAAAGCGGAAGTTTCCATCAATTAGGTGTTCAGGCGCTGGGTGTTGTCGCAGTTATGGCTTGGACCATGGGCACAGCGTTTATCCTGTTTACACTACTTAAAAAGACCATTGGCCTTCGTGTTACCGAAGAAGAAGAAATCAAGGGTCTGGATATCGGAGAACATGCTTCTGAAGCTTATGCTGACTTCGTTATCAAGATGTAATTGGACGCTTCATATTAAATTGCGGTTCCTAAAATAATCTAAATACCTAAAGGGATGATGCCCGGAAAAAATTTTCCGGGCATTGTTCTTTTCATTTTCAGCTGATGTCGGGATTGGCCGTTTCGACGCAGAAACCGTTATGTCCGCAATTTGTACAGGTCAGCTTGCGCGTTTTTGGCGTGTGCTTCGCAAAAAAGAATTCTTTTTTTGCGGGTTTAAATGTTGTACCGCACTCAGGGCAGATATAAGCAGTGTGTTTATAGTAGAATCGAACCATCAACCAACCCATGAGCATCACGATGGGCATCAAGATCACGAAAGGCAGCCAGATACCTTTGAAAATCCAGTAGAAGAGTGCGATCATCTGCATGATATCCATGATAATTCCGATCGTGAGCATAATGCCGTGTACTTTTCTTAATTTTTTTTTGCTTTTCATCATTTGTTCAATGTCACGTATTGAATTGATTGAAACCGGTTCGGAACTTTGGATATTTTTCTGTATCATGGTGATGGCGCGTTTTTGGGTTTGTTTATCCTCAATCTCGCCTTCAATCTGCTTCAGCTGTTCATCCAACAGCAAAAGCAGTACTTTACCGGGCGCAGGACTTTGCAGAATGCCTTTGATTGCGCTGAGGCTTAAACCCAGACTTTTCAGCATACATATCAGCCGAAACTGTTTCAGATCGTTTTCCGAATAAAGCCGTCTTCCGCCTTCGGTGAAATCGGAAGGGGATAATATACCTTTGGTATCGTAGAATTGCACAGTGCGAATGGATACATCGCAAAGGCGGGCCAGTTCTCCGGTTGAAAATTGTGACATCAAATCACCTCCTTATACTTGGCAGTGTATCAAATGACGCTGCGTCATGAGCAAGAGAAAAATTTATAAATCGATAATTTATTTTATCAGCTGACTGAAAGGAAGTATACAGGAGAACATAGATATGACCTTTTAATAAATAGAGTGTGCAGTTTTTAAGTTAAGGCGGAAATCTGTTTATGCTCATTAAAACGGTATGGATGCGGTCCGGGAATCTCATGGTTTAAAGAACTATGAGGTGATCTGTGTCGAATTTTCTCTGTCATGGATCAATTAGGATTTTTGCTTCTTTGTATCATTGAAGATTTCTATATTTAGTTTTCGTTAAACGATTCAACAAACCCGTTCTCCTAATGGCATTTAGGCAGGATATAAGGGGGGCGCTCCTACACGCATTAGTAACTCCTGAACTTTTTGGCATCATAGAAACTATATTCAACCTGTCAGCATACCAGATGTTCTGAAAGCACTTTGGCTAACAAAGGCACTCCATCGGGGTGCCTATTGTTTTACGCACTTAGATTATCAGAATATGATCCGAAAGAAAATACAGGTGAATCGTTGCGGCAGGCTGGTTTTTGCGGCTATTCAATACTCCAACAAATATAATTCTTTGGAGATACCCCTGTGGCTTTTTTGAATAGAGTGGAAAAATATTTGTAGTTTTTATATCCCACCTGATCAGCTACCTCATATGCCTTAAGATTCGTTGTTTTGAGTAGTTCCTTTGCTTTCTCAATCCGTAAATGATTGAGCCAATCCACAAAGTTGGTGTCCATTTCCTCTTTAAAAATACGGCTTAAATAATTTGGCGTCACATACGCTTCCCGAGCGACAGCAGCTAAATTGATTTCGGAAGTTAAATGATCTTCTATATAAGTTAATGCAATTTGCATAATGGCGCTGCGCCCCTTGTGCTGCTGCTCATTAACTTGTGTGATGGCTTGGTGATATGAAAGATGGATATCTGAAAGGTCTTCGACAAGGCATCCGATGCCTACAACGGGCTTTTTTGCCTGCGAGTTTTTAAGTGCCGCCCCTATTTCCCGCTTTAACACATCGATTGCATTGGGTTCGCCGGGCTTTATGCTGAGTAAGCCTGTGAAATAATCAAAGCCATAGTAACATAGAATTCCCGAGCCAAAACGATGCAGGACGCTCTCAGCGTTGTTGACGATTTCCGAATTGTTTGTTTCCTTTTCTTCCATACTGAGTGAGGCTGAATCTGAAGGATTATGATTAAATGTAATGATGACAGAAGCAAATTGATATTCATTCGTATCAATTTTCAGGTTGAGCACGTTGGCCCACTGCTGTCTTTCGGCGTGGCTCTTAAAAGAACCATGCAGGATATTTTTCATAAATTTAGATTTAATCTGTGGAAAGCTTTCGTGGATCAGCTGTTGTGAGGTTTCTAAACCAGCTTTTTGTTGATTCTCTTCGGCGATCTCAACCGACAGTTTATTTAAAACCTCGAGCAGTTCTTCTTCGGCAACCGGCTTTAGAAGATAGTATGCAACATGCAATTCCATGAGGCTTTTTGCATAGGAAAATTCATCATATCCGCTCATGATAATTAATCTGCATTCGGGTAGAATTTGGCGCAGGTTTTCGACCAACTGGATACCATTCATAACCGGCATACAGATGTCGGACAGAATGATATGCGGTTTTAACTTGGCGGCCATTTCCAGAGCGGCGGCGCCGTTGTCTGCCTCGCCGACAAGTGTAAAGCCATGCTTTTCCCAATCAATGCAGGTGCGCATGCCCTTTCTGGCAGTGGATTCATCATCAACGATCAATATTTTCAGCATCAATTCTCACCTATCTTTTTTCTTCATATCTGACGACAGGTTGTAAAACCCGTACCGTCATACCGCTTCCTGGCGCGGTTTCAAAAGAAAGACCATATTCATTTCCAAAGTACGCTTGAATACGCGCATGGACATTATTGAGCGCGAGCCCTTGATTATTCGGCTCCACTTTATTCAAATAGCTGTATACCTGGTCAGCATCCGCCCCGACACCGTTGTCCTGAATGATGTATAGCAGCAAATCTTTTTCTTTTAGTATTTCTATTTGGATAATGCCTTCCCCGTTGTTTTTCTCAACACCGTGCTTTATCGCATTTTCGACCAAAGGCTGTAGGGTAAGTTTTACGACCTTTAGATCATCCAAGCCGTCTTGAACATTTAAAACAAACGATACTTTTCCTTCAAAGCGTTTTTCCTGAATTTCGATGTAAAGTCGTAAATGCTGCACCTCTTTTTCGAGACTGGTAAACGCATTGCCGCTGGTCAGTGTGAGCCGAAACAATCCGGACAGCGTTTTGACCAAAGATGCGCTGTCCGGTGCATTTTCCATACGAGCCTTCCAATAGATCATATCCAAGGTATTATAGAGAAAATGCGGATTAATCTGCATTTGCAGGGCTTTCAGTTCTGCTTCTTTTTGTTTAATCTGAACAGCCAGCACCTCGTTGACCAACGCATCCAGCTTTCTGGACATCTTATTGAAGCTGTCGGCGAGCAGGGCAATTTCATCATGGCCCTTGATGTCGATATTGACATCAAAGTTTTCGTTTTCCAGCTGGAACATGGCTTTTCTTAAGGTTTTTAGTGGGCTGAACACCTTGATGGAAAAGAAAAAGATGATGAATGTACAGATCAGCAGACTGCAAATGATGGATAGCAGCGTAAAATTACGGATAATAGTGATATCTGCTGATAAATCCTCCAAAGGTATCAGGTTATATAATACCCAGGAAGGATATTTTAGATTACAATAAGTGATGACGTATTCTTGTTCGTTGATATCCTGATAATAATAGTCGCTGGATAAAGCAGTATAAGGTCGAAGTAAATTTTCAGAAAAATTGTTTTTCTCAGGTAAAGGATTGATCGAGGAAATCAATTGGTTTTCATCATCCACAATGAAGTAGTTGCTGTTGTCGTTAAGCAAGTTGGAGACGAAGATATCCGTAATCGCTGATTCGGGCAGATTAATTTTGAGAATGGCTAAGTCGGACGATAAATCCTCGGTGTCTTTTATAATCTTAATATATGAAAACACTTTGGTCTGTGTGCCGTCATAATTGGTAATCATGTCCGGCAGAAGCAGCCCTTCACCACGCAACTGGATGAGTTGGCGGCGTATTTTGGGACTAATCGTGTTCTGCGCACTTTCGGAATCAAATTTTAAACCATTAAACCCTTCCAGATATATAGAATGAATATTAGTATTAAAAGCGAGGTAATTATTGATAAATTTTTGGGCGGAAAGGAGATGGCCGGGATTGTTGTATATTTCTTTGCGCGGTAGTCTCAAATAATCCATAAACTCTTCATTTTGCAGGAGATAGACGGATGAACTCTCCATATCCTGAAACATCATGCTGATGTTTTCTGACACTTGCTCCACTGTTCTTAAGTTTGAAACACTCATTTGTTCTTTAATCAATTTGATTGATTTGGAATAGGATAAACCGACCACCAAAATGAGCGGAATAATGATATTAATCACGGAAATAATGATGAATTTACTCTGTAAGCTGGAGAATTTCGAAAAACGCATTTGCGTACCGCCGTTTAATCATGCTTTTATAAATATTATATGATAAACGTGTTTTTTTGTATACTTTAAGCAAAAGTGGATAAGATTGAGGAAAAAAGTGTAGATTTACCGCCTTGTTTAGGTCAGAGGTTTACGGATAGAATTTAGGAAAGCACATCCAATCAAAAGGAGGAAGAAAATGAAAAAAATTGTACGTTTCATCAGTGTGTGCCTGGCGGCGCTGATGCTGATGTCGATGTTTGCCGCTTGCGGCGCAACGACAGATGCGCCTGTGGCAGAGGCAGCTGTGCCTGAAGCTGACGTGCCAGCCATGAGTGATGAACCCATCACCATTACCGTGATGACACTTTGGGCTGAGGACAACACCGAAAACATCGCAACTTCGATTCGTGCACGTTTGGCGGCTTTCCAGGAAGCATATCCGAACGTCACCATTCAGGAAGAAGCGATTGGTGATCAGACAGCCTACTACACCAAGCTGAAAACTTTGGCGGCTTCCAACGATCTTCCAGACGTCTTTGTCTGCAAAGGTTCCGAGCTATCGATGTTTGCACAAAACGAAGTGGTGGCACCTCTGAATGACATTCTGGATGCTGATCCGGAATGGCGGGACGGTTATATCCCTTCATCGTTTAACGATTTGAGCAGCGGAGGAATGATCTATGGGGTTCCTTATTCCATGTTGAGCACTCACGTTATTTACTATAATTCTCAGATCTTGGCCGATGTCGGATACGACAGCTTCCCCGCAACATGGGATGAGTTTCTGGATTTAATCAGCAAACTCAAAGCCAAAGGCATTACACCTTTTGCGCTGGGTAACAAAGAACAATGGGTTGCCAACTCCTGTGTACTCAGCACCTTGGGTGACCGTTTCACCGGATCCGATTGGTTCCGCGGCTTAATCAACAAAGACGGCGAAAGCTTCACCGATCAGGAATTTGTTGACGGTTTGGCGGCACTGCAGGAATTAAGTACGGTTGGCGCGTTTAACGCGGACATGAACAGCATCAACGGCGACCAGTCTAAAACCCTGTATTTCAATGGCACGGCTGCTATGTTTACCGACGGCAGCTGGGCAATTGGCGCGATGACCGAAAACTGCCCGAAAGAAATTTATGACGTCACCGAAGTTGCGGTTTTCCCGGCTGCGAATGGCGGCAAAGGTAATCCGAAAGCGATGTCTGGTGGCTCTGGTTCCGGTTTAGCGGTCGGCATCAACGGCTATGAAGAGAAAAAAGAAACCATCGCAGCGTTGCTTAAGTTTGTTCTTGGCGAAGAATATTCGAAAATGATCTCAGCTAAAGGTGAACCGACGGCTTATCCGGTCAGCGATTATGACACAAGCAATGTATCGCCGTTGTCTGTAAAATATATGGACATGGCTGCAACATTGGAATTCTCTCCTATTTATGATTCATTCTTAAACCCGGCAGTGGTCAGTACGATGAACGAAGGTCTGCAGGAATTGCTGCTTGGCACCGTTACACCCGAGACCCTTGCACAACGTATTCAGGATGAGTACGAGAAAAACTAATTGAGGGTGGTTTTCATTAGCGGTATTTGATGAAAACGCAAAATGCAAAGCATGTGTCAGTTGTTGGCGTTTGCTGCCGGATTGGCACATGCTTTCTTTATAAAAATGAAGGCAGAAAAACAAGAAAAGGCATGAGGAAGGGGAAGCACTGTGAAGGCAAAAACCAGCCTGGATTTAAAACCGCGAAAATCAATTCTTCTTGGACTATTGGTTCCAGGGATAGCGATTTATGTCTTTATCATCATTGTGCCGTTGTTTACAGCACTTTGGTACAGCCTGACCAATTGGGGAGGCGGACCGCATAAGGATTTTATTGGAATACAAAATTATATTACGTTAATTCACGATAAGGTGTTTTGGCAATCGTTTTTAAATAATCTCATCATCGTATTTGGCAATATTGTGATTCAAATGGGGATTGCGTTTGTTTTAACCGCGCTGTTTACTTCAAAAGCGATGAAGCTGAAAAGCTTTCATCGAACGGTGATTTTTTTACCGGTGGTACTCTCCGCAGTGGTGGTGGGTTTCATCTGGCAGATGATATATTCAAGCAGCTTTGGCATGTTGAACGGTGTTTTAAAAGGGCTTCATTTGGAATCCTGGATCCGGCTGTGGCTGGATGATCCGAAACAGGTCATATTTTCGGTCATGGTGCCGCTGATCTGGCAGTACCTTGGTGTTCCGCTGATGATATTTTTGGCAGCGGTTCAGGGTATCCCCAAGGATATTTATGAGGTCTGTGAGCTGGATGGATGTACCGGATTTAAAAAAGCAATCTATATCACATTCCCGCTCATTTATGACACGATAAAAGTAGCGATTATGCTGAGTATTTCTGCGAACATGTTGGTGTTCAGCCATATTCTGGTGCTCACCGGCGGAGGACCCGGAACCAGTTCGATGGTGCTGGCGCTTTACGCGTATAATACTTCTTTTGATAAAATGCAGCTGGGTTATGGCAGTGCAGTTTCAATTGGTATATTTATTCTCAGCTTCGGTATGGTGCTGCTGTTTAAGAAACTGGCGGAGGCAGGACAAAATGAAAAATAAAAGAAAACAGAAAATGATAAAGGTCTCTAAAATAAGCGGCAAAGTGGCGTTTAATACACTGATGATGATTTTTTCCATCACATGTATTTTCCCTGTCATTTGGATTATGTATTCTTCGCTGAAGACCAATGAAGAATTCATGCTGGATATTTTGGCCCTGCCCAAACACCTGCAGTTTGGCAACTATGTGAAGGCGTTTATTGAAGGCAAGATGTATACCTATTTTTTAAACAGCCTTTTTAACACGATTATTCCAGTGATGCTGGTTATCTTCTTTTCGTTCAGCATTGCCTATGTTCTGGCGCGCTATACCTTTAGAGGCAGAAATGCGATTTATACGATGTTTATTGTGGGTATGCTGGTTCCGGTATACTCGCTCATTGTTCCGCTGTTTATCCAGTTTAAAACGCTGGGGATGGCTGATAAACTCGGCACATTGATTTTGCCATATGTGGCGCTGAGGATGCCGCTGTCGATTTTCCTGTTTGAGAGTTTTATCCGTACCATACCCTACGAATTGGAAGAAGCGGCGTTTATCGACGGTGCTGGGCCACTAAAAACCATGTTCAAGATTGTGTTCCCGATGTGCATGCCGGTAACAGCAACGGTTTTAATTCTGGCGTTTCTTGACACATGGAACGAGTTTCCGTTTGCGCTGGTACTCACAACCAAGCAGTCGCTACGCACACTGCCGGTGGGCTTAACAGGGTTTTACGGCCAATACACCACAGACTACACAACCTTGATGGCGGCACTGGTGCTTTCCATTCTGCCGGTCATCATCATTTATCTAATCTTCCGGAACAGAATTATCCAGGGTATGACGGCCGGAGCTGTGAAAGGCTGATGTGAAGGGTGAATATATGAAAATTGAAAGATGTTCTGCAAATCCAATTGTAACCCCGGGAAAACTCGATTACCGAAAAGTGTCGGTCTTTAATCCGGGGGTGATTGTAAATGACGGTCTGTTTTATATGTATGAGCGCGCGGCGGGAGGACTGCGGCCGTTTCAAACCAGTATTGGGCTGTTGGTGAGTGATGATGGGATTAATTTTGATGTGGTATCCGAAAAACCGGTTTTTACCGCCGAAATGCTGGGTTATCCGGGCGGTTCGGTGGAGGATGCGCGTGTGGTCAAAATTGGCGGGTACTTCTATATGTGCTATGCGTTGCAGCCTTATGCATTCGACTGCTGGCCGACCGGCATCGCGGTGCCCGACTATTACCCCGAGCATTACCCTGAATGGGAAGCCACACAAACGCCGCCGATGATAACGCGTTCGGGGATTGCAGTTTCCGAAGACGGGGTACACTTTAAGCAACTGACCTATACAACGCCGCCTGAAATTGACGATCGGGACAATGCACTGTTTCCGGAGAAGATTAACGGGCAGTTTGCTATCTTACGCCGCCCAATGCAGTTTGTGGGCGAGGCTTACGGCACAGATACGCCTGGCATATGGATTTCTTTTTCAGATGATTTACTCACATGGTCCAATCCGGAACTCGTTGCTGTCTCTGAAAATACGTCATGGGAGGGATTAAAAATTGGTGCAGCGGCCACACCGCTTCGCACAGACGCCGGATGGCTGGTGCTGTATCACGGTGTCGATGCCAATTCAATCTACCGCGTGGGGGCCATGCTGCTTGATCTGAAGGATCCGCGCAAAGTGATTGCGCGCACAAAAAAACCGATCATGGAGCCGGAAACTTACTACGAGAGATTTGGCCTGGTGATCAACAATACTGTTTTCCCGACTGCGAACTTGATTAAAGACGGGCTGATCTATATCTATTACGGGTGCTGTGACACTTGTATTGCATTGGCAACCGTGCCGGCGGACGATTTAATCAACCATATCCTTAACCAATAAACACACACTTAAAAAAGCTTAATGAACGCCTGCTTTTTTAGTGTACCCAAAAAAGGGGGAAAGATGGAAAACCAAGCATATCTGCACTGGCTCAGTGAAGCGCTGGATGATGAAAAAATTCTTCAGGAATTGCACGACATGAAAGACGATCCAGAAGCAATCAGTGAATGTTTTTTTCAAAGGCTGGCGTTCGGCACCGGGGGACTGCGGGGGAAACTCGGCGCCGGAACGAATCGGATGAATCTTTATATGGTGTGCTGGGCGGCGACAGGATTGGCTGAATATTTGATGGAACAGGGCGGATCAAAGCAGGTGGTCATTGCGTATGACTGCCGTCATCGATCAAAGGAATTTGCGGAAGCGGCGGCCAGCACTTTGGAAAAATACCAGATTAAAGCGCTGATATTTGACCGGCTGATGCCGACACCCATGTTGTCATACGCCGTTCGCAGGCTGTCCTGTCAGGCAGGTATTGTCATTACCGCCAGCCATAATCCGGCCGATTACAACGGCTTTAAGGTGTATGGTTTGGACGGCGGGCAAATAACCGAAGCCGCAGCGTCAGCGATTTCTCGCTATTTAGTCGCAATAGATCCGCTGAAAACACTGGCGAGAACGGAAGAGGCGAACAAAACACAGTATATCGAAATAATACCCGAATGGGTTGAAGAGGAATACTACCACGAGGTACTCAATGAGCGGTTAAGTCCGCCGGGTGAAAATCTTTCAATTGTCTATTCACCTTTGTATGGGACGGGCCAAATCCCCACCCATCACATATTGAATCGAGCCGGATACGCGAATGTTGCCTTTGTGCCAACTCAAAAGAGCCCCAACGGGGATTTCCCAACCTGTCCGATACCGAACCCCGAATTACCCGAAGCGTTTAGTGAGGCGCTTAAAGTCGGAAAAGCATGCGGTGCTGATTTACTGCTGGCCACCGATCCGGACTGTGATCGTATCGGGGTCATGGTGTGCCATCAGGGCGCATACCGTAGTTTGTCCGGCAACGAAATCGGGTTGCTTCTTTTTGACTATATTTGCCGAAATCGGCAGGCGAACGGGAGCATGCCATCGCATCCGGCGGCAGTCAAAACCATCGTCACCAGTGAACTGGCAGGGCGCATCGCAGAAAAATATCAAGTGGAATTAATCGATGTATTGACGGGATTTAAATATATCGGCGAAATCATTGGAAAGTTGGAGCAGGCGGGTGCGAAGCAGCGATTTATCTTTGGGTTTGAAGAAAGCTGTGGATATCTTTCAGGCACCTATGTTCGCGATAAAGATGCGGTCAATGCTTGTCTTCTTATATGTGATATGGCCTCGGAATATCAGCACCAAGGATTAACGCTTTTTGACGGGATGCAAGCGTTGTATTTGGAGCACGGATTTACCGTCAGCCGATTGCTTTCCAAAGAATTGGCAGGCGAAGCGGGCAAATACGCGATTCAGAGAACTATGCAGTATTTGAGAAGTGAACCCATCACGCACTTTATTGGCAAACGTGTTTTGCAAAAAAAAGATTACTTAACTCCGGCTCAGGAGAAGACCATATCGGACATGCCGCCGGCAGATGTCATAAAATTTACTTTGGAAGATCAAACGACCCTTATTTTTCGGCCTTCGGGAACCGAACCCAAATTAAAAATCTACATTTCAGTGACACAGTGGGATGCAACTGCGGATGAGAAAATTGAAAAAATATGCCGATCGGTTCTGGCTGAAACAGAGAAATTGCTTGGAAAGGCGGCGAACGAGCGATGAAGCCTTTTCGATTGGAGCCGGTCTTTAGAGACTATTTATGGGGCGGGCAAAAACTGAAAACTAAATATCATAAGCATACGGATTTGCCTGTTGTTGCGGAGAGCTGGGAACTCTCCGCATATCCCGATGGTACATGTACGATTGTAACCGGAGTGATGAAAGGGATGCTCTTTTCGCAGGTTTCCGAAATCTCTGAAATAGTGGGAACCAAACAAACGGGAGCTTTTCCACTCTTAATTAAGCTTATCGACGCAAAACAGGATTTATCTATACAGGTACATCCAAATGATGATTATGCGAGAGCAAAGGGACTCAACAACGGTAAAACAGAAATATGGATAGTGTTAGAAGCCGAATCGGAAGCGGTACTATACTGCGGTTTTAAAAAAGAAATCAGCTCGGATGAATTTCGGTACCGCATTGATGAAGGCACGCTGACCGGAGCTTTACGAAAAATCAGCGTTAAAAGCGGGGATGTTGTTTTTATTCCGGCGGGAGTCGTGCATGCGATTGGCGCGGGCGTTGTCATTGCCGAAATTCAGCAGAGTTCGGACGCGACTTATCGTGTCTATGATTATCAACGGCGGGACAGTTCGGGCAATTTGCGTCAGCTGCACATCGAAGATGCTTTGAATGTTGCCACCCGCAAACCGACCAATCCATCGCCACCGGGGGCACGCCTATTGATTGATGAGGAACATATAAAGGCAGAAAGATTGGTGGAGTGTCACTATTTTACCGTGGATCGGATTGCATTTCAGCATCAATATTTTCTTAAGCAATCCAGAGAGACGTTTATTTCACTGGTGGTAATCGAGGGTGAGTTAGCACTATATTTTCAGGAGGATGAATTTCGTCTGTTAACCGGCGATAGTCTCTTTATTCCGGCAGGAACCGAAGTATGTACGCTGGAAGGTCGAGCATCAATTCTATTAACTCATATTTAACAGGGAACCATGATATGGGACAACTCGTATTAGAATGCCAATAGGAGTATGATAAAAATAACGCACAGTCTTGTCGGAAAAGGCAGGGTTGTTTTTTTATTATCATCTAATAAACCTCACACAGCGTGTGAACTACCAGTTGATTCCGTGCTATGATATTAATCAAGCGCAGTAAAATGATGAGATTTACCGGTTTAAAAAAATACAGTTAATCATAACAATATCAATTGAATATCTCTGCTTATTCATCTTTATAATAAAAGCATTAGTGAAAAGAGGATAACTTTATTGATTAAGCGTATTTCACATGGGAAATCATGTTGATATACCGGACAAAAAAAGAAAAAGAAAAGCAGAGGAAAAACAAATGAAAGAATTTGAGTATTATTCACCGATTAAAACGTATTTTGGTGCAGGAATTCGAAATAGGATTGGAGACATTCTGGATGAGTCGTATAAAAAAACGTTGTTAGTGATGAACAAAGGACCGTTCAGAGAAAATGGCACATACGCAGATATTAAAAATTCGATCGAGAAGAATGGGCGGCAATTGATTGAGATGACTGATATTGATTCGAATCCCAGACTCTCCAGTGCACGGGAAGGTGCGGAAATCTGCCGGAAAGAAAACGTGGACAGCATTGTTGCTGTGGGCGGGGGAAGCGCGATGGACTGCGCAAAAGTGATTGCCGCTTCGGCTTTGTCGGGGATTGACCCATATGAGTATTTATGGGGAGCCCGTCCCGAGGTGACAACGGCACTGCCGCTTTATACCGTACCCACTATCGCGGCGACAGGCGCGGAAGCAAACCCTTCAGCGGTGATCGTAAACGATGACACCAAAGAGAAGTACTACTGCAATGGTATGTTCCCGATTGCCTGCATCATGGATCCGGAATTAACGCAGACTGTGCCGGTTAGACTCGCTTTGTGGGGCGGGATGGATATACTCAGTCATACTTTTGAGTACTATTTTAATGGGGATACGGCATCGGAATGGCAATTGAGGTTTTCAGAAGCCATTCTGATAACTACCATGAAAACGTTGGAACAGATCGTTGCAGACGAAAAAGATTTAAATGCGCGCGGGGAACTCATGTGGTGCTCGATCATGGCTTGGGGAGGCTTGACCAAGATTGGTCGCGGTGAACCAGACATGGCTTGTCATGGGATTGAAGAATCTTTTTCGGGATGGTTCGACACGCATCATGGCGCTTGCCTGGGGGTACTGACGCCGAGGTGGATGGAGATTGTCAGCGCCGAACTGCCCGAGCCGTTTGCAAGGTTCGGACGCAATGTGCTCGGCATTAACGAAACCGAAGACGTAAAGGCGGCGGATATAGCGGTGGAAATGTACAAATCATGGCTAAAGAAAATAGGTGCACCGAATACCTATTTTGATATTGGGGATAGAAGCTTTGAAGAAAAAGATTTGGAGCATGTTGCGCAAACCTGCTGCCGGATATACGGTGGTGGCGTTGGCCGATTAAGACGTTTTAATCACAGTGATGTGCTGGAACTGCTTAAAAAGGGGAAAATCGCATATTAAAAGAAATAAGAATGGAAGCATGATAAGAATATACAGTGTATCATAAAATAATCAAGATGCTTTTCAATGGCGGATTAACTATCCTTAGAGGAGCGAAGCCAGTTTAAAGATTGTGCTGAGCAATATCATGTAGCAACAGGTAACTAAAGATCGACGGCTTACAGTCTAAAAACTAACTGGGGCCGAAAACGGAGGTAAAGGATGAAAGAAAGAATGAAAAAACTGTTAGTTGTGGCCATTTGTTTAATGATGGTTGTATCGTTCGGTTTAGTTGGATGCGCAAAGACATCTGACGCTGAACAGGCTCAAACGGTTGACAATCCAGAAGAAACCGTGGACACGGCAGACGGAGCAGCAACCGAAGCAGACAAAATCCGCATCATCTTTGTATCACCCATGACCGCGCACCCGGTTTGGCTGGGCGCTAAATATGGTATGGATGCAGCAATGGAAGAGCTCGGATTTGACGGCACATGGATTGGCGCGGACGATCACAGCTTGGAAAAGACCTTGGAAGCGCTGGAAACCGCCATCGCAGAAAAACCGGATGGTATTATCGTAGACCCGTTTGCTCCGGATGCATTTACACCGGCACTGGAAAGAGCAAAGGAAGCTGGAATCGTGGTTGCATGCGTTTGCTGCGATGCGCAGGACAGTGCTCAAAGAATTTCATTTATCGGAACTGACAAAATTGCATGCGGTTTGGCCGAAGCTAAAGCACTGCATGATAAAGTGGGCGATGATTTGAAAATCGGCGTTATCATGAGTAACCTGGATGCTCAGGATCAGATGCTGCAGGTTGATGGTCTGAAAAAGTATCTAGCAGACAACAATTTGCCGGAATCCGCTATTGTTGACACCCAGTCGAATGAAGCTGACCCGGTGAAGACGATCGAAGTGATGACAGCCATGCTGATGGCGCATCCTGAGATCAACGCAATCTTTGGCGTTGAAGGTGCAGGCCCGGCAAGTTATGGTACTGTGCTTAAAGAAATGAATCTGACAGAAGCCGTAACCGCTATCGGGATGGATGATGTAGAAACAAATCTGGCACCGGTTAGAGAAGGCACAATCTACGGTGTTATGGCGCAGGATTTTTATAAGATGGGAAATCTCGCTTCAATCTACATTGTCGATTATCTGAATGGTAAAGAAGTACCGAGTATCGTCGACTCAGGCGTCACCCTTGTGACATTGGACAACATTGATACTTACAAGCAGAAATAAGAACTGATGTCCTAAGACCGAAGCCGGTGCTTTCCGGCTTCGGTTATTTATTAATGGGTAAAAATCGGTAAATCGTACTGATGATGTATGGAGGTAAGAACAAAATGAACTTGAAGAAAGTAGTACCGGAGAAGGAAATACCGGTAAGAAGCAAACAGGCGATAGAGGATTTGATTGATCTTGGTCACTATTATACCACTTCTTTAGAAGACGAGTGGACTGGACAAAGCGGCGTTATATTGTCACAGTTTCCTACAGGTATTCACGCATATTATAGGGGAGCGTTTGATGTTCGAGGCTTGATTCAGCTGGCCGGAGAAACAACCAATAAAGATACTGGGTATGATTATCCTGAAGCGGTCAAAGAGATTCAGGTTAACTGTGTTGCAGATCAATTTGATTTTTTACAGGGCGCGGTTGGCATTGTATCGGATGGCACGATCATCGGTGAATATTTTCTGCATTTTGAAGAAGGCGATAAAAAATCGGTTCCGATTATTTACGGGCAAAATGTCAGGGATATTCGAGACAACAGAGATAATTCCAAATTGATCGAAGCGGATACGGTTGAAGCGGGTAATGATTTGCGCCTGTATAAATATACGGTTAATAATCCGCGTCCGGAAAGCAAGATAGTTACAATCGATTTTATTTCTAAAAAAACCAAGTCAGCCCCGCTTGTGGTTGCTATGACCGCGGAAGTATTTCGAACACATATGGAGCATGAATGGTTTGACACAATTCGAATTTATAATGTGATGCCGCCCAGAGACGAGGCAGCTGTCAAAAATCAGATTGATCTGTCATCTTACTTTTTTGCATCGATGGATGATGATTGGTTTAATCATGCTGGCCATGATTTACACGATGTCCCCAAAGGCATCCAAGAATTTGACGGTGTTAAGTTTGATGTGCGCGGACTGATTGTTCTGGCCGGCGGATGGCGAACACTGAAGATTACGGGACTGGCTTTGCCGGAGGAGTTTTTGGGTATCAATATTGGCATGAAGGGCAATAAGCTGCATTTCCTACACGCATCCGCGTTTGATTCACCGCCCGGTACGAAAATTGGTGCTTATATCATCAATTACGCAAACGGAGAACAGCGCGAAATCCCATTGAAATACCGAGAAAATGTGATGGACTGGTGGGAACGCAAAGAAGAAGGCGAAGTTACCGATCCGAATGCAACGCCCGCCTGGTATGGCTCGAATGCCGCTTCCAGAAGTTTTGGTTTAAGAACTCGAATTATCAAATACACCTGGGAAAATCCACTTCCGGAGGTTGAAATGACGAGTTTGGACTTTAAGACAGAGCTGGAGAACGCGGCTCCGATGCTGTTTGCGATGACGGTTGAATAGTTTCATAACGAAATTCAGATACTTAATGGGCTCCCGATATGGGGAGCTCTTATTTTATTTAAAATGCATGCTCTTGCGAATCTTAAGAAAATACAGTTAATCATAAAAAAGTTGTGATGATTGTTGCTAACCGATGAACTAAAATTTCAATAACAAATAAAATGATTATAAGTTTAAGAGAGTCGAAGGGAAAGAATAATGATTAAGGGAATAATTTCAAGAGTGAAAAAAATAAAAGAGATTGGCATTATCATGGTTTTTATCGTGATTTGCGCGATCATTGCAATCGCAAACCCGATGTTTTTTTCCAAAGTTAATGTTGTAAATATACTGCGCACAAGCTCATATGTCGTCATCGTTGGCATCGCAGTGACGTTTGTTTTCATCTCGGGCGGATTGGATTTATCTGTGGGCTCCATGATTGGGCTTGGTGGACTGGTCACAGCGATATGCATGAACTATTATGAAATTCCTATCATCATATCAATTCTCATCGGTCTGTTTGCGGGGTTTGTTTTTGGGACATTCAATGGGGTTGTCATTGTAAAATTTAAAATACCTGCAATGATTGTTACACTTGGCGGGATGTATATCGGAAGAGGCATTATCAATGTGGTGACCATGGGGAAACCCGTATACCCGCTACCGGACGCATTTAATGAGATTGGAAGCGGATCTTGGTTGATGATACCGTATTCAGTCTGGATTGCAATCGGTATGGCGATAATCGCCACGTTTGTTTTAAAGCATACCGTGTATGGACGTTATCTTTTCTGCGTTGGGGGAAATGAAGAGACATCAAGACTTTCCGGTATCAATATTGATGCGATAAAAATATCTGTGTATGTATTGTCATCTGTGTTCGCCGCGCTTTCCGGTATTGTCATGACCTCGCGGGTGACCTCGGCACAGGTTTCACTGGGTACCGGTTGGGAGATGACAGTGATTGCGGCGGTGATTATCGGGGGTACCAGTATGTTCGGCGGGTCAGGTACCATACTCGGCACGGTGATCGGTGCAACGCTGATGAGCGTTATCTCCAACGGGATTGTGTTGATGCGGATATCCGCATACTGGCAGAACGTGGTGATGGGGTCACTCATTATATTGGCTGTGGGTATTGACTTTTATCAAAGAAGAAGATCGGGCGATATTTCTTAGCGGCAGACTCAACAAATAAGTAAAAAGGAAAAGATATGAATAAGAATATTCCAATCAGAAGTAAACAATGTATGCCGGATGTTTTGGATCTGAGTGACCGATATAATTTTTCGTTCGGCGAAAAGGACGCATTTGAAAAACAAGCACGATTGAGCCAAATGCCTGCCGCATTAAAATGCTATGCAGATGCGGCTTATGATGCACGGGGAATTATCCAACTGGCTAAAGATGCAGAAAGTGCAAATAAAATTCCAGAATCCGTGAATCAGATTGTAATCGGCGCAGTATGCAGCAAGATACACTTTTTACACGGCACAATCGGTATCGTTGATGAGGGCACAATCATTGGCGCGTATACGTTCCATTATGTGAACGGAAAGTCGGTTGATATCCCGATGATTTACGGCAACAATATCAAGGATATCGCTTATAAAAAAGGAGATATGCTCCCAGTTTCCGCGTCGGTTGGTTGGCATGATAAAGTCATGGACCCGGATCAGAGCTATGAACAGGTTTATTCCTTTACAGTGAATAGTCCATTAAAAGACATTGCTATTATTGAAATCGATATCAAGTCTTATATGAAAGGTTCGGCGCCGTTTGTACTGGCGATGACAGCTCAGAAGGCAGAACCCGTATATGTTGGTTTTTTTGACGGATCTCATCCGATCAATACAATCTATCCGCGCGACCCTTGGGCGGGGGAAAATCTGATTGATTTGTCCAGATATTTCACCGCATCTTTGGATGATGATTGGCATATGCATGAAGGCCACGACCTACAGAATGTTCCCAAAGGATTACAAAACTTCAAGGGTGTTACTTTTGATGTGCGCGGTGTCGTTCAGCTGGCGGCCGGTAATATTTCTTTGCGACGTACGGGTGCGGTATATCCCGAATCGGTAGAGGATATCAGGATAGACAGAAAGGCAAAAATGATACATTTTCTGCATTCCAGCGGGTGGGGCACCGAAAATGGCACCAAAGTGGGCGCATATATCATCAACTATGAAGATGGGCAAGCTGAGGAAATACCGTTGGTTTATGGGGAAAACATAGCAGACTGGTGGCTCAATCATTCAACGGATTACGATGAAAACACAAAAATTGCTTGGGTGGGTACCAACTCATACTGCCATAATATGGGCGTTGATGTTCACCTGATCCAGTTTAGCTGGAAGAATCCTGATCCCGAAAAAAGAATTAAATCATTTGACTTTGTATCTGCGCTGGAGACCGCTGGACCGTTTTTAGTCGCGGTTACAGTGGAGAATTAGGGTATTGAAAAATCCGGAAGCGGCTGGAAGAGGTAAATAATGTGAATGAGAGAATTTTGGAATTAAAAAACATAACAAAAGATTTTATTGGGGTCAGAGCGCTGAATGATGTGTCATTTGACGTGAAAAAAGGCGAAGTGCATTCGATTATTGGAGAAAACGGAGCTGGTAAAACAACGCTAATGAAAGTGCTCAGCGGGGCTTATCCCTGCACATCCTATGATGGAGAAATTCTCTGCAAAGGTGACACACAGCATTTTCATACCCCGCGCCACGCCAAAGAAGCGGGTATTGAAATGATCTATCAGGAAGTGCATCTTATCCCGGAATTGAGCGTGATTGAAAACATCATGGTCGGGGATATCCGGCGCAAGATGGGTTTTATGGTGGACTGGAATGCGATGGAATCGGATGCCAAACGTATTTTAGACGAGGTGGGGCTTGATATTGATCCGGAAGAAAAAGCACGGAAACTGAGCACCAGTCAGCAGCAGATGGTGGCGATTGCAAAATCAACCATCAAAAAGCCGATGGTTCTGGTTTTAGACGAACCCACGTCGTCATTGACGAATAATGAAAAAGAAAATCTGTTTAAGATTATCAATAAGCTTAAGAATTTGGGAATATCCAGCATTTATATATCGCATAAGATTGAAGAAGTCATTGAAATCAGTGACCGTATTTCGATTATGCGTGACGGTAACATCATAAAAACATTGGAACAGAAGGATTTCGATATTGATAATATAATTACGCTGATGGTTGGGCGGACACTTGATAATCGGTATCCGGCACGGAAAAAAATGCCAGGCGACGAAGTGCTGCGTGTTGAAAGCTTAACGGTTCCGCATCCTTATATCAAGGATAGAAAACTGGTGCAGGATGTTTCCTTTTCGCTTAAAAAAGGAGAAGTACTTGGCATCGGCGGATTGGTCGGCGCGGGCAGAAGCGAGCTTGTCAACGCGATTTTTGGATATTTAAAACCTGAGCCGGAGTATAAAATCTTCATTGAGGGTGAAGAACGCCGTATTGACAGCATTAAAAGTGCCATCAAAAACGGTATTGCGCTCTTGACTGAAGACAGGCGGGCAACCGGGATTATTCCCGCACTCAGCATCCGCGAGAATGCGACGATTGTTTCACTAAAGAAGATGTCCAAATATGGCGTCATCAGTCATACAAAAGAAAAAGAGATACTCAATGATTATATAGGCAAGCTTAATATTAAGGCAAATGATACCGAAACGCGCATAAAAACTTTGAGCGGGGGTAATCAGCAAAAAGTGGTGATGAGCAAATGGTTGATTCAAAAACCCAAAGTTATGATTTTAGATGAACCCACACGCGGGATTGATGTGGGTGCTAAGTTTGAAATCTACAACCTGATTAACGCATTGACGGAAGAAGGGATGTCGTTTATTATAATTTCATCCGAGCTCCCGGAGCTGCTTGGGATGTGTGATCGTTTCATTGTGCTGTGCAACGGAAGAATCACGGCTGGATTTGACCAATGCGAAGCAACAGAGGACAGAATTGTAGCGGCAGCAACAGGAGTGAGCATAAAAAACGCCAATAAAAATTGAATGGCAGTTTATGAAAAAAGTTTTTGATGGGGTAAAAAACCTGTTTAGTCAGCACACACTGCGAAAAAGACTGATTTTCTTTTTTGCGTTCCCAATTATTGTTTTTGTGTTCATGATCATTATGGTGTTTGTTTATAATGATTATGTGGTCAATGAACATAAAAAAATATTGGATAAACTCTACTTTTTCAATGAGATTGCGGTTGATTTTAAT
Organism: Christensenellaceae bacterium; assembly: GCA_963666035.2. Classification (GTDB taxonomy): domain Bacteria; phylum Bacillota; class Clostridia; order Christensenellales; family CALMFG01; genus CALMFG01. The sequence continues at coordinate 286,101 of CAXXJI010000019.1, read as the reverse complement.
AATATCAACAACGATATTGAAAAAAATCTGATGCAGACATATGGCGCCGATAATAGTGTATTGACGGAACTCGGGCGGCTAGATTCCATCAGCGGTGCAATTATCCGCTACGCAGATGAAATTTATTATTCTAATAACTGGTCTCAGGTAGAGGGACTGGCGGGCATGATTGAAACCTATCATGATAATACCGAATCGATTCTTGTGAAGATAGCGGCGGACGAGCCTTATTATGAAGCTCTGCTGTATAACCGAGATGTAACTTCTTTTATTAATACGCGTTTGGATACGCTGATCTCAGGGTACCTCATTGATAGCGCGGTTTTATTTGAACAGATCAATAAAACCAGTGACAGGTTGCAAATGGTGATTATCATTACCATTTGCATGCTCACTATTATGCTGATGCTTTTTGCATACCGGTTTTCAAAGCGTATGTCGATCCCAATAAAGCAGCTGTCCTTGAATGCGGAGCTGGTGGCCAAAGGGAATTTGGAAGTAACACCGGTCTGTGCGCAATCGAAGGATGAGGTGCATATTCTGGCTGAATCATTCAATGAGATGGTGATGGAAATAAAACAGTTGATTGAAAAGATTGTTGATCAGTCTGTGCTGGAAAGCAAGCTAAAAGAAGAAGAAATGAAAAATCTGAAAAATATCAATTTGCTGCGGGAAGCTGAGATTAAAATGCTCCAATCCCAAATTGATCCTCATTTTTTATTTAACACGTTGAATATAATCTCGCGTACATCGATTCTAGAGAACGCGGAAATGACCAGCAAGCTGATATTAACAACGGCTAAACTGCTGCGATACAATATGGAGATAAGAAAAAGAAAAGAAATTGCACTGCGGGATGAGATCAATAATATTAAAGAGTATCTGTTGATTTATAAGGTCAGATTCCCGGAGAAATTCCAATATCGTTTTGAAGTTGATGACAGTTTATGCAACATCAGCGTACCTTATTTGTTCTTACAGCCAATTGTCGAAAACGCCATTATACATGGCCTGGAACCGATGAATGAGAAGGGGCTTTTGGTTATTTGTGTTTTTCAAAGCGTTGAGGGCAGAAAGCGGTCGATTATTATTGAAGTTTCGGATAACGGGTTTGGCATGGATGATTCGGCGATCGACATGGTGCTGTCCGGAGAAAAACAAACCGGAACCGGGATTAATAATGTCAAAAAGCGTCTGGAATATTTTTATGAAACTAAAGATATACTGACAATATTAAAAAACCAGCCTAAGGGGATTACCGTAAAGATAGTGATTCCAATGAAGAAAAGTACGATCGTAAACACGGAAGGCGAATAACGTTGTATACAATCATAATAGTGGATGACGAAACGATTGAAAGAAAAGTGCTTAGAAAGCTGATTTTTTCATTGCACCTGGATATTCAAGTGATCGGTGAAGCCGCCAACGGTGAAGAAGCGGTGCGCCAATGCATAGAAAAGCAACCGGATATCGTCATTATGGATATCAGGATGCCGATCATTGACGGTATTAAAGCTTCGATGATGATACGGGAAAAGTGCAAAAAAACGCACGTGATTATTTCCAGCGCATACAGTGACTATGAATACATGATGGGTGCGATTGATCTGGGAGTCGATCGGTATTTACTAAAACCATATGATAATGAAACGCTGCGTTCGGCGCTAACCCATTCACTGATACAAATCAATGCTGAACAGCAGAAAAAGAAAGATAAACAGGCGCTAAGCGCAAAATTGAATTTTGCGCTCCCTTTGGTCGAAAATCAATTTGTTAATTCAGCCATTAACGGCACACTCTCAAAATCAGATTATTTGGAATATTTCAGTCTTTTAAATGTCGATTTATCCAATGGCGTTGTGCTTGCTTTTAGGTTAAAAACCAATGAGGACACATATCAGGAAGAACAAAAGCGAGTGAATGTAAAGTTCAAAAATATTTTTCACCAAATATATGGTGAAATGCACAAACATTTCTCTTGTGCGTTGGCAATAGCGGATTCAAACTGTATTGTTGCCATTGCTTCTATAAAAGAGATTCGTGATGATTATTCGGTTAGAACGTTTATCTTTAAAGTGGCTAATTCCATTTGTGCGGATATTGAGCAGCTTTTCAGCAGCAAAATACAGGTGGGCATTAGCGAAATCTATAAGGGTATCAGCGGGCTGATTGCGGCATATGAACAGGTTTATCACAGTCTGAATGTTTCGGATAATTCTGGTTTTATCACTGAATGCAAGAATAAAATTCAGGATGTCTGCATGGTTGACCGGTATCCGGTACAAAAAGAAAAAAACATGCTGTTTGCGATCAAGTCGGGAGACAAAAAGCTCTATCAGCAATGCATCGACGAGCTATTTGAATGGTTTCAAAGCGTCAATCCGCTCCTGGATTTTCCGATCATAGGAAAAGTTTATATGAGTGCGCTGATATCAAATATCCAAAAGCTGATCGTCAATAAGCTGGATTTAACACAAGAGTATGACATTCTTCATATTGATGTGTTTGACAAAATGGAAAGCATTGCAGATATTTTAAAGCTAAAGGATATGATTGATCACACCGTATATCGCATGATGGAAGCGCTGGGCAGCGATGAGCTTGACCGTACAAACCGCTTGATTATGGATGCGGAAAAGTATATATCGAATTTCTATTTTGAAGAAATCACACTGGACGACTTGGCGGGCAGTGCCTTGCTGAGTCCGCAATATTTCAGTAAGTTGTTCAAAGAAAAGACCGGTGAAACATTTATTAAATATCTGAAAAAAACCAGGATGGAGAAAACAAACGAGCTATTGGAGAACAGCGAGCTTCCAGCTGTGGATATCTGCTATTTGGTGGGGTATCATGATCCGGATTATTTTTTCAAGGTCTACAAAAACTATTATTCAATGACGCCAAGTGAGTATCGGAAAAAAGTAAAAAACATATAGGGTTAATCAACAAGGTACAATAGATAAAGATATACGAGTCAGATATTTGACAAAGCGAAATGAATTTGGGGAATAAAAAGACGGGATTGTATTTCAAATTAAAAAAATACAGTTTGTAATAATAATTTCTGGATGAAACGAATAGTACGGTAGTTATAATGAATCGTATGCTTTATATGTAATGGCTGAAGGCACGGCAGAAAAAGCTTTTAGAATCACAGCGACGGGACTCAAGATTGATGGAGATTTTCTCTGATAGTCAGTCTTGATCTAATAAAAACATCAGTTATTCAACCAGAAGGAATATCAGCGGCGAAGTACGCAGATATTAAACAAGAGAGGAGAAACAAAGAATGAATACACACGACTTATATGCGGTCTTTTTTTCGCCAACGGAAACATCAAAAAGAAGTGCAGTGGCAATCGCAAAAACATTTGGTGACGATGTGGTGGAAATTGACCTGACGATAGGTACCAAAGAACCGGTGAAAACTGACTTTGATGAAACAGACATTGTCGTATTTGGTGCGCCGGTTTACGGCGGCAGACTATTTACTGGAGCGGTTGAGCGGTTTTCAAAACTAAAGGGAAACAATACGCCATGCATTGTTACTGTTACATATGGCAACAGGGATTATGATGATGCGTTGCTTGAGCTCTATGACCTTGCCGCAGCGAATGGATTCGTACCCTTTGCCGCCGCGGCAGTGATTGGTCAGCATACATTCGGGGAAATACAGGTTGGAAGACCGAACAGCGCTGATTTGAGTGAACATCGGGAGTTTGCACTTAAAGCTAAGGATAAGCTCATGCAAGGGGATATGGCGTTGATACCGGTGCCGGGGAATCGGCCCTTTAAGGATGGAGGAAACGGCGCGTCCTTTCGGCCTAATACAACCGACCAATGTACATCATGCGGACTTTGTGCAAAAAACTGCCCTGAGCAGGCGATTGATTATCAGGATTTTAGTAAAATTGATGATACAAAATGCATTGCGTGTTTTCGCTGCATCAAAGTATGCCCTGAAAATGCAAAAGTGATGGATGATGAAGGGTATATTGAGTTTGCTGCTAAGTTCTCAAAAGACCTTGCCGCTCGGCGCGAAAACGAATACTTTGTATAATTGATGATTAAACGGGTATCGTAGTATTGGGTCTTTTTTTGAAAACTGTCCAATACAGCGATACCCGTTTTTTGATACGAATATAAAAATTCAGTATATTTCTAATAAAGTTCTTAAGGGAATATACTAGGCACTGCATTTTCCCAAACAAACCACGTAATTCGTTTTGCATCGTATTTAAGGATCTAACAGTTGAAATATAAGTGTAGACATTAATAAGAATTTTTTATTTCAGGGTACTATATTCAAACAAAGCGATACACAAACAGGGAAAAGTAGGTGACTGTGTGCTTCCCATTGATATAGGACAGCCCGTATTCGGAGCAGAGCGCCGAAACATTAATTCCGCAAGCTTCCAGTGACGATTTAGCACGCTTCGGGAACAAACAGGGAGAATCCGGATAAGTACAGGTCTTGCATATACCGCATGAGCCGGCTTTCAACGCGTTCCAGTTTTGATATTCACTGTCGTTGAGTGCATCGATAATGGCATAGAAATGTTTATCAAAGTCGTCCTGACCTGCCATCATGCCTTCATAATCAAACGAATCAGCCAAGGGGTAGACCTGCTGTACCAATAAGCCATCGGTATACGTACAGATGCTTTTTCTCATCGCCTCAAAACTGCCGCAGGCAGGCGGACAAACCCAGCTGGTGCCAAATTTGCCGCACGCGTTCATATGACACATATCACGGAACTCGGGTTCAAAACGGATGCTGGACACCTTAATTTTGACTGCGCCATGATATTTTTGTTGTTCAATGAGTTTCAGCAATGCTGTTTCAATCGACATCGATCACCAATCTCCAAATTTAAATCGTTTAGCAAGAATATCTATAATATATTTTTTTTTGTCTAAAATCACAACCCTCGGCATAAGAACACGACATATTTCTACATGTTTTTGCGGGATTACACATTTTATTTCGGGCGGTAAGCCTTATACTTTAAGCATAGAAACCGAATATGATGAGCGGAGGCTTTGATAGGAATGACGGGAAAAGAGCGTTTGATGGCGCTGTTTAATGGCGAAAAACCGGACAAGATTCCGTGGATACCGTTTGCGGGTGTGCATGCGGGTATATTGATAGGCGCAGAACCCAAGGCGGTGCTCACGGATGCCGAGACCATGGTGGAATCATTAAAAGCGGTCAAACGCTTGTATCGGCCGGATGGCATGCCGGTGCATTTTGATTTGCAGGCGGAAGCCGAGATATTAGGCTGTGAGCTTTATTGGCCGCAAAACACGCCGCCGAGTGTGAGAACGCATCCGCTGGCCGGCGCCGTGCCGTCGCCTTTTGAGCGCAAAATTCCGAAGAAAACAGAAGGCCGTCTACCGATATTTTTGGAAGCCATGGCGCGGATTAAACAGGAAGCGGGCGAGGATACCGCATTACTGGGGTTGGTCTGCGGGCCGTTTACCTTGGCTTCGCACCTTCGCGGGCAGGATATTTTTATGGATATCATCTTAAATCCCGAGTATGTCCATGAATTATTGGATTACACCAAGGATGTCGCCATCGCGGTCAGTGAAATGTACATGGAAGCCGGTATGGATATCATTGCGGCGGTAGACCCGTTGGTGTCCCAAATATCACCTAAGCATTTTGAAGAATTTTTAAGTCAACCATTTTCCGATTATTTTGCGGCGATTCGAAAAGCACATCGGTACAGCTCGTTTTTTGTCTGCGGAAACGCCACCAATAACATTGAGAAGATGTGCGAGACACATCCGGATATGATTGCGGTGGATGAAAACGTCAGCATGAAAACCGCGCAAACGATTACCGATAAATACGATATCATCCTTTCGGGTAATATTCCGCTGGCCACACTGATGTTAAACGGCACACAGCAGGAGAACATGCTCTATACGCTGGAGCTCATCGATACGCTGAATCATGACCGATTGGTGATTTCGCCGGGATGCGATATGCCCTATAATACGCCGGTGGAAAACACCATCGCAGTGCAACAGGCCATCGCCAACCCAGATGGCGCACGAGAAATAGTGAAAAACTATCAGGTAGTGATTGACGATACTGAAGTGGTGCTGCCCAACTACGTCAGCCTTGAAAAACCACTGATTGAAGTGTTTACGCTGGATTCCGCTTCCTGTGCGGCCTGCACCTATATGCTGAATGCGGCGCTGGAAGCCAAAGACCATTTTAAAGAGCGAATTGAAGTGGTTGAATATAAGATGCTGGATAGAAAAACCGTTCCGCGCATGATGAAGATGGGCATCAAGAACCTGCCCACGATGGTGATCAACGGCGAAGTGGCGTATATCTCTCTGATTCCGCCTAAGACCGAGTTGTTTGCGAAAATTGAGGATATCTTAGCATGATTGATGTTGTTATGATTATGGGCTTTCTAGGCTCGGGGAAAACCACACTACTGGAAAGAATACTGAAAAACAGAGAAGGGCGTGTCGGGGTCATCGTCAATGAATTCGGAGCGCTTTCTGTGGATGGCGAGCGGCTGGAGGGTTTCGGCGGCGCTGAAATCAGGCAGGTGAATTCGGGCTCCATTTTCTGTGCGTGCAAGTCGGATTTCTTTATCCAGTCCTTGCTGAGCTTGGCCGATTTGGGTTTAAAACGGATATATGTGGAGGCCAGTGGACTTGCTAATCCCTCGAGTGTGGAGAAAATCATGAATGATGTCAACACCTTGAACAAAACTCAAGAGGAATTTCGTGTGATCTCTTTCGTCTGCGTGGCGGATGCTGAACGGATAGCTGCGCTGCTGCAGGTGTCGGTGGCGGCAGTTTCGCAAGTGCAGCGATCGCAGGTAATCTTACTGAACAAGATTGATCATGTGGACAAAATGACGCAAAAAGCGGCGATTGAATCGATATTGGCAGTAAACGCGGAGGCCAAGATCCTGCCCTGTGTGCGTTGTGCTGTGGATATGGAAGCGCTGATGGATGAGGATGCCTGTGAATGCAGACTTGAATGCGTCAGCCCGGAGCCCATCTCGGAACGCTCATTTGTGGTGATCGGCGGTGAAGATGTACAGCGATCAAAGCTGGATGCGTTTTTAAAAAGCGTGATACCGATTTCGGTTCGTATCAAGGGTTTTTTAAAAGTTGACGGCGTTATGCACAATATTGACGTGGTGCCGCCGTATATAACGGTTGAACCCAAAACCGAAGCAAGCAATGGTAAGCTGGTCATCATCGTCTATGAGGATGAGAAGCTGACAGCGAAAGGAAAGATAGAAACCCTGTGGCAGCGTGCTTTTGGAAGGATGCCCGATGAAATTGTGGTATAATAGAAAAAAACAGTCTGGGAGAGTTGATGCAGGGGTATCTTGGTAAAGAAGCCGATAATATCATACAAAGTGATAAAAACCTGCGCTCCTTCGCGCTCGCTACCGGAGTCAACGCATCTGTTTTTCGGTACGGCGATCCGCAGGATTTTAAAGACAATCCGGAAATCTTGAGTAAAATATCCGAGACGTCGTGTTGTCAGTTTGAGATGGACAGCTCGGCGTTTTGTCATACAGTGCATTCCAATGACGAAGGACGCGCCCGATGCCGCAGTTTTCGGGAAAACGCCAGTCTACAATGTATTCGCTTGGGTGAAAGTTATGTGACGCGCTGTCATGCCGGGCTTACCATTGCGCTGGCGCCGTTGTTGGCAGACGAGCGATGCATTGGGGCCATCACCTGCGGACCGGTGATTATGTGGGTGTACGACGAATACGCTGAAACTGAAACACGGGCATTGGCCGATGACTTGGGATTGGATGCCGAAACACTGGTGCGTGCGGTCGAAAAGCTGGTTTTTAAGAGCGCTGAAGAGATGGGTGCGCTGGCAGACATGCTGGAGCGCATCGCCGAATCACTGGCGGGTGTAAACCCCGGAATTCTTGACAAGGCAAGGGAAATCAATTTTCAGCAGGCGAAAATCGCTGAGCTGCTGCATATCAAAAAACAAACCGAAAGCCGTTTGGAGATGTTGGAAGACAGCGAATCTTTCAGTCATTACCCTATAAAAAAAGAAAAAGAGTTGATTGGGCTCGTCAAGATTGGGGACCGAAAAGGCGCAAAATCGCTGTTGAATGAAATCTTGGTGGATGTATTTTACGCTAAAGAGAGCGACATGGATGTATTAAAAGCGCGGGTATTGGAGCTGGTTGTGGTCATCTCGCGGGCGGCGGTTGAAGCCGGAGCGGGTCTGGAATACATGCTGGGCTTAAATTTTGAGATGGTTGCCAAACTGGCGCAGATCACTGAGTTTAAAGAACTCTGCATCTGGGTTTCACGCACGCTGGACACCATGATGGATACCATCTACAAAACGCGTAATGTAAAAAACGCATCTCTTTTGGCCAAAGCGATGGCATTCATCCGTGATGGCTCAAATTCGGATATCACACTGGAGGATGTAGCAAAGCATGTGGTAGTCAGCGAATCGCACATCAGCCACCTTTTTGGTCAGGAGCTGGGCATCTCGTTTTCGGCGTATCTTATCAAAGTGCGCATGGAAAAGGCAAAGCAGTTCCTTTCCACGACTGATTATTCTATCGCGAGAATTTCCGAGATGGTGGGGTACGATCAGCCGGGCTATTTTAGTAAGGTCTTTAAGAAGCATACAGGGCTTACGCCTGGCCAGTTCCGGCGCGGCGACGAAACATAATATTACAATTTGACGCATCAAAGTACATTTTTATCACAAAAACCACATGCTAAAATATGAATAATGATATTTTCTCGGAGGATGGACGATGTTTAAAGAATTGAGCCTGGCCGTGAAAGGTGGAGACGCTACCGAAGCCAAACGGCTGACTGAGGATATGGTGGCTAATGGGGTGGACCCAGAAGAGATTTTAAATCAAGGGCTGATTTCCGGTATGATGGAAATTGGTGTTTTATTTAAAAATAACGAAGTGTATGTGCCCGAAGTGCTGATTGCGGCGCGCGCCATGTATGCTGGCCTTGATATCATTCGACCGATTCTCGCCAGTCAGGATTTTAAGGAAAAAGGCATCGTGGCGATCGGTACGGTCAAAGGGGATCTGCACGATATCGGTAAGAATTTGGTCATGATGATGATGGAAGGATTGGGTATCAAGGTGCTGGATCTTGGCACTGACGTTGGCGCGGACAAATTTATTGATGCGGTGAAAAATCAAGGCGCGCAGATTGTGGCAATGAGCTCGCTGTTGACCACCACCATGCCCGAAATGAAGACGATTATTGAGGCGCTTAAAGAGGAAGGATTGCGCGATAAGATTAAAGTCATGATTGGCGGCGCGCCTGTGACCAGTGCCTTTGCCGAACAAATCGGTGCAGACGCTTACACCGACGATGCGGCCAGCGCGGCCAATACGGCGCTTGAATTTTTGGCATAAATCTTAAAAATCATTTCGCTATTGCAGTGCAATGGTTTTTCTCTAATGGAGCGCAGATGCTTAAACTAAAAGTAGCAGGACAGGGCAAAGATATTATTCTGGATGTGCAAGAATCAGCCAACCTTTATGATGTGCTGGTAGCCAACCAAATGATATCCGACGCGCCTTGCGGGGGCACCGGAAAGTGCGGGAAATGCAAAGTTGAGATGGCAGATCCAGTAACCGAAGCCACAGAAAACGAAATCAGGCGGCTGACATCCGGCGAAATCAGTGACGGCATACGGCTGGCCTGCGAAACAATCCTTTCAAAGGATACCACCATTCGGTTGATTCAAGACCAAAGCGATAAGATCACACTGTTTGCTGTAGACAAAACAGCGCAGTATGAGGAGATCTGTGCCGCGTTTGATATCGGAACCACGACGATTGAAACCGTACTGGTGGACGCCGTAACGGGAAGTGAATTGGCTGCGGCGGCGGCCAAAAACCCGCAAGCAGCGTTCGGCGCCGATGTGTTTACCCGCATGTCTTTTGCCATGGAAAGTGAAGAAAACCTGCGCATATTGAGCGGAGCACTGTCCGGGGTCATGAACCGGCTTCTTTCTGTTATGGCGGGTGCGCTTGGCACTGATGCGAAAGACATTACAAAAGTAGTGGTTTCGGGCAACACCACCATGCTTCACATGCTGCTCAATCTGGATATCCGCTCTTTGGCGGCCGCGCCTTTTGTCACGGAGCATCTTTCACCCGGAGATTTAACGGGCAAAGATATCAGGCTGTTATGCGATCATGCACAGGTGTGCTTTTCGCCGGCGGCATCGGCTTTTTTGGGCGGGGACGCAGTGTTAGGAGCGGCGGTACTCGGGATAGGGAGCCCGGGCACCACAGCGCTATTGATTGACCTTGGGACCAACGGGGAAATGGTTCTGGCGAAAGATGGAAAATTCACCGGATGCTCGGTGGCGGCGGGGCCAGCTTTTGAAGGGGCTGAGATGGTCTGCGGCATGCGTGCCGTGAAAGGCGCGGTGACAGATGTATGGGTAGAGGAAGATTTAGCGTATCGCACCATTGAGGATGTGTGCCCCGTTGGCATCTGCGGGTCGGGCTACATATCGCTGATAGCTGAAATGGTTGACAACGGCGTGATTAGCGAAAATGGGAAGCTGGTACCGAATTCCAAAAAAGACAAGTTGAATGCGCGGGTTGAGACATTGGGTGAAAAACCAAAATTCATTGTGTCCAAAGACGAAGACATCGGTGTTTACCAGAGCGATATCCGCAGTTTTCAGCTGGCAAAATCGGCTGTTCGATCTGGCGTGGAAATGCTGTTGGAAAAACATGCGCTGAATCCTGCGGATTTGGATGTCATCTATATCGCGGGCGGATTTGGATCCAACATCAAAAGCGGCGATTTATTCCGATGCGGTGCATTACCGTTTGTTCACCCGAATATTAAAATCGTGGGTAATACCTCATTGAAGGGCGCGGTGCGGATGGTCACTGATACGGCGTTTAAACAGCAAGTGTTGGCGCTCAGCAAAAAAATCGAGGTGTTTCTGCTTTCAACCCAACCAAGCTTTCAGGATCGATTTATCAATAACCTGCTATTTTCATAATGAAAGGATCATTCTATATGAATAAGATGTCTTCTTTTGAACGTGTGATGAACCGTATGGAAGGTACACCGGTTGACAAAATCCCCAATATGAACATTGTGATGGCTTTTGCAGCCGAGCATATTGGGAAAACCTATTCAGAATTCTGCACCGATTATAAGGTATTGGTGGAAAGCAAGATCCGCTGTGCTGAGGATTTCGGCATCGATACCGTTTCAGCGATCAGCGACCCGATGCGTGAGGCGCACGGATTCGGCGCTAAGGTGATTATTCCGGATAACGCGGTGCCGTATTGTAAAGAGCACCTCATCACCGATCTTGCCCAAATCGGCAAATTGAAACCCATAAGCCCATATGATGACGAGCGCATGCTGGACCGGATCAAAGCGATTGAATTATTTGTTGAGAAAGTGAAAGGTGATATCCCTATCATCGGATGGGTGGAAGGCGCGTTGGCCGAAGCGGCGGATTTACGCGATATTTCGCTGGTTATGATGGATTTGATGCTGAATCCGGATGCGATGATTGAATTATTCGATATTATATATGAACAGCAGAAGAGGTTTGCAGAGGCACAGATCAAGGCGGGTGCGGATTTTATCGGCGTGGGGAATGCCGCGGCGTCGCTGGTCGGGCCCAAGCTGTATGAGCAGTTCTGCTTAGAATACGACAGCCGGATTATTCGGGATATTCAGGCTATGGGAGCCAAAGCGAAACTGCACATCTGCGGCAACACCGGCCCGCTGCTGCCACTGCTGGCTAAAACCGGTGCGGATATATTCGATGTGGATCATGTGGTGGATTTTGAAAAAGCGGTGGAGGCATTTAGAGGTACAGGCACCGCTGTTAACGGAAATCTCGATCCGGTGACAGAGATGATGTCCGCGACTGAAGCCGAAGTCATTGCGGCGACCCAAAAGCGCTTGGCGGTAGCTGATAACAATACATTGATTTCCGGCGGATGCGAGATTCCGAGAAACACACCGGATGAAAATATGATAGCTATGGATAAATTGTTGTATCTATAGCATAGTTTAGCGGACATTTATACCAGCGAGCAAATTATCTATATCAATTCGCTTTACCGTATGGTGGTAGCCATCAATCAAGGCAACTTTGCGAAAGCCTATAATATCGGCACCGGTCAGTCATGAACGGTAGAATTTAAAAAATTACGAAATGAAGCAAACTTACCGCATTAAAATCAACTGATCCTCAGGCATCCTGAAATATAGGGTGCCTTTTGTTTTCAGCGGAGCCCATTCGGCCTTATCCATCTCAAACCGAAGTAATACATTTTCATGTGCATCCATCGGCTGGCAGAGCAGGATGACCGAGAACATATCGTCGATGACGCGGCTGACGCGGCAAGGGATGCATCTGACCAAACATTATCGTGATCCGATTATGGCGTCCACCAGCTTCTTTCCCACGGTGGGTTATGTCGGGGCGATACGATTGATCGAGAAAATCAGCACAGCCCTCTTGGAGAAATACGATCGTGAATGTGCCGAAGAGGATTTTGAACTGGTGATGTAAATCAACAATCACTGCGGTGAAAGGCGCTTTGTGCGATGGAAAAACCCAAACATCATATATTTGTCTGTGCCAGCACTCGCCTAAACGGCACGGTACAGGGTGTTTGCCAAAAGAAGGAGAGCCATGATATTCTGCAGACGCTGGTGGAAGAAGTGAATGACCGGGGCATTGAGGATGAAGTGATGGTATCACAGATGGGATGTGTGGGCCTATGTTCGATGGGCCCGGTTGTGATGGTGTATCCCGACACCATATGGTACGGTAACGTGACGCCTGACGATGTGGAAGAAATAGTGGACGCATTGGAAGCAGGCGAAATACTGGAACGTCTGACGATATAGTTAATTTATGATAAAAAAACAAAAGCTGGCTTGCTGATGATAAGCCAGCTTTTTGTGTATTTTCAATTTTATTTTTTCAGTAGGGTGACTTCGCCGGAAGCGGCATTGATCGATATAGAATCGTCGGTTTTAATAAATCGAGTTGCAAATTTTAGTCCGGTGACATGGGGCAGAGCCAGCTCTCTGGCAACGATCGCCGCCTGCGAGAATTCTGTTCCACTCTCTGTGATCAGCCCAGCGGCCATGTTAAAGTAAGGCGTAAATCCGATATCAGAAATGGCGGTGACGATGATTTCACCAGGTTTTAATTGTTCTAAATCTTGAAGCCCGCAAATAACGCGGGCGGTGCCTTGCGAAACACCGGGTGTACTGCATCGGCCTTTCAGCATGCTCTTTTTTGGTGCATATAGATCGGCATTCAGTGGCAGAGGTCTGCCCGCGTGGAGCATGCCGAACCGATGTTTTTTTTGTGCTTCATAGACTCGGTTTCGCATCAAAGCCTTTTTAATTAGGTCGCCATGATAAGCGCAGTCTTTTGCATCACCGTTATTGGAGGGAATATACTCCAGCAGTTCGGCATGGGTCATAAAATAGATCAAATCACCATTTGGAATCAACTCTTCCTGGGCCATTTTCTTGCTGAGCTGGCGGTAAGCATCTTTAAACCAGCCGAGTAATTGGACGAGTTTGGATTGGACGGAATCGCTAATCATTACAGCGTTTCGTGCTTGATCGATCAGCGGTTTGATCAGCGCGACGGTTCGAACATCGAATTTCTCTTCCAGCGAGCCTAAATACTGAGGTACACGCACGCTTTGACCCACCTCGGACAGATTGGTGGTTAATATGGAATAGACGTATCTGACGAGATCCTCCTGCCTGTGGTGCCAGGGAAGATTGCGAAGTTCCATTTCGAAAAACCCGCGGTGGCCGTGATGCTTGTTAAACGCATCAAAGGCTTTCTTCGACTCACTCTCGGCTTGCAAAAGCGCATTCTTGATCTCATCAAAACTATAATTGGCAACCTGCGGATTGTCCAGAACCAGCTCGCGTGCCACTGTTGTGAGCGATGTGACAATATCCAAGGACTCAACATCATGAATATCGGATAAGCATTTAAGCATCAAAGTTTTGGCTTTCTCTGGGGACAAAAGCGCTTTGATAAAGATTAAATAGAGTGCGGTGCTCATAAAGCTGACCGCCGCTGAGATGGAAAAAAAGTCTGAAAAAGCAGTATCCAACGCGTTTAGCTTTTGATTGATTGTTTCGATTTGCTCCCTTAAAGAAGCACCTTTGCTTATTTTTTGCATGGAGTCACAAAGGCTTTGAATTTTCTGTTCAGTGTCTTTGCCAATGCTGAAAGATTTGAAATATCTTCCGGTTTGCAGAATAAAATCGCTCAGCGTTAAATCCCAGCATCTGGAGTACGATTCGCCTAACACCTCCCCGCAAAGACTTACATCGATAAGTTCTTTGAATCCGTCCATCTGTTTTCCTGCAATCTGGTTGATTTGTGTCACATTGAGAAAGGCATGGGAGTTGAAGCATGCTACCCCTGCACTTTCGGGTAAATCGGTGATTTGTCTGGCCAACTTATGACTGACCAGCGAATGGCGAACACTCTGATCCAAAGCTTTGACCACGGTGGAAAGCGTCAGCGGGGTGACAGGGCCCGGCAGGATATTGTTGATGATAGATGTGGAAAATGTATGGTTCTCATACTCGGCTGAGGTATCAAACTCGGAAGGGTTTTGCCAGATGTCGGATGTGACGGGGATGGCTTCAAGCCAGAACAGTTGGCTGTCCGCGATGATCCACGAAAGCTTTAGGGGGCAGCCGACGGAGGCGCCGACTTGCCGCGCTTGTGGGGCGATTGCGGTTAATATCATATTGTTGAGAAATGCATCTTCCGCGGGGTTTTCAATGTAAAACCGATGATCGTTCTCAAGCACACGAAATGTGCTTGACGCAGCTGCGTCTGGCTCACTCGCATCGGTTTGGATGAGGATAACTCTGTCGCCTTCAGGGTCTTCGGTGAAGCATACACCGCAAATATCAGCATCGATCTTTTGCTGAACCATTACACATGCTTTTGCGTCCAGAACACTGCTGAAGAAACAGGGCTTTGAACGCTCATCTTCGGCTTTGAGTACCTCTATACAACTCAAGATACCGGCTCTGATTTGGGAAGGGTCCGAAAGACAATCTACGGGATCATAAGACTTCTGGTAGAAAGGGAAACCAGAAGTCTCACTGAAAACCGAGGGATAAAGTGTTAAGTTTTGAAAGTTGCATTTTACACAATAGTCCACAGCCGTATTGACATCAGCTTCATTTTGAATATTGATAAGGACAAAGCTATCTGATGTATGGAGCTGATTGTCAAAGAGAAGTTTTGGGCCGCGAATTCCCCATCCAATGCCGGGCATGATGTCATCGGGTAAGTTATTCAACTGGAAAATATTCATGATACACCTCCGCATATAAAGTATTAAAATTTGTACAAAAAAAGATGCACATTTGCACCTTGAAAATCATAGTATTAATTTATCTTTTTTACTAAGCTAATTTGTCAGGTTAGTTTTTCACCATTGAAATAAGTATTTCGTCATAGATTTTAAGTGATCTTGACGTTGTAAGTTTTTGTTCTCTTAAAAATCAGCCTTCTTGGGTGAACCGAATTTAGAGCATATCACTATTTCATTTTTTGGTTCAACTGAACTTGATTTAAGCGACTGTCAGTTCATAAACAGTATAATAATTATAAAATACTGCTATCTAACCGTCAATTGTGAATTAGAAAAAAAGGTTGATTTAGAAGGGGAATTTTATAAATAAACAATTGTATCTTCAGGAAACATGTTATTAGCATAGAAATGCTCGATATTTGTTATAGAATCTTTGTAAGAACTGAACTGTCGCACAATCACAAAAATTGACAAATTAGAGGCTAAAGTCTATTATATGGTTATAAAAATAGAAAATAGAAGTAAAAAATCAGTATAAACGAGGTGATCGCGTTGAAAAAAATTTGGGCTGTTTTGCTTTTAAGCTTGTTTTTAACAGGTTGCGTGACCAATCAAGAGGATCCAGTATTTGAAAATGATTTAAAAATACCGAGCCCGACCGTGGCATCTACACCAACTCCGTCCACAGCCCCCACACCGATAAGAATTGAAGGACATATCGGCATCTCAATACCGCTTGATTTTATGGGCCCTTGGGAGGGCAACGGTAATACATTGAAAGGCACAATTGAAAAAGCAGGAGGAACGGTTGATTTAAGATTTGCGGATAATAATTCTGCCACTCAAGAAAAGCAGATCGAAGAGATGATTTTGGAGGGCATTGATGTGCTGATTGTAGCGCCGGTCGATGGATACTCTCTGTCTGCGGTTCTTAAAAAGGCGAAGGAAGCAAGTATACTGATTATCGCGTTTGACCGGCTGGTCATGGGTACGGATGCGATTGATTATTATGTGGCTTTTGATAATGAAATTGCGGGGGCGCTTCAAGGTCAATATATCGTGGATAGTCTGGGGCTGACTGGTGAAGATAGAGGGTCATATACGATGGAAGTTTTTGCAGGGGCTCCAAATGATAATAATTCACAGCTATTTTTTAAGGGTGCTATGGATGTACTGTCCCCATATATCAAGAGCGGGACTTTAGTGATTAAATCCGGCCAGGGCCAAACAGAGGATGCCTGGAAAAAAGTCGCGATGACAGGCTGGGAGACGGACAAGGCAAAAATTAGAATGGATAAACTGTTGAAATCCTATTACACGGATGAAAACATTGATGCAATACTCTGCCCGAATGACAGTTTAGCGCGCGGCATCGTGGCATCTTTGGAGGCTGCAGGCTATGGTGCCGAGGGGAAACCGTTCCCGATTTTGACAGGTCAAGACGGAGAATCAGAAAACATCGAAAACATCATTGAAGGCAAACAGTCCATGACAGTGATTAAGGACACAAAGAGACTGGTTGATCGGACCATGATAATGATTTGGCAAGCATTGTCGGGAGACAGAGTGGAAACAAATGCTGGGTTTAACAACGATGCGATTGATGTGCCTTCATACCTAGAAATCCCCATTTTTGTGGATGCGAACAGCTACTAATTGATTTGGCGTACTGTGCTTAAGGACTTGGAACATCAGAAAAAAGATGCTGACAAAATTGATTAAAAAAAGGCTTTGTGATCTGCAAAGCTTTTTATCATCCTTAAATATTCTTGATTCCAAACCACCTGAGGGTTTTTGCTGACGCATTGGGGTTGATAATTTACGCGGCTACAGTAATATGATATGAGAAATGAAGCCAAAAACGGCAAGCATAGACACGAAACGAGGGGTATGCTATGCAAATTGCTCAAATTGCTTCGATCTTGACATCTTTGCAGGCCATAGTGTACTTTAATAAAAAAGCACAAAAAAGGAAAACGGAATGATAAGAATTGATTATCGCCAAATAAAATCGACGGTTTATATCGTGTTATCGTTACCGATTGTCATGTTTCTTTTTGGATGGGTAAGATTGCTTCTGGCCCTACCGTTGGCTATGTTGATGATTATTTCACTGGTTGTTATTATTCGCGAGTATTTGGCGGAAGAAAAAACCTTAATAGAAAATGATGCGGTTGAAGTAAGCCGGAGCGGATTGGCGTTTATAATTTTTGCCGCAATGCTGTGGTGCTTTTTGGCGGGGCAGGGTGGATTCTTCTATCAGACTTCCGATTATCACTTTAGAAACGCGGTTTTCAGAGACCTAATCAATCTCCCATGGCCGGTACAATATGAGCACTCAAATACAACACTGGTTTATTACTTAACGTATTGGCTGGTTCCGGCCGGCATTGCTAAATTGACAATGCTTGCTTTGGGTGCGGACGCGGCATGGTTGGCGGGCAACATCTTCCTATATGTTTGGACATCACTGCTGGTTTCCTTAACTTTTCTGATGTTGATGATTAAAGTCAGAGCATTTTCTTTTTGGCGTATTCTTATCACGGTTCTGGTTTTTATACTCTTTAGTGGATTGGATATCATCGGGTTTTTAGCTGTTCAACAAGGACAATCTAATGATCTCGAATGGTGGGCCTATTTCTATCAATACAGCGCGAACGCCACGCAATTATCTTACGTTTTCAATCAATCCGTGCCGGCATGGCTTTTGATGCTCTTGCTGATACAGGAGAAAAGCGTTGTCAACTTTGCGTTTATAGGCTTTCTTGCCTTTTCATATTCTCCTTTTCCCTTCATTGGGTTGTTGCCGTTTTTGGTGGTTTATGCCATCGTTTTCGCAGTGAAAGAACGACGTGCGCACCGATTTTCAGACTTCTTAAAACAATTGTTCAGCTTCCAAAATATCGTAGCCCTACTTTTTGTCTTTCCGGTTTTTGCTCTGTTTTTTGCCTCGAACGGCAGTGTCTCCGAAGGGACAGCCAACCGCCTGATTCAGATATATATCGGGCAGGATTTTTTGCCGCTTTATCAGAGTATCCTGTTATATGTACTCTTTTGTCTGCTGGAGTTTGGAATTTATACCGCTGTGCTATGGCAGGGAAATCACAAAAACTTGTTGTTTTGGATCTGCGTGCTTTCGCTTTGTCTCATCGGCATGTTTCAAATGGCAGGGAGAGTGGATTTCGCGATGCGGGCGTCCATTCCGGCATTGGTTGTGTTAGCCGTGATGGTCATCGAATATATTAATCAGAATATCATGCAGCCAAAGCATTCTGGCGAAGGGCCGAAAGCTTTATTAAGAAAAAAGCTACCGGCGATGGTTTTGATTGTTGCGCTGATTTTGGGCAGTTTTACACCGGTGTTCGATTATATCCGTGCGTTCACCGCCGTGGCACATGAGAAAAAGTTGAGCGTCGTTGCGGATGACATTAAAACATTTTCAGATTGCGGCGCAGATGATCCCTCTACTTTATATACAAACTTTATGTCAACTGGCTATCATTACAGTGCGTTTGCTAAGCACTTAGGGAAAAAAGATAACTAATCATCAGTGGAAAACTAAAAGGCTCTGGGATAATACCAGAGCCTTCAAAGATTATATTAATGATTTAGCAGGATCATACTTATTTGTTTTCGGTGATTTCAATATATAATCCAGCATGGACCAAACCCTGGAAAAGCGGTAGCACCATGAAAAACGGGAGCGCGATCAAAAGAACTAAAACAGGGCCAACAAAAGGAATAAAACCTAGAAGATAGATTACCAATTCTACAGCCAGAACAATTCCGACAATAATCATATCCGCACCAAACATCGTACCTTTATATCCTTCGGTCTGCTTCATAGAAAGCTTCAGCGCGTCGAACACAGAAACTTCAGGTTGTGTGAACAGAATATAGGGTGTAAACCGATATTCATATGATTTAATAATGGCAAACACAATACCGACAATGGGAATCAGCGCCCAAATAAGAATCCATAGCATCATCCACAGCATACCGCCCGCGATGCGCGCGAAGGATTTAAAGCCTGCAAAAAGCTGCTTGGAATCCACGTCCTTTCCTTTATAACCGTCAAGATAAACCAAAAGCATACCGGCGGAAATTGTGACCGAAACCGGGATAGATATAATTGGCAGAACAGCAAAAATCTCTACAAGTGCGGCCAACAGTATGGCTAATAATGAGAGACCCCACAGCTTAAACGGCTTACTCTTTAATATATCAAGAGCATGGTTATAGACTTTACTAATCATATATGCCTCCTAAAAATTAATTAATACAAAAATATCATAACACCAAAAATAACCATTGGTCAATTTATTTTGTAGTTAGCCCTGGTTGTGGAAATAAGTATTGCAAAGCAGCATGAAATAGAGATAGACCAATATGAATAACACATGGGTCGCCGGTTTATCTATATCATTTAGCCTTTGTAAGCAATGCTGATAATATCTTCAATATCGGCTTCCTTGAGGCTGATATCCATAATGGAAGCCGCGCGCGATAAATCCTCAATCAACGCAGCAGCCGTGATATCTTTTTTCCAGAATCGATAGGTCGTCCGTTGGCCTTTTACGGAAACCACCTCGGCTTTGGGATGCTGGATATTGGTCTCTTTATAAAAATCCACAATCAAATGTCGATAGGGTGCAATCTTATCGACCAGTGATGTTAATGAGCCATCTTCAATCAATTTTCCATTATTGATGATGATCACCCGGTCGCAAAGTTCCTGGATATCACCCAGATCGTGCGTCGTTAAAATGACAGTTGTTTTCCGGGTTTGATTGATGTCTTTAATGAATTTTCGAATGGCGTTTTTGGCGTCCACATCCAGTCCGATGGTGGGTTCATCCAAAAAAAAGTACGGACGGGGAATGGAGCATGGCCGCGGTTAGGTCACCCCGCATGCGCTGGCCCAGCGAAAGCTGACGGACCGGCGTGGAAGTCAGTTCATTGATGCCGAGAATCTCATCCATGATTCGAAGGTTTTCCGTATAGACCGCTTCATCGATTTGATAGATACGCCGCAAAAGTTCAAAGCTTTCTCCCAGACGCAAGTCCCAGTTGAGCTGAGTTCTTTGCCCAAACACCACACCCAAATCTTTGACTACATGTTTTCTGTCCTTCTGCGGAGACACCCCATTGATTAAAATTTCGCCCGAAGTGGGGGTGAGGATGCCGGACATCATCTTAACTGTGGTGCTTTTACCTGCTCCATTTGGACCGATGTAGGCGACAATTTCACCCTCGTTGACACAAAAGCTGATATCGTCGACGGCCTTAACCACGTCACGCACCGGCCGAAACAGACTTTTTACGGCGCCTTTAAGGCCTTTTTCGCGTCGAACAACCTTGAATTCTTTGACGATGTTTTTTACTTCGATAACAGGCACAGCAAGTCACCTCCATAAACGCTTAGACTTTGTTGAATAGTATACATTCTTATGTTCCCGCACTTTCGTACCGCTTTAATCCAAGCCAGAACATGAGACACGCACCCAAAAAGCATATGATACCTATCCCGAATGTGATCAGAGGGATGCTGGCGGGGAAATAGAATGGCGAGGGTTTACTTAAAAAATATCCAGCCGGATAAAATGCGATCCAGCCCAATGGGAGCACGACAGTGAAGATCATCTGTAAGGCTTTGGGATAGATGCTCAACGGATACATGGTGGTTTTATCATACAACTGCATGGTCAGGACAACAAAACTGCCTCGGTTTTTCCGCCAAAAGGATATAGAACCCAAAACTATCCATACTGAGCCCCGAATGAGAGCCCCGCCGATGATGACCAGCAAAAGCAGCGGGAAGCTTAGCCATGACCACGAGAAATTCAGCTGGTTACAGCCATAGATAAAAATAATGGTTCCCGGTATCAGGTCGGTAAGGCCGACCAAATTGAAATCCATAAACAAAAATTGAAACAGGACATTTAAAGGTCGGAGCAGAAAAATATCCAGATCCCCTTCCACAATTAAATATCCAAGATACCATGTCTGGACGAACAGTACCACAGAGACTCCATGGCTTAATACCGAAAGCCCATAGAGAAAAGCGAGCTCCGCAAAATTCCAACCCTGCAGTGTGCCAAATTGGTCTACAACAAATTTGATAATTGCAAAGCCGATGCCAAACTGCATAAGGTTGGAGAAAAAACCATCCGAACAGATTGACCGGGTATTCAAGGCTCCTTTGCAGGGATTGTTTTAGGTACAGTGTACCCACCGAATAGTAGTGTTTGATACGATCCATATTACCCCCCCTGCACCATGACTCTGCCAACAGCTCGTCTTTTTATAAAAGTGAAAAGCAAAAACAAAAGACATACCCATACGCCTTGGATCATCATTTGATAGAGCAGTATGTTAACATCGTATCGGCCGATAAAGATGGAAAGCGGCAGCTGATAGATATAAGGGAACGGCAAAAGTTCTAATGCATTCTTGAGCCAATCCGGGAAAAACCACAGCGGCACGATGCTGCCCGAAAGCATGATGACCAGATGATTCTTGACCGAGCGCATGGGGCCGAGAGAAATGGCGGTGAAAGCCCACATACCAAAGATGGCCGCAAAGAGCCAGTTGATTGCATAGCTTAATATGAAACTGGCCAAAAACAACAGAAGGTGCAAGCCGGACGCCGGAACCGGAACTTGGATGAACAGGCAGGAGAGCACCAAAAGGGGTAAGGCGCGCTGTAACAGGGCCACAAAGATACCGCCAATATCTTCGGCTAGAAAGATGCCGAAAAGGTTGACCGGTTTTAGCATATCCAGTGCAATGCTGCCTTTGCGAACACTTCGGACAATGCGTTCCTCGACTTCGTGCGTAAAGAGGCTGCCGATAAAAGCGGACATCACGACATAGCTTAACATGCTTGATTGGCTGACACCCATAGCAGTGCTTTTTCCGCCGTAAATGGCGATCCAAAAAAAAAGCGTTTGCAAACAGGATGATACTCTGGAGCATGATGGTAAAAACCACATTGAATTGGTATACCAGCGCTGATTTAATTTTTATCTTTGCAATATAAAGATAAGGCAACATGGGTAAAACACCCTTCCTAATGGGTTTAATAAAATCAATCCGGACACATAATGATTAAGGCATTATACCATTATACATATAAAATATCTATTATTTTACTTTTAATTGATGCTGACTGCAAACATAAGGGGATTGTCGGTTGCTTTTATACAAAGGCTATTTTATAATATGAAAGATTACAGCAAGAGATTTGCGGCGGGAAGAACTAGGTTTAACTTCGCGGAAATGCTGAGAAAAAAGTGCCAGAAACGAAAGGCGAAGGAAAAGTGATATTGGAAGACAACAAAACTGCTTTTAAAAGAGGTTTGAAAAAGAACAGTTTTATTATCATTATCATTGCGTTGATTCTATCTTTGGGGTTATGCTTGCTTGTGGATCGTTCAATAAAAAACGGGCTTTATTTGAATTTGACGCAAAACCAGTTTGATATTAGCGGAACGGATGATTATGCATCTCGCGCAACATATAACACCTATCAGCAGAAATTTGAAGGGGACGGCAATTATCCGGTCTATCTGATGGGCGGGGTCCACTTCTTTTTTCCTAACCAATGGAACAATCAAATTTGCAGATTATCTTGCTCGGGACACGGATACAGATTTTACATTTGTCGATTTAACCGCTGATGGTCAGAAGATGTCTGAGGCGCTGCTGCTTTTAAACAACCTGCCGGAAGGACGGGGGGACGCTGATTATCGGCATAACCTATCGGCGCTTTGTGGAAGCGATGGATCTGTCGCGCTATCCGCTGGACAACACAGAAACTCTGAGGTTTTTGGAGGACTCGGGACAGCTTTCCAGAGAAAGTGAGAGCTTTGCCGTTTGCGCACCATATCGTCTTTAACGATCTTGTGACGCGGGGATTGGACAAGCTTTTTTTTGCGGATATTTTGGGCATAAAAGAAACGCAAACACAAACTGAAACCGATTATGAAGCGGATAGTTATGATTATCGAATGACTGGTGCAGAACTGGAAGACAAGGTTTCCAACATCAGACGTATCCTGGGCCAAATTAACGCAGATTCAATTGATCGTTTTGAGTTAACGCTTGGTGAGATTGCAAGGGTATGTGATAAAAAGGGAATAACTTTGGTTATTCTGGATTTACCAGTCAGTGAAGCATTGTACGGCGATTTCATATATGAAGACAAACCGTTGGGTGTGGTAATGAATGAAATATGCCAAACCGTTGAAGATAATTACGATAATGTTTGTTATACAAGATACGCATATGATTTAGGAATTGGAGAGGACGACTACCGAGAGGGATTTCATGTGGGTAATCCAGAAAAGCTGGACCTGATGCGGCGAGGGCTGGCTGGCATTGTGGCGAAAACTATTGATCAAGACATGGAACAGGGAACTGCAGGGGATCGGTCATGAAAAATTTTCTTAAAAAAATATTCAACTTTGAAACACTTGGTATGGTGGCTCAAGTCTTGCTATGGACTGTCGCATTTTTTATTCTCTTTAGCATTGTCCTAAGTGGATTTGATTTTAGTGAATTTCGGTATGTTGGATACTAAAAATACTTTGAAGAAAAAACCTGCTATAAAGAAAATGTAAATAAAGGAAGGATATAAAGCGCACAAACGTGTGCTTTTCACCGGTTTTTAATGCAGATTTTTACGAATTACTACATTGTTTTCTCATTTGTCCTGTTGAGTTTGATGCTTTGGAAATTCAGGTTTCGTTACGATACCAAAGCGCTGATTGTTACGATATATTCATCTGTTGTCATTGCACTGATTCACATTGTCTATCTGTTTATCGTCTATGGTGTTGTACTCTTACTCTATTATTTATCGAAATTGAGCGTGGAGAACAAAAAAAGGATATCACTTAAATTCTTTTCGCTGACCGGTATTTTCATTGCGGTCTGCGTGCTCGCCGTTGGTAAATACGGCCCGGATATGATTGAGTCGTTGTTTGGAAGGACTAGTATACGCGGCTTTAATATCATTGTCCCGATTGGTATCAGTTATTTTTTCATCAAAATTTTACAATATATTCTGGATGTTCAAAGGGGATTTATCACTTCGCCGAAGTTTTTGCATATTGCGGCGTATATACTTTTTCTGCCAACGTTTGCTTCCGGCCCCATTGAAAGCTGCAGGTCTTTTCAAGCTGCGCATATTGATGATTTTTCAAAAGATGATTATATTGAAGGCATAAAGCGCATTATAAAAGGGTACATTAAGAAATTTGTAATTACCGATGTCATTATCTCATACTATATTATGACGGCCCTGGAAGAGAATTTTGCCTATTCAATACCATGGTTCCAGCCGCTTCAACCGTATGTTTTTGTGGCGATGATTTTTATCAAGTCTTATTTTGATCTTTCGTCTTACACTGATTTAGCGATTGGTTTTTCCAAGCTGTTGGGCTATCGGATTGCGGAGAACTTTAACCGACCGCTTTGGAAAAGAAATGTCAGCCAGTTTTGGAGAAGCTGGCATATGACCTTGTCCGGATGGTGTACGACCAACATCTATTTTCCGGTTTATGGCCTGACAAGAAAAGTGTGGATCGGCCTTTATGCAAGCATGATTTTTATGGGTATGTGGCATCATATCAACCTAAGCTGGCTGGCTTGGGGGGTGCATCACGCCACGGGATTGGTATTGTTTTCTTGGTTTGATCGATACAAAAGAAAGCATAATGTGTTGCAAAATCTATTTAAAAATAAAGTTGTAGTTTTTTTCTCGCATCTTTTGACATTCTACTATATTTCACTGGGTTATTCTTTCATCTCTGGCGGGTCGTTTACCGAAGCGGTACAAGTCTATCGGGATGCTATTCTCGCCATTCCGAAATTTATATACCACTTGTTTGGATAAGCTGTACGCTATATTGATGAGAGCCTGAGCGATACAATAAAATCAGACACAGAACAAAAAAAACCGATACCCATAAAAAGGCAGTCGGTTTTTGTTTTTTATAGCTCGTGTAAGAATTAAAAAATGCCTGATGACTTATGATTCTTGCTATTCCGCTTTTTTTCTTTCAATAAAAGCCTTAATATTGTTCAGTGTATCAAAGTTCTCGTAGACTATATCCAACGGCTTGACCTTAACTTCAAAGGTGTCTTCGATAAACGCCACAAGCATGGAAAGTGAAAGTGAATCCAACACCTGATCTTTAAAAAGGGAAGTATCCTCCTTAATTTCGATGGGGTCTTCAAGTAAGTCCTCTTCAATCATTGTCTTGATTGTTTGAATCATATCCATTAGATTATGTCTCCTTTTTCTCTTATATAAACCAATTCTATTTATTTTACCACCTAAGGTGTGCTTGTCAATGTGTGACTCGGAAAAAACAAAATTTAAGTTTTTCAATTTTAATTATCAAGATAGGGCTATGCTTTCTTTTGCAGTCTGCGTACCAATGGGAAAGCGAGAAAAGCAAGCGAGAGCAACATAAAGCAAAGGCCGATTGGATGGGTGAAACAATCCACAAAACGGAAATTGGATAAAATCAGCCGTGCAAAATTCGATTCCAAAATATCGCCCAAGACGATGCCTAAGATCATAATAGGCACACTGAAGCCGTTTTCTTTTAAAGTGATGCCTAGAACACCAAATAGCCAGCATAATCAGAACATCCACGAAACTGTTAGCTACCACGAAAGAACCAACCACCGCAAAAACCAGCATGATCGGGAAGATAATCCCTTTGGGGACATGCAAAAGGCGCTGTATGCCTTTAATCTCGGCGTAACCGATGGCGATGATGAAAATATTGATGAGCAAAAGCCCCATAAACAGCGTATAAACCAGATCCGCGTTGGTGGAGAACAGCATAGGGTCCGGCCTGGATGCCGTGAACTTCAAACACACCGAGCAATATCGCGGTGACTGCTCCGCCGGGGATTGCCCAGCGCCAGCATGGGGATGAATGTGGCGACAGCCGCTGCGTTGTTAGCAGCTTCGGGAGCGGCCACACCGCGAACATCGCCGGTGCCGATTTTCTTTTCGTGATGGGGAGAAGCGGACTGAACTTTTTCTTCCACCGAATAGCCGATGTAGTTAGCCAAAACCGCGCCGACGCCCGGCAGGATACCGATGAGGATGCCGACTATGCTGGACCGTAAAATGACATATTTGATTTTCCCGATGATTTTAGCCGAGGGTGCTTTGATCTTCATTTTCTCTTCAAAATGGAATTCCTCTTTGAAGTTGGCATGCGCCTGATGGAAAACTTCGGCCACGGCATACATACCCAGCATCACGGGGATTAGCTTAATACCGCCATAGAGTTCGGAGCTGCCAAAAGTCAATACAGCCGAACCGTCTATGGGGGAGATGCCGACCATGCCGACGGTGATTCCGATTAAGGCTGAAATGGTACCTTTCAGCAGGCTTTTCTGCATACCGATGACCGC
This sequence comes from Christensenellaceae bacterium, assembly GCA_963666035.2. Lineage (GTDB taxonomy): Bacteria > Bacillota > Clostridia > Christensenellales > CALMFG01 > CALMFG01. The sequence continues at coordinate 259,273 of CAXXJI010000019.1, read as the reverse complement.
GGCCAGACCGAACAGCGCGAAAGCTAAATAATCATACGCGCCAAATAAGTAGGACACTTTGGCGAGAAAGGGCGTGAAGAATATTAAAACTAGGCATCCCAAAAGCCCGCCGAGAAAAGAAGCATAGATGGCGGCACCCAGTGCGTCAGATACCTGTCCTTTTTTTGTCATGCGGTAGCCGTCAATGGCGGTGCAGGCGTTTTCGGCTGAGCCCGGAATATTATAGATGATGGCGGTTTGCGAGCCGCCGAAGGTTGCCGAAACATATACACTGGCGATCAGGATCATACTCATGGCGGGATCCATAGAGTATGTAAAAGAAATCAGCAGCGTTGCCGCAACGGTGGGGCCAAGCCCGGGAATTACCCCGAAGATGAGCCCGATGGCCGCACCGAGAACAATCATCAGCAGTGCTTTAAAAGTAAAAATGGATTCTAATCCGCCGAGCATTAAATCAAACATGCGTCTTTCCCCCTAGTAAAGAATCATCTCGTTGAGACGTTTAAATATGGATATGCCGCTTGGGAAAGGAACGAACAATAGCTTTACAAACAGCAGATAGATAATCAAAGTTAAGGATATCGCCAAAATGATACTCGCTTTGGTCTTAACGCCGAATAGCTTAGCAGATGAAAAAACAAAAAACGGTGTTAAGATAAAAAAGCCAAATACATTCAAAAGCAGAATGTACCCAACCATACTGGCAAGGATCATCCAGGGCATCTTAAAACCGGTTGATGTATTTTCGTCAGAGCTTTGTTTTCGACTTTTAAAAAAGGTTGAAAACCCGAGAAGCACAGAGGTCAATATCAAAAGCCCTACAATGACTTTGGGGAAAACTAGACCGATGTCGTCAGGAGAATCAGCCCGGCTTAAGTCATATACACACAACAACGATAGTGCTAAGAGCACTATCGTTGCTTTATACTTTTTAATTATTTGAATCATTCCTTGTTCCTTAAGATGAAAGTTTATTTGTAGTAATTATACTCCGAATTGATAAAATCCGAAACGGCTTTTTTGTCATAGTAGCCTTCTCTTAGGTTGAGATACTTTTCGTCAGCATATTCCTGATAGGTTTGTGTATCAATCGCATCTAAAATCGCATCTCTTAAGATTTTCTTATAAGCTTCCGGTACATCGGATTTAATCAGCAGCGCGCGCCAGTAACCGCTGGTGACATCGATGCCAAGCTCAACTGAACAGGGGACATCGGGGAACGCTTCCAAACGATTTTCGGACATTGAAATAACTGGGATGTATTCACCGCTGTCAACAAAAGAACGGACGTCTCCGGGCTGTTCGAACAGCACATCTACATGTCCGCCGGCCAGCGCGGCATATCTTTCGCCGGGTTCGCTGTACGGAATCAGTGCAAACTGTGCACCGGTGACTTCGGAGATAGCGGATAATGTGAGGAATTCAGACCCCTCAACACCCAAGGTTGCCACTTGAATTTCAACGTTATTATCGATTGAATAGGCCACCATCTCATCGAAATTAGTAAAGCGCGTTTCGTCAGCATTGATGAACAACATGTCCACGTTGAGCTGGGGGACGGCGATCGCTTCAATCTCTGAGATATCACCTTCCGAGATGCCTTGCGCCAAATTGATGATGGTATCCGTGGTTGCAATCATGATGGTATATCCGTCTGCATCTTCCTTCATAAAGCTTTCAAATCCGACGGCAGTTGCAGCGCCCGGGACATTAACAATGGTTAGGTCCATATCGGTATTGGTTTCAATTTCCTGCTCAAGAATTCTTGCAAACTGATCGGCTCCGCCGCCAGTACCAAAGGGCACGATCACTTTGATGGCACGGTTCGGATAAGCGCTGGTTTCGGCGGTACAGCCGGCAAACGCAAACAACATGGCAAGAATGATAATGACTGCAATTATTTTTTTCATATGCTTAAAGCACCTCCTATTTACTGGGTGTAGCATATCATATTGTGCGAAAAAAAGAGATACATTTTTGTATATAAATAACTGATATTGGATATAGGCAAATGCCTATGCTTAAATCATCGATTGTGATATAATGATGTTATTCAAATGGAGGGATATTGAAAATGACAATTCGTCATTTAGAAATCTTTTTAGCGGTTTATGATTCGCTCAGCATGACCCAGGCGGCTAAAAAGCTGTTTATCACACAGCCGACGGTCAGCCAGGCCATCGCCGAGCTGGAAGCAAACTATGGCGTTCGGCTGTTTAACCGGATATCCAATCGGCTCAGTGCCACATCCGATGCTGAGAAGATGCGCATATATGCAGTCAATATGATCTCGGCACTGGCGGCACTGGAAAAGGATATGGGAGAAAAAAAGCAGGCAATCACGTTGCCCGTCGGAGCCAGCGTAACGATCGGAGAGACCTTTTTCTTTAACCTAGTTAAGGGTTTTTTGGTACAAAATCCAGCCTATCGTATCTCCAGCATCGTCAACAATGCACCGTTTATAGAAAATGCTATTGTCGATAATCAGCTTAAAGTTGCGATAATCACCTCGGCCACCGTCATACACCCTAAACTGACGGCAGTGCCCCTCTATACCGATGATCTTGTGCTGGTGGCGCATCAATCCTACCCGATCAAAAATGAAAAGGCTCTGCACGCCGCGGATCTTTCCGGATTTCCGTTGCTGCTCCGTGAAGAGGGAAGTCGCATCCGGCAGGTGATTGAAGAACTTGATATTCCGCTGGAAATCGCAGGGGAACACAATAATGCCAATGCGATATTAAAAGCGATTTCAAACAATCTTGGGGTTTCGGTGATGCCAAAAGCTTTTATTGTCAGCAGTGAGCACAATAACCTGCAATATCTTCCCATCATCCATCCGGATTTTAACGTGAAATACTGGGTGATTTATAAAAAAGAAAACGCATCCGACCCATCGATACAGATATTCACACAATACTGCTTAAAATTTATTAAATCGCTTGATAGTTAAGCAATGAGAAGGCTCTTTACTACTCTTCAACAATTTCGCGAAGTTTCGCCATAATCGCCTTCCCTGAACCCGTTCTTGGTATTTCATCCAGCTGAATGATTTTGGCCGGGATATGCGTATCCTCAATTTTACCGCGTAAGGCTTTAAGTATCGTCATGCGATTAAATGACGTGTCATCCTTCATCACCACACAGGCAACAGGCACTTTGCCCATCAGCATATCATCTTTGGCCACTACAGCCACATCTTTAAAAAGATCAAGGTCTAAAAGCACTTGTTTAATTTTGTTGGTTGAGACTTTTTCCCCACCGCGCTTGAAAATATCGTCTTTACGGCCTTCAACAAACACAAACCCGTCTGCGTCCATATAACCAAAGTCACCGGTACGGAACCCATAGGGGCCTTTCGCTTTTTCGGTCAGCTCGGGCATATCCAGATAAGCTTCAAAGACCAGGTTGCCATTTGCATTGATTTCGCCAATTTCGCCGGGAGCCGCAGGATTGCCGTCGGCATCCACAACGGTCGCGGTCATATCCCCAATCGGTGTCCCGACCGAACCGTGTTTGGTTTGGGTGAATTCGGGTCTTAAAATACAGAAACGTCCCGAGACCTCGGTGAGACCATAGACGTTGAAAAGACGGACATGCGGCAGAATGGCCGCCGCACGCTCGATGATGTTCTTCGGCAGATGATCGCCTGAACTCATCCAAAAATTGATTTTTGGATTGGTGTAGGGTTCTTCCATGGTGGAAACCACGCGCACCAGATGCGCCGGAGCACCGCCAAATCCAGTACTCCCGGTCTGCTCCATTTTGGTGAGCAGGTCTTTGCCAAAAACAAACCCTTTGCTGCCCACCAGACTGCCGCCGGCGTTCAGCATGGTGGTGAAGTGACAAAGGCCGCTGGTAAAATAGGGCGGCGTATTGATGAACACGCGATCCTCTTCACCGAGCCCCAGCTTTTCACAGGTTAGATAAGCATTTTCGGTCTGTGAAAAGAAGGTCTGAACAACGCCTTTCGGGATGCCGGTGGTGCCGGATGTGAACATGATGACAGCAATATCCGAATCCGCGAGAGGGCTTAAGGGCACCTGAATTTCGGTTTTCTCAATTTCATCGATCTTGGTTTTCTTATCAATAGTAAAACCCTCGAACTTGGTGTCTTCATATAATAATAACGAAGATTTGGAGCGATCGATCAGACTTTGCAAATCGTTTTGACTTAAGCTGACATTCAGCGGTACCGCGGTGGCGCCCGCCATCCAGACAGCAAACAACGATGCAAAAAACGCATCATAGGATTCGATAATGATGGCCACTTTATCACCGTGCTTGACCCCGGCGTTTACGAGTGCATACGCAATATCCAATGCCGAGGATTTGAAATCGGCATAGGAATAAGTTCTATCGTCGGTCATTAAAAGCGCTTTTTGATTGTATTGCGTGGCACGGGAATCTAATAAATCCAGTAAATTCAATGGGTTGTCCTCTCTCTTATAAAAAATTATTAGCGGTAATCAATCTATTTTTTCGAAATGCTGATAGTCCTTAATCGATGACCAATCTCCGCCCCAGAACCAGCCGTTCTCGGTAAACAGCTGATAGCAAAGGTCATGTTTGTCGATCATCCCGAGGATGATATGGCTTCGATCAGCATAAGCGGATCCATTCTTTGGCGAGACATAATCCCCCTTCACATAAGGGTTCATCATCGGATTGATATCAATCGCTCTGCCGAAAGCATGATTTGAGAGCGTATGGGTTCCGGCCACTACACGGTAATTGAACGCCGAGGTGTTGTTGGCGGACATGGAAGCGCGGTCTCCGGTACTGCCGCCAAATTCATCAATCAGTCGGATGCTGGTCAGTGGATACTCGGCGAGGTACAGCTGGTAGAAGATGTGCGTGATTTCATCGGCCAAGTCTGCGGCGACAATCAATTCGCCTTCGCAAACTTCCCCTTCAAAATTATAGTGCAGTACCTTGACATAATTTAAATCTACATAGGTGATATCGTCTTGAGATTCGGAAGGATAGCTTGAACCGGTTATGATTTTCTTAATCTCATCATCCAGCGGTTTATAGTAGAACCCTTCTGCGATTCGTGTCCTTCCATCATAATGCGTTGGTGCGGGTATCGGTGTTTGAACAAAGGCGGAAGGGCTGCACGAGACATTGACAGGGTATTCCTCGGCGGTAGGAGGGGTGTTCTTCGGGCCGCGGGTTTCCTCTGCAGATACGTCAGCACTGTCATTTTGCCAAGCTGAAAAAGAGGTTCTAAATGCATTAGAATTCTTGGAACAGCTAATAAAGAAAACACTAAGCAGAATTAGTGGTATTAATCGACGCATCTTATTTCCTTATGTTTTAATTATTATATAGTAGCATTAATTAAACGATAGGACAACCGGGTGAATAATCAGGCATGATAAAATAGTGTACCCATATCCACAGAAAAATTAGCATATAAAAAAAGGAGGATTACTTTTGCTTGAGCGCGAAAGAGGCAATGACGTCAGGTAATCATAGAAGTAGTGCAAAGCAACTATACATGGTATAATTTAGGAGATAGAATAATCACGGGTATGTTTTTGTAAGAAAAACAAGCAAGGAGAGAATGATGACGGGAAAGGCGATTTTGGAATTGAATGAGGAGAATATTCTTGCGCTTTGGTCCAAAACATATAACACGGATGGGAAACCGGACTGGTCGCATATATTTCCGTATTATCACGAGGGCATCGTTTTTCAGGATTCCATTCAGCGCATTGAAGGCATTGATGCGTTCAAGGCACTGTGCAAGCGTCTGACTGACCGCTGTCAGGAGCTGAAAATGGACATCTCGTTTATCTCAAAAAAGGAAGATACCATTATTTTTGACTGGACGATGACGATGGTGTTTAAGAAATTCCCAAGCACTCCCATCTATGGCGCAACCAAGCTGACACTGCATCCTGACGGCAGAATCATGGAACAACGGGATTATTATGATCTTTGGGGAGATATCTTTAACGGAATTCCCTGGTTTAAAAAACCGTATCGGCGCTTTATGCGCAAAAAATTTGGGTGATGGTATGATGAAATATACTAAAGAGGATTTAGCATTTATCAAAAACGGCCGAGCGGAACAGAAGACAACAGATGCTTCGTTGATCGGGAAAACATGTGTGATTTCAGGTGCGACGTCCGGCGTGGGGCTGGCGGCGGCAAAGCGGCTGGCGCAGGCCGGGGCGGATTTGATTTTGGTGGCGCGTAGCGAGGAAAAAGCCGAAGCGATTTGCCGGGAGATCGGCGCAATGTTTGGCAAAACGCCCGTGTTCTATCTGGCGGATTTCAGCCGCATGGAAACGGTGCGACGGGCGGCGGAGGCGATTGCCCGCGACTACAAAGTGATTGATATCATGATTAACTCAGCAGGACTGCACTCCACCACACGACGCATTACCCCGGATGGGAATGAATGGGTGTTTCAGGTGAACCATCTGTCCAGCTTTCTGCTGACCGTGCTCCTATTGCCCTTGGTGAAAAAAAGCGAGCAGGGAAGGGTTATACAGGTGAACTCAGAAGGGCACCGTTTTGGCGGACTAAACACCGATGACCTTAAATGGGAAAAGCGTCCGTATATCGGTCTTCGTGCCTATGGCGCATCAAAAACCGCTCAGCTGATGACGGTTATCAGGCTGGCTGTGGAGATGAAGGATACGCATGTAACCATCAACGCCATGCATCCCGGGGCGGTCAAAACCGGCATCGGCAGCAATAACGGGCGGCTTTACCGGACATGGATGAAGTTTGTGATTGCTCCGGGACTGAAAGATCCTGTCATATCTGGCGAAGCACTATACTACCTTTCGGCTGCTCCCGAACTAAAAAACGTCAGCGGGCGGTATTTTAATCTTACCATTAATGAAAAACCCATGCCGCATGTGTTTGATGAAAAAGCAGCGGAAGAGATTTGGGAAATCAGTCATACACTGACGGGACTTTAGCGAACCCGCTTTAGCGCCTTGATGGCCGCGTCGGCCGCCATCTTTCCGGTCAGCATGGAGATGGGCAGACCCGAAGGGCTGTAGCTCCATTGCCCGGCCTGAAGCACGCCAGGCAGCGGCGTTTTCACCGATTGCGCAATCTTTGACATTTGATCGACCGCGGGCACATTGCCGTTTTCAAATGACCATCCGGTAATGGCACCGTCTGAATTCCCGGTTGTTTTTTCAATTGTCAGCGGGGTCGAAGCGAACGAATCCTGTATGATTTTTTTAAAACCCGGATACAGACTGTTTTCCAAAACAGTGATGATAGCGTCTGAGATAAAAGCTTTGGCTTCGTCATACAGATTAAGATGATTTAAATGGGCAATCAGGTCATAGTTAAATAAAGTGCTGATGATGAGTCCCGTTTTGCCGGCTGGCGCAAGATCGGTATCCCGAAGACAGGGGATTGAAATTTCATACGTAGTCAAGGCTAAGTATTCGCTCATCCAGTCGAACAATTTTTTTTTCTCTTTTGTAAGCAAACCGTTGCTGTCCATGATACGACTGAACGGGGCACTGCTGATGCCTTGCTTTCTAGGCGTATAAAAGAAATGCGCGCTGTGCTTGGACGAAAAATACTCAGGGTCGGCGCTGGATGTCACATAGAGTGTCAGCACAGAATCCCCACCGCGATGATGCGCGATGACGGACTGATGCTGGCTAATATTTTGTTTTTGCCGCAGGGACAAGCCCTCTGTGTTTACCGCACGATACAGTGCTTTGCTGTCCGCACACCATATCAGCTTCTGATAGCCAAATGATTCGCCCGAACGGCTGACAACGGTTTGAGTTTTGAGATGGACTTCGATGATGGATGTTTCCGGCTTAATCTGGCCGCCATGCGCATGAATGTAAGTTTCCAGAGCATCGATCAAAACTCCGGTTCCGCCTTTTGGATATTGGTAATCTAAATACAGGCTGAAATAGCTTAGTGCAAAAAAAGCAGGCGTATGGGAAAAGAAGTGCTGGCCGATGATATCCGCAAACGCGTCGCTGTCGGTGAGGGTTTTAAGATATGCTTCAATCGGCAATTTGTAGCGCTTGATTTTCCCCACTGTTGTGATGTATTTAAACAGCCAAGGCATCAGCGTTTCACGAAGATAAGTTTTGTCATTCTTCAGGTCCATAAACAATGGGTTTTCGATGCCGTACAGGATGTCCATATCATCCATCACCTGTCGGATGGTCTTCATCAGCTGATTGACGGCTTCTTTTTCTTCCGGAAACTGCCGGATGAGCATGGTTTGATAGGCGTTAAGGCTTTCCTTATCATTCACCGCAATCGCATCGTTTTCTATCCCGATGGTGACCGGATTTTTGAGCAAAGGCAGATTGATACCCAGCTGTCTTAACATGGGGACAAAGACTCCGGAGTCTTCGATTGCGCGTGCACCGATATCGAAGAGGAAACCTTTGTATTCAAAACTACCCAGCAATCCGCCGACTTTTTTTTCTTTTTCGCATAGTAAAACACTTTTTCCTGCACGGCTTAAATACGCGGCTGTGATTAACCCAGAAAGGCCGCCGCCGACAATAACAGTATCATATTTTTTCATAGGTATTGGTTTCCTGTTTTTGATATAATAAAATTATAGAATGGAAGAAAAAGGTTGTCAAATAGTATTCATTCGTACGGGAAATGGCTGACGGATATATGCAGGCAGGGCAACGTGCATACTTCAGGTTTGGGAGATGACAGGTTTGCTGTATCGGGGGATGAATACGTTAAGATAGATTTTACATTGTATTAAAGCTTTTTGCTTGTGGTTGTGCTAGATTGTAGAAAAAAAGGAGAATATCCATGAGAAAACATTTATTGTTTGTGTTAAGCGTTCTTGTTTTGTCTACGTTTTTCTTTGCCGGATGTCAAAAGACGGACACTGAAGCCTTAGGTGCGGATGAGAGACAGAGCCTTGCAGGACAAGCGGACAGCGCAAAGACAGAATACTCAGTGATTGAACCCGAAGCGCTCATCTCTTTGGAGGAAGCTCAGCAGCTACTCGGCGAAGAAATCGCGGAGACCAGCAAACAGGATAATGATGTTGTGGGACAAAAAATTTGCTTTTTTGATGCCGCAGGTGACGATATTAATGGATTTTTGCAGATATCCATCACGCAGGATGCGTTTATGGCAAATGAAGACACACCGTCTGCTGAAGCTATGTATCAGGGCACCAAAGAGATGTTTGGCGAAGAGGCAGTGGCGGTGGCAGACTTGGGCGATGATGCGTTTTTGGCCACGGGTGGTTACTATATTCTTTATAGTGGGTATTTTTTAAGCATCTACTCCGGAAACACTGACAACGCCGAAGTGGTTGAGAGGCTGGGGAAAGCCGGAGAACTGGCGGTTAAGAATCTGGAAGCGCTTCTCCAATAAACGTTCCTACCGATTTCCATGTTATTAGGAAAGAGACCCGCTGCGGCGAAAAATGTCTTTGATCGGTTACATAATCTGCACGTGATTTTTAGGTTGTATTCATCCGTCACCGATGCTATACTTTAAAATCGAACAGATGGTGAAAGCAGGAGGCAAACGGATGAACGAAAAGCAGAGGCGAATTCTGATGACGGTGTTAGGTGTTTTAACCGCCGGATTCAGCGTGGGGATATTTAATTTCTCTATGTTCGGGATGGACCCATTTCAGGTGCTGTCGCACGGCATTTGGGAGCATTTCAACATGGGGTTCGGCACGCTTTATATGATTATCAATCTTGTGATGCTGGTGGCAGTCTTTTTTATCGACCGCAAAAAGATTGGGCTCGGCACACTCATCAATATTTTTCTTTTAGGCTATGTGGTGCAGTTTTCATCCTGGCTTTTTGTCACGCTGATCCCTGATCCCGGGCTGGGGATTCGGATTGCGGCGCTGTTGGTGGGAATTATCATCATCAGTTTTGGCTCGGCGCTCTATTTCACAGGAGACCTTGGCGTATCCACCTACGACGCGGTGGCGCTGATTATGGCGGAAAAGAAGGTGGCAAAATTCCAGTACTGCCGGATCGGTACGGACATCGTCTGTACGCTGACCGGTTTTCTGCTGGGGGCAACCGTGGGCATCGGCACGGTGGTGACTGCCTTTTTTATGGGCCCGATCATCGCTTATTTTAACAAAAAAATAGCTATCCCGTTCCGATACGGGAAAGACTATACGCCGCCCGCTTAAACCTGTTGTTTTAAGGACAAACGTATCACCAAACGGAATAGCTGTTTGATGCTTGCGCTCTGGTCATTTAAGTAAAATAGTACAAATAGTCCATTTAACTTTTCTAAAACGAATGATATGCTTAATCTGCATATCATTTTTTTAACTATTTTTATGGAGGCAGCCATGATTAACGATATCAAAAACCCGATTTTAAGAGGATTTAATCCCGATCCGTCCATATTGCGTGTGGGAGAAGATTATTATATCGCCACTTCAACTTTTGAATGGTTTCCGGGCGTCATGATTTACCATTCGAGGGATTTGGTAAACTGGGAACTGGCGGCTTGCCCGCTGAGCCGTACCAGCCAGCTGAACATGGCGGGCAACCCGAGCTCGGGCGGCATCTGGGCGCCTTGTCTTTCCTATGATAAAGGGATATTCTATCTGATTTATACGGATGTGAAAGTGAAGAACGGTATTTTTAAAGATACGCATAATTATCTTGTCACGACCGACGATATTTTCGGCGAATGGTCCGATCCGGTTTATTTAAACAGCAGCGGGTTTGATCCATCTCTGTTTCATGATGACGACGGTAAAAAGTATCTAGTCAATATGATGTGGGATTTTCGGCCCTGGAAGAATGCGTTTGCCGGCATATTATTGCAGGAATATTCACAAGACGAAAAGCGACTGGTGGGGCCGGTGAAAAACACATTTAAAGGCACAGAGATTGGTTTAACCGAAGGGCCGCATCTTTATAAACGTAACGGGTTTTACTATTTGATGACCGCCGAGGGTGGCACGGTGTGGAAGCACGCGGTGACGATGGCGCGTTCAGGGAATATTGATGGGCCGTATACCGTAGGGCCAAACAATCCGATATTGACTTCTTACGGAGATGCAACGCTGACGCTCCAAAAAGCAGGACACGCCAGCCTGGTGGATACGCCGGACGGGCAGTGGTATCTGGTACACCTGTGCGGAAGACCGATGCCGAGACGGGGCAAGTGCGTACTCGGCAGGGAAACCGCGATTCAAAAGGTAGGCTGGACAGAGGACGGATGGCTGCAGATGGCGAACGGCGGCGACAAGCCACTGATGGCTGTACCGGGGATTGCCGCGGACACCGAACAGAGGATAAAGACAGCGCAGTTTGATGATTTTGACTCGGATACGCTGGATATCCACTTCCAGACATTGCGAGTGCCTTTGGGAGAAGATACGCTTTCTTTAAAGGAAAGAAAAGGATACTTGACCCTGAAAGGACGCGAGTCGTTAAGCTCGCACTTTACCCAAAGTATGGTAGCCAGAAGACAGCAGGCATTCTGCTATACCGCGGCCACAAAAGTGGAATTTTCGCCTGAGACTTTTCAGCAGATGGCAGGGCTGATTTGTCTCTATGACACACAGAATTTTTTCTATCTGCATATTACGCAGGATGAGGACTTAGGAGAATGCCTGAACATCATGACGTGTGACGACGGCACGTTCAGCTATCCTCTGCCCGAGCCTGTGCCGGTTAAGAGCACGCAAGGTATTTATCTTAAGGCCAGCGTATCCTATGACCAGCTGCAGTTTTCATACTCGAGGGATCACCAAGAATGGATTAAGATTGGAGGTATTTTGGACGCCAGCATTTTGTCCGACGACTACCCCGAAACCAAAAACCAGGGGAAATTCACCGGTGCGTTTGTGGGGATGTGCTGTCAGGATTTATCCGGAGAAAGAAAGCCGGCTTACTTTGATTATTTTGAATATATCGAAGCGGATGAGATATTTTAAATGTACATGAACGGCATACATGAATTAAGTGAAAATATGGGACTCCTTGAAGAAGAGGGGCAATAGTGATATATTAGGGGTGTTGTTGACAAAAATGGATGAATCTATCAACAATCCATACCGATCGTCATACTGACTTTGAAAAACACACAGGACAATATCATGTTGAGGAAGAGGGAAAGATGAGAACAGATATCAAAAGAACTGAATTTAAGGTTTTTTGTATCACTGCGTTGATGCTTGCAATGATGATTTTGCCTTTAATAGTCAATGCGGGGACAGTCGATGCCGATGGAGGTATTCTTGATCGGGACGGCTTACAGCTTGATACGTTGGACGGAGGAGTGAATACAGCCGATTATACGACCAAAGGGTTAGCGCCAGGGCCGAGGGTTGCACTCTTTTTTGGGATGTGCGATTATCCTGGAACTGAATTGGATTTAGAAGGGCCGCAAAATGATATAAAGGGTATGGCCAAAATCTTTGAAAGCGAGTTTGATACGCATACGTATCTTAACTACACAAAAGCCCAGATGCTGGCGGAGATCGGCAATTATGCGACGAATATGGATGATGGCGGTATTCTGCTGGTGTTCTATTCTGGACATGGAGCCAGCGACGGAAGCCTAGTGGCAGTTGATTATGGGTATATCCATGTCGGCGATCTTGAGACGAGCCTGGATCAGTATAATGGTACAAAAGTGGTTTTTATTGATGCCTGTTTTTCAGGTCAGTTTATTGGGAAAACTGCTGAATCGATAGCCATGACGCCGGAAGAGTTTAATGCCATCTGGATTGATGGACTGACCGGCGCGAATTCGCTGGAATTGGACGACCCAGCGGCCAAGAATCTGGCCAAAACAGACTATCAGGTGTTGACCGCGTCCTCGGGCAGTCAGTATTCCTGGGAAGGCGGCTTTACGAAACCGGATTCAGACTTTGCCAGAGATAATTATTATGTTGACTCGGAAGGATATTATCCGCTGGGTATATTCTCAGAAGCTTTTCATACAGGTGTGGGCCTTTACGATTCCGAGATATTTGCAAATCAGTATGCGGATTATAATGTAAATTCAGAAGTGACACTGTATGAAATGTATACCTTTACGAGACAGCGGATTAGCGCGATGCTCGCGGGTACGGGGATCACGCAAAGTGTTCAGATATATCCGACATACAGCTCTTTTGTACTGTATGCAAAAGATTTTGAGTATACCGATAACGGTGACGGTACCGCTACGATTACGGGTTATCGTGGTAATGCGGCCAATTTGGTTGTGCCCGAGACCATTGCGGGATTGGATGTTGTCGAGATTGCTGATAATGCTATTCAGCAAAATGACAGACTTCAAACAGTCGAACTACCGGACACAATTACAACCATCGGCGAATATGCTTTTCATGGATGTTCCAACTTAGCTGAAATAAATTTGCCTGAAGGGCTGACGTCGATTGGGAACTTTGCTTTTGCAGAGTGCAATCTTAGTGCGCTCACTCTTCCTTCGACCTTAGAAAGTACTGGTGATGCTTCATTTTACCATAATATCAATTTGACCAGTTTGGTTGTGCCGGAAGGGGTAACCGATATAGGTGCTTATGCTTTCTTTAGTTGCAGCGGCTTAACTTCCGTTGTTCTGCCCAGTACGCTGACCAATATGGGGGAAATTGCTTTTGGGGAATGCAGGAGTATAATTTCTATCACCGTTTCCGGCAGTGGCGGCGCTTACGAAGCGGTGGATGATGTGCTGTATAAGAACGGCCAAACTGAGCTGGTGCGCTACCTTGGAACCAAACCGGAAACCGGATTTACCATACCGAACAGCGTCACGGTCATCGACGCACGTGCATTTGAATATGCAGAAGATTTAAAGTCCATTAAAAACTCGGATAATATCGAATCAATCTATGGTACAGCATTCTATTTTTGCTCGAACTTACGGCAGATTGATTTGCCGGATTCATTAGTCGATATAGGGGAAGGTCCATTTATTGGTTGTGTTAAATTAAGCCATATCGATACCGGCCTTAACACCGTGTTTGAGCGCGGTGCACTGATGGATTCGGACAGAACCACAATCTATTTTTATCAACCTTACCGATTTAGTTTCTCCTACGATATACCGGACACGGTCACCAGAATCGGGTATGGCGCGTTTATGTTCAACCGGTACCTCACCAAACTGCAGATCCCTGATGGCGTGACCACGGTGGGTAATGAGGCATTTTCGTATTCGACACTGCTCTCTGAGATTGAACTGCCGGATACAGTAAATGGTATTGGTGCCTATGCCTTTTCATACAGTCCAAAGCTTAAAAAAGTAACAATTCTGCCGGGCACGGCTGAAATTGGTTATGATGAGAGAGATACCTCCAGTGATAATATTCTTTCCGAATCTGGCAGCGCAATGATCTATGGTGTGGTGGGGTCCTACGCGCAGGAGTATGCGGAACAGTGCAACTTAAATTTTGTTACTATTGTGGAGCCCTTGCCGCTTAATAGTGTGATCCTAAACTATGAGGGCGATGCTGATGTGGTGCAATATGACACCATCAACATGGATATTGAAATTGCGGAAGTTCCCGCTGGTGAGACGGCTGAGTACCAACTAACCTATTCGACCAATGGCGGCAGATCGTTTAGACCGACTGAAAAGGTGTGGACAGCCTACACCGCTCCTGAAACGATTAGTTATATCCTGCCGAAAGCCGCTCGGGATACGCAGTACATCTTTAAATTGCAAGCAAGAACGGTGGGATCCACCACCTTGCGGTACAGTGAGCCGTTTGATGTCACTTTATGTCCGATAATACCCTTGGCATCAGTTACCCTGGACAGCGTGGGTGATACTGACGTAAGCCAGGTTGTATCCGAAGGCGGTATCGCGCTTACGGCAACCGCGACGAATCAGGCGGGTTACACCGAGACCCCGACCTACCGGTTTGCTTACCGCATGGAAGGCAGCGCCAAGTGGGCGTATATCGGAAAAGCCTTCAGCGAAGCTAATACCATCCAGTTTGTGCCGAAAACCGAAGGCATCTACTACTTTAAGGTGGAAGCCCAGAGTTTGGGCAGAAAGACTAAAGCCGGAGATGTATGGGATTATGACTATACGGCCTATGCCTTAAGCAACACCGCCGAGCCAGTGAAGGGTATATATAATCTGACTGCGGATAAGAAAGACTATACCAATGACCAGCCGGCCATGACATTGACGATGAATGTCGCTCAAAACGATGACGAGGATGATGTGGAATACCGGCTACTGTA
Organism: Christensenellaceae bacterium; assembly: GCA_963666035.2. Taxonomy (GTDB): domain Bacteria; phylum Bacillota; class Clostridia; order Christensenellales; family CALMFG01; genus CALMFG01. The sequence continues at coordinate 244,088 of CAXXJI010000019.1, read as the reverse complement.
TTCGACCAACGGCAAGAGCTACCGAGCTCTGGGTGATTACGCACCGCTGACCATTGTGGGCGGTGTGGCACAAATAGAGCAGGATGTGATGCCACCGGTCAAGAAGGATACCATTTTCTATATGAAGGTGGAAGCGAGAACGGTGGGACGGAACGAGAAAGAGCCTGACGCCTACGCTGTGACACAGGTGGAATATATGACCGCGTATCCAGTGGAAGACGGCGAAGTGGTGATGGGGAGCGTGGGCAATGATAATCCTGAGCAGAGCATCGGCGCTGGAATCACACTGACCGCCGTGGGCGGTGGATTCACCGAATATCGATTTGCATACCAGAAGTTGGGCGACACGAAGTGGGCCTATATCAGCAAAACTTGGAGTGAAAGCGACAATATTCTGTTTATACCGAAAAGTGAAGGGCGTTATCGATTCATGGTGGAATCGCGCAGCATCAGTCGTACAACGACAGACGCCACAGATGTGACTGATTACTATGGGCTGTACTACGGAAGCTTGGGGGTACAGAGTGTCAGCATTGAGGCGACTGAGACCGAGTTTGTTGAGGATATGGTCAACGACAATGAGATACCGATTGTGATTAATGCGACGGGCAACGGTACAGACTTATATGACTTTAGAGTGCTGTATTCCACTAACGGCAAACGATATAAAGAACAAAGCACATCCATTGGGAATGGCCCGGGCGCAACAGTAGACTGGTCTGGCTCGATATTCTTACCGTCCGTTTCGAAGGATACACATTATTGGATTAAACTGGAAGCCAAAACCAGCGATCATCTTACAGCGGATATCTTTGATACGTGCGAAGTGGATGTATATATGGTTCAGCCTCTGACCAGTATTGATAACTTCTTTACCGACGCAGACAATGGCAATAGAGTACTCTTATACTCGGATGATGCATTGGTTTTGGAAGCGGAAGCGAATGCAGATGCGGTGTATAAGTTCTACTATAGCGAAGCAGGAACCGATAAATGGCGGCCGATTGCGACCAAGTATGTGGTGGAAAATCAGGCGCACTTCCGGCCAAAGACCGAAGGCGCATACGAGTTTAAAGTTGAAGCAACCGCTGTTGACAGAAAAGCGAAAGCGTCGGACGTCAGTGCGGAGCTATCTGAACCGATTAACATCTGGTTCACTGCTTTACCGGCCAAGACTATCGATTTGACAGTGGTTGATGATGATAATGACTATATCATCGGGCTGGACGACGAGATGAACCTGCAAGTTGACTTGACAGGAAATGAAGATAATATGGAAGTGCAGGTGGTTTACTCAACCAACAATGGCAAGAGCTATAAACCGATCAACACATGGATTCTGGAAGCTGAAATTGGTGACGGCAGCTATGATATCACGCGGATGTTGCCGGTGACCAAAAAGGAAACGCCGATGCTGATTAAAGCACAGGTTCGCACGGAAGGCAGAACCACCGTGGACGCTGAAAGCGAAGCCGAAGAGATCTGGCTGCTGCTAGCCGAGCGCGAAGTGACGGCAGAGCTTGATATTCCTGAGGATGTTTATGAATACCGTGATACCATACATGCAGAAGTTTCAATCGACATGCCGGTGTACGGGCCTGTGGAGTATCAGCTGCAATACTCGACGGATAACAGGAAGTGGGCGGACTTAAGTGCGCACGGTTGGAAGGAGTTCGAAGACGGAGGCCTTGGCGTTGATTTGAATCTTGCGGAGCTAAATGGGGATACATATGTTTACATAAAGATGAACGTACGATTGAAGAACAGCACGAAGATAGAGGACTTTGCGGTGGACAGCTTTATGCTCTACAACATCGCACCAGTGGTAAGCGCCAGCCTGACGGCAGCGCCAAGCGGGGAAGAATTCATCACGCTGACGGCGGATGCCGATGACGGCGGCTATGACTATGCCAAGGAATATCGCTACAGCTATGCGCTGGCAGGACAGAGCAAGATGACATGGGTACCGTTTACATCCTGGACGGTCAGTGACGAAGTGACGTTTACCCCCAGCCTGTCGGGCGACTACCTGTTTATGGTGGAAGCGAGAAACAAAGGACGGTTAACTGTGGATGCAACGGCCGAAGCGACCAATGAGGACAGTGGATACTACTTAAAATCCATCGAAGACATGCTGCTGCCCGAACCAACACCTGAGCCGAGCGCGGCACCGACGCCGAGCGAAGCACCGAGCGTCGTACCGAGTGAAGCGCCAAGCATTGAGCCGAGTACTGAGCCCAGTGCCAGCCCGAGCACCGCACCAACACCTGAGTCGATCAGCAGTCTGGAATACGCAACCATCTATGTCTTAGGCGAAGAAGCAGACCTTGACAGCTACACAGAACAAGAAGTGGCACTGGAAGATATCCTCAGCGTACTGGCCAATGAAGACGCACCCATGATACTGGTGCAATTGGGTGAAGAGACTTTCGCGGTGATTACAGGCTATGAGGCAGACGAAGACGGCAATCCTAAGAGCCTGACGCTGACCGATATGAACGGTGAGACCATCCTGGGCGGCACTGAGGGCATCTTAAGGGCTTGGATCTATGTGCCGGCCCAGCCTGAGGTCAGTGCAGTGCCGAGTGCGGAAGCCACGTCTGAACCTGAGGTCAGTGAAGCGCCTGTGGCGAGTGAAAGCCCGTCGGTCCAGCCGAGCGAGACGCCTGCGGCTTAAAAAGACAGTAGAGATGATATGAGAACAGCCCTGCCGATACTCGGGGGGCTGTTTTTAATTGTGTTAAATCGGCAGTGTAAAATAATATTGCTTTCTATAGGGCATACGCAATGTAAGAAAAGGAGGGTGATAGAGTGGACAGCTCTTTAGCAACGACAAAATAGAGAGGGGCACAAAGGGGAGACGCTAGCAAAGATATTAGACTAAATTTCGTATTAAAGAGCATATAGTTAGTGTATTAAGAATGTATTTTAATTAGTGCTTGCATATATTCATGCAATTGCTTTATTATTACAGAAAAGAAAATTATTTTTCATATACAGACGTGCTCAAAGAAAATAAATTTTATCAGCTGAAAAAACTTTGATCTGATTTGATTTTGATCTCATATGGAAAAAATGACCAAATGGATCGAAAAAGTTCAGTTTACATGTGAAAGAAGAAGAGACTTTGAAATAGAGGGTCAAATTATCTCAAGACGTAAAGTATTTAGTGATTACTTAGAAAAGTAAGAAAACAAATATTTGGCTGGAGAGCAAACAATCAGATTCTAATTAATTGAGAACACTGTTAAAGGGGAAGAGTGCAGAAAAATGCTTTTTAACTCGCTTGAATTTTTGATATTTTTGCCCATTGTTTTGATACTATATTTTTTAACACCAAATCGATTCAGATGGATTCTATTGCTCATTGCAAGCTATTATTTCTATATGGCTTGGAAGCCAGAGTATATTATTCTAATTGTTTTTTCAACACTGGTTGACTACTTTGCGAGTATACTTATGTATAAGCAAAAAACTAAAAAAATGAAAAAACTTTTTTTATTTATCAGTTTATTAGCCAATCTTGGGTTGCTATTTGTTTTTAAATACTTCAACTTTTTTAATCAACAATTTGGAATATTATATACGAGCATGACAAAAGTCGCATATCCCATAGAAAACACAAAATTGCTGTTGCCAATCGGAATATCTTTTTATACGTTTCAGACATTGAGCTATACCATTGATGTTTATCGAGAAAAGCGAAAACCAGAATATCACCTTGGGTATTTCGCGCTTTATGTTACATATTTTCCACAATTAGTTGCAGGACCAATCGAAAGATCAGACAGGCTGCTGCCGCAACTTAAAAGCAAGCAAACATTTAGCTTTGATAGATTTACAAATGGTATTTTGAAAATCTCATGGGGGTTTTTTAAAAAAGTTGTTATTGCGGATAGAATCGCAATGATAGCAAATACGATATTTGGCGATGTACATACATACGATGGCGTGTTTCTTATAGTTGGCGTTTGTGCGTTTGCGATACAAATTTATTGTGATTTTTCTGCGTATTCTGATATAGCAATTGGATGCGCGCAAATCATGGGCGTTAGTCTCATGGAGAATTTTAAAACGCCTTACTTTGCAAAATCAATCAGTGATTTTTGGTCCAGATGGCATATTTCTCTTTCTACTTGGTTTAGAGATTACTTATACATTCCGCTGGGAGGCAATAGGGTTGATAAAAGATGGAAGTATTATCGGAATCTGATGATAGTATTTGTTGTTAGCGGAATCTGGCATGGTGCAAATTGGACATTTGTTGCATGGGGAGCCTTGCATGGCACATACCAAATAATAGAAAGAATGATAGAAAAAAAGGTCAACAACAGAATTAGAATTCCAAATATATTTGCACAAATATTTACATTGTGCTTAGTGCTTATCGGATGGGTATTTTTTAGGGCGGAAAGTATTCAAGATGCTTTTTACATATTTAAGCACATATCAGTTTTGAATATACAACAGCTTTTTTCAGAAAAAATTGTACAAATTGGATTGGACAAATACGATATCGGTGTTTTAGTTGCATCAATTTCAGCGTTGTTTTTTGTCGAGCTATTTCAATATAGGGGCAGCAGGCAGCAAATTAGCAATGGTTTGATTAAGGGATTAATCTCTGTTGGTATCGCACTGTTTATTTTAGTATTTGGTTATTATGGATATTTTAATGAGATGGAATTTATTTACTTTCAGTTCTAGGAGGTTGTATCGAAGAATGAGACGGTTAAGTAAGCTTGCAAAAGTTGGGATATTATTATTGGTTTTCTTGGGCGGCATACTATTAATTAATGCCATGCTGGTACGGTTAACGGAGGATACCGCTGACTGGAAGGAATTCTACGGATTTAAAGACGACACGATAGACATGGTTTTTTTTGGATCTTCAAATGCGTACTGCACCTTTGTCCCGATGATATATAATGAATCTTTAAAAATTGATTCATACAATATGAGTTCTTCATCAGCCACCATAGAACAAATCTATTATTCCATGGTGGAAGTGTTTAAGACACAAAGCCCTAAGGTTGTTGTATTAGAGCTGTATTCGATTAGAGAATATGATATAAGTGAATATAATTATCATGCTGTCCATAAGGCATTTGATACTATGAATTTATCTAAAAATAAGATAGACGCAATTATATATAATGTTCCGGATGATAAAAAGCAGGCGTTTTTATTGCCATTTACGGTATATCATACGCGGTGGAAAACGCCAAGTGAGCTGAAAAACAATATTTATGGATACAAAGTATATAATAAATATTATGGAGCATCCCCCTTTACAATTGTACAAGACGATGCACCTTTAGAGAATATCAGTATATCGAATCATTATGTTATAACAGAAAAAAAAGCGTATTTGCCGCAAAACAGGATGGAAATCCTGGATAAAATAGTAGCTCTCTGTGAGGAAAATGGCGCCAAACTGCTTTTTGTAAAATCGCCATACCTCGTAGAAGATGAAGATAGGCCAGGTAAGATTAATATATTCGAGTATATCAACGGACTATACGATTATGCAGGTAACAACAATATTGATATTATCATACTTAATGATTTTTTAGCTTATATGGGACTTGAACTAAGAGATTTTTTTAACAAAGGGCATTTGAATATAGTGGGTGCAGGGAAAGCAAGCGAGTATTTTTCGCAATACCTAAAAGAAAACTATGGCTATCTTTTTGAAGACTGTGAGTTTGACTTTGGAGTTGAAAATTCAGAAAAGCTTAAAGAGTATTACAGAGAGATCGAAGTGTTTAAAGAAAAAAACAATTACAATCAGTGATTTCAGAAACATAGTATTAGGACTTAATAAAGAAAAAAGTTCAGGGAATAAAAGAGCGGATATGTGGAATGTTTCAATAAAAGAAAGAGAAGTTGTTGAATGAAGTGGTTTTCTCTGCAAACAAAAAGCGAAGATGATTTCAGAAAAGCATCGTCAGAAAGTGGTGATGACTCAATAAACTGGATTTCCTATTGGGAAATGGTTGATCGATTTCTATTAAATATCCTGCTAATGAACTCTTTTAGAACGTTATCCTTTAGAATCAGCAATGCAACAATGTAAATCAACATACATGATGCAATACATAACAGCACAGTTACGATATTTGAAAGCGCAAGGGTTTTAATCAGCAGACAGATAGGAATGAAAAGCAGTGAGAGTAAAATATATCGTGTCAGTGGCTTGGTCAATATCATATCTATTGAGATATATTTTCTGCCTAAAATCAGCTGAACCACAGCAAATGCATACTCTGCAATGACGGTACCGATCATTGCGCCAACATGCCCAAAGCTCGGGATTAAGAAGAGGTTAAGGATCACCATCAAAGTGATTCCAAAGATGAGCGAAATAAACAGCTTCTTTTCCTCGCCGTGACAAAGCAATATCTGTGAACCAACGAAGTTACTGACAGCAATAGCGAGCAATCTGAAAGCACCGATCTGCAGCGTCAATGCGGCTTCGGCATATTGGATACCGGCAAATAATACGATAATCTCTTTGGCGGTCATCAACAGCCCCACGCAGATGGGGATAACCAAAAACCATGATAAATTCATAACACTTCTCGTGGTTTTTCTATACTCCTGTACGTTTCCACCAGCGATGATTTTTGTCAATGTAGGGACCATCACAAAAGACAAACTGACCAGAAGTGACGATATCACCATGATAATCTGCGCCGGAATGGAGAAAAATGCGACATCCGCATCCAAAGCAAGAAAACCCAGCATAATGCTGGAAATTTGAAATAACACGATTTTGACAATGTTGACTGGCATCGTTAGTAGAGCTGGTTTGATGTGTCTCTTAAATTTGAATGAAAGGCCCAAATGGCCGGTAATTTTTTTTGCTTTGATTAGGTTAAAAGGAAAGAAGCCGACCATGACAAAGGACATAATTAGTCCGTATTTAACATAGTCATTGACGTTGCGAATAAAAAGGAACATCAGTATTAGCCCAATGATGCGGAAAATAACGACGCGAACAGCGATAAACCGGAACAGCTGTAGGCCTTGCAGCAGCCAGTTTACCAAAAGTGGGGCAAACAGTACCATCAGACCCAAAGCAAAGAAGAGCTCTTTTTCCTGATTGATTTGCGGGATAAAAACAACGGCTAAAAAATATAGAATTGAAAAAATAAACCCGGTGGTTAAACTGAGACCAAACAATTCGGATTGCGTCTGTTTTTGCTTAATTGGATCATGGCTTGTTTTGGCAATCTCTCTTGCACCGTAGTAGGGTAAACCGAGCTGAATAGCAAAAAAGAAAAGACGAGCCACTGAAAAACCGAAATTATACTTGCCTAAATGATCGACAAGTAAAACCCGTGCTAAGTAGGGATAAGTGAATAAAGGGATTAACGACTTTGCCAACAGCGTTATTGTGGAGAATAGATAATTGCTCTGCCAGCTTATATCTTTGTTTGCGCGCATTTGACTAGACATTTAACCATCCACTTAAATCTCTGTCAAGTAGTTTACCGGTTTGTTCGATGGTTTCTTTAAAATTTTCGACTAAAAATGCTTTTTGTTCATCGTTTAATTTTACTTTTTCAAATTGATTTTCACGAGTTTTTTGCAGCCATCTCCGGCCGATTGCCTCTGGGATAATCTTTGCAATCACATTTTTAAAAATACTGGATTTGGCACTGACGACCCATGTGCGTTTGCTTTTTTTAACAGAGCCTGCCCGATTATACACTTGTCCAAGATCTTTCGGTATGATTTTTTTAATACCTAAAAAATCATAAATCTCATGCATAATACGAATAGGGTCGCTTTTCATATCGTCTAATAAATAGATATAGATATCATTAAATGATTTTCTCAGTTCCTGAATATGATATGGATAGTTATAAACATCGAAAATCGAAGCAAACCGACCGGTGCCCTTGATGCCGGCGTCTCTATTTGCCTTCGCTTTATTGATCCATACCATAAAATCCGGGTTATCCAACTTACCGCTTGAGTATTGATAATTATATGACGAAAAGCTGGCTTCAATGGGGTTTCTGAGCGCGATAATAAGCTTTGGCATTTTCCCTTGGGGATAGACGGATTTAACGTTCTTTACGAATCTATCAAAATGCTTAACGTGCGATACTGTCATATCGCCGCATACTTTGTTTTTACCTTTCCTAAAGATGCGGCTGTATTCTTCGATGTCGTGAACGGAAGCTTTTTGTGTGACATCGCTTTCGGATTGCATATCTTCATCGCTCATGTTATAAAAAATGAAAAAGCGCGGCTCTTTTGGCGTTGAGAGCAAAACCTGAGGATGGAAATAAAGATACTGATATAGTGATGTCGTTCCGCAGCGCGGATACCCCGCCAGAATAAAATCGGGCAGACAGATGTTTCTTTTGCTCAGTTTTTTTTCAGCATTAATAATCATAGATGTATTCTCAGTTAATCGCGGTTTCCAGCTGGCCTAAGGCATAATCATAACTCCAGCCAAAAGCTTTGCTTAAAATATTTACATAAGCGTCATAAGCATTCTGCTCATTTTTGCTGATATAGTCTTTGTAATTATAATTCCTGCCGAAGTATACGACGATGAAATCATCGGTTTCTTCAATATAACCGGGTTTGGGATACTCGCTCTGCATGGTTTCGGCGATTTCCCGCGCGGCTTCAATCTGTTCTTGGGAAGGCGGATTAAACGCGTGTCCCTGGCGAAGCAGGAACTCGATATTTTCGGCACCCGGAACAGGGCCCCCGCTGCCACCCCAGTTAACAAATGAAGCGCCGTTAGTTTGAATTTTTTTGATCTGCGGAGCCAGCTTAATGGTTCCAACAAACACCACTGGCTTTGTAGCATCATGGTTTTTTTCAATTTCGGTTGCAACGTTTAAAAGCACTTCTTTATCATGTTCATAGCGCTGATAGTCATTGACAAACCAGTTGTTCAGCGATCGAGATTGATTGAGCACAAGGATAACCATCAATACGCCATATGCGATTTTAAGACCTTTGCCTTTAAGCAGAAGCGCAAGGAGCATAAAGATAAAACCGGTAAAAACACAGAATGGAGAGCACATACGATAGGGCGTGGATTCTCCTTTGACGATGCTCATCGCAAATACGGCCAGCACAAGACCCAAAAACAGCAACAGAATCAAGCCCGATTTACGTTTGATGGAAAGCACAATGGCCGTGACTACTGCAATAACGAAAGCAATTGCAAATATACTGATAGGCAAATACCAGGCACCCGCGAGGAAAAACCGATATACAATGCCGATGATGAGTAATTTTAAGTTTGTGAAGAAAGGGAAATATTTCCACATGATTGATTTATCCGCGCCGCTGGGTACTTGCGGTTTTAATATGCCAACGACCACAAGTTCAATGACTTTTTCAATGATGATTGCGGAAATGAGAATACAAAGTCCGGTTAAAAAGAAAAAGAAAGCTTTCTTAATCGTTAAGGGGTTTTGCTTATCTGTTACAAAACGCAGAATTAATAAGATAAATATTCCCAGCAGAAAAGTTGCTGAAAAAGATTCGTTATAGGAAACGGAAAAAGTCATGAATATAAGAGGAGGAATTGCCTTTTTAACGCTAAATTCGCTAAATAGACGATTTGTAAAATACAGCGCGAAAGCGACGATTAGCATATTGGCGTTGTAGGAAATGTGTCCATAAATTAAGGTTTCGTTAACCAGCGGAAAAGAAGCCATAACCGTTCCAAAAATAATTAAAGCGCCTTGGGTAACTTTGCCATTCGTCACTTTGCTAAACAGTATACTGAGCAACACTATGGCGCAGTACAATAGGATGATACCAAGTGATAATGACCAAAACTGAATGGGACCCATCGGAAACAAGATTTTATCCAAAAGCGTGGATGTCATTCTTCCGTGCGCAAGCATACCCATCTCGTCAAGATAAAATGAGGTATTGGTGTTATCTATGCCGATAGAATAATGGGTGATAGAAAAGCCGTAGCTCAGCATACAAACACCTGCTAACAGAATGAGATATAATGTATTTTTTTTGATAAAATTTTTAATATCATCAATTAATCGGCTTTGCATATAAAGCACCTCCAAACGCGCTTTCAGGTTTTTTAATACTCTGCAACAAATGTGCAGACTTTCAATTGAGGATACCATGCTTTTAATGCTAAATCAACCAAAAAGTACAGGGATAGAACAGATCAATAAAGAGGATGAACATATAATTGTTAAATAGCGCTTTTAAGGTTTTTGTGCAAAGAAAGAAAAGAAATTTCAAAAATTATCCGTTCTATTTGGGTTGTTAAAAGGCTAAGTTCAAGCTGTTTGGATTGGAAGCCATCCGGTAAAAACACAGCCGCGCGTGGTAAAAAAAAAGCAGAGATTAAATCCCTGCTTTTTTTTTAGGCTATTTTAGGCTTGATTTGTCAAGGCATCCTGTTTGGCACTGATAGCAAGGCTCTCCAGCATTTCGTCTAAATCGCCGTCCAAAAACGCATCCAGCTTGTAGAGGGTCAGGTTGATGCGGTGATCGGTGACACGGCCCTGCGGGAAGTTATAGGTGCGAATACGTTCACTTCTGTCGCCCGATCCCACCTGAGATTTGCGATTTTCACTGAGCTCGGCTTCCTGCTCCTGCTTAGCGATATCATACAGACGCGCCTTTAGAATCTTCATCGCTTTGTCCTTGTTTTTCAACTGGGATTTTTCGTCCTGACAGGTGACAACCAAACCGGTCGGGATATGCGTGATGCGGACCGCGGAGTCGGTGGTGTTGACGCTTTGACCGCCGTTGCCGCTGCTGCGATAAACATCGACACGCAAGTCGTTAGGGTTAATCGCGATATCCACATCCTCAGCCTCAGGCAGAACGGCTACGGTCGCCGCAGAGGTATGGATGCGCCCGGAGGATTCGGTTTCGGGTACGCGCTGGACGCGGTGTACGCCGCTCTCGAATTTCAGCTTGCCAAAAACGCCTTTACCGGAGATATTGATGACTACCTCTTTCACACCGCCTTTTTCGGTGTAATTGCTCGAAAGGTAGTCCATCTTAAAACCCTGACGTTCGGTGAAACGTGTGTACATACGAAGCAGGTCCATACCAAACAGTGCAGCTTCTTCGCCGCCGGTGCCGGCACGGATCTCCAGCACGGCGTTTCTATCGTCGTTGGGATCCTTGGGTACCAGCAGAAGCTTCAGCTTTTCGGTCAAAGCTTCAACCTCAGCTGAAAGCGCTTTTTCCTCTTCTTTGGCCAACTCCAGCATCTCTTTGTCGTCTGAAAGCGCAATCATCTCTTTTGCCCCTTTCAGTTCATCAGCCAGTTTTTTATATTGGCGGTATGCTTCCACCACATCTTCAATGCCGCTCTGTTCTTTCATGAGCGATTTATATTTTTCATTATCCGAAATGACGGCCGGGTCGGCCAACAGGCCGGAAATCTCATCATACCGTTCTTCGGTTTTGTTTAGTTTATCAAACATATGTCTTTCCTCTTAAAATATCAAATTCTTCTGCCAATCACTATTCTATCAAATCCACTGTAATCTTGAAAAGTATGAATATCCAAACACCCCTCTTTTTTCATCAAGGCCTCTACCGATTCCCGCTGGTCGTACCCGATCTCCATCAACAGCCAACCGTTTGGTCTCAGATGCGTTATCGCTTCTGCAATGATGATGCGGATCACCGTAAGACCGTCTTCTCCGCCTAGCAAGGCTGTTTTGGGTTCGTGATCCAGAATCTTTTTGTCCAGCGCCTGATAATCCTTTTGATTGATATAAGGGGGGTTGGTGACGATGATATCAAAAGTGGCCGTAAGGCGGCTGAATAAATCGCTGCGAACAAAACGGATATCGGTCCGGTTGAGCTTCGCGTTGCTTTTTGCGGTACGCAGCGCACCTGCTGAGATATCCGAAGCAGTGATACGGGCACCAGGAAGATTTGCTTTAAGCGATACAGCGATACAGCCCGAGCCTGTGCACAAATCCAGAATGTCGGGGGATGTCAGCTCGCGGGCTTTTTTTAAAGCTTTTTCCACCAGCAGTTCGGTTTCGGGCCGCGGGATGAGAACATGCGGGGTCACTTTAAAGGTGAGACCAAAGAAAGCCTGTTCTTTGATGACGTATTGTAAAGGCTTTCCCGCTGTTCTTTGTTTCAGCATGCGATCAATCACGCTTTTTTGACGGCGATTGACGGTGCGAGCTTTTTCGGTATACAGCGTATAGGCTGGAACGCCCAGCACATGACTGACAATATATTTGGCGTCCAACTCGGCTTCATCAATGCCAGCGCTATGTAAACGAAGTATGGCCGTGTTTAATATGTCCAGTGCGTTTTCAGGCATCCTGCGGTTCGCCGATCGGAGCAGCGCTGTTTGCTTTGGATTCCTCATTAACGGCACCGTGTGAAAACTCAACCCGCATGGCTTCCAGTTCTTCATCGGTCATCAGGCCCTCTGCGGCTCTGAAGGCCAGCATGGAGACTTCCACCATATCGTCTGTGGGCGGCTTGGTGGTGAGGTACTGCAGGGACATGCCGGGGGCACGCAAAATTCTGACAAAGATATTTTCCGATTTAGCCAAAAGCTTTAACACTTCATATGATATACCCGCAACCACAGGCAAGAGCGCTAAACGGAGCCCCACACGAACATACCATGCATCGCTCCATTTAAAGAAAGAAAAAACGATGACGGCAATGACCATGACAATCAGCATAAAGCTGGTGCCGCATCGCGGATTAAGTGTCGTGAATCCTTGCGCGTTTTTGACGGTCATTTCTTTTTCGTGTTCATAGCAGTTGATGACGCGGTGTTCAGCGCCGTGGTACATAAACAGGCGTCTGATATCTTTAACAAAAGTGATTGAAACGATATACAGTACAAAGATCACGATACGGACACCGCCCTCAATCAGATTCTTTAGAAAACCGGAATCGACATGAGGGGAGACAAAACTGGTCAGCACATTCGGTACGATGAAAAACAAAAGCACGGAAAAGCCGATGGCCATGAGAACCGCAAAAAACATCATGACATCCATCGGATTTAGTTTCAGCGTTTTAGCCACAAAGGTATCAAACTTACCAGGCTGTTCCTGTTCGGTGCCGTCATCGTACATCACCGCTGAATCCGAGATGGTGCCCACGCCCATTTTCAACATCTCCACGAATGAAACCACACCGCGGATGATGGGCAGTTTATAGAACTTATGTGTTTTGGTTTTAGAAACAAAAGGGGTTTTCTTCAGCACAATCTCACCGCTGGATTTTCGTACCGCCAGAGCGGAAGTATGCAAACTTCGCATCATGACGCCTTCCAGAACGCCTTGCCCGCCGATATCGCAAACTTTCATAGTGTCTACTCCTTATAAATATTTAAAAACAAAAAGACCGGAACGACATATAATAAAAGGCGCATACGGTCTTGAAGTACGGGTTAATGACTTTTTTGATACCTAAAAAACAGAACGCTTATTTCGCATAACGCTTATTAAAGCGGTCCACACGTCCGCCGGTATCGACCAGCTTTTGTTTGCCGGTAAAGAACGGATGACATTCGGAACAAATCTCAACCTTCATCTCTTTGATGGTTGAACCGGTTTCAAATGTATTACCGCACGCGCATTTGACTGTGCAGGTATGATATTCCGGATGGATACCTTGTTTCATTGCTTTCACCTCTATCTATCACGTTATCAACGCTTTTTACATTTTAGTCGCAAAAATTATTATAACATAGGTTTTAAAAAAAGCAAGGGATAAATTGTCAATAATTTTTTTATGGGACCATATTCTAATCAGAACGTTTTTAAGACACCTTATCTACCCCTGTGTTCTGCTTTTCATTTTTTTGGATCTAGTTGTTCAAAAAAACGAATAATACCACATTATTATTGGCTCAGTTCCAAAGGTAATCTTACAGGCATCCAGTTGTTCATCAGCCATACGCTCTTACAAGCCAACCCAAAGAGGATTGCCAAAATACACAGTCAGTACACTTTCAATTCTTTGCATAATAAATGCCCCTAGTTTATTTGGCAAAGAAGGGACGACCGAGGAGACAGGTTGCTGACAGATTGATGGTCTCGGTCTACCAGCTGGGACTGTGTTTCTATCCTTGCATATTTTATAGTGAAGGATAAAGCTGCTTAACCATAAAAAAGACAAATTGATTAATTCGTGATTTTTTGTGGCAGCAAATTGATGAAGATAACAGATCTCAAATTAGAATAGACATTGATACTGGATAATAGTAGAGAAAAATGTAGAGAAAAGCGCTTTTATTGTGCCAACAAAACATTGACTATCGATGATGTTTATGCTAGTATTGTTTTTGCATTTAAAGTTAGCCGAAGTGATGGAATTGGCAGACGTGCCGGATTCAAAATCCGGTGGTAGCAATACCGTGTGGGTTCGACTCCCACCTTCGGCACCACCAAGAGGACACGACTTGGTGTCTTTCAAAAATAGACTCGATTTATCGGATTCTTTGGTCGGAATGGATAAATCGGGTTTTATTTTTAGCTTCAACTCAATCGATTCCTCATATACGGTGACTCTATCAACGAATAGATTAATCAGCTTCTTTGTCTTAGATAACTCACTCTTTTCAAAGAGCAGTTTCGCGTCAAACCTTAAAAACCCGCAGAAAAAGGCACTTTTCAGTGCCTTTTTTGATGTAGCAAATTCGCAGTTTTTAAGGTTTCAAGCTTATGGTATGATTATCGAATGAATTTAAGAGACAATTACTTTGTAAAGATGAAAGCTTGCCCCGTTGGGTATGACATACATGAAAAACGTGTATCACATCGACAGGCAAATTGAGCAAATAACCGATAATCGTTTAAATCCAACGTATAAAACATCACAGATCATTTCACTGATTTTAGTCGGATTCCTGCTAAGGATAAGAAGTTTCAATCAGCTGAATTTCATGATTAAAGCCGGAGAATTTAACAACATTTACGCACGTAGAGATAAAGTACCAAAGATTGATGCCATTAGAAGTTCTCTAAAGTCCATCAATCTAAATATGCTACGCCGGATTAATCAGAAAATTGTGCGGAAAGCTGTCAGAAACAAAGTATATAAAGAAGGAACAATTGACGGGTATACCGTAGCTACAATCGATATAACCAACCTTTTCAACATCAGAAAACCTTCTTGTGATGATTGTATTTATACCAAAAAACGCAGGAAGACTTATTACGCACATGCCTGTACCGTCATGTCATTGATTGGGAATGGTGCAAATCTGTTGATAGATTATGAGATGATTAAGCACCGAAAACAAGCCAATGATACCGGAGAAGGTGAGTTGATCGCCGCCAAAAGACTTCTAAACAAAGCGGTTTCTGCCCATAAAGGGTTTGTTGATGTCATTACCTATGATGCATTTGCATGCAATTCGATCTTCCTGAACGAATGTTTGAATCTGAACATCGATGCAGTTATAAGAGTTAAAGACAATTATAATTTGGCGATCCGTAAAGTTAAGAAAGAAACAAACACGAAGCATCCGAATAAGCATTGGCATGATGGACAATTTGAAATCACATCCTTTGAATCTGAGTTCTATATGGACGGCGTCGAAGCGCCGCTGCGCTATGTTAAATTTGCAAAGCGGAAAAGCAATGGTGAACGATCGCAGGTCCTGATTGTCACGACGGCAATTGAAATGAGCATAAAGACTATATACAGAATAATGAAAGCGCGTTGGAATATCGAGAACCGGGTATTTAACAATCTGAAAAACCACGCGAGCCTGAGCCATTGTTTTGTGCATGGCGGCAATGCGGTTGAAGCAATACTGTATTTGATGTTTATCGCTTCCAATCTTTTTCAATTATTCAAAACGCGGCGCCTTAAAAACCATGTGCCAATACAGATAGAATTAATCAGATTGTTGCACAGAGGGTTATACCAAACAGATAGAAAAACAATTGCATTTCTGAACACAACCTAAAAAGAATACAACTGAATAAACGTAACATGAGAAGCTTGATTCTGGGGCGGGGGAGAGACTACCCTCACCATCTTTTTATGAGGAGATTTTGTCAATTTATATGTAAAATATGGTAGAATGATATCAATTATTGCGCAAACACGAAACTGCTCCTATGAGACCGTATTTGTTGAATGGTTTTCTGATGAGATGGAATAGAAGTATTTGAGGACAGATGAAAAAGACAAAAAATGTTGAAGATATTGCGTTTCATGATTGTGTAATAAATGGTATTGAGATAACAGAAAGTTATTTCTGCTTTTTACTTAGTCATGTTGATGTATTGAAAGTAAACCCACTAAATGCAACAGATGTCGCAAGAAAAACAGACGATGCTAAACTCTTGTTATATGGATATAAAATTGAAAACATTACTGAGCATATGGCGGAGGGAAACAAGTATGCTTTGAAAGCAGAAGAGTTTTCTGAACCATTGGAAGAGATAATAAATGGGGAATCAATTCATTAGAAAAAATCAAAGATAACGAAATTGAAATATTGGTGGTTGGGAGAAAACGGCCGATAGTTCTAAATATTTCATATTGTGAAATAAATATCACGTGGGGGAACTTTGTGGACGATGCGTGGTTTGAAAAAATGTAAAGCTATTTCCCTAAATAATTCGAGAATAGAGAAGGCAGAGATAGGGTGTCGACCGCAAAAATTAAAATGATGGCGAAAACGCAACCAAATCTGAAGATAATGTTTATTCTCAGCAACTATTTTGAAAGAAGATCCGGCATTTTTCTTAAAACAAGAATCAAGATATTAAGCAAAATATCTTATTAGGAAATCTGCGAACAACAAAAATACATGTTTTTTGAAATGATGTTTCAATAAATAAACTAAGCTGCTCTCGTATATGTATGATACAACCCACCTAAAATAGGAGTTGAATTTAGAACAGTTTCCTTCAATGTGATTGGCTCTAGAATTTCATGAGGTAGCGGAGTCTTACAATCGATGCCCTGATGCGTGCGGTGGGTATTGTAAAATTTATGAATGTACCCGTTAAGCATTTTTTGAAGATGTCTATCGCTAATTGGAACAATATAATGTAGAATCTCATTTCTAATAGTTCCAACAGTTCTTTCGCAAATACCGCTCTGCCATGGAGAGCGGTAAGCTGTTCTTTTGGATGATACTCCAAAGGATGACAAAAAAGATTGAAAATCTTTGCCTACAAATGCTTTATCATTGTCATGGATTAAGTATTTGGGTTTATGATCAAATGGCATGGCATTCCTAATCTGTTGTTTTAACCAGACTGTGCTAGGGTTTTTGGTCACGGCACTGTGCTTGATTTTTCTGTTTGAATGATTAATGATAACAAGTACAAACAAAAGCTTGAATTTCAAATCATAAGTAACAAAGTAATCCATAGCCCAAATATCCTTGAAATGATTTTTTATGAATGTTGCCCAGGATTGCTTCTGTCTCTCGGACGGTGGTGTTCTGAGCTGAGGAAATCGTCTCCTTATGGAGTTGGCGCAAGGGCAATCAATAACGCCCATGTCTTTTAACATCTCGACAATTTTTTATGCAGAGAAATGAGGATTTTCTTTTATGATCTGCTTTATTAAAGCGAATTTATCATCATTAGACTTAGGCCTGCCAGGTTTTTTAGAAAGCCTATACCAATGATTCTTAAAACTTTTTATCACGCCATTTTTCAGAGTTTCTGGTTGAAATCTAGAATAAAATACCCCTCAATCGGGATGATATTTAATAAGAAAAGACCAGAACTGCTTATATGCGATCGAGGCTTGAGGTTTTGGAATATCCTGTTTCTGCATTTGTAATTTAAGGTCTTGAATCTCTTTTGTCAAAGCCAGTATTTGAATCGTTTTCTCGTCGTCAGTTAATGCTTTTAGAATAATATATTGTTTAATTGTGGATATTGATTCTTTTAAATATGATATAATTATTTTCGAGCGCTTTAGCATTTTAGGCAGGGGCTTCTTTGAATTGATGCACCAAGAATAAACCAAATTTATCAAATGGGCAATTGAAATGTTGATCAAAATGCAGCAAGGTTTTATTTTTGAGGTCGACAGACAGTACCTGAATAGCATCATTGAACAGGATCATCGATTCATCAAAAAGAAGACGAAGGCAATGCTCGGCTTCAAAAGCATAGAGACAGCAACAAGAACAATTTCAGGAATAGAAATTATGCATATGGTTCATAAAGGGCAGGTCGAAGCGATTCGATGTGTCCGTTCTGAAGTACGATTCATTAACAAGGTAATGAGCGAAGAAGCATAGAAACTAGTGACCATTTGGCTAACGGTCTGACTTTCAATGCTTTTTGCACCAAAACCGAAAATGACACGCTCAAAATATTAAAGCGGGTACCTGCTATTAGTCGCTCTAATAAAGCGTACCAATTTTGCATATACCCGTTTAAATTTTACTGCTCACTCATACCGTTACGCAATCATATCTTTCATCGTTCAATACTTCCAACATAAAGTCATAAGTTGTAAATGCTTTGCTGTTCAATATGGATCTAAACACCACTGGGGATTGACCACTTGCTATCTTAACCCCCTCATAATCGTGCGATGCTTGAAAAACGTCAGACATACTGTTGACATTCCAAAAAACAATCTCTGGTATCGTGTAACCATATTGTCTATACATTTCTTTTGTTTCTCTATAAAATGTCCAATTGCTATTTGTCTCTTGTCTGCTTTGGTCAAACTGCATGTCCGATACCACAATCAGTGTCTTCGGCAAGTCTTCTTGCGTCGCATGATTTGTAACCGCTGTATCTAAAATCAAATACAAAGCTTTTTCAAAGTCGGTATTCATTCCCCATGGGCTGCCCATTACCATCTTTACTTTTTCGTACAAAGTGTTACCTACAATTTTGATAATCGATGGGGTTTGGCTAAACGTCATAAAATGATTGGCGAAAACTCCCTTGGACCTTTGTGCAAAATAGATTGCAAGCCCGATTGATGTTGCCATTGGGCGACCATACATAGACCCTGATACATCGGCCATAACCAATATGTTATCGGTATCTCTTTCGATAAAATCCGGCAGGTTGTTCCACTGCTGTTCCAGAACATCATACGTTTGGTCAAATTGCCTATATAGTATCTTCTCAACAATATCGTAAGGGTAAAGCGTAGTAGCATGTATCTTCTTTTCTCCTGCCTTCACCTTTTCAATATAATCATTAAATCGCTGCTCGTCGTTTGCCAAAAAAGCCTTTCTGTAGATATTCATAGCCCTTGATGGTACACACTGATAATCAATCTTGCCCCATTCCTTACCGGCCATATTCCTTTCTACCACATCAATCTTCTTCCGTAATTGCGAGAGCATTTGTCGATATTGCTTAGCGGTCAGGTGCAATTCCTTTTGCAATATCTGCGCCTGCTTTCTGGATTCAAAGCTGGATGTATTGTTACTTGGCAGCCACTTTGCTAGCAAAGACGGCGCTTCCGCATCCATATCCCACGCTAATTGCTTTTGTATCAGTTCTACGACATCGTCCTTTAACTTCGTGCCCAAAAAAATGAGCAGGTCATCCCATCGGCCAAAGTCGCTGACTAATTCTAAGTTCTGTTTTAACACCTCCGGATACAGGTTGGCCAAAAACAAATAGATGGCTCTTGCAGTCCGTCGTTCGCCTAAACCGCCTCGAATATCCCGCGCATAAAAAAGCAGCTTCATAGCAAGCAGTCTTTCTTCCGCAAAAGCCTGACTGAACATGCGCTCAATATCTGCCGTTTGCCTGTTTCTCATGGCACCAATGGTTCCATATAAATCAACCAAGGAGCTGTTGGTAGTCTTTTGTGCTTTTGCACCATTCTGTGTTCTAACTGTATTTGCGTTTTTCTTTAACGCATCATTAAAATTCATGTTGTCCTCCATTTTTTAAAAAAGGGCAGTGGCAAGGCTCGAACTTGCGACAGCTAAGACATAGTGTTTTGCTGTTAATATCTAATCCTAGATATATTTCTATTAGTGCTCTTCCAACTGAGCTACACTGCCCATATGATGGTGAGGTTGTGGGCTCGAACCACGTGATATCCTGGTTACCCAAAGATATGATTAACCGTAATTGTGGCTGAATGTATCTTTATCAAGATACTTTTCCTCACCAAAATTTTATCGGCACATGAATCCACTTCAGTGATGAAAAATACTAATCCGTGCCTTTAAACGTATTATTTAGTTTTGGGATTTAAAATTATAGACCGGCTTCAAAATTGCTTTAATTTCAACCGTCTCTTCAATATTGCTTATGATGTCATCAATTGATTTATAGGCCATCGGCGATTCATCTATGGTTTTTGGCGTTACCGATGTCGTATAAATTCCCTGCATCTCTTTTTCGAACTCGTCAAATGCCAACAACTCAAATGCTTTTGTTCTGGACATCAACCGACCCGCGCCATGCGGTGCAGAGCAGTTCCAGTCTGCATTGCCCTTGCCGACAGCGAAAATTGAACCATCGCGCATATTGATAGGTATCAGAACCTGCTGGTTTTGGGCCGCCTTTATAGCACCTTTTCGAACAATATTGTCCTCAAAATCGATATAATTATGGACGGTTTGGAAAGCTTCAAAATCACTATGCCCATATAGATGCTCGGTGATGCTCTTTGCCATCACTTCTCGATTGAGATTCGCAAATCTCTGGCATATAGCCATATCGTGCAAATACGCATCGCGCATGTCCCCTTGCAAGTAACACAAGTCTCGTGGTAGTGTCAGTTCAGCCCGATACTTGCCTTTTAAAGTTTCAAGTTCGGTTTGTATTTCTTTTCGCCTGCCTTGCTGTACAAAGGTCTCAATAATCTCTGCGCGTTTTGCTAAAAATTCCTCACCATAACCCGAGTGATACCCAATGGCTTTATGCTGATAATGTGTGGCGACCGCGTGACCCAAGTTTCTTGAGCCCGAATGAATTACAAGATACTTATTATCTTTTTCATCCACATTAATTTCGATAAAGTGGTTGCCTCCGCCCAAAGTGCCAATTGCCCGATTCCATTTCTTTAAGCTGTCCCTCGCATCTTTAAGCATGCTTAAGCTAGCGAGTTCATCCATAAAGTCAATCATTTTATGCTCGTATATCTTTCTGCCGTGCGGTATTTTTTGATAAATAAACTCATCAAGCTTTTTAAAGTCGATGTCTGCTTGGCCAAGCATAACGGTTAGCATCCCGCATCCAATATCAACGCCGACAATGTTTGGTATCACCTTGTCCTGCAAATCGGCCGTAAACCCAATGACACAGCCTTTGCCTTGGTGCACATCCGGCATAATTCTAATCTTGGCATCCTTAAAAGGCTCAGCATCACATAATTCTTTTATTTGATCAACAGCCCCGTCTTCTATGACATCGGTGTATACAACCGCCCGGTTGTACTTGCCTTTAATAATCATTTTCGTCCCTCTCTTTATGTTTATGTGGCTATGATAAGCCCTATTGTTACATAAAGATTGTTCAGTAAATAAGTTTAATTTGATTTTTTGGTTTGATTGTAGTATTCAATGGTCTTTTTTGCATCATATATGATTTGATTGCGCATATCGATGGGCTCAATAACCTCGCACTTGGAGCCAAACGACAGGATGAATTTTAAAACAACCAGTCTGTTTTTCATATCGGCTTCAAACAGGTAAATATGCTTACGTTTATTTAAACATTGAATGAATTGGTTCTCGCCATAAATCTTCTCATCAAGGGTTCTGCCAACATTGCCAAATATTTTTAGTTTAACATGGATAATCTCTTCATCTTTCAACCCAACCGTATCAAAATGGTCTTTTTCATGATAGCTAAAGGGAACCGTATAGTTTTCGTCCAGTACCTCTATGCTTTTTATTCGGTGCAGTTTGAACTTATTAAACAGAAACGCATCACGGTTTGCCGTTTCGTCTAAACCAAATACGTGCCAATTGGTAAACTTAAAGAGCTTATAAGGGTGAATCACTTTATAATTGTCATTGTTATATCCTTTATATAGAATCTTCACCTTCTTCTTTGCATCTATGGCTGTTTGCAGCAGATAGTATCTCTTCTCAATTTCATCATGCGGCATAGACAGTGGAAAGTGGCCGAATACCGATAGCTCCTGATCGGTTAAACTGCTTTCGTTGCCCAGCATCAAATTGCCTATGCAGTCCAGAACAACTCTTTTGTTGGGCACATTACTGTCTTTCAGTAAATAGGAATAGGCATCCCGTAATGCGTTTATTTCATCATCATTGAGTTTTTTGCTCGGTAACATCGCATCATATTCCAGATAATAGCCACCATATTTCCCTGATTTAAATGCAATCGGGTACCCTGCATCATAAAGCGTGTTCTTATAGTTATTGATGTTTCTCGAGGTCTGCTCCCCTAATAGATATGCGATTTCATCCTTTTTAACATACTTCTTCGCTTTCAATATCTTAAGCATACGTATACACTGTATTGTCTTGTTCGGTTTCTCGAATTTTTGTACTGGCATTGTCATTCCCAATCCTTAAAAAATATTATTAATCTGATATTAAGTACCAGAGGTTCTGGCGCACAGTGCATTTAAGGGTACAGTAATATGGTTCTGGTGCAAAAAGTATTGAAAGTCAGACCGTTAGCCAAATGGTCACTAGTTTCTATGCTACTTCGCTCATTAATTCGTTTATAAATCACAATTCAGAACGGGCACATCGAATCGCTTCGGCCAGCCCTTTGTGAACCATATGTATAATCTCTATACCGGAGATTGTTTTTCTTGCAGACCCTATTAAACGATGTTGTTTAAGTACTTACACATGCGATACCCTCACTTCGTTGGAGCAGGCCCTGCTCTGTTTTCCAGCTCAAGTCACCGTAATGCGTTTCTTCCAATATTGCCATTTCGGTTGCTCGGTATTGGTCTGTCGTGATTACCCTGGGCATTTGGTTGTGCTCAGTTTTCAGTGCCTTCTTCAGAAACCGTTTCGCTGCCTTTTTTGCTCTTCGTTCAGATATGAAAAAATCAATTGTATTACCTTGTGAATCAACAGCTCGGTATAAATACGCGTCTTTACCATTGATCTTGATATAGGTTTCATCCATACGTCAAGAATCATTGGTTGACTTCACATGCTTCCGTAATCTTTCCTCAAGCATCGGAGAATACTGATGAACCCCGCGCATAATTGTTGTGTGCGATACCTTTATCCCACGTTCTTCAACCATTTCTACTAAATTTCGATAGCTCAGTGGGTACTTTAAATACCAACGTACACACAACAAGATGATTTGTTTTTCAAAGTGCTTTCAGATGAATAGATTCTTAGACAAAATTAAGGCCCCGCACAATATAATTTCCTTATTATACCATGCGGGGCCTTCCAACACTATTTATTTTAGATTTCTTGCACCAGAACCGGTCTATCCATTCTTCATTTATGTTTAGATATTTTACCATCACATATGTAAAATAGGGTAGAACATTATCAATTATTGAGTAAACGCGAAACTGCTCCTGTTGGAGGAGTAATTGCATAAGCATTTTTGTTACATAGATTTGTTTTAGTATTTGCGCAATATATAATTAGGAAGATTATATAATTTGTTTAAATTACATTGATTAGCAATAAAAGGAATGATATAATTTTTTCAGGGTTTTTGCCATATCAAGAATTCATTGTAGCTTATTCATAGTTTCAAATTTTAAAATATAAATTTGCCAGTAGTACCGTATACAAGAAAAATATTGAGGAGAAGAGAGATGAAACGGTTCACAGCATTGTTTTTGATTGTCATTTTTGTGTTAAGCATGGGTAACACGGTTTACGCGGAGGAAGAGGAAGAAAGTATTCCGATGCCCAGCGAGGTAGTTATCGAAAACTTGTTAGCGCCGTCAAACTCACTAAATCAAACACCGATACCTGTGGGAACAGATGGGGATAGTATCGGGACACCGATACCATCTGAAACACCACAGCCTACTGCCGAACCGAGTGAGCTTATTAATAAAGATTTAAATCAACTCCTTCTTATATCAAAGGCCTTATCCTCCTTTCTCAGTACAGAAATAATATTAGAAAATCAAAATGATTTAGAGAACGTTTTATTAACATACAATTTATTACCGATTGAAATTCAAGCGGAGCAGGTCACCGGCTTATTTAATAATGATTTGATATCCCCAATCATCATTGAAGCAAGCGAAAACCAATTTGGTATTCTTCTTGGTTATCTAACGGATGAACAAAATGCGTTCACTTCATTGACGATGATTCAAGCGGATGCTACGGAGACAATCATCGGCATTGATGATGTTGCTAGCCTATGGGCATATACCGTAAAAGAAAGTGAAGAAATTGGTGAAAGCGTTCCAACACCATCTGCGACAGGAATACCCAGCGCTTCACCTTCTGTGTTACCTTCATTGGCAACACCGTCTCCTTCTGTATCTGCTGAGCCAATCGATGAAGCTTTGGCAGAAGAAGTAGAATCGAAGGCCATTGGCAGCGTATCTTTGGATTCTGTGGAGACATTGGAGAACAGCGGTGAAATTGCGATTGCTAAAGGAGAAACAATCACATTAAGTGCCAGCGCAGTCACAAATAGTGCAGATGCACTGGAGTATAAATTCTACTATCAAATAGCGGGCACAGAGACTTGGAGCACCGTTCATTCCGGATATATTGCAGGCAGACCTGAGCTTGGACAAGCGGAGTTTAAGCCTGCCACAGAAGCCACGTACAATTTTAAGGTTCAAGTGAGAACTACGGGTACTACCAATATTGAAGCCGAAGATGTTTTCGGAGGAGATGTTACCGTATATTTTGGCGATTATCCTTCGCAAAGCGTTACGATCTCTCCGCTTACAAAAACACAGTACGAGTATTCCGAAACCATCCCGTTAGCGGTAACTGTAGAACAAAACAAAGATGGATCACCTGTAGAATATCAAGTAAAATATTCAACAAACGGCAGTACATGGTCGTTGCTGACGAGTACTAAATACTGGCCGGATTTGGATATAGATGAAGCCGGCAGCGGCGTTATTCAAGTTCAATTACCCATCGCCGGTGATAAGCATTATTTCATACAAGTGGAAATACGCTCGCAGTTTAGAACCACGGTGGATGCTTCGGACATTTGCGAAGTGGATATGTATAAATATATGCCGCTTGAAAGCGTAACGCTGGATAGCGTTGCAGGCTTTACTTCGGAAGATGAGATGGTGCTGATAAAAGGCGAAACCATTGAGATAAGGACCAGCGCCGCTGCAAAGGACGGATATGCACCTGAATTTGTTGATTACCGTGTGCTTTATCAGCGCCCCGGCTCTACCAAGTGGTACTATGTTTCTTCAAAATATACAACGGGAACGCTGGATGAAGGACTAATCATCTTTAAGCCAAAGTATGAAGGGGTATATCACTTTAAAGTCGAAGCGAGAACCAAAGGAAGGACGACAATTGATGTCAACGCAGATTTTGAAGCACCAATTGGTATTTACTTTGGAGAATTACCCGCAAACGGTCTCTCGATTGCCGAAATTATTAAAACAAATTATGAGTATACGGAAAATATTCCGATTCAGATATCGGTTATGCGTAGCCATAATGATGCCGATGTTGAATATCAAGTGATGTATTCGACAAATAATCGGTCTTGGAGAGTGCTGCCGGAATATAAACTGTGGAAAGCATTGACACTATCCGACGAAAACACTGCTGATCTGCAGATTAGTATTCCCTCAGGAGCGGATAGACATTTGTACGTCAAGGTAAATATTAGAAGTGAAAGCCGTGAAGGTGTGGACGTTTCGGATGTCTTTGAAGTGGATATGTATAAAATTATGCCACTTGAAAAAGTAACGTTAATCAGTGTGGACGAAGAAACAGCGGGCGGTAACATTGTGTTGGAAAGAGGGCAGGAGATTAGATTGTCCGCCGTTGCAGGTGCCCAATTGGGCTATTTGCCCGAGCAGGTTGAGTACCGATTCATGTACCAAAGACCAGGCAGTACCAAGTGGTACTATGTTTCAAAGCGGTTTGCAAGCGGAACTCTGACCAACGGGGGAACGCTTTTCGTGCCAAAATATGAAGGTACATATGAATTTAAGGTACAAGCCAGAACCAAAGGCAGGGCTTCTGTTGATGCTGAGGATGAATTTGATGATTCTGCCAGCTTATACTTTGGTGATATACCGTTAACCGATTTAAGTTTTTCAACTGACATGGCGATACAGGAAGCTTATCATCCCATTAAAGTCTATCCCGTAATTGAAGACTTGGGCGAGGGAGATATTGCTGAGATAAAAATTACAGCAAAATGTGGAACAAGCACATATTTAGTTGAGTATTGGACAGAATATGTGGATAATATGGAAGTGGTATGGAGACCAATGCGGGTAGGTTCATATACGCTGATTGTAGAAGGACGGAAAAAAGCAAGAACAGGTACAGATGTTACAAAATCAAAGGATGGTTACGAGATAACGCCGGTAATACCGGTTGAGGGTGTGGCATTTAATCCGACGCCGGAGGATTCGTTTGTAGATCACGGGGTCGAATTAGTCGGTGAAATTGTCGGTGATGCACATTCGGATGATGCGGAGTACAGATTCAGTTATCGAATTAATAGTAGTAAATGGAAAGTAATACAGGATTGGACAAGCGATGACGGTTGTTTATTTACGCCTTTGGTATCTGGAACATATACGTATCGGGTTGAAGCCAGAAGTCCGGGGCAAGCTTCAGGCTATGCGTATTGCACCGCGGTAAGTTCTGTGGTAAGAGAGAAACCGCCAGCGCCTATGATTTCTACTGATAAAACCGAGTATGCTTATATGGAAGATATTGTGGTAACATGGAGCGATACGGCCAGGGCAACGCACCATGATTTATATATCTATAAAGACGGCATACGGATTGACAGAACCAAAAACCTGATGGGCACAAGCACAACCATCAATCTGCCGGAAGGCAGCTATGAAGTGAGCGTGGCCGCGGTTAATGAAACCGGATTTACATTTGCTGAGCAGCGCGCCGCCCTTACTGTCAACCGTGATAAGCCGACAGCTATTACGGATTTCAGGACATCGCAGAGCGTTTATACTAACCCATGTGATGTGGTATTCAATTGGACGCACGCCGAAAGAATTACGCACTATGATTTATATATTTATGACAGTGAAACCGGTGATTTCGTCACACGGATTGCACCAATTACAGATAATACAGCAATGACCGCCTTGGAATATGGTAAATATAAAGCCAATATTTTAGCGATAAATGAAGAAGGATATACCGTGAGCAATTGGACTGAATTTGAAGTAAAAATACAGAAGCCCGGAGCGCCGACGTATACGACTTCACAACGAGTCTTTGACATTGACGGTGATATTGAACTGGCATGGACGGCGGCTGACCGCGCCTTCTCTTATACGTTATATATCTATTCTGTACAAAAAGATAATGAAGGACAGGAAGAACTGGTGTGGCACAAAGCGATCGCAGGTATTGTTACAACCCATACAACGATAGAATTGGATGAAGGGACATATGTAGTATTCCCGGGGGCAACCAATACGACGGGTACTACTTTTGGACCAGCGATTCGGATAAAGGTGGAAGATGTTCAACCGCTGGAAGGTGTAGCACTCTCGGTCACGGCAAATGGGCAGGCGGCAAGCACAGCTTTGACCGGAACGCCGATTACCATGACAGCGTCAGTACTGGGCAGCGTTCACACTAATGATGCAGAATATGCGTTTTACTACCAAAACGAATACGGCGGATGGAACCCCTGGGATCTGATACAGGATTGGAGCACCAGCAATACAGTTACATTCACACCGCCGGTTGCGTCGGATTATATTTTGATTGTCTTGGCCAGAAGCCCTGGTGAGACGACACATAGTGCTGCTGCTAATCGAGCGTTTAAAGTCATCACAATGCCACCCATTCCATTTTTTACTGGATATGGATATGATGGGTCGTTAATGGAGTGTGCAGCAATGGGACTGCAGTTTTTACGCTATGACCTCAATTTAACACTGGATAAAGTGGCAAAAGTGGATGGCGGAGCCCTAATGGCAATGGACAATATTGGCTTATTGTTTGAAAAATATAATTGTGGAATTACCATCTTATCAGGTGGATACCAAGAAATAAAATATCATATGGACAGATATAACGAGAACCCAGCTTGGGGACCGTCTATTGCGATATTTCCGGCAAAAGATGGGAGGCCCACACATCATATGTTGGTTAAAGGTTATACTTTAGATGCACAGGGGAATGTGGGCAATTTGATTGTCAATGACCCGGCCGTTACAAATGGTGAGAATTCAGTTTTGGATGCTAATGGCTTACATCGAACTGATGGCTCACTGGATACCTCATATAATATATTCAATTTTTCTTCATTCTATATTTATGATAGAAAAGGATTTGCAGCTGAGCCAGCACCGATAGAAAGCGGGTATGTCGGCAATCCCAAAACTTTTTTTAAATCATCTGACTGGATAACTGAAGCTGGGGATTGTTATATTTTATCTTATGCTATGTTAATAAACTGGATTAATGGTTCAACAAACCCGAATGATGTTTATCTGGCAAATGGCAGCACTGTAAATATAGACCATTATAAATGTACTAATCCGTTTGGGATGAAATATCATTTTATTGCGGATGATACGGTTGACCACAAGGCGGCCAACGCTTCTTTGCCTTCCAGCATGTACAACGCGATCAGACAAGCATATGAAGCAAATCAGCAAGGCGTGATTGTGTATTTCAGAAATTATGCCGGAGATAAACACGCTATGTTGGTAACCGGATATGATAATAGTACAATATATTTCCATGATCCCGCCAGAAGCAGTGGTAATTTACCATTCGAAAGCACAATTGTATATGGCCGTTCGGTGGACATTTATGACATTGTGACAGCTTGGTGGAAGTAAAGTTTTATTGTATTTTGGTATTAAATACTTTTTATGATGTTTTGCGTTTGCTTCAGGAGTTTTCTCTTTTAGTGCAGCAGTGGTGTTTAATACGCGGTCAGTTTTAGCGCACTAAGTAATTGCTTTATGGGATTTTTTTCTCATGCTGAATGTGTAGTGAGATAAACAAAGCAAAAGAAAACTGATAGCGATAATGCTTATACAAGAAAAATGTAATGGAGAAGTTAAATAATACAACAAGTTGAAAGAAGAGGGATGAAAATGACCGTATTAGACGTGAAAAAGAAGTGGTGGATGTTTTGTACAGCAATCGCTATATTATTGATGATTGTTCTATCACCGACAAGTGTAAACGCAGCAACAGTAACAACTGCTGAAGGTATCATTTTTGATGATGCAACAGGTATGATTACAGGATATGAAGGAACGGCTACAAATCTTATCATACCAAACGAAATTAATGGGGTAGCAGTAATTGGAGTGGAAGACGAAGCTTTAGCAAGCTTAACAATTACATCGTTGTCAATTCCTGAAAACCTAATAGTTCTTGAGGAAGAGTTCTTTCAAAGATTTTATGTATTAGAGAATATCAGTATTGATGCAAATAATGCAATGTATCAAGTTATTGATAACGTGGTATATGATAAATCTGGCGAAACACTTTGGGATTATCCTAATTGCAGGCCGGGGACAACATTTACAATACCCAATGATGTGACTACGGTTATATATGGAGCATTTCAAGGCACTGAGTTGCTGGAAACTTTGAACGCGGGGGCGAATCTAACAAATTTTTTCGGTGATGTTGATGGCTGTACTTGGTGGGGATCCTCAATCAATATGGGATACAGTCTAAAAGCAATAAATATTGATTCGAATAATTCGAGGTATAAGTCGTTAGGCGGAGTTCTATTTAGCAAAGACGGTACAGAACTGCTTGAGTATCCATACGCTAAAGACGGTACTGTATATACAGTACCCAGTTCTGTTGAAATCATTAATAGTTCCTCGCTGAGTAGTGAGAATTTGGTGACGATAACTATACAGAGCGGGTGCAAATATATTGATCTAAGTGGATTTAGCGGTTCACAGATGTTGACAACGGTCAATCTACCGCAGAGCATAGAGACTATTGGAGAATCTGCTTTTAGCCAATGCACAAGTTTAAAAAACATTAATTTGCCAGAAGGTTTGGAGGAATTGGGAGAATGCGCATTTCAATACTGTGAATCACTAGAGCAAATTGTAATTCCAGGCACTTTGAGAACAATACCACAATACTGTTTTTATGGGTGTACAAGTCTTTCGGACCTCACAATTACAGAGGGTGTTATCGAGATTTGGTTCTATGCCTTTGCAGATTGTTTCTCACTTTCAGCGGTAGATTTACCAAATAGTATTTTGTATATTGGTTCAAGTTGCTTCGGAGAACGAAGTGGCGATTACCACGCGGATGCATTGAGCGAGATTACTATATCAGATGCTGTTATGGATATGGATACAGGGATATTTCAATATAACGATGACAATGTGGTAATTAATTGTATTGCGAATTCATTGGCGTATCAGTACGCAATTGATAATGGAATAAGCTATTCACTCATTGAAGACACAACACCTGCAACGGATTTTGTAATTGTGGATGATGTTTTCTATGCATATATAGGATCATCTCAAAGCGTTGAGATTCCGGAAGGTGTTGTTGAAATTGATGACTCGGCATTTTATTTCAATATATACAATATGACAAGGTCAGATTTAAATCACAGCATTACAAATATTACCTTTCCAAGTTCGTTGACAAAAGTTGGGAGCCAAGCATTTTGGGGCTGTGAATCTATTACTGAGATGGTATTTTACGAAGGACTGCAGAGCATAGGCGATGATGCATTTATTGGCTGCGATGCATTACAGATGATAACTATTCCTGAGAGTGTAGATTTAGAAAATTACTTTTGGGGTTGGAACTATTTGGGTATCCCGTATAGCGCAACAATTCGATGTGTTCAAAATTCGGACGCATATTGGTATGCATACTATTGCGGGCTAGATTATGAAATAATTGGAGGAGGTTCAACTCCGGATCCAGAACCCGATGAATTTGAGATCGAAGACAATGTCCTTATTTCCTATAATGGTACAGCATCGAATGTTGTAGTTCCGGATGGCGTGATAGCAATAGGCGAGTGGGCTTTCTCGAATAAAACATTTATTCAGACTGTACTGCTTCCAGATACGGTTGAGACTATCGGTAGCAATGCTTTCTATAACTGTACTGGTTTAACAGAAATTAATTTCCCGGAAGGGTTAACAATGATTGATGACTGGGCATTTGGTAACTGCGGACTTACGACCATTAATTTTCCAACTACGTTGGATTCCATCGGTGATTTTGCCTTTTACTGGAATGAGGGATTAACGAGCGTTGATGTCCCGGAAGGCGTAACTACCATTGGTCAAAATGCATTTTACGGTTGCCAAAGCCTTACCACAGTTAAGTTGCCCAGTACATTAGTAGATTTGGGAGAAGAGGCATTCGCCTATTGCAGGAATCTGATCTCCATAACTGTGTCTGGTTCAGGCGGCGCATATGAAGCTGTTGACAATGTGCTGTATAAGAACACAAAAAGTGAATTAGTGCTGTATCTGGGAACAAAATCGGAAGCTGATTTTACAATACCCAATACGGTTACCGCGATTAAACCACGTGCGTTTGATAGCGCAGATAACCTCAAAAAAATCAAGAATTCGGATAACATCGAATCGATTGGCTTTGAAGCGTTTTATTTCTGCCAAAATCTTAAGGAGATAGATCTGCCCGATTCACTCACGAATATAGAAGAGGGGTTGTTTGTTGGATGTTTTAGACTCAATGACATTGACACCGGTGCAACCACTGTATTTGAACGTGGCGCGTTGATGGATGCGGCTAGGACAACTATATACTTCTATCTACCGTCTCGTTTCAGCTTTACCTATGAAATTCCGGATACGGTGACAAGAATCGGAAATGGCGCATTCATGTATAGCCGCTATCTGACGAATATGGTTGTACCGCCGGGAGTAACCGAGGTGGGAGACAATGCCTTTTTCAACACCACATTGTTAGCCGACGTTGAATTGTCGGATACGGTTGCTGAAATTGGATCAGGTGCATTCGCTTACAGTTACAGATTGAAGAAAGTGACCATTCTGCCGGGCACCACTCAAATTGGAAATGGAATTGAAGAATGGGGCGATGATAAAAGCTGGAATATCCTTAATGGCTCCAATAATGCCGTGATTTATGGCGTGATGGGTTCTTATGCAGAACAATATGCAAATCATTGTGGTTTGAAATTTGCATCTATTATAGAGCCATTACCATGGGATAGTGTTTCGATGTCTTATTTAGGCAATGAGGATGTGGTGCAATATGATACGCTTGATATTGATATTGAGATTTTGGATGTACCGGATGGCGAAACAGCCGAGTACCAGCTGATCTATTCAACCAATGGCGGCAAATCATTTAAACCGACTAATACGCTGTGGGAGGCGTATAATTCATCGGGTACTATCACTTATGACTTGCCAAAGGCATCTAAGGATACACAATATATATTCAAACTGCAGGCAAGAACGGTGGGTTCCACCACCTTGCGCTACAGCGAGCCGTTTGAGGTCACAGTTTGTCCAGTGATGCCCCTTGCATCGGTCACCCTGGACAGCGTGGGCGACACCACCGCGGGTCAGGCCGTTACAGAAGCAGGCATCACCCTGACCGCGACAGCAGCCAACAAAGCAGGCTACGCCGAAACCCCGACCTATCGGTTTGCATACCGTATGGAGGGCAGCGCCAAGTG
The DNA here is from genome assembly GCA_963666035.2 of Christensenellaceae bacterium. Taxonomy (GTDB): domain Bacteria; phylum Bacillota; class Clostridia; order Christensenellales; family CALMFG01; genus CALMFG01. The sequence continues at coordinate 211,332 of CAXXJI010000019.1, read as the reverse complement.
GGCGTATATCGGTAAAGCCTTCAGCGAAGACAACACCATCCAGTTTGTGCCAAAAACCGAAGGCACTTACTACTTTAAAGTGGAAGCGCAGAGTTTGGGCAGAAAGACCAAGGCCGGAGATGTATGGGATTATGACTATACGGCATATACTTTAAGCAAAACCGCTGAGCCTGTGAAAGGCATCACTAACTTAACTGCAGATAAGAAAGACTATGTCAATGGCGAGCCGGTTACGCTGACGATGTATATCTATAAGAATGACCTTGCTGAGTTGGCAGAATATCAGCTGCTATACTCGACCAATGGTAAGAGCTTTAAGCCGATTAACAAGGAATACGAAGAATTGTCCATAGTGGGCTCGACTGGTGTTATAACCATACCCGAACTGCCTTTGGTGAAGAAGGATACGATCTACTACTTAAAGGTTCAGGTACGCACCATCGGCAGAACCGAGAAAGAGCCCGATGCGTTCGCTATGACGCAGGTCGAGTTCAAGACTGCACACCCGGTAGAAGCGGGCGAAGTCGCTGTCATCGGCGTGGGTAACGATGCGGCAGAACAGAGCGTAGACGCGGAAGGCATTACTTTAACCGCTACCGAGAGGGCCAATACCGAGTACCGGTTTGCCTATCAGAAGCTGGGCGATACCAAGTGGAGTTACGTCAGCAGCAAATGGAGCACGGAACGCACCATCACCTTTGTGCCCAAGACTGACGGCCGCTACCAGTTCTGCGTGGAAGCGAGAAGCTTAACCCGTACGACGACGGATACCACCTCGGCCGCGACCGGTTACTACGGCCTGTATTACTTAAGTCTGGGCGCCGAGAGCGCCAGTGTGGCTGTGGATGGACCGACCGAGTTTGTCAATGACCTTGAGGGCATTGATGTACCAGTCGTATACAGTGTCGAAGGTAATGGTACAGATACTTATGACCTCAGAGCACTGTATTCCACAAACGGTAAGTCATATAAAGAACTGTACTATGTAGAAGGAATGGGGCCAGAAGCGATAACCGATGCATCGATTATCATCACTTTGCCGGCCGTGAAGAAGGATACGCATTATTGGCTTAAATTTGAGGCTAAAACGAACGGACACGCCACAGCCGATGTTTTTGACACAGCGGAAGTCGATGTGTATATGGTCGAGCCTCTGACCGAGATGATGAGCTTTGAAAGCGATGCAGCGGCAGGTGTTAAACTGTTACCGACGGTGGGGGACAGTTTAATCTTGACGGCCACCGCCAATGATGACGCGACCTATAAGTTCTACTATCGATTGGAAGGCGCGCCTAAATGGAGCAGTATTTCATCTAAGTATGTGGTAGAAAATCAGGCGTTCTTCCGGCCGAAGACCGAGGGCGCATATGAGTTTAAAGCCGAAGCGACAGCGCTGGGCAGAAAAGCGAAAACGGCGGATGTCAGCGCGGAGCTTTCTGAGCCGATAGATATCTGGTTTACCGCTGAACCGGCGCATTGGATCAGCCTGGGTATTAATGACGATGATGCCGACTACATCATCGGGCTGGATAGCGAGATGAGCCTGGAGATGGAAGCGGACGGTACAGACGCGGGCATGGAATACCAGATCGTTTATTCAAACAACGGCGGCAAGAGCTACAAACCACTGTCTGCATGGCAGCCGTTGACGGCAACCAGTACATTCGACGATGTGGCCAGCTGCGCGCTCCCGACAGCCAAGAAGGATACCTTGTATCTCATCAAAGCACAGGTACGCAGCACAGGCAGAACCACGGCGGACGCTGAGAGCGAAGCCGAAGAGATCTGGCTGCTGAGCCAGGAACGCGAGGTGGACGCTGATCTGATTATACCGGGCGAAACGCATGAGTATACCGAGACCATTACAGCGAACATCGCGATCAGTGAACCGGCGAGCGGCACGGTGGAATATCAGCTGCAGTACTCAACGGATAACAAGAAGTGGAATGATTTAAGTGCACATGACTGGAGTGTCTATGACGATGGCGGTACAGGCAGCATCAACGTGGACCTGGATTTGGCTGAACTGAATGGGGACATGACCGCCTATATCAAGCTGAACGCCAGAATGAAGAACAGCACCAAGATTGAGGACTCTGACGTTGACCGCTTTGATATCTACAGTATTGGGCCGGTCAGTTCGGTGGACATGGGTGTTTTGGATACGGATGAGAATTATGCGCTGATTGAGGCATCTGCGGTCACAAGCTTTGCACACACAGCGGAATATCGCTACAGCTATGCGCTGGCAGGACAGAGCAAGATGACATGGATACCGTTTACATCCTGGACGGTCAGTGACGAAGTGACGTTTACCCCCAGCTTGTCGGGTGACTACCTGTTTATGGTGGAAGCACGAAGCAAGGGACGGTTAACCGTGGATGCGACGGCCGAAGCGACCAATGAGGACAGTGGATACTACTTAAAGTCCATCGAAGACATGCTGCTTCCCGAACCTGTGCCAGAGCCGAGCGCGGCACCGACGCCGAGCGAAGCACCGAGTGCCGTACCGAGCGTCGTACCGAGTGAAGCGCCAAGCATTGAGCCGAGCACTGAGCCCAGCGCCAGCCCGAGTGCGACACCAGCACCTAAGCTGATTAGCAGCCTGGAATACGCAACCAGCTATGTCTTAGGCGAAGAAGCAGACCTTGACGGCTACACAGAACAAGAAGTGGCAGTGGAAGATATCCTCAGCGTACTGACTGATGAAGACGCACCCATGATACTGGTGCAATTGGGTGAAGACGCGTTTGCGGTGATTACAGGCTATGAGGCAGACGAGGACGGCAAGATTAAGAGTCTGACCCTGACCGACCAAATGGGTGAGACCATCCTGGGCGGCACTGAGGGCATCTTAAGGGCTTGGATCTATACTTCGGCGGAACCTGAGGTCAGTGAAGCGCCGAGCGAAACGACGCCCGAGGCCAGCGCAGAGCCGAGCGACGTACTTGAGGCGACACCCGAAGCTACGGCAAGTGCATCGCCCACGGCGTAGAGAAAAACAAGAGAATTGAAGGAAAACCCCAGTCATCTGGCTGGGGTTTTTTGCTAAGATACCTGTCCAGTAGTACCTTGTGGGGACAACAGCCCTCTCTGCCAGAATTCCGCTAGAAATCGGGCTTTTTGGGCATTTTGCCCGAGGAGCCTTTTGCGGTTTTTAGGGGTCAGAAAAGGACATCATGTAACAAATATGTCACACGAGAATTGTGCTACACCCTTCAAAGCGGACAATTAAATTATAAAACACCAGTAACAAATTAGAATTTCCGACTTCTGTCGGAGTGTTGCAGTTCCAATGCGAATTTATGGAGTATCATTTTTAAGATTTAAGGTTGATCATGGAGAGAATTGAAATATTCAACATTGAGAATAGAGAGTTTGTAAACAAATTCTATTTTGACGTAAAAGAATATGTGACATTCACATTTGATGAGATTTCAAATGCTATTAGTAAAGATAATAATAATTTCTTTAAACATTCTTTTCTCTCGGAAGAAATAGCGACAATTATTGTTCTTAATAAAGCAATTTTTCAAAATATTCTAGGATTCTTCGAATTGTGTGAAAAGAGATTACCATTCCCAGCGTTCAATTCCCTAAGGTCAGCAATAGAAGGAATCCGGCTATTTAGAGCATTCTTTCTAGATAAGAATTTCCGAAATGACTATATAAGCAATCAAAATACGGATTTTCGAAATACTAGAGATTATGATTTTATGCAATCTAAGGTAAATTCCAAGTTAGAATCTCTAGAGAAAAACCTTCGTGCACAAGAGAAAATACCTTTATCTATAAAATTGGATAATCACTCACTCACAAAGGGGTCGGCAATGGCAGAGCTACATAGTGAATTATCAAAATGGTCTCATTTGCTAAATATTAATTTACTTTTGCCTACGCAGATAAATGAAGGTAGAATCAACTTGGGGATTTATGATGAATATGGTATAAAAATGCAATTATTTATTAAAAAATACCTTGAAGGGGCCTATCTAATAACATGTCATCATGAGGATTTATTTTTAAATGCTAGCTTCAGTAAAGAATATCGTGATTATAGTATTAGTATGGTTGAGAACTATACCGAATACATTAAGATCTATTACAAATGAAAAAGAACATATTTGGGTTTTGTTGCGAAAATTTAAACATATTTTACTAACCAAAATACTTATCGAGCGCATTTACCGCATTCCGCTTTTGCTCTTCCAGCACAAGCCCATAGATATCCGCGGTAATGGATATGCTGCTGTGCCCCAAGATACCAGAGACTGTCTTTAAAGGCACGCTCTCGAGAATCATCAAGCTTGCCGCCGTATGCCTCAAGTCATGGGACCGGATAGAAGGGATTGTGTTGTTTTGGTATCCTTGTTTGAACCTTTTAGTGTGTGAACCTACTTAAATAATCTTCGCTTGCAGATGTAGTTGGCTTTACCTTTTCGAAGGACCGCCGTCACCGATGAATCGATGATGCCTTCTTTCAGAAGAATCTCGGACAACCTTGGGATGTAATCATTCATCAGCACCTTTTGCAGTTCGATGCTGCTGGTCGTAATGATATACGGCATCCGGGTCTCCATCGTGAAGCGATAGGCGTGCGCGTAGTTCATCCGGGCCCGATATCTTCGGGGACAAACAGACTGCTGACAAAATGACCTTACCCCTATAGGGTATCCACCTTTTAAGTTAGGATAGCAACCTGTTTATGTGTCTCGAAAAGGTGCGACTGTGGTACTGGGGTCTCATAGTTCAGAGAACTATGAGGGCGCTCTGTATTGTATTGCCTTCACCATTGCTCAATAATGATTCTTGCTTCTTTGATTGTATAGAATATTTCTCCATTTAGCAATTCATCTCTCATTTTTCCGTTAAAAGATTCAACATATCCGTTCTCCCAAGGGCTTCCTGGTTCAATATATGTTGGCTGTGTTCCTAATCTAAGTAGAAATTCTTGGACTCTTTTGGCAATAAACTCGCTACCATTATCAGAACGGATATATTCCGGCGTGCCCCTTTGAATAAACAATTCTAGTAAACAATCCTTTACTTCCATTGAACGAATGTGCCTTGATACAAAAACCAGTAAACATTCTCTGCTGTATTCATCAATAACATTTAATATCCTGAACTTTTTGCCATCATGGGTCTTGTCCTCAACCATGTCGTAGCTCCAGACGTGGTCTTTATGCTCTGCCCGAAGCCTGATACAAGAACCATCATTGGTCCACAGTCTTGCCCGCTTAATCTGCTTTTTAGGCACTTTAAGCCCTTGTTCTCGCCAAATGCGCTCAACTCGCTTATGATTAACCGTATATCCTTCACGTTGAAGCATCGCTGTAATCCTGGGCGTGCCATAACGGCCATATTTCACAGCCAGTTCTTCTATGCGGTGGATTAACTGATCCTCATCCGGTAGTTTTATCACTTTATACCGTTGCGTTTTTCTGGGTTGCCAATCGCCCGGCATGCTTGTCGCTCAGATACGGGATACTTCTCCATCGCTGCTTTAACATAGTATCTGCGCTTCTCCGGGCTTACAAGTTTCCCGAAGAGATATCCTTTAGGATTGCAATATCTAAGGCTTGATCAGCTACCAGTTTTTTTAAACGGCCATTCTCTTTTTCGAGCTCACGTAGTCGCTTTGCCTGATCCACCTTCATACCCCCGTATTCTTTTCGCCATCGATAGTAGGTTTGTTCTACAATGCCAATATGCCTGACTGCATGTGCAACAGTCTGTCCTTGTCCAAGTAGCACTTCAACCTCACGCAACATCCCAATAATCTGTTCTGCTGTATACTTTTTCTTTGCCAGGGTCTGACCCAGCGTAGCGAGGTCATCTGTTTTGCCTCCATTTAAATAATTATACTATGCAAAACAGGCAAATCCTCTCTTGCTTTCTGGAGTCAATATTGGGGGAAAGGTCAATCAGCCAGAGCAGTGAGCACCCCTGCCATTTATCACTGCGGCCGGTTAGGAAGTCACTGGTCTCGACCCGGCGAAAAAAAGCTCTTATATCTGAAATGCTGTTTAAAAACGAAATCAGTTTTGGGTTATCTCGTTCGTGGTAGGTATATCGGGGCAGGGAAGGGCAGATTTCATGATAAGAATCAATCAATGAGGATATATCTTGTTGGATGATATCCACACTACTCTCTCTTGTATTATTAAACCTTGTATTATTAATCTTTATATTATTATGTGTGACATTTCTGCCAGGGGGGCTCTGGACATCGATGTCTAGGGGGGGTATCGACATTTTTGTCATGGGGGGGGTAACGACATCCGTGTCACCAGGGTTAGACAAAACATCCACAACTATGCTTATTTTTCGCTTATCCAAAGCTTGGGTGCCGAGCAGATATTCATTTTCAATGATGATAAAGCCAAGGTCAAGGAGTTTCGCGATCCAGCGGGTAATGGTACGTGTGCTGACGCCGTATAGTGTGGCGAAGTAGTTATTGGTTGCCCAGCAGCAGCCTTCTTTGCTGGCAAGGGCGGTGATTTCGCAATAGAGGATTTTCTCATTGGCGGTAAGGGATGAATGGTATCGGATATTGGCGGGTATGATGGCGAAATAGTTTGGGTTGGACAAATATATATACCTTCTTTCAAGGTCAATATAGTAAGCGTTTTCAGAATAGTAAAAGGAAATAATTTTAAAATATAAGTCGCGATATATATTCTACTTTGGAATATTTGATCGATGGCTTTTTTTATTGCAAAAAAGTTTGACAACCACTATATGTAAATAGCCTGTAACGAAAAACAAAACACATCATGAAAAACGATATACTATTGTTTAAAAAAGTGATAATTATCACTATTTAATTGAAGAACTTAATTTTATTGAAGGGAGTATTAAAAATTAATATGCATTTCGTGTGTATTATTTTTTTATTATAAGTGGCAGAATGTGCCTTACTAAACGTTATATTAGCGAAAAGGAAAAAAATATATAAAAAGGGATGAATAGAGATGTGGGAGAAAACAACCTAAACGCGCAGCATTCCTTTGATGCGTATTGCAAAAAAATCATCATTAATCAGGCCAAGGATATTTGGCGATCAGAGAAATACAGGCGAGAAAAGTTCAGACTATTTTCTGATATGAGTGTGCATGAACTGGAATATGCTTTAGCAGAATTACCAGAAGAATACACTAAGTTTATTGTCTATGGCTATGAGGTTTTGATACGCGAAAATTTGTTGGTAGAGGCCATTGAACGGCTTGATGGTAAAAAGCAAAAGATTATACTTCTCTATTATTTTGTTGGATTCAGAGACGGAGAAATTGCTCGGCTACTCAAGTTATCTCGAAGTGCTGTACAAAATCACAGGGCAGAAGCGACCAAGAGATTGGCAAAACATCTGAGGGAAAGCGATGAAGGTAAGAGAAACGATGTCATTGGAGACAATTGAATTAGCGGTAGGTGGTGAATATGAATCGATTAGTGAAGTAGTTGAATACTATTCTGCATACATAAAGACGATATGCTCAACACACTATCAAGAAGGAAACGCTGTGCAATATTGTTTTATAAAGAAATGTATGAACAGATTAAAGCGAAGTTGGTTGAAAAAATATTCGAATTTGAATTAGAATAGGAATTTGCACCTTCATAACTGAATAGAAAAGCCAGCATACATTTGGCTGAATGCGAGCCGACCAGGGAATGCGCCATGATAATTTGGAGCGATGACATTCCGCTGGTTATCAGAGGTGGGACCCTGACTGCCAAGACCATTTAGCCTTGATCATGATACACCTGCTTTCAGTATCAACGGATACTGAGCAGTGCGTCCATAGGAATGGACCGGGGATGAGACCCATGGAACTCGCTTTTCCAGCAGTCGTGCAGGCTTGATGAAGACCGACTATAAACGCATGATTTGCAAAGCCAAAAAAGTAATTTTGAGAAGAGAGATAACGAGGGCTTAGATAATAACTTTGCGTTTTAGTAAATACATTTATTGAGGAGGAGAAGCATAGATGAAGTTACATTACAGACGAAAGAAGGTGATGAAGTGAGCCTGGTTAAAGACATAACGGATTATCTGGAGGATAATGCATACGGCACGGTAGGGACGGATATTTTTCTGTCCGATTTGTCCAGCAGTCCGGACAGCTGCATCGCGGTGTACCAGAACGAAGACAGCGCAACGGCGGGGGCATCGGCTTAACGGAGAAAAAACACAATGCGCATTCGAATAATGCGCAAGGATTTAATGGGGCAGGGTTTTTCCTGCCCCAAACTTTTTAAGGAGATACAGATGAAAAAAGTGAAATTGAATATTGACGGTAAGGCCTATGAAAAAGCCGAGCCAACGGTGAAGGATTGGCTGGATTACTACGATGCCCAAATGATGTATCAAAGAAGAACGATGAGCAGGAAAAAGAAGAACGAAGCGGCATTTGAAATGGTAACCGAAATTATCTGTAACTATTTATCGGTTGAAAAGGAATCTGTCTTAGCCGCTGGTTTGAAAGCAAAAGAAATTGAGCAGGTTTTTGAGGATATTAAAAAGAGCATTGCGGCAAGCTTTAATATATCTGACGAAAAGCAGATTCAGATTGTGATGAACAGAAGAATGATTGAGAGTGCAAAAGCTTTGGCCGCGGATATGTTTTTTAAACAGGGTGTGCTTCCGGAAAGCTTTTTTAATCAATCACTGGAAGCATTGAACAGGACTTTGAGCTTTGTAAGCGGGAAAATGCGGGAGCGTGTTAAACCGACTGTGATTGACGACACTAATTTTTAAAGGAGAGAAAAAATGGATCAGAACGAAAGAAAATATATGAAGCATAATTGGAGCAAAGCGGTGGACGGCGAGATGCAAGACGTTGAAAGCCCTGAATTGGAAGAGGCAGGGGTGGATAGCAGCCAAGGACAGCCGGAAGAAGGGGCAAACACGGTGCCGGAGACGGAACAAGGCGAAGGCGCAGAAACGTCACCCATGGCACAGTACGAAGGCGCAGAAACGTCACCCATGACACAGTATGAAGACGCGGAAGCACAAATGGCGCTTGATTCGGAACGCACAGCAGAGCAACAACAGCAGCCGACCGTGGGGAAAGCAAAAACAACAATCAGCGTGAAAGGGAAGACAAGCCAAGAGATGGAAGACCGGCTGATTGAAAAAAGCAAAGATAAAATCGCGCGGGAGATTGCGCAATAAGCGGCGATAAAAGCCAAACAGAACAAGCGGATAGGCTGCTTTTGTTTGGCTTTTGTGGCTAGGAAAAAATAATAAAGGATGGTAAAATATATGGGACTGTTGAAAAAAATAACAGAATCAGTTAAAAATGATGGACTGTTGGCAACTGCAAAAAAGGCGGTGACTAAGGTCAAAGCATTTAACAAAACTGTAAAATCTGCAGCAAAAACGGCAGTTATCAAGAAAGTGAATCAATTTAAATCAACGCCTATTGGGCAAAAGGCAGTTAAAGCGGTACAAAGCATTTCTAAAAAAATTGATACCATTAAAGCAAAAGTAGAAACAAACAAGCAGAGCCGTAGGCAAAATCCGGAACAAAACAAAGCGCCAAAACAAGGCTTGCTAAAGAGTTTATTCAAAGGCGGGGCAGTAAGAAGAAACGATACTGGAATAGGCAAATCTATATATAAAGGCGGTGGACTTAAGCAGATTTATCAAGATGCGGTTAATCTTAATTCTGGTGAAGGGAACGAAAATGATTCCGCAGAAAACACGGGTGACGGCGAAAAGAAAACCTTTGGGCAGAAAATAAAAGAGGGATTGAGCGGCCTTAAAACCTTATATGAAGAGTGTGAAATAGAAATAGATCTTGATTTTTCTGGACTAAAAGCCGACGCCACCAGCTGGGCAGAAGAGACGAAGAAAGAAGTCAATGGGTTTCTAGAAAAATCGGGAATTGGTGAAGCACTTGATGATTGGAGTGCGGAGATTGAGGTTCATCTTGAAAGAGGTAAAAATATATTGAACTCAAGAGGGAATGGGGTGGAAACATCTTTCGATTGGCTTAGTTCGCTTGTTGAAAATGGGTCAGGCATAAAAGGTTCATTATCAGATAATGGGTATCCGAGTACCGTGACCGGATATGAAGATGGTAAAGAACATAATATGACCGAAAGTGAGTACAATGTTCAACAGACAAAAATCAACAATGATTTGGCATTAAAGAAAGCAGAGTTAAGCGATTATGAAGAGTTAATGAATGATTTGGCCTTTAGTGGATATGCATATGATGATTATGATGCTTATGCTGATTATCATGCTGTGCTCGAAAAATATAAAGCAATTAAGGAAGAGATAAAGGAAATTAACTTGAACCTTGAAGACTTAGAGGATGAATATAATTTATCGCGACTTCATACGGATCAATTAATCGAAAATCAAAAAACATTTTGGGGAATCCCGTATGGGAGCTGGGGAAATGTGCCTGATAATGGATGTGGAGCTGTTTTGGTTCATAACGTAATAAATAGTCTGGGAATCAATTCATATTTTGATGATACATATCAAAGCCTCAATGATAATTCAAAATTGAATTTATTTGGAGTGCTGGGGACTAGAATCAATGCCGTAAAAAATAAGTTAGAGGAGTATGGACTTGATGTTGAGAAGAGCTTCAATGTTTCGCAGGCGGCGCAGGCTGCGCAGATTGAAGAATCACTTGATAATTCTGATGCAACGGGTGTCGTATATTTTTACATGAATGGATGGATACCAGGTGCACATTACCAAATGTTGGAGCGGGATGGCAATGGGGGTATCGAAACGCATAACCCGAACATATCTTACAGTGATGCTTCTGATTATGTTAATAAAGTGAATTCAATCTTTTCATTCGTTTATTCAATTGATAAGTAAAAGAAAGGAAACAAAATGAAATCAATAAGAAAGACTGCATTAGTGATGGTAACGTTGTTCTTAATTATTGCACTAACCGGATGCGTGATTATTCTGGACAAGTACTTTTGGGCCAGAACACATGAATTTATCAATAAACAAAGCGCGTTTGATAACACAGGACAATCGACAGCGTATTTTGAAGGAAATATATATTATGTTTCGCAAGAAGGGAAACACAGTGGCGTCTATCGTGTGCGGGATGATGGAACAGAAGAACAATTGATATTCGCTGCAACAAAAATAAGCAGGATTACAGTTAATAATAACGGCGATATCTATTTTGTAGCCGATTCCGGATCAAAACAAAGAGGGATTCCTGTGTTTTTACTATATAAGTATTCCTCTGATTCTGGAAGTATTTCGGAAGTAGAGTATGGCGGAAATCCATTATTGCGAGATACCATTATAGATGGATTTGTTTTGGATAGTGGTGAAGTTGTGGTTGATGAACAGCAGGGTATACATGTACCAATGGGTATGGAGACCCTAGTCTACGTATGTGGCGGTGAAAAAGCAAAAATCAAACAAATAGAGTACAAGGATGAAGATGTGATTTCGGTGCATACGATTGTTCAGTACGAAAATTATATAGTGAGCTCAATGAACTATGACAATTTGCTAGATTACCCGGACTATTCAAAGCCAAAATGCTTGGAGAATTTAATTGCGGGAAGAGAAGCAAGTTTTATATCATTAGCAGATAATAAATTCCTTATCAATGATGCAGATATTGGATATTATCAGTATTTTAGCTTACTTGGGATAAAGAATGATGATGTATTCGCGGCAGCAAATGATCGCATTTTAATTTTGGATAAAGCCTCACTGGAGGTTAAAAATACGATATATATCGATAATAAAGATTTTGTATCAAGAATTGGCTATATGTATTTTTTGAATTCCGGATTATTCGGTGTTGGAGTAGAACAAGACTCAGAGAACAAAGACTTGTATTCAATTGCCGAAGAGGACGGTGAAATGAAGCTTATATTTAGAGAAGCAGATGAGGATGAAAAAATTGTACATCTCAGTGATGAGGGATTGATTACCGTAGATAAACATCATATTTACTTAAGGGAGCTGAAAAATGAAGGGCTGGGTGAGAAAAAAGTTATAGCAGTATTTTTTAGAGATTTGCTTAACAATTATGCATTTGAGGTTTCGGGTAATTGGCTGTTCATTTATAAAGTAGGTGAACACGTAAACCCCAATGTATTTATACTTCGAATAAATACAAACTCTTATGAAGTAGTGAAAGCAAAGTAAAGATAAATAGTATTTTATCACCCCAAGCACGCTTCGGCGTGCTTTTTACATACAAAAATAAACCTAAAAAAGGAGGAACATATGCAAGAGATTACATTTACAAACCAGTACGGCAACACTGTGACCTTTGCCCGAGGCTTTCCCTTTCTGCTGGAAAAGATCAGCGGCACGGGCACGATGGAAAGCAAACCGCCGACGGTTTCTGAGGCGCGATTCACTAGCAAGGTAATGAGCGAAGCAGCATAGACATTGGATGACGTTCAGGTAGTAGTCTGCCTTTCGAGATTTTTTGCACTAGAGCCCCGAATATTATGCTGAATAATAAGATTTTTAACGGGAAGAACGTTTTTTAATTAATACTTCTTTTTTATAGAAATAATACGATAAATATTATTAAGATAAGAAATCACGCATATGATATAATTTTCTTGGTATTTCCATATAAAGGACTATTCTAAATGAAAAGGATTTCAAAAGGGACATTTTTTATTCTATTGTTTTTGACTTGTTCTCTGTTGCTTTCTTGTAATAGTGAAAGTAAGGAACAAGATGCCGATTTTGTGTTGGGATTTTCACAACTTGGCCGCGAAAGCGGATGGCGAATTGGAAATACAGAATCCATAATAAAAGCAGCAGAAGACGCGAATGTCGATTTGATTTTCTTAAATGCCGAAAACACATATGAACAACAGGTGAGCGATATTCGGCGGTTAATTGCGAATCGAGTAGATATTATTGCGTTTGCGCCGATTGTCAGTACGGGATGGGACAATGTGTTAAGAGAAGCCCATGATGCAGGTATCCCTGTGATTATTACAGACAGAGGTGTGGTGGTTGAAGACGATAGTTTATACAAAGCTTTTATTGGCTCTGATTTTGTAAAAGAAGGCGAACGGGCCGCTGAGTTTTTGATTGAATATTATAAAAACACATCAAAAGAGATTAAGATTGTTGAGATAAGAGGTACGGAAAATTCTGCGCCGGCGTTGGGCAGAAAAAGCGGGTTTGAGGATAAGATTAAAGATTATGATAAGTTTAATATTGTAGGAAGCTATAATGGCGATTTCATGAAATCCCGAGGCGAAGAAGTTATGCGAAAGGTACTTAAGGCGGATATTGAGTTTGATGTGCTTTTTATTCATAATGATGCGATGATGTACGGTGCAATGGAAGTTTTAGAAAAAAATGGTTTTCGCCCAGGAGTTGATGTAATTATCGTTTCTGTCGATGGGGAACAGCGTGCGATCGATTTATTAAGAGAGGGTAAGGTCAACTGTGTCGTCGAGTGCACACCGCACATTGGTGACGAAATAATGGCGCTTTCCAAGGAAATTATAAACGGGGAACCTGTGGAAAAGAATATCTATTCGGAAGAAACCGTGTTTACCATGTGGGATGATCTTTCCGACCTGCCGCCAAGAGGGTATTAATAGTTGAAAATATCAATCATTAATAAGATAAACCGCTTTTTTATATATGTTATGATATTCTCAATCATTAGCATATTTATCAATATGACAATATCATATGCATTAATTAACACGTATAACCAGATTGTTAAAAATGGGGAGCACACAAGAAATCTTGTATCTCTTGTTCAAAGGGATATTCCAAATGAAACTTGGAAGATAGTTTGCGGAATGAATGACTTTGAGGATGGTAAACAAGATGAAATGATTGAAGAAATAAAGGACGGAATTGAGTATCTTAAGGAGAACTCGATTGATACCAAAAGAACTGAGCTTGAACTTGCACTGAGGACGATGATAACACTGAATGCTTATATACAGGAGTTGGGGTTGCAGGTTGCGGCGGAGTCAAGTATTGATGATTTGATAGCAACAAATGAAGAAATAAAAAGCGTGGCGGTTGTTGTTGGCGAAATGTTGGAGGAGTATAACAATGCAGAAACCGCAAGCGTGGCTGAGTTAAATAGGCGTATTACACTTATCCAAAGCTTCCTATTGTTTTTGGATATCGTTATTATAAGTGCTTTCCTTTATTTTATGATAAGAAATTTAAAAAAACTAACGATGGCGATTAGAAAACCGTTGAGTTCTTTGGAAAGCATGTCTGGAAAGATTGCAGACGGTGATTTTGGTATCAGGGTAAAAGATATGGAAGTATATGAATTAAAAGCATTGACAAACAGCTTGAACGTGATGGCAGGTAAAATTGAAGAGTTAATTGAAGAAAACAACATAAAGCATGAAAACTTGAAAAAAGCGGAAATGAATCTGCTTCAAGCGCAAATCAAGCCGCATTTTTTATACAACACCTATGATACAATTATTTGGCTAGCTGAACAGAGAAAAGTAAAGGATGCGATAAAAGTTGTACAGGCTTTAACCACTTTTTATCGAACATCACTTAGCAAGGGAAAGGACTGGGTCACGATTGAAGAAGAAATAAATCATGTGGAAAGCTACCTTTTAATACAGCAATTCAGGTATGGGCGGTTGCTTCATTACACGATTAATTGTGAAGACGATCTTAAACAACTATATATTCTTAAATTGCTTTTGCAGCCGCTGGTCGAAAACTCTATATATCACGGAATTAAGTATTTAAGAGAGCCGGGGAATATTACTATAAATGCTACCAGAGAAGGTGACTATATTGTGGTTGAAGTAAAAGATGACGGCATTGGAATCGCACAAGCACAATTGAAGACGTTACTTGCACAAATGAAAGATGATAAAATATATACGAAGGAAGATACTTCGTTTGGCATATTGAATGTTTACAAAAGAATAAAACTATATTATGGGGAAGACAGCAATATGATTATCGAAAGCAAAGAGAATGAAGGTACGAGAATAGTTTTGAAGCTAAACAGTAATGCGTCTAAGGGCAGACAGACAGGTATAAAGAAATAATGTATAAAGTTGTAATTGTAGATGATGAATTTAGAACAAAAGAAAGACTACTTAATTTAACCAATTGGGCAGATACTCAATTTAATTTCTGCGGAGAGGCTTCTGACGGTGAAATGGCACTCAGTTTGATTAATGAGCTAAAACCCGATATCGTGATTGCGGATATTGAGATGCCGTTTATGAATGGACTTGAGCTTTCAACTATTCTTAAGTCGACAATGCCATGGATTGAGATTATTCTTATCAGTGGGCACGATGAATTTGAATATGCGCAGGCAGCCGTAAAACTGGGTATTTCAGATTATATTCTTAAGCCGATTGAGTTGGAAAAACTGAACACAGTCTTAAGTAATGCTGTTAAAAAGATTGAAAGTGAAAAAGAAAAGGATTTGAAATTGCTGCAAATGGAAAACAAATTGCAGAATTTTAACGATTATCAAAAAGACTATCTTTTTGAAAGTATTATTCTAAATAATTATTCTACGCAGGAGATTATTGAACGCTATAAAGAATATAATTTTGACATCATCAAGAAATACTATGTTGTCATGGATATAAAAATATGTGTAGAGAAAGAAATTGACCATGTAAGCTTAAGAGCGCTATGTAATAGAACTTTGAAGAAAATCAGCAATGCGCTATATTATTATCGTGTTCCGGAAAGAATCTTGATTATTCTTGCGGATAATGATCAATCAATACTCAAGGAGCAGGCATTTGCCCTTGCAGGCACTATGAAATATGAGATAACGCAAATAGAAAACCACAATGTGATTATTGGAATTGGTAGTGTAACCGAAAGATTAAGAAGTATTTGTCAATCATACTGTAATGCCAATAAAGCAAGATCGTATGTGAACGACATGTATATTGGACATATTCTTTATCACGAAGATGTGGAAAATAACATGATTGAAGTTAATCCAACTTCAAAGAACCATATCATTGATGATTTACTATATATGAATTTACAAGACATTGATGATTTTATTGATAGATGTTTAAAGCCCGAGGATACCCCTGGCATATATAAATACTATCAAATCACCAGCGTGCTTTTTGAATGTGCTGATATTGTTAAGAAGTATGGCGGCGACCCTTCAGATATATTGCCGTATGTGAAGGAAAAAAACATTATTACATTCGCTAGATTTGGAGATGATGAATCTAGAATTATCTTAAAAGACTTTATAGAACGGACGATTAAGTTTAAGCAAAAATATGCCAAAACAAAGTATTCGGATATTCTAAAAAAAGCAAAAGATTTTATTAATGCGAACTATTCAAAGCCTTCAATATCTTTAAACTCAGTGGCGAAGCATGTAGCGCTATCGCCCAATCATTTTAGTATGATTTTTTCAAATGAAACAAAAGAGACATTTATTGAATATCTAACGAAAATCAGAATAGCCCATGCAAAAAAGCTTTTATTGGAAACAAATAAAAAGCTATCGGATGTTTCTTTTGATGTAGGATATAATGAACCCCAGTATTTTAGCTATATTTTCAAGAAAAATATGTTAATGAGTCCAAGAGAATATAGGAAAAGAAGAAATGACAATAATTTATGAAAAATATAATCGCTTTTAATATAAAGTCGGTCTATAAAACAGCCGGCTTTATTTTTTTACTCGGTTTAACATTATTTTACTCGTATATTATCCATATTTGTCTGTCTTAATGACATGGATAAATATGCACAAAAAAATTATGATAATTAATAGTATTACGTTTTAAGTTTACTAATGATAACATCCAATCAATAAATTATCTCATAAAGGAGAAGAGAAGTGAAAAAATTAATTGTAGTTGTATTATGCCTTTTGATGCTGTTGACTCTAGCGGCTTGCGGCGCGGCGGAAGAAGCTGCTCCAGCTGAACCTGCGCAAGCTGAGGAAGCTGTAGCAGCCGAACCGGCAGAAGAGGGCGGGTTGATCACCGTTGGATTTGCACAGGTTGGTCATGAATCCGACTGGCGTATGGCATCTACCAACTCTGCACAGGAAGCATTGTCCGAAGCAAATGGATTTGATCTTTCATTTGTAGACTGCGACAATGACTCCGCAGCACAGATTGAAGCAGTTCGTCAGTTTATTCAGGATGATGTAGATTACATCGTTATTGCTCCTATCGTTTCAACTGGCTGGGATACCGTCCTGACAGAAGCTGAAGATGCCGGTATTCCGGTTATTATCCTTGACCGTACAGTTGATGATTCAGACAAATATTCAACATGGATTGGTTCTGAGTTTATGAACGAAGGTCTTGCAGCTGGCGCTTGGTTGAAAGACTATGCTGAATTAAAAGGTATTTCTGAATTGAATATCCTTGTTATTCAGGGTACAATTGGCGCTTCCGCTGAGATTGGCCGCTCAAATGGATTTAAGCAATACGCTGATGAAAACGGTTGGAATATCATCGATTCACAGACTGGCGACTTCACTCAAGAAGGCGGCATGAAAGTGATGGAATCTTATTGCAAGAGCTATCCGGGCGAGTTCAATGTTGTTGTTTGCCAAAATGACAACGAAGCATACGGTGCAATGGATGCAATGGACGCTGCTGGCGTTTCCTATGGCGTGGACCAAGACGTTATCCTGATTTCCTGGGATGCATGTAAAGCTGCACTGCAGTTTGTTACAGAAGGCAAAATTAATGCTGATTTCTGCTGCTATCCTCTGCAGGGCCCCACACTTGCGGCAACCATCAAAAAAATTGAAGCGGGCGAAACAGTTCCGGATAAAACATTCATGGTTGAACCTTGGTATGTTGCTGAGGACGACCTTGCAACAATCACTTATGTAAATAGCATTGGTGAAGCAGTGACCGAAGATTTGATTTTGGTTACAGATGAGATCGTTGCGAACACACCATATTAATTGAGTGCTTTTGCATGAACAAGAAAAACAATTATGGGGGGCTGCAATATGCCTCCCTTAATTGGCATCATGGATAAGCGCGTTTTGAGCTGAAGGTATGTTTTGAGGAGAAAATGAAATGGCAGAAAAAGTGATATTATCGCTTCGGGATATGGATAAGCGATTTCCCGGAGTTGTTGCACTGGCTGGTGCACAGCTGACATTGCGTAAAGGTGAAATCCATGCATTGATGGGCGAAAATGGCGCGGGAAAATCGACATTGATCAAATGCTTAACCGGCGTATATGAGCGCGATGGTGGCGAGATTTATATAGAGGGGAATGAGAAAAACCTTTTTCTTCACTCCACACAGCAAGCGCAGGATATGGGTATTGTGTCCGTTTACCAGGAAGTCAATCTTTGTCCAAATTTGTCTGTTGCTGAAAATCTGTTTATTGGTCGAGAACCAAAAACTAAGCTCGGATTTGTTGACTGGAAGAAAATGAACAGAATGTCCGAGAAAATAATGAATGAGCATAGGCTTGAGATAGATGTGGTAAAAGAACTGGGAAGCTATTCGTTGGCGATTCAGCAGTTGATTGCAATTGCGCGTGCGGTGGATATCAAAGCGAAAGTTCTTATACTGGATGAACCAACCTCTTCGCTGGATGAAAAAGAGGTTGAAGAGCTGTTTAAGCTTATGAATAAATTGAAAAGTGAAGGTGTTGCAATTCTGTTTGTCACCCATTTTTTAGAACAAGTTTATGAGGTGGCAGATCGGATTACCGTTCTTCGTAATGGAGCATTTGTCGGAGAATACAGAACAGCAGAGCTTCCAAGAGTTAAACTTGTCGCAGCAATGCTGGGGAAGGACTTAGATGATCTTGCAACGATAAAAAAACACGGAAGTGCAAAGGATATCAGTGATAAAGTGGTTATTGATGCACACGGTCTATCGCATAGCGGAAAAATTTATCCATTTGATTTTAATATACACGAAGGTGAAGTTGTTGGAATTGCGGGATTGCTGGGTTCAGGCAGATCGGAAATGGTGCGCTGTATTTATGGTGCAGACCGTAGTCAGACTGGCAAGCTGAAGTTTAAGGGAAAAGAGTTAAAGATAAGAGCGCCAATTGATGCAATCAAAGCGGGGATGGGCTACTTGCCAGACGATCGGAAGAACGATGGACTAATCAGTGAGCTTTCTGTTCGAGAAAATATTATTCTGGCGCTTCAGACGAGAAACGGGTTTTTTAAGATGCTGTCTAGAGAAAAGCAGGATAAATTGGCCAAAGAATTTATAGAACTGCTTAGTATTAAAACAGCGTCCACCGAGACAATGGTTAGCCAACTGTCGGGAGGAAATCAACAAAAAGTGATTCTTGCAAGATGGATCTGCACAAAGCCGGATTTTTTGATTTTAGATGAACCGACAAGAGGAATTGACGTTGGTACAAAGACAGAATTTCAAAAGTTAATACTAGAATTTGCGGATGAAGGGATGAGTATTGTATTTATCTCATCAGAAATTGAGGAGATGCTGCGCACATGCAGCCGTATGTGTATTATGAGAGACAGACAAAAAGTCAGCGAAATATCTGATCTGATGACGCAAGAAAAAGTGATGGATGAAATTGCGGGAGGGGAATCAGATGTTGAAATCAATTAAAAAAATCGCCAGTCACAAGTTGTTTTTGTCGGCATTTTGTCTTGTATTAGTATTGCTGGTTAATTTGATAAAAAGTCCGAATTTCTTTGATATCTCAATAAACAACGGGGTCCTATACGGACGCCTTATTGATATCTTAAATCGTGGTAGCGAAATTGCCATTCTTGCAGTGGGTATGACGATTGTACTTGCTGCATCAAAAGGGCCGGATATCTCTGTTGGCTCAGTGATGAGTCTGTCTGGCTGCTTTACTTGTATGCTGCTGGCTGGTTTCGGGGTAAAAACGACAACCGAGCTTCAAATGCCCATGATGCTAGGCATCTTAGGCGGCATCTTGATGGGCGGAGTTGCAGGCGTATTTAACGGTGTTTTGGTTTCCAAGTTAAAAATCCAGTCAATGATTGCAACGCTTATTCTGTTCACGGCGGGAAGAGCAGTGAGCTTGCTGGTAACGAATAATATGCTAATCTATATTCGATATGAGCCGTATAAATATTTGGGAAATTTCTTTAAAATTGGAGATTGGATGTGCCCTGTCCCCACGCCGGTCTTCGTTACGGTGGCGGTGGTTGCTATTGTAGCGTTAATATTGAAAAAAACAACGTTGGGCCTTTATGTTCAGTCTGTAGGGGTTAATTCGAGGGCATCAAGATTGCTGGGTATTAATTCCAGCAGGATTATATTTACCTGTTTCGTGATTTGTGGAATATGTGCAGGCATTGCAGGCGTGATAAGTTCCTCAAGAATCTATTCTGCAGATCCAAATAACATTGGGCTCAATTATGAACTGGATGCGATATTAGCGGTGGCACTTGGAGGCAACAGCCTGGGCGGCGGAAAATTTAATCTAGCAGGGTCTATTCTTGGCGCATATACCATTCAGGCGATTACAGTAACGCTGCTTGCAATGGGGGTTTCAGCGATACAAGCACCCGTGATTAAAGCCGTTATCGTGATTATTATTGTTGCAGTACAGTCGCCAGTGTTTAAACAATGGATTACTACTTGGAAAAACCGCAGCAAGCCACTACAAACCGTAGCGCTGAGGGCGTCTGCGGGCAAGGGAGATGACGTATTATGAAAAGAAAAGGGATAAACAATAAGACATGGATGGTCATCGTGACGATTATGCTCTTTGTTGTCATGTATTTTATAGGATGTATGATATATCAGGACAAAGGATTTGGCCGATTTCAAACATTTTTAAATGTGCTTATCAACAATTCTGGGTTATTTTGCGTGGTTTGCGGCATGACTTGTGTAATGCTTATTGGCGGAATTGATATTTCGGTGGGCTCTCTCGTTGCCATGGATTGCATGTTCCTTGCAGCAGGAATGGATGCTGGATATAATGCAATTCTCTTGCTGGCACTGATATTGGTGATTGGGGTTGCATTTGGGTTAACGCAAGGGTTCTTTATCAGTTATATGAATATTCAGCCTTTTATAATCACCATGGCCGGGTTATTCTTTGCAAGAGGTATGACAGCTGTAATTAGCACTGAACAACTTTCAATTACAGAAGCAGATAATGTTTTATTCTATGGATGGGCGAATGCCAAGATTTATTTTCCGGAATTCCTAGGGTATGTCAACAAAAAAGGTATTACTATGACTCCTTTTATTTATCCGCATGTCATTATTGCATGTGTATGTATTGTCCTCATCTTCATCATGTTGAAATATACTAAGTTTGGCCGTGCATTATATGCCATTGGTGGTAATGAAACATCCGCACGAATGATGGGACTAAGGGTAAAGCAAATAAAGCTAAAAGCATATGTGTTATCGTCAGTACTGTGTACGATAGGAGGCATCTGTTATTGTATGAATACAATGGCAGGTTCTGTTCAACAGGCTAAAGGTCTTGAAATGCAGGCGATTGCTGCAGCAGTTGTTGGAGGAACGCTGCTGACAGGCGGTGTAGGCAATGTAATCGGTTCGTTTTTTGGGGTGCTGATTATTGGAACGATTACAACGCTGATTAATACTAATGGCAAACTATCTTCTGGATGGTCAGATGTAGCAGTTGCGTCATTGCTTTGCCTATTTATTGTATTACAAGCGGTATTTTCAGTGGTTAGGGAAAGAGCAGGCTTGAAAAAAGTCTAAGCAAAAGATATTGCGTGAGCGGAGTATAAGACAAGAGGAGGGCTATATTATCACGTTTAGGTACACGCGACCATTGAATTGGAGAGGATTCTCGTGTTGCATGTATAAATCAATTTGCTATAAACATAGTCTCCTCTTAAAAGATTTCTTTTCATAGTGATATGTAAGGAGATCTTTTTATATCCCGACAGTAAAATACTGAACGGGAAACGCAATATTGGACTGTCAATCTGTCGACCTTAAAAATAAAAATCTGGTGGAAACGCAAACAAATTGGAGGTTAGAGTTCATTTTTAACAACTATTTTGAAACAAGATCCAGAATTTTTCTTAAAACAAGAATCAAGATTTTAAGCAAAATATCTTATTAGGAAATCTGCGAACAACAAAAAGACATGTTTTTTGAAATGATGGTCAATAAATAAATTAGGCTGCTCTCATATATGTATGATACAGACCGCCTAAAATAGGCGTTGAATCAATAAATGTTTCCTTCAATGTGATTGGCTCTAGATTCTCATGAGGTAGCGGAGTCTTGCGATTGATGCCTTGATGCGTGCGATGAGTATTGTAAAACTTATTAATGTACCCATTAAGCATTTTTTGTAGATGTACTTCGTTTAAAGGAATAGTAAAACGTAGAATTTCATTTCTAATAATACCAACAGCTCTTTCACAAATGCCGTTCTGCCAAGGAGAACGGTAAGCTGTTCTTTTGGATGAAACTTTAAAGGATGACAGAAAAGATTGGAAATCCTTGCTTACAAATGCTTTGCCATTGTCATGGATTAAGTATTTGGGTTTATGATCAAATGGCATAGCGTTTCTAATCTGCTGTTTTAGCCAAACAACATCAGGGTTTTTAGGGTTTGATCCGAAACTGCGCTTAAGAAACAATCATTGGGAAAGAAATCATGCATAGCACCAAAACTAAACTTTATTAGGAGAAATTGTTTCTCTTTTTTTTAAGCGTATTAGACTCCACGAAGCTTTAGGTATATTTAGCGTTGGAGAACCCATATCTTTAAATTCATCCTGATATTTATTAGGTATAATCATTTGTGCTTCTGGCGTATTAGTATCGGAAAACTCGAACCCGCTTAAGCAAGATCCCTCATATGAATTCTCAAAATTAAAACCATGGAAAGTTAGATGACACTCGATATCGTCGCTTAGATGTTTGTTGACAAGAAATAAACTGATTTCTGTACTATCTTCGGATAAAACTGCGGCACAGTCGATATAGGGAATCTGCTTTATGTCGTTGCAATCGTATGTAGGCGAGTTCAATTCAATATCCAAGGCTATTCCGCGTCCAAACTGCGAGGTTAAAAGAAACGGATAATAAATGGAATGTACCCAAGCTATTCCATCGGGCTCGGTCATAATGGGAGCAATGGTGTTAACCAATTGTGCCAGACAGGCGATTTTTACAATATCCGAATGATTAATCAGTGTGATTAACATACTACCGATAAGCAAGGCGTCTGCAAAGTCGAAAGCTTCTTCTTCAATTGGACGGGCACTTATCCATTTTGGGGGCTCCACTCCATGTTTTTTATAATGGTACCAGACATTCCACTCATCAAACGAAAGATAGATGTCCTTATCTGTCTTTTTTTCAGCTTTTATATCCTTGCAAATATCGGCGACTTCATTAATAAAGTGTCCCATTCTAATATTGCTTGCCAGAAAAGATGCAATATTATTTTCATTGTTCGTATAGTAATTATGCAGCGACAGGTAATCAATGTGCTCATAGGTATGGCGCAGAACCGTGCGCTCCCATTCGCCGAATGTGGGCATTTCCCGAAAAGAACTACCGCAAGCCACAAGCTCGATACTAGGGTCCAGCCATTTCATCATTTTTGCCGTTTCGCAAGCAACGCGGCCATATTCTTCTGCGGTTTTTGCGCAAATCTGCCATGGCCCATCCATCTCGTTGCCGAGGCACCACAACTTAATATCATGTGGGTTATCATATCCGTGTGATTTTCGCAAGTCGCTGTAATATGTACCGCCAGAGAAATTGCAGTACTCCAGCAGGTTAACGGCATCTTGAGCACCACGAGTACCGAGATTAACCGACATCATCGCACCCGCATTGATTTGTTCTAGGAAATCCATAAACTCATTGGTGCCGAATTGGTTGGTTTCCAAGGCAAACCAGGCGAGTTCCGGACGAACAGGACGGGTTTCCTTTGGGCCGATCCCGTCTTCCCAGCGATAGCCGGATACAAAATTGCCGCCGGGATAGCGTATAACCGGGATGCTCATGGGTCGAATAAGCTCAACAACATCCTGGCGGATGCCGGATGCATCTGCGGATTCATGTCCGGGTTCGAATATACCGGTGTAAATGGCGCGCCCCATGTGCTCAATAAAAGACCCGTAAATTCTCGGGTCAATTGCAGAAATTCTTTTATTTACGTCCAAGTTTATGGATGCAGTCAGTTTCATGGTTTCACCTTTATTTGTTATTTTTATAGCCGGTGGACTCGCGCTCAACAATCTGGCAAGACAACATCAGCTTTTGCGCCCTTGGAGCATCGGGGTTTGCGAGGATATCCAGCAAGAGATGCGAAGCATTCTGACCAATTTCAAAGAGAGGCAAAGACACGGTACTCAGGCTCGGCCGGCAAGCCGTGCCGATTTCACGGTTATCAAAACCAATCATCGCCAAATCTTTACCGACTTGAATACCTGCGTTGCTACAATACTCGATTGCGCCGACGGCCATCAAATCGTTATGGGCAAAAATAGCCGTTACACCATCATCGACCAATTGCTTAGCCAGTTGATAACCAGATTCTCTTGTCCAATCGCCATACATTGTGTTTTTCGGGTTAAAAGGTATTTTGTGCGTATAGAGCGCTTCCTGATACCCAAGATTACGGTTGGTTGTATGGATACTATCCATTTGCCCTGCTATAACGCCAATATTGCTATGCCCTTTTTTTATGAGCAGCTGCGTTGCTTCCAAGGCTGCTTTTTGGTCGTCATAGAGAACAGCGGGTATATTTGGATCGGTACTATAGCAGTAAGCATAAACCATGGGTATATCTTCGCGATTGAAGATTGGAACAACCGCATGGCTGTGGCAGCCTACGTAGATAAGCCCGTCCATTTGCTTTGAAAGCATGGTATCCACAACCGAATGCAGAATTTTTGAGCAAACTTCGGTATCCTTCGGTTGGTTTCCGAACCGCTTGTTGAACCGAAGGTTCCCTAATATATAGTGATAATCGTGGGTATCGCAATAAGCATCAATCCCATCCACAATGTCCGGCGTATTAAAAACAGTTAAGTCCTCGGTAATAACGCCGATGGTTTTACTCTCGCCTTTCTTGAGCCCGCGGGCGTAGAGATTTGGACGGTAGTTTAATTCTTCGGCTATAGCCATAACAGAATCGATCGTTGCTTGACTGATTCCAGGCAATCCGTTTAAAACTTTTGACACCGTTGCGATAGAGACATTCGCTTTTTCTGATATTTCTTTTATTGTTGCCATTCAGATATCCTATTCCATTTAATAATATGTAAAATATCACATAAACGTTTAACAATCAAGAGAAAATCGTAAGAAAACCATGATAATTAGCCAAAAACATTCCTTATACAGCATTTACCGTGAATTATATAAAACGTTTAATACGGAAAATATGACAGATAAATGCAAGAAATAGAGGCATAATCGAGTATTTTACAGATGATTATCGCGATAAATCAAAAAAATGCTTTACAAACGAAAAAAATAGGAATATATTATGGTTATCAAGGTAAACGTTTAACACAACTAATCAGAAAGCAGGAGTTATCAATGGGTTCACGGTTGCAATTGCCAGATTTAAAAGAAATTAAAATCAACGATTCTCTTTGGTACGAATACACCAAAAAGGTGGCTGATATTATAATTCCGTATCAATGGACCAGACTTAACGGTTGGGAAAATGAAAGCAAAGATGAATCCGTTTGCTGTATTCGCAATTTCCGCATAGCCGCAGGCAAAGAGCAGGGTGAACACAACGGGATTGTCTGTATTGACTCCGATTTGTATAAATGGCTCGAAACAACCGCGTATTGCATTGCGAATGGATCGGGCACTGAATTTGGCAGCATAGCAGACGAGGCAATTGATCTGATTGCAGAAGCACAACAGCCGGATGGATATATCAACACATACTACACCATAGCCGAACCAGATGCTCGTTGGAGTAATCTGGTTGAAGGACACGAACTGTATTGCGCAGGTCACATGTTTGAAGCGGCTGTCGCATACTTTGAAGCAACAGGCAAACGAAAAATATTGGATGTCTCGGTACGGTTTGCAGATTTAATCTGCGATGAATTCGGTCCCGAAGAAGGACAGCGTAAAGGATATCCCGGACATCAGGAAATTGAACTGGCCTTAATCAAACTTTACCGTTGCACAAATAACAGCCGGTATTTGGATTGCGCCAGATTTTTTATTGACGAGAGAGGCAAAGAACCCAATTATCTTTTGAATGAAATTGAACAACGTGGCGGGCATGCTGCCCTTTTCCCAGAATTTAATGATTACGATTTGAAATATTCCCAAGCACATATTCCGCCGAGAGAACAAAAAATTGCCGAAGGACATGCGGTTAGAGCCGTTTATATGTACTCAGCGATGGCGGATATCGCTCAGGAGCGGGGTGACAAAGAACTGCTGCAGACTTGCCGTACTTTGTGGAAAAACGTCACAGAAAAGCGCATGTATATTACGGGCGGAATCGGATCATCTGGCCACTTAGAAAGATTCACAACCGATTATGATCTGCCAAATGCTTCGGCATACAACGAAACGTGTGCTGCCGTTGGGCTTGCTCAGTTCAGCCGCCGAATGGCGAACATTGAAAAAAGCACAAATTACTACGATATTATTGAGCGTCTGTTATATAACAATATACTTGCAGGAATCAGCTTTACCGGAGACCGTTATTTCTATGTGAACCCGTTGGAAATGTGGCCGGATACATGCATTAAAGCCACGTCCATGAAGCATGTTAAACCTGTGCGTCAAGAGTGGTTTCCTTGTGCCTGCTGTCCGCCGAATGTTGCGCGAACATTGGCTTCACTTGGTCATTATATCTATGCGTTTAACGATGATACAGTCTATATAAACCTGTTTATTTCGTCCTCCTATAACACCGCTTTGAACGGCGGGAATGCACAGATTAATATGAAGTCCGATCTTTTGCACAGCGGCGAGATTTCTATTCTTTTCAACGCATCGGTCGATCTTCGACTCGCCGTTCGTGTACCGGACTTTGCAGGAGAAATCAATTTTATGGTTGACGGCGTTGAGGTTATGCCGCGTATGGATAAAGGGTACGCTGTATTTGATCTAAACACAGGCGATCATCACATTGAAACGCGATTTGACGTTTCGCCGCGTTGGGTTGTTGCGAATCAGAAGGTGAGAGAAGATGTTGGCAAGGTGGCGCTAATGAAAGGCCCATGTGTTTATTGTTTGGAAGAAGCGGATAACGGGTCGGATTTAGCATCTGTGTTTGTACGCATTAATAGTGAAACGCAGGTTTCGGATGCACAGTTGCCGGCAGGTTTGCCCGCCATTGAATATACAGCCGAACGACTGATAAACCAAAACCAGGATGGTGCTCTGTATGCACCGGCATATTTTACAACATCGTCCGAAAAAGTATCGGCTGTGCCATATTGCATCTGGGGTAATAGAAAGACTGGCGAGATGATCGTTTGGCAGAAGCTTTTACCGCAAGATTAAGACTGCTATTTATACAATTCAGAAAGGGTTGTATAATAATATTACAGGTAAAGGAGAAATAAAGTGAAGAGAATGAAAAAAGTTGTTGTGATTCTGCTGAGCCTCATCATGGTAATAAGTTTTGCAGCTTGCCAGCAGCAATCGGGAACTCCGGCAGCACAAAATGATGCTGGTGACACTCAGGACACAGCGAATGCCGGCTCAGAGGGGAATGAGAAGATCACGCTGACGTTCTCATTATGGGGGGATCCTGCAGAACAGGAAACCACGCAGAAAGCTTTGGACGTATACAATGAATCACAGGACAAAGTATATGTAAAAGCACTGCAGATTGGCCGCGATGAGTATAACGAAAAACTTCTAACCATGGCTACAGCCGGCGAGATGCCTGATTGCGGTATGGTTGCTGAAGATACCGTTATCGGCTGGGCAAAAGATGGCTTGATGTCTGATGTAGACATATACGCAGGTCAGGATAATCTGCCGCTCGACTATCTTGCATTCAAGAGCGACGGCACCACGGTTGCCTATTCATCGGCCAACGAAGTGCTTGCGCTTTGGTACAACAAAGCAATGTTCGATGCAGCTGGTGTATCTTATCCTCCAGCAACGCTGGATGATGCTTGGACATGGGATGAGTTTATAGCAGTTGCCAAACAGTTGACATTTGACGCTAATGGAAAACATCCGGGCGAAGCAGGTTTTGACAAAGACAATATTGTACAATATGGTGCTTACGTGAACCAGTATACCTGGCAGTTAGAAGTATGGGCGCTTTCAAATGGCGGCAGTTTCTTTTCACCTGACGGCAAGTCAATCGTATTCGATGATGCAGCGATTGAAGGTATGCAGAAAGTCTTCGATTTGCACTTAGTTGAAAACGTTGCTCCGTTGAATGACGGAACGCAAGATAACGGCTTTACCAGCTCGCTGGGTGCTGGAAATGTGGCGATGTGTACTGAAGGCCAGTGGGCTACAGGATTCAGAGGTGCAGGATTTGACGGCATCGATTACGGTGTTGGTGTTCTGCCCTACATGAAGGAAAAAGTGGACATTGCAACAGGCGGACCTACAGGCGTATTTGCGACAACCCAGTATCCGGAAGAAGCGGCTGCTTTCTTGAGATGGTACAACAGCGAAGAAAACAATTTCGGTACCATTATGGCAGGTTGGTGGATGCCGACTAAACTGAATTGGTATACCGATGAAGCGCTGTTGAAATCCTGGGTGGATGATTGCGAATTCCGTCAACCTCTAACCGCAGAAGCTTTCAAAACGGCTGTTGTAGATGTTGCACTCGATACGGATGTAACCCAGCCCACTGCGTGGTATTACACATCAAATACCTTTGAAGTAACACAAGTATTGCAGCCCGCGCTGGTAGAGGCGATTAACGGCAGCAAAACGGTCAAAGAAGTCATCGAAAGCATTCGTGAAGCGATGCAGGCAGCACTTGGTCAATAAAAAAACGATTGGTTATTTTTAAATAACACATGAACTCAAGGGGCACCTCAGAATAGACCATTCAAAAGTGGGTGTCCCTTGATTTTTATCTATGAAAGTGAATTGAAAGATGAAAAACATGACAAAAAGGACAAAGTGTGAGATCAAGGAACAGCGCGCCGCATATCTTTTCTTGATTCCTGCGTTTCTCGGCTTAATATTCATTACATACCTGCCTTTGCTGGCTGTCTTCGGCATTAGTTTAACGGACCTAAACGTTGCCCATTTTATTAAAGGCGGGACTTTGCCTCCCATCAACTACGTTGGCCTTGATAATTTTGTAGAAATATTTAAAAGCCCGAGTATTGACTTTCTCAACTCAATTAAGGTGACGGTGTTGTTTGCACTTCTTGCCGTCTTTGGAAGTGTCATTTACTCCATGATTATCGCATTGCTATTAAATCGCAAGATTCCGGCGCGCGGATTCTTCCGTGCAGTTTTCTATATTCCGTATATTTTACCAGCTACCTCGATTATGATTAGCTGGTGGTTCTTGTTTAAGTATGATGGCGGACTGATTAACTATATCCTTATCAATTTAGGCTTCAGTAAATCATATTTTCTGTCTTCTGCGGATACGGTTTTACCATCACTGGCACTTATCGCAATTTGGACATCAGGCAACCTCATCATTATATTTTTGGCAGGCCTTCAGAATGTACCGCGTGTATATCACGAAGCTGCCGAAATTGACGGTGCAAACGCTTGGCAGAGATTTTGGCATATCACCATTCCCTGTATGACGCCGATTATTTTTTACAATATTTTGATGAGTCTCTTTATTAATTTGCAGGTTGTAGTACCCGCTTTGGCGGTGACTAAAGGCGGCCCGGGTAAATCTAGTATGTTTATGACATATTTGATGTACCAAATCGGATTCCGGGGAAGAGAATTAGGAAAAGCCGCGGCAATCGCGTTTGTATTCTTTATTGTGGCGGCGATACTCGCTTTCGTATTGTTTGCAACATCTAAAACTTGGATATTCAATGAAGGAGGAGATGACAAAAATGAATAGAACCGTTGCTCGAAGAGGAAACACTAAAATGATAAAGCGCGTAAATAGTTCTATAGAAAATAAAAGCAGAAATCAAAAAATCGCGGATATCAGTTCCTTAATTATTGTCATCTTGTTTGCAGCGGCAGTTATGCTGCCATTATGGTGGATGTTCCGTTCATCATTGATGAAGAGTCTGGAAATATTCAAATGGCCGCCGCAATTTTTCCCGTCCGAGTGGTTGTTTTCAAATTATAATATCAAGCCGACGACTTTTGATTTTTGGCTGTATTTAGGAAACACGTTGATGATTGTTGTTCCCTGCGTAGTTTTTGGAACAACAACAGCGATATTTTGTGGTTATGCTTTTGCGCGGCTGAGATTCAGAGGAAAAAAGTTTCTATTCTCGCTTTGTATAGGTTCAATGCTGTTACCGACGATGGTAACATTAATCCCGCTCTACATTGTGTGGGCAAAACTGGGGCTGACTGATTCCTATTGGCCGTTGATACTTCCTTATCTTTGTGGAGGTGGTGCGTTTAATATCTTTCTGATCAGGCAGTTTATCAGGACAATACCCAGAGAATTGGATGAAGCAGCCGCCATCGATGGTGCAGGCCCGATGCGAACACTAGTCAGTATCATTGTTCCTTCAATCCGACCGGCGATAATCGTGGTAGCATTGCTCATCTTCATTGCAACATGGAACGATCTTCTGCAACAGACCATATATATTTCTTCACGAGAGAAGTATACTATAGCAGTAGGACTGACTACATTTATGGGCTCATTTAAAAACGATTACTCTGGAATGTTTGCAGCAACTTGTCTTTCGTTTTTACCCGGTGTAATAGTTTATCTCATCGGACAGCGGTACTTTGTAGAAGGCATTGTAATGACGGGAATGAAAAATTAAAAAATGAACGAAAGCATGAATCTTATAGAAAGAATTAAGAATAAGCGCTTTGCGCCCGGAAAAGGGGTTGATCAGCCAATCCCCGTCCGCGGCATGAGGCGCTTCATGTTTCTATTAAAAACACATTTTTGGAAGCTGGTCACACTAAATCTGTTACTGATAATTTTCAGCATTCCGATTATCACAATACCCGCGGCGATTTGCGGAGCAAACAGAGTGTTGGTTATGCTGGTTATTAACGGGAATTGCCTTTTGTGGCCAGAATTCTTTCAAGAATTCAAAGCCAATTTTTTCAAAGCGATGCCTTTTGGGCTATTTGCAGTATTCACTTTGTTTGATTCATACTATTTCTTAAGTCTCAGTATATCAAGCCAGAATGATAGAATCGGGATATTTACAGGTGCCCTGGGCGTGCTATTCTTAGTTTTCACCATTTTGTTTTTCAGTTATGTGTTTGTTTTTCTCCCCGTTTTGGATCTGAAAGGCAGACAAATTGCTCGAAACGCGTTTATTTTGATGGTGACGGAATGGAAAGCCAACTGGATTGTTTTAAGCGGTGTGGCGGTGACCGCTTTGTTTATTATTGCCCTTTTCCCTTACACCATATTATTTCTTTTGCTTATTTCCGTCGTGCTTATGCTATTTATTATCAGCACGGCAATTAATGAGCCATTGCAGAGAAGAATTATTGGGCCGTTTCAAAAACATATGGATGAGAACATCCAAAACGATGATATATGTTAAAAAATGCTTTAATCGAATTGACTTTGCTTTGTGAATGAAAAAACAAAGGCATTCAATGTAAAATTGGAGGTTAAAAAAATGAACAAAAAATATAGATTTTGGTTTATCATCGGGAGCCAGCACCTATACGGCCCCGAAGTACTAAAGGAAGTGGCGGAGCACGGCAAAACGATGGTGGCGGGGTTTAACGCAGACGAAGCTGTCCCGTTCGAAGTGGTGGGCAAAGGCGTTGTGACCACACCGGACGAGATTACTCATGTAATGAAAGCGGCGAATGCGGACGATTCCTGTGCCGGTGTCATAACATGGATGCATACATTTTCGCCAAGTAAAATGTGGATTACGGGTTTAGGGCTATTAAATAAACCTTACTTACATATCAATACCCAATTTAACCGGGACATCCCTTACGAAACCATAGACATGAACTTTATGAATACCAACCAGTCCGCGCATGGCGACCGCGAACACGGCTTTATTACCGCACGGCTTCGCATGAAACGAAAAGTCATTTGCGGCTATTGGGAAGATTCAGACTTAAGACAGCGTATGGGCGGTTGGATGCGATCGGCCGTTGGCGCGGCTTTCAGCCGTCAGCTGAAAGTGATGCGTCTCGGTGATAACATGCGCTATGTTGCGGTGACCGAGGGCGATAAGATCGGCGCAGAAAAAACGTTTGGCTGGAGTGTGAACACCTACGGTGTGGGCGGTTTCGCGGAAATGGTCAAAGCGGTGCCAGAAGCGGAGCTTCAAAACAAAATAATCGAATATGAAGAAAGTTACAGCATGGAGACTGACAATATGGCATCGGTCAAATACCAAGCCAGGCTTGAAGTTGCGCTGGAGAAGATGCTGGCGGACGGCGGATTTGGTGCCTATACCGACAGCTTTGAAGATTTGTACGACTTGGAACAGCTACCCGGCCTTGCCACACAGAACATCATGTCAAAAGGCATCGGCTTTGGTGCGGAAGGCGACTGGAAAACCGCGGCTTTGGGGGCGGTGATGCACGAGATGAGTTTAGGATTGAAAAAGGGTCATTCGTTTATTGAAGACTATACCTACCATATGAAAAAAGGAAACAGCTCGGTGCTGGGCGCGCATATGCTGGAGATATCGCCTGCTATTGCGTCGGAAAAAGCAAAAATTCAAGTGCATAACCTCGGCATCGGCGGGAAGGATGCTCCCGCAAGACTGGTGTTTGAAGGTAAGACCGGCCCTGCCATCCTTGTTACCATCATTGACATGGGCGGACGATTTCGGATGATTGTGCACGATGTTGATACCATCAAACCGGAAAAACCGATGCCCAATCTGCCGGTGGCCAGCGTGATGTGGCGGCCCAAGCCGGATATGATTACCGGCAATGAAGCGTGGATTACCTGCGGCGGCACACACCACAACGTCATCTCATATGACCTGACCGCCGAACACATGAAGGACTTTGCCGAAATCATGGGCATAGAATGTGTTCATATCAGCGAGAAAACCAATATTGAGGATTTGAAGCTGAAACTGGCCATGGGCGATGTGATTTGGAGTAAATAGACATGTTAGAAGATTTAAAAAGGGAAGTATTAGAAGCCAATCTGGAACTCGTCAAGTTGGGATTGGTGCTGTACATTTGGGGCAATGTCAGCGGACTTGACGAGAAAAGCGGACTTGTGGTTATCAAGTCCAGAGGCGTTTCGTATGACGCCATTTTGGGCCTGGCGCAATAATATCACAGGCGGGGCTTCCGAGAAGCTAACCGAATTGTTTGGGAATCCCACTCCGCAGCGGTGGAGCATTGCGCACTTGTATCAAAGCATATTAAACAGGGAAAGTCACGTCAAAGATATTGCCTAGTTAACCACTTTGGCTGGATATGTGCTCTGGCAGCTTACCGGCGAGAAGGTGACGGGTGTCGGCGAAGCCTCGGGGATGTTTCCGATCGATATCAAAACCAAAGGCTTTAATGCGCGCATGCTTAAGCAGTTTGATGAGCTGAACGCAGAGGAAGGCTTCCCTTGGGAAATCAAACAGATACTTCCGACCGTATTGACGGCTGGGGAAAGCGCCGGACACCTGACCGAGGCAGGCGCCAGAATGATGGACCCCAGCAACATGCTGCAAGCCAGCATCCATCTTTGTCCGCCCGAAGGTGATGCGGGCACTGGCATGGTAGCGACCACAGCGTTGGGGCGCGTATGGGCAATGTTTCAGCAGGCACCTCAGTGTTTACGTGATGAGTGCAGGCGGGGGTTCAAATCCCTTCCTCTCTGCCATATGAGTGAGGTACTTCCGTACCCCACTCTTTTGTTTTGGCAGAATCTTCACAGCCCTTAGGCTGTTTGCTTCTTTGTTTGTGTCTTCCCGATGAAATTGTAGTAGATGTCTATATCCTGCTGTTTGATTCCATCCTTGATGTATCGCTTGGACACCACGATCTTGTCAACCAGCGCGACCACGCTTTCCCTGTCCAGCTTCTCCAAGTAGATGTAGG
This sequence comes from Christensenellaceae bacterium, assembly GCA_963666035.2. GTDB lineage: Bacteria > Bacillota > Clostridia > Christensenellales > CALMFG01 > CALMFG01. The sequence goes on along the minus strand of CAXXJI010000019.1, from coordinate 177,246 downwards.
ACTTGAATCTGTCCAGCATCTCATCCGCGGTCTGGTTCGCTTCGCGCGTCTGGATCAAGGATTTGTTTAATCGGCTGATCTCCTGCTCCAACTCATTCCGGCGTTGCTCCTGCTCACGGATCATCTTGTTGAAGGTGCCGTTGGTGATCACCCCATCCAGCATCTTCTCCATCAATAGCTCGCATTTTTGCTTCACCTTGTAGAGCTCCTGCTTGGCATGATTGACCTGCGTCCGTATCAGCTCCAAGTCGTTTTCCTGATGATGGTCGTGCGCGTCGGCGATCTGTCGAATCAGTGCAGCCTCATCCTGTATGGCGATCTTGGCGTATCGGTGTAAGTCCTTGAGGATTAACTCCTCTAAAACCTCTTCCCGAATGGCGTTGTAACTGCACGCCGACTTACCTTTGATGTTGTAGGTGGAACAACGGTAAACATGATAGATGCGACCCTTGGCTTGCTTCTTCATGTAGTTCATCTTAGACCCACAATCGGCACATCGTATCTTGCCGGAGAATAAGGCGATCTCACCATTCTTCTTGTACTTGGTGCCAATCCCGCGTTTATTCTTTCGCGTGTTGATAATCGCCTGTACCTGATCCCAAGTCTCCTTATCAATCAAAGGTTCGTGTGTGTTCTCCACGACGATCCAGTCTTCTTCTGGCACCAGTTCTCTCACCTTCATTTTAAAGGATGGATTATTCCGTGTGCCCTGTACCATATGCCCGATGTAGATCTGTTTCTTGAGCATCTGCAAGATGGTATTTGACGACCATGTATTGGGGCTGTGCGGACTTGGCAACCCTGCTTTCCAGTAATAGTAATGCCGTGGGGATAGGATAGCATCCTTATTCAATTGTTCAGCGATATGCCTTGCGCTGTGACCGATGGCGTAAAGATGGAAGATTCGTTTGACCACTTCACTTGCCACCTTATCAATGACCAGCTGGTTATGGTTGTGTTCATCTTTCGCATATCCGTATGAAGGAATCGCACCGATAAACTGCCCACGCTTGGCTTTGGATTGCTTCACCGATTTCACCTTTCGCGATATGTCCTTGGCATAATGCTCATTGACGATGTTCAAGAATCCGGCGATATCATTGTCTTTGGCTGAATCAATATGCTCAGTGACCGCGATGTAACGAACCTTATGCTTGGGGAAGAATAAGTCGGTATACTCTCCTACCCGAACATAGTTCCTTCCCAATCGGGACAAGTCCTTGGTGATCACCATATTGATGCGCCCCAATCGGATATCATTGATCATCCGTTGAAACCCTGGTCGGTCAAAGTTCGTTCCGGTATATCCATCGTCGATATAGACTTCCTCTACACTCCACCCTCTTTCATTTACGTACTCCATGAGCATCGCCCTTTGATTGGCGATGCTCATGCTCTCTTGGTTTCCGTCATCTCGTGACAGTCTTAAGTATAACCCTGCTTGATATTCGTTCATTGGTACCTCCAAGTTTTGTTAAAACCCTTCAAGGCACGATGAATAAGCAGCTTAGCACCACACAGTATACTGCGTGCCTTGAACTATGTCCACGGGAAACTCGAAGATTACTATTTTTTCAATGATAATTTCAATAGGGCGTTTTCATAAGACTGTTTAGGAGCATAAATGCTTTTAAGATTGATTTGAATTTTGCCAAGCAGAACCTTGGACTTGGTGAGATGGTCATTAACCGTCTGTGTGGCGATGAATTTCAGCATGTGTGCTCCCTTCATAATGGATTAGATTGATGTGTCCACTCTAACTCTTAGAGGGACACAGCCGACTGTAGCGCGTTACATCAGCTTGTAAGCGTCAAGATGAATGCGCATCATTTCGGTATAGATGAGACTGATCTCGGTACGTAGGAATAACCCCTCCTTTCCTGCCATCGTAACCAGATGATCCATGTCCTGCTCAAACTTTTGGAGCATCGCCATTATGGCCTTTCGTCTTTTTGTTTTGGTTTGCATATGACCTCCTAAGGGATATTTTGGGTAGCACAAAGCCAAGGCTACCTCGTTTGGAAGCCTAGTATATAATGCGAACATATGTTTGTCAAGTGTTAGGGTTTTAGCTTTTTGACTTTTTTCGCAATAATAGAATATATCTTATCATATGATGGTGGCGGGCCCGTGTTGATTTCTTTATCGTCCACAAATAAGGCATCTCTGATACCCCACTCTTTGAATACAGATTCATTTGTCGTATCGTATTCGGTGAACTTGACTTGATCACCTAAACTTTTGCAGGCACGTTTCGCGCGCTCATAAGCAAGATTAGAAGCTGGGCACCATCCGAATTTAAAAGCGGAGATGGTAACTTGTCCGGAAACCTTAGAAACTTTTTTCTGAGGGGCGATCATCTTCGGCGGTTTTGCATCAGAATCAAAAGGCTTCCAAAGCAACATGCTAATACCCCGCTGGTCTGCTTTGATATAACCTTGTTTCTTAAACCACGAAGCCTGCATAAACACAGGGATGATCAGTCCCCATGCAACCAATCCTTTCCCACCTAATTCACGTACATCCTGTTCTGCTGCCGATAATAGAGCTTTGCCGTATCCTTGCTTTCTTTGGTCTCCTATGCCTTGTTTATGTCCATGAACCCATATGCAGAGGATAATGTATAAATCATTGCCTTGTGCGAAAGAATATTGAATGGGTATATATTGAATCATACCGCATATGATACCTTGATCATCTTGGGCAAGTTTAACGCGTAAGCCCTTATCTTTCATTTTGGCATACCATTCTTTTTTATGGTTGCCAGCTTCTTTCATCTCTTCCGACCAATCTTCTAAGCAAACAAAATATAGCTTTTCATTCTCAGGTGTCAAATCAACAATTCTCATTTTAATACCTGCTTTCTCACAACCATAAGATTGCGGACAATTATATCTATATTTTGGCACAAACCCATCTATACTTCAATGGTAAAGCGAAACAAAAACGGAATACTGAAATCAAGCAGAGAATGGCAGCGGGAGGGTTCAAGGGGCGAAGCCATTTGGAAGCGAATCGGCAAACGATTCGGCGTATTTTGAAAGCATTCGCTTGTCGTGGACAGGGAGGGCCTCAAATCACGTGCTTGCTGGTACAGTAGTTGATATACAATTAGTTTCACAGGTATTAGAAAGCTGACTTAACTAAATGGGTATAATAAACATAAGAATGCTAGTTGGAACTCGTGCTTGCCGAGTCTTCAAGTTAACTTGAAGTTACTCTGGACCTAGACTTTTCCTCATTCATCAAGGAATTCTTTCGTTCAGTTGGTTGGGCTCAGCTTTCTGATTGCCCGTGTCACATGCCAGCATATTGTTTCTTGACTGAATGGATAGAGATGCATTCAAACCAATGGAGGAGAGTGAAATGAATAGTCAGCCAGTTGCAGGTGTTGATGTCAGTAAAAAGTTTAGTGATATGTGTATTCTTGCTCCCGATAACGAAATCTACAAAAAGCTGAAGATATTTCATGATTCGACCAGTATGGAACGATCATTGAAGTATCTACAACAATCAGAAGATGAGTTTGGCCAAAAGCCTGTCATCATCATGGAATCAACAGCGCACTACCACCGTATACCTGCTCAGTTCTACCAACGTGCCGGATATGACGTTATCGTTATCAATCCAATGCAGTCCAATGCGTTGAAAAACATCAATATTCGCAAAGTGAAGAATGATGAGATGGATGCCTATCGAATCGCTCAACTATACAGATTACAGGCGATAAAACGAACCAACCTACCAATGGAAACGCTACTTGATCTAAGAGAATTATGCAGGCAGCGACACAGTCTGGTTATGCAGCGGGTACGATACAACAACAAGTTAATTGGGCTACTGGACCAGTGTTTTCCCGGATATTCCGGCATATTTTGCGATGTGAAGTGCAATTCATCATTAGCATTGTTAAGCCATTATCAGACACCAGAGGCTGTTTTAAAGGCCAAACCGGCTAAACTCGTCAGCGTTATTGGCAGAGGGGCCAGTCGCGGGGACAACTCGCAATACGCAATGAAGAAGGCAAAAATACTGATTGAGCGCGCGAAAGAAGCCGAACACATCAGTCTTGGTAGAGCGGTATTCCCAATTTTGATTAAGGCACACGCTGAGATGATTATTGCCCTATCCAGCAACATTAAGGCGATGGATGAGACAATTATTCAAGTATCAATGACTGATTCTTCTATCGATAAGAATATCCAGCTATTATGCACAATACCAGGCATAGCACGTCAATCAGCAACCGTTTTGCTTGCCGAGATTGGCGATTTTTCAATGTTCAGCAGACCCAAGCAATTGGTTGCTTTTTGTGGTTTAGATCCAAGCGTAAAACAATCCGGGGCCTATGCTGCATTGAAAAACAAAATCAGCAAACGAGGTTCGGCCCATATGCGTGCAGCGCTTTATATCTGTTCTCAAGCAGCTATTTTCTCAATCAAAGGTAAAGAACCTAAAAACCTTGTTTTGGCTGACTATTACAACAAGAAGCTCCTTGAGAAGCCTGGACAAGTTGCAAGGTGCGCTGTTATGCGTAAAATGGTGCTCTACATTTTTGCAGTCCTTCGCAATCAGCAACCTTTTGTGATGAAAGAGCCCAGTGAACATGCAAAGCTTAATCATGAGAAACCAGCTACAAAAGTAGCTTAAAAACAGGTTATTCCTCCGACTATTCGAGTCTTTTCAACAAGGCTTGTATTTGATTTACCTTTGAGAAAATCTTGAGGATATTTTCACAGAAACATTCCGTTTGTTGCATTATATACAGCTTTTAAATGCTCGTTATCGTGCTTTTTAACTATAAATTGGTGTTCAATAAGTTTTTCTTGCAAATTCTTAGTTGGTCTGGACACAAAGACAAGCGAAAAGGCTGGCAAAATGCCATGCTTGCTGCGCCATAAAGATAGACAGAAGGGCGGGTTTTGTTTTAGAAGCACTTTATATGAACACAAGGAGGGGTCTTTGGCTGATTGGGCTTCAATATTTTCATTAATATGGTTTCGCATATCAGGAGCCACTCTGACACCTAATTCTGGAGCCACTCTGGAGCCACACTAGGGAGAACCTTAACTTTAGGGTCGATTTTGAAGTCTGGGATGTTTTGTTTAATGGTTATATGCAATTTCTATTCTTTTAATTATTATATATTTGTTTACAACAAATCAAATGTTATAATAAACAAGGATAATTACATAAACATCAATAAAAAAGGATATAAACGATGAACATGAAGAAGTCTGATTGGTTAAGGGAACTAAGGGAATACGCAAAGAAGGAAACTGATATTTTAGTTAGGGAAGAGCCCGACAATAAAGAAAGAGTTAAGATAATTACAAAACAAATCAATGCCTACAGAGAGAAACTAATATCAGGAATTGTTAAAAGTGGCACAGATGAAGCTACACTTGATAGTATTCTTTTAGTTACATATTCATCGTACGTTGTAATGCTAGAATGCCGTAATATGTTTTGGGAGTATGAGTACATGGCATTCTCACGAAGAATTGGTGAGTTATGGGAGCCCTTTTGCAAACTTGCGTTCAAGTATTCGCTAAAGCCTTTAACGATTGTCGAGCCACCTGATTTTTCTGTAGTTCAAAATGACCTCCGTACAATAGCGGTAAATTATGTTAAGAAGCTAAATATTTCAGAAGATAAAAAAGAAGAAATGCTGGCATATTATAATGTCCCATGGGGCATGATAGAGAGTGGCGGTATTAAACTTTCGCTTGATCTACATTTTAAGTCAGGTGATGTCACTTATAATTGTGACTTCAAAAGTGGATTTAGTTCAAACGAAAAAGGCAATACTAATAGACTTCTACTCGTAGCAAGCATATACAAAATGGTAGATAGCAGTCAAAAATCAATCATCTTCGTTAGACAGGAGGAAGATCAAAACAATCACTACTTACAGATCCTGAAAAATTCAGAATTTTGGGATGTTTATTGTTCTAGTGATGCATATGAAGCTATTCATTCTTTTACTGGAAAGGATCTTCGAAAATGGTTAGATGAAAATGCTGATTGGGAAAATGATATATCAAAATCTTTTTTGCAACATCTAAAAACAAATGATTTACTAAAATACTTAAAGTGGTAATGTGTATGGGGAATCTGATGAAAAACCAATACTGTTCATATTATACGAACTCGGATCATATAACAAACTATATGGTTAATATGCTTGGGATAAAAAAAGATCATCTTGTGCTAGAGCCATCAGCAGGAGAAGGTGTTTTTATTGATAAGATATTAGAAACAAATACCCCTTTGCATATTGATGCACTTGATATTGATCAAAATGCGATTTCAAAAATGAAAGCAAAGTATACTGGATTACCAATGGTATCTGTACGGGAAACAGATACATTACTTGATGATAAACTTAATGAATTGGCACCTATTGAAATTTGGTTAAAAAATGCTGACACACTAACGGATAGACAGCTAGATTTTTTCTCGAAATCAGAGGGTCACTATGACAGAATAATTGGGAACCCACCATACGGAGCATGGCAAGAGCATTCAAAGAGAGAGATTTTGAAAAAAAAATATCAAGGAATGTATGTTAAAGAAACATACACGCTGTTTTTATTAAGGTGTCTTTCGTTGTTGAAGGTCGAAGGGAAACTTTCGTTCATTGTTCCTGACACTTTTCTTTTCTTAAACATGCATAGAAAACTAAGGGAGATACTATTTACAAGTTCTAAAATTGAGGAGATACTACTATTCCCATCGAAGTTTTTTCCGGGCGTAAGTTTCGGATATTCCAACTTATCAATTATAACACTTGGTAGGAGTAATAGAGAAGACGCTGAAAATAATATTGTAAGAATTCTAAAAGGCTTCAATAAACCAGATGAACTTGATTTTGCATTTTGTAATAACTTGCCAGATCATATTATCGAGTATAAAGTCAAACAGTCAAAAATTCTAAATAATCCTGATAACAGATTAATAATTGCTGATAGAGAAATTCAAAAAATAATTGAACATTCAAATTGTTCTCTAGGGGATATTGCTAAAGTTGTAACTGGCTTTTACTGCGGGGATAATAAAAAGTTTATTAGAGCGAGAAGCAGTGAAGTAAAAGGTGCTAAAGGGTATTCTATTATCGATACTTGCAAAGTATACGAAGATATGACCATTAATGGAATTGACATTGAAGAAGCTTACATTCCATACTTTAAATCCTCGCCAAAATCGGAATTTATATTAGAGGGAGTTGATTGGTTTATACGCTGGGATAAGTCAACAATAGATTTTTATAAAAATGATAAGAAAGCAAGATTTCAGAATGCGGATTTTTATTTTGAAAAGGGAGTTGCGATTCCTATGGTTAAATCTAGTAAGATTAAAGCCGTGATAATGGAGGGGTATGTATTTGACCAATCAATAGTTGGCATATTCCCTAATGAAAAAAAGCACTTTAAGTATCTTTTAGCTTTTATGAATTCTGATTTAGCAAGTAGGCTTATCCATGCAATTAATCCAACAGCTAACAATTCAGCGAACTATATAAAATTAATTCCGTTTGTTGCGCCAAACAAAAGTCAGCTACAGCAAATATCTGAAGATGTAACTGATATTTTGAAAAAAATATCAGTAGGTGATAGTGGTGCAGCGAAACAAATAATGAGCAAAATAAATTTAACTATAGAAAAGATATATTTTGATAGCGAAAAAGAATGCTATAGGAATAAAAAAAACTATGCGATTAGGTAAATTGAAGATTAGATTTAGAATAATAATTGCTAAGCTACTCACCCAGTAGTACCTTGTGGGAGCGACCATGCTCTCTGCCAAAACCCCTTTATATTGTGTATTCTGATTAGGAGTACCAATATATTGGCAGCAGTTTCGCGTCAAACCCAGAAAACCCGCAGAAAATGGCACTTTCGAGTGCCTTTTTTGATGTATCAAATTCGCAGTTTTTATGGCCTAAAGCTTATGATATGATGGTTGGATGAATTTGAGAGAAAATTACTTTGTAAAGATGAAAGCTTGCCCCGTTGGGTATAAAATACATGAAAAACGTGTATCACATCGACAGGCAAATTGAGCAAATAACCGATAATCGTTTAAATCCAACGTATAAAACATCACAGATCATTTCACTGATTTTAGTCGGATTCCTGCTAAGGATAAGAAGTTTCAATCAGCTGAATTTCATGATTAAAGCCGGAGAATTTAATAGTATCTATGCACGTAAAGATCGCATTCCAAAGATTGATGCCATTAGAAATTCCCTAAAGTCCATCAATCTAAATGCGCTACGCCGGATTAATCAGAAAATTGTGAGGAAAGCGGTCAGAAACAAAGTATATAAAGAAGGAACGATTGATGGATATATCATAGCGGCCATCGATGGAACCAGTCTTTTCAATAAAAAGAAACCATCTTGTGATGATTGTATTCAAACGAATAGACGGAGTATAGCGACCCTGTGCCTAGCAGGGCTTAGAAGTTTCCCCGTGATACTTCTTTTAAGATTGCGTTATCTAATGATAATTCAGCAACCAGTTTCTTAAGCCGTACATTTCCCTTCTCGATTTCCTTTACTCTTCGGGCTTGATCTATACGCATGCCGCCATAATCCTTGCGCCAGCGAGAATACATTTGGTCGTTGACGCCAATGCTCCTGATGGCCTCAGCTGCTGTGATTCTCTGGCTAATTTTTACTTTTACTTCCCGCAACTTACTGATGATCTGTTCTGCTGTATAATTTCTTTTTGGTAGAGTCTGACCCAGCGTAGCGAGGTCATATTTCTTCATCTCTTTAGATTATTATATCAGCCGCAAACCACCACTCTCAACTTGGATCACTTCTTGTTGCAAGATGGTCAGAAAACAAAACTCTATTTGACACGGAGATTTATGTGTGCTAATATATCAACAGATGTACAAAAGTACACTTTATAAATAGCAAATAGACTTTTTAAAACATAATAATTAGCATCATAAATGCACAAAAATCATATAACGTGATTATATGTACAATTATATATGAAGAACACTCCTCGAAGGTATGACTTTATAATCATAAGACTCAAGGCTTGAGGGTGTATAGAAAGAAGGATCTAATGCTAATCACGATGAAAGAAATGCTTGATAGTGCAAACAAAGGAAATTACGCGATCGCTGCTCCGAATGTGTCTTCGGAAATAGATGCACGTGCGGCGCTGGAAGTCGCAGAGGAACTCGCATCCCCGATTATCCTTGATATCGCGATTGTCTCGACTCCAGACATTGTTTTTGCAGGGAAATATATTTCTGAGCTTTGCAAGATGGCGAAAATTCCTGTTGCACTTAATCTTGATCACGGGACGCAAATGAAACAGACGATATATGCGATTCGCGGTGGATTCACATCGGTCATGATTGACCGATCCATGTTATCTTACGAAGAGAACGTTACTGAAGTAAAGGAAGTAGTGAGAATTGCGCATGCTATAGACGTTAGTGTTGAAGCTGAGCTTGGACATGTCGGTTCGGGTATGGACGAAGATGCGTCAAAAAAAATGTTGACCGAGCCTGAGATGGCAGCACGCTTTATTGAAGAAACCGGCATTGATTGCCTTGCGGTTGCGATTGGGACTGCTCACGGCATGTATAAAGAAACCCCAAAACTTGATTTTGAGCGATTGGTGAAAATCAAAGCGGCTTGCGGGCAGTTTCCGTTGGTGCTGCACGGCAGCTCTGGCAGTGGGGATGACAACATTCGAAAAGCATGTCAACTGGGAATTAACAAAGTGAATATTGCCAACGAACTGTTTCAAGGTGCATGTAAGAAATTGTTGGCTGCAGATTTAAGTGGTAACGGCGCGTATGAGCTTTGGAACTTAGCAAAAGAAGGATACAAGGAAACACTTCGAAACCGTATGCAGCTTTACGGGTGTATCGGAAAAGCATGGGTGGTTGAGAGTTCCGGCATAGGTAGCGGTGATATATGCCTGAATGAAGCGTAGCATATTATTGGGGAAACATATATAGCACGAGAAATAAAATATAAGGAGGGATATTTTGGAGATTCAAAAGGGAGATTACGCAAAGTATGATTTTTTGGCTAGAGTTGCATGGGCCTACTATGTGGAGGAAATGACACAGAGTGAAATATCTGAAATGTATGATATTCCACGAATCAAAGTGCAGAGATTACTCAAAGAAGCATCAGATATAAAAATGGCAACGGTATCCATCAGTAATCCATATTGCAATATGCTTTCTTGTGAAAAAGAGCTTGTCGAAAAATATGGGTTACTTGATGCAGTGGTTGTTCCGACGGTTTCTAGGGAGATCTATAAAGAACTTACAGTAGCTGTTGCGATGTATCTTGAAAGGAAATGGATGTCCAGCATTAAATTACTCGGTATTGGCGGTGGTAGAACACTTGGATATCTATCTCAGGCGTTGGATACAATTGCGCGCAAACCAAACGGGAACAAGCCCGATGTTGCATCGTTGATCGGGATTTTGACACTTGATGCAGCGATGAGTTCTATGGATAATGCACAGCAGGTGGCGCAAACTATCGGATCAAAGTTCTATGGTATTTGGTCTCCGGGATTAACGCAGACTGAAGAAGAATACAAAGTATTTGCTAACCAAAAAAACATACGCAATTCATTGACCTTAGCAAATAGTGCGGATATTAAAGTGGTCTCTATTGGTACTATTGAGGACAGCTTCAATGGTCGAAAGATGGGCGAAAAAATGGTTGATGATATCGATTATTGGAAACTGAAGGAACAAAACGTGGCTGGGGAGCTTTTGGCGCATTTCTTTGATGAAGACGGAAATATCATTGATCATAGTATTACAAGGAGATCAATCGTCATCGATATTCCATCAAAAAACGGGAAAGTTGTAGCGGTTTCTGGAGGAGAGCATAAGGTAGGAGCCATAAGGGCGGCTCTGAAAGGGAAGCTCGTGGATGTTCTGGTCACCGATTATGATACATGCGAAAAACTGCTGGATAGAAAATAACTATTCGCTTTAGAGTCGTATATGCTTTTAAGGCTTATAAAATATAGGATACCAAAAGGAACAATGTAACGAGAAAGTAAAAGGTGAGTATATTGTCTGGCTTAAAAAAATACCTGATGGAAAAAGTGTTGACTTTGATATCGGCACGCAAGGGTCAAAAGGAATTTTGATTGACTTTGAAGGCAATGTTGTGGCCTACAGCTACTGTCCACATAATGTTATACACGAAAACCCAAGTTGGGCCGAACATGATGCTCTAAAAAACTGGTGGGGGGATTTTGTCACCGTTTCACAGGATCTTTTAAAGAAATCACGCGTAAACCCTGATTTAATTGCATCTATTGGAATCAGTGCAGTCTTGCCGTGTATGCTTCCAGTCGATGAAAAAGGAGAACCTTTACGGAACGCTATCCTTTATGGAATTGATACAAGAAGTGAAGAAGAAATCCAAATTTTAAACGCGCAAATTGGTGAAGAGAAAATATTCGAGATTGCAAAAGCTTCACTTTCAACGCAATCAGTAGGGCCGAAAATACTCTGGTATAAGCGCAATGAACCTGAATTATTCAAAAAAACCAAGCGTTTTCTATCCGCAACAGGGTTTGTGGTGGCCAGACTTACCGGGGAATATGTGATTGACTTTAGTAATGCAAAAGAAACGACTCCCCTTTATCACTTTGAAAAACGAGCCTGGGACGAAGACATGTGCCATGCAGTCGGTATAGAACAGGAACAACTTCCTAAAATTTGTGAGGCTTATGATGTTGCGGGCAAAGTCACGGCACAGGCGGCGAAACAAACCGGACTTGTTGCAGGCATACCAGTCATTACGGGTACCGGCGATTTTCTGTCAGAATTGATAAGCATGGGTGGAAAGTGCGGGGATACGCTGGTGGTATACGGCAGTACCATCCAAATTTTCCACATGACCGATCAGCTTGTTTTTGCAGATTCGCTGGCCACAATAATCTTCCCTACGGACGGATTATATTTGGTGGGAGGGGCTACTTCCACATCAGCGTCACTGACGAAGTGGTTTAGAGACGAATTTGGCAGTGATGAGATAAAAAGAGAAAAAGAAACAGGTATCAATGCGTTTCAACAACTCTCGTTGGCGGCCGAAAAAATACCAGTGGGATCAGATGGATTGGTTCTATTGCCCTATTTTGCGGGAGAGCGATCCCCGATATGGGATCCAAAAGCAAGAGGGGTATTGGCAGGACTGAATCTTTCCCATACAAAAGCACACATATATAGAGCGATTCTGGAAGGAACCTGCTATAGTGTCCGACATCATCTGGATGTGATGCGCGCGGCGGACCTTAAGATTGATCGATTGGTGTCAACAGGCGGTGGAATAAAGAGTGCCCTTTGGACGCAGATCATGAGTGATATAACAGGAACCGAGCAGTTGTGCTTTGATAATTTGCTTGGGGCGCCGGCGGGTAGTGCATTTTTGGCGGGAATTGGTATAGGCGTTTTTAAGGATATGTCAATAATGCGGGAAAAATGGATTAAAGAACCATGGGTGGTGAAGCCAGACAAAGATCACACCGCAGTCTATGATAAATACTACGAAGTATATAGCGAGCTATATCCTGCCACACAAAGCCAAATGCATCGGTTGGCGGACATTGCGGGACAAGAGCGATAGAGACCAAAAAAGAAGTTTTTAGAAAGGAAGAAACCTTATGAAAGCAGGAGTATTTCACAATATTAAGGATATTCGTTTTGAGGAAGTGGAAGACGTAAAGATTGAACCGGGCGATAAACTGGATGTCATCATCAAAGTAGGTGCTGCGGGTATTTGCGGAAGTGATATTGCGCACTATGTTGGTGTGCATTCTTTGGCAGAAGGGTCAATTATGGGTCATGAGCTTAGTGGCCAAGTGGTTGAAGTGGGAGAAAATGTGACGAACGTTAAAGTGGGCGATCGGGTTGGCGTCGAGCCGCTGATTGGCTGCGGACATTGTCGGTTGTGCCAGCAGGGAGACTATTATCTTTGCAGTGAACTAAAGCATATCGGATATTTCTATCACGGCGGGTTTGCGGAATACGCAAAGGTTCCGCACGAAAAACTCTATAAGTTGCCTGACAATTTAAGCTTTGAGGAAGCCTCCACTTTGGACTGCTATGCAGTTGCAGTACATGGACTAAAGCGTGTACCGATCAATGTCGGCGATACTGTGGTTGTTTTTGGCGCGGGTCCGGTGGGCTTGTGTATGGCGCAAGCGGCAAAAGCAGCTGGGGCAAAGGCGGTGGTGATTATTGATGTTGTTGAGGGCATTTTGGATGTTTCAAAAAAAGCAGGGTTTGAAATGGCGTTTAATTCCATGAACGTCGACGTGTATCAGAAGGTGATGGAGATCACCAACGGTCTGGGCGCTGACATCGTATTTGATGGCGCTGGCGGCAAAGCACCGGTGTTGGATTTGGGAGTGCGTATGCTTAGACCAAGGGGAACACTGGGTGTTATCGGAATGCGAGAGCATTTGGAATTCGATTCGGTCGCCGCGCATTTTAAGGAAATTGATATCAAATATGTTTTTAGCTATGGCATGTGGGATTATAAGACGGAGTTTGAGATTGCGCTGGATCTTATTACCTCGGGCAAAATCGATGCGTCACATATCATTACACACCGCCTCCCGCTTAAAGATGTCAAAAAAGGATTTGAAACTGCACTGGATAAAAAAACATCTAAAGCAGTTAAGGTCGTTCTCATTCCTTAACTTCGAATGCAGACAAAATAATAATTTTTAAATAAAGGAATGGTAAAAATGAAATTTGGGGTAATTGTAAGCGAAAAAAAAGCAGAGGTGCATGAGCATGAAGCGCCGGCCTATAATGAAAATCAAGTTTTAGTAAGAAATAAAGCTTGTAATATTTGTACATCGGACTATCAACAATGGTTGGGGCTACGTCCACATCAGAAAATACCGATGGCGTTTGGACATGAAAATGCTGGAATCGTCTGTGAGGTCGGTGCAAATGTGAAGAACGTTAATGTGGGAGATCGCGTTGTCACCAATATTTATCAACCATGTATGCAGTGTGATATTTGCAGGAAAAACAAGAATTCAATGTTGTGTAGAAATTCTGATTTAAAACCATTAGAGGCAGATGAACATGGTTACTACGGGATTTATGCCTGCAGCGAATATATGGTGATGGATTCAAAACACGTTTATCGTATTGAAAAGGATATACCTTTTGAGCAAATGGCTTTTTGCGAGCCGCTGTCCACAGTTGTATGCGGGATAGAGCAATTAGAGGTAAAACCGTCCGAGAAGATACTTGTGATCGGCGCCGGAACCATGGGAATGCTAAACGCTTTGCTTGCAAGGTTTTTTGGCGCGGATATTATTATCTCTGATATATCCAGTGACAAAATTGAAAATGCAAAAGCGATGGGCTTTGACCAGACGATTAATCCGGCAGAAGAGGATTATGAGGAAAGAGTTAAAGAATTAACGAATGGGAAAGGTGTTGACGCAGTCATCATTGCTGTGGGTGCTAGTTCAGCATACAAGCAGGCGCTGGATGTCTCTGTCAAGGGCGGAAGACTACTCATCTTTGCAGCGGGCTACCCAGAACCAAAATGGGAGATGGATCCAAACCTTGTACACTATAAGCAGTTAAAAGTTATTGGCACATATGGATGCAGGCCATCGGATTTTCAATATGCAACCGAACTTTTGGGGAATGGAAGTATCAATGTGGAGCGATTGATAGAAAAAAAAGTGCCGCTGGATGATATCCAGAGCGCTTTTGAAACGGCAACGCAAAAGGATGCGTTCCGTGTTTCGGTGATGATTTAACTTTACTTGCTTGCATACCAGCATATTGCCAGCAAGTTAAAAGAAGAGTAAATAAAGGATTTCCATAGTACTTGGAGAAAGAAAAAAATATTCTGGAGGAAAAACATGAATAGAAAATTGATTACAGTATTATTGGTTCTGTTGTTGGTTGCAACGTTATTCTCAGCATGTAGTTCTGATGCTGAAGCTGTAACTGACAGCGAAGAAACCAGCAGTGTAGAAGCAACAACTGATGAAGGGGCGTCTGATGAAGCGACGGCAGAAGCAAAGGATCTAGACATCGTTTGGATTCATAGCGGCGCATCAAACCAATCTGAACAACGCGCTTATGCTGGTTTTATGGCGTCTGTAGAAGAAAATGGTTGGACCTGGACAGTATCAGAAGTTAACTCTGAAGACTCCGGTGATAAAGTGGCCAACAACATCTCGGATGCGGTAGCAAAAGGTTGCGATGTTATTATTGCATCTATGGCGGATGTACGTGCTTCGGCCGCGGCTATTCAGGAAGCAAATGATGCAAACATTCCTATCTTCACCATTGACTCAGGTTACACAGATGGTGTTGTTGTTGATACGACCAGTAATAACTACGTGATGGCAGCGAAAGTTTCGACATATCTGACTGATATCATGGGCGGCGAAGGAAACCTCTGTATTCTATCAGCAACCGGTTTTGCAGGTGGACGTAAAAGAGGCGAAACCTTGTACGCTGTATTAAAAGAATGTTCAGGAATCACCGTACTGGATGACCATAACATCGATTTAACTGATTTCTATAACGATTCTGCTAATACAATGGAAGACTGGATTTCAAGGTTCGGTGATGATATTGACGCGGTTTGGTGTGTTTGGGACGAACCCGCGATGGCAGTTACCAATGTGCTTGCAGCTGCAGGCTATTCACGTGATGATGTGATTGTAACAGGTATTGATGGTAACGAATCTGCAGTTCAGATGATGCGTGACGGTTCTCCGATCATTGCAACTGTTGCTCAGCCATTTGAAATGATGGGAGCAACAACCGCAAACTTGATTCAGAAATATGTTGTTCAGGGAATCTCCTGGGAAGAAGCGATTGGTGCAACAACGCTTTATGTTGAAGCGCCTCTGATTACCACATCCAATATTCCCGATGAAGGTACACCGGCATATGAAGCAGTTGATTTTTATAACAAATATTAAGACATCGTAGTATTAAAAGTGATTAACGTAGGAAGAAGTTCTTCCTACGTTAATCAAATTGAGGAGAATTTCGGATGAAAAATGAGCAGATATTAATTGAAACAAACGGTATTTGCAAACAATTCCCCGGTGTATATGCTTTAAAGGACGTTGATTTTAAGTTGCGCCGTGGGGAAATTCATGGTTTGGTCGGCCATAATGGTGCAGGGAAATCGACTTTGGTGAAAGTGCTCACGGGTGTTCATGAACCTGAGAGAGGACAGATTATTCTTGATGGTGAATCCGTTGTTTTCCGTCATCCTAAAGATGCGATTAACAAAGGGATTGGTATCGTGACGCAGGAAGGGACCATGATTGACACCTTTACAGGTGTAGAGAATATTTTCTTGGGCCAAGAAAAAGTGAAGTTTGGCATTGTTGATAATAAGGAACTTGCAAAAAAAGGTCATGAACTGATGCAGAGCATGAATCTTGATATAGATCTAAGTGTCGGTGTGGATGAATTGAGCCCCGCAAAGCGAAAGCTAATTGAAGTTATGAAAATCATCAATCAATATCCTAAAATTGTGATTTTTGATGAATCGACTGCATCCTTAACGGATAAGGAGAGACAAGAATTATTTCGGCTAATGCGAGAGTTCAGGGAAAAGGGCTTGGGTGTTATATTCATTACGCATTATCTGGATGAAGTGCTAGAGGTATGTGACCGTATCACGGTTATGCGGGACGGCTGTGTGGTGAGAACGATTGAAGGGGAGTCGGCCACAAAGCAAGAAATTGTGAAAATGATGATTAACAAAGAGCAGAAATCTGAATTTATAGAATATGCAAGAGATTTTGGGGATGTTCTGCTTGATGTACAAAATCTGAATGATGGCAAAATGGTCAAAGACGTTTCGTTATATGTCAGATCGGGTGAAGTGGTTGGCATATTTGGTACGGTAGGATCAGGACGAACCGAGGTGCTAGAGACATTATTTGGCGCCCGAAAAAGGAAGTCAGGGACGGTAAAACTGGAGGGCAAAACAATCAATCCAAAGCATTCGAAAGCAGCGATTTCGGTGGGAATGGCTTTGATACCGGAAGACCGATTGACCAAAGCGCTTTTGTTGGAAGACTCTATTGTAGATAATATATCTTTACCTTTCTTAAAAGACTATACAAGAGCTTCGGTCATTAATCATAAAAAGCAAGTTGTTGATGTAAAAAACACCGTCGAAAAGCTTGATATCAGAACACCTTCAATCGATACGGTTGTGAATGCACTTAGCGGCGGGAATAAACAGAAAGTATCTTTTGGCAAGTGGATTACGAGCACAAAAAACAAAACAAAACTTTATATGTTTGATGAGCCAACAGAAGGCGTAGATGTGGGGGCATGCGCTGAAATGTATAAGATTATCGCAGAATTAGTGCAAGATGGGGCAGGATGTTTGGTCGTATCTTCAGACCTTTCGGAAGTTAGTGGAATTTCGGATAGAATTTATGTGATGAATGAAGGGGAAATTGTAACAGAATTATCAGCCAGTGATGTTGATTTACAGCGTAAGCTTATCGCATCCTCGCTAGGAATTAATGAAGGGGAAGCACATCATGGGAAATAAATTAAGTATTAAAGATGGGAAAAGCAAAAATACATTATGGGTCGGGAAATATGCTACGCTGATCACATTTATCATTGTATTTATCTTTTTTGCAATCGCAACGGAAGAAAACCGGTTTATCGACTCAAGCAATCTTTTGAATGTGCTTCGCCAGATTTCTATCTTGGCTATTGTGGCGCTGGGTATGACAATCGCAATGTCTGCCGGAGAATTGGATATGTCAACCGGAACAGTGGTGGGGCTGACATGCACAATGGCGATGGGCTTGATTGTCAATCAAGGCTTTGGCGTTGGATTAAGTATTGTTCTGGTTCTGCTTGTTGGACTTACGATTGGTGCTATCAATGCGACGGTCACCATATTTTTAAAAATACCATCAATTATCGTTACTTTAGGTATGCAATCCATCATTACGGGCTTTCTCTATATGTATAGTGGCGGAAAAGCATCTTATGGCGTCAACCCTCCGCTTTTTGCATTTATCGGTCAGTCAAGAATTCTTGGAGTCCCGGTGTTGGCGATTCTGATGCTATTAATTGTTGGTATAACATATTTTATATTGAATAAAACAATCATTGGACGCTATTTGTACGCAACAGGCGGGAATGTAACGACAGCGAGACTCTCGGGAATTAATACAAAGATGTATAAATTTGGCGGCATGATGACTTCGTCAGTGATGGCGGCATTGGCGGGGATTCTGCTGGCCGCAAGACTTGGAAGCGGACAACCAACAGCTGGAGAATCCTATACGCTTGAAGCACTAAGCGCAGTATTTATTGGTATGACGACGATTAAGCTGGGAAGAGCGAATGTTATTGGTACCATCATTGGGGTTGCACTAATGGGTGTTCTGTCCAATGGATTAAACCTGCTGGGATGCTCTTACTTCATACAAGACATGGCAAAAGGATTTGTCATGATAGCAGCTGTTGCTATCTCTGCATCCAAGACGGAACTTAAACTCATGTAATGATGTGAATAAATTTTGTTTACATATTGATTATTGTTATAACTATAGAAGAGATAAACAAAGATGAATTTTACTCAACTGTGGTGGGCGGGATAACACGATTATGATCTATAAGGGCTTAATAGAACTGGAGATCTAGCTTTATGTGATATGCGAATGTGAAGTTATACTGCATCTTTTTGCACATAAACTTCTTCTGCTACCCGAAAGGTTAATCTAAAAAAAGTCGATGCAATGCATCGACTTTTTCATTTTCTAGCTTTAGCCTATTAAGCGCACAAAGCGTGCGAAATATCAACCATCCGCTATGCGGGCGCGCGGTAAAAGTTAAACAAAGAATCACCTTCCATAATATAATAAGGTGTTTAAGCCGGAATTATAGAAAGGAAGGTGATTAAATGGCTAATAAAACTAATAGCCTGTCGCACACCAAATGTATGCGCAAATATCATATCGTGTTTACACCAAAGCATAGACGAAAAATCATCTATAATCAATACAGGGAGAGTCTGCGGGATATTATTGAGCGACTATGCGCCTATAAAGGGGGTAAACCTATATTAGCACTGCTGCTCGTGGAATTGATTCTAGTGTAAAAAATCAAAATAAATAGTGTTGAAGAGCTCCGCATGGTATAATAAGGAAATCATATTGTGCGGAGCTATTATATTGTCTAAAGATTTATTCATCTGGAATCATTCTTTTGTGCATACGGTGGTGCTTGAAGTACCCGCTGAGCTATCGAAATTTAGTAGAAATGGTTGATGAGCGTGGAATAAATGTATCGCATACACGATCATGTGGTGGGTTTATCAATATTCTCCGATTCTTGAGGAAAGACTTAGGAAGTATGTGAAGTCAACCAATGATTCTTGGCGTATGGACGAGACATATATCAAGATCAATGGTAAAGACGCGTATTTATACCGAGCTGTTGACTCACAAGGTAATACAATAGACTTTTTCGTATCTGAACGAAGAATAAAAAAAGCAGCGAAGCGATTTTTGAAAAAGGCACTTAAAACTGAGTACAACCCAATGCTACGCGTCATCAAGACGGACCAATATCGCGTAACCGAAATGGCAATATTGGAAAAAAACGTTTTGTGATTTGAGCTGGAAAACAAAGCAGGGTCTGCCCCGACGAAGTGAAGGAATCGAATGTGCAAGTACTTAAATAACATTGTTGAATAAGATATTAATAATAGAAGTGGATTTGAGTGAATATACACGTTACGGGATAAAAAAATGAATACTTCACAGAGATACGAATTCGATGCCAATCTCTCTAACAAAGAAATGTTTATTGGAAGAGAGGATGAAATTGATCGCTTTAATCAACAATTTGATGAGCTCTTGAAAGGGAAATCAAATTTAATTATGGTTGACGGCGTAGCCGGAATAGGTAAAACGTATCTTGTTGAACGCGCCATAAAGCAATTACCGGCGAATACATTGCTCTATGGTAAGAGCCAGCAATACCATACTGGCGCGCTTACTGTAGTTTCACAAATTTTAAATCAAATAATTAATCACATTCTTACATTGCAAAAAGCGTCCATGTACAGCTTATCGCAAGAGCTTAAGAGTAAAGTGGGCGAAGATTTAGCATTACTTGCATCTATTAGCACCGGGATTTCAAAACTGTTTGATACCACGAACTTGCGTGAAATTGAAGATTTCAGCAGGCGAAATTATCGTGCAAAAAATGCGGTTTTTCGTTTTTTACAGTGTACTTCACGTACCTTTTTTCCTATGGTAATATATCTGGACGATGTCCAATGGGCGGATCAATTTAGCTTTGATATTATAAAAACTCTGGTAAAAAAACGGCATTTATTGAATACGCTTCTGGTGATTTCTTATCGAGGTAACGAACTGCATAGAGATAGGGAAAGATTTTTTGAAGCGCAACAGTATGAGTCCTGTTATATTCCGCTAAAAAAGGTTGATTTTTCGTTTGTGAAAGCTTATTTCTATGCCGTTGTTGGGCAAAAGATCAAAGGGGAAAATCAGATTATAACGCTCTTGTATCGTCTTTCTGCAGGGAATCCTTTTTATATAAAGGAAATTATGCGTATTTGGATAGAAGTCGGCGTGATTTCCTATTCTGAGAAAAAGGAAAGCCCAGAGGTTATCAGCAGGCTAATTAACAATTACACGTTAAGCGACAGTATTGAGGCGATGATTATTGAACGAATTCGTGGATTGGAACAGAACGAGAATCATTTTCTTGAGACACTGGCTTGTCTTGGCGGAAAAGCAGACTACCGCATATTTTGCGAAATTATCGGGATACCTGAGCCGGAAATTGAAAAACAAATTGACCAGCTAGTTAATGCGGCGGTAGTTTTCATAAGCAGTCACTATGGTATGGACAAAGAAATTTGCTTTTCTCACGACATCATCTATAGACTGATAAACAGCCGCATGAATGTAAGGCAAAAACAGTCCATTTACTACAGCATTGCAAAAACCGTAATGGAAAAAGAGCTTCCCGTTGAAAACAAAGAAACGTTTCTCGCTTCGTATTTATTACAGATACCAAAAACTAAAATACAGGAAGAAACGGATATATGGATGCATATTCTTTTAACTGCGGGTATACACGAAATGAAGACAGCAGGGATAGAAAATGCGTTGGCGATTTTCGAATACACAATCAATATGATACCTTTTTGTAAGCACTTGTCGCGTGAATACATTGTATTGATTAATTTAGAATATGCAGAGATTCTCTGTCTATATAAACGCTTTGAGGAAAGTGAAGGAATAATAAAGACTTTGCTTGAAGATCCGTTCAATAAAGATTTTTTTATCCAGATTCAAAAAAAGAAAATGTATATTCATCACTATAAACGCGAGCACAAGGCAACCATCCAAGTTGGAGCGGAACTTCTCAATGCTATGGGCGTCAAATTCAATCGTCAGCGTTTTATCATTGATTATATCAAATGCGCAAGAATTTATACGACCAGAAAAATCAATGAAATTCATATGACATCTGAAGCAAAAGATGAACGTATTTCTGAGATTATTGATACCTTGATATTGATGAACTCGAGTGCCGCTGTGATTAATGACAATATTCGCGCATCAGTTGCCTTAACCGCAGCGTTGATGTCCGCAAAAGACCCTGGGACGTCAAACGCACTGATGGGATATGCGGCATATTCGTATGTACTGCTTATCCGGTCGAATCGCCGCGAAAAGACAAAGCTGCTAATTGATGCGATAAAGACGATGATAGCAAAGACTGAGGACAGCACAAGCAAACCGACCGTCTATCTGCTTTTGGGTGCTTTTTTAAGCCATTGGACGCATCCGCTCGCAGAATCCGCACAACATCTCCAAAAAGGGATGGAGATAAGCGAGCAACTGGGCGATTTTCAGTTTTTAGGATATTGCAACTACGCAAAACTGGATACGATGGAGATTATGGGCGCACCTTTGACCGATATTCAGGAATATATTAAAAAAAGCCGCGAAGCGTTTTCGGAGATTGAACAATATGTGACGACATACCACTTTGAGCTGTATGAAGCGCATGTTGCCGCGCTTAGGGATTTTGGCCAAAACGCAAACGAGACCAATATTAAGAAAAAATACCCAATGGTAGCGCCGAGCGAATGCTATATTGAAGAAATACTGTTGTTACAGCGGCAATTTCTTTTTGGTCAAAAACAGAAAGCATATACGACGGTCCAACGCATTTTATCACAACTGGAATTCTCAAAAACCTATATTTTTCGCATAGATATTCTTCTCTTTACTGTCTGCACGTTTGCATCGGTTTACATTGATCTTGGAAGCAAAGAACAAAAAGCGGCACAGCGCGTGAGCAAACGTTTTTTAAATGAGTTGAAATTAATTGCATTTTATCAAAGCAAAAACTATTATAGCTATTATACATTGGCCGAAGCGGAATACAAGACGCATATCATGAAGGATGAACATACCATCGGACTTTATAATGATGCAATAAAGAGCGCCAGAGAAAACGGGAACATCAAAATGGAGGCGCTGGGAAATCAGCTGGCGGCCAGAAACCAACAGGATAATAATATACTGTCGGCTTTTTATGCGAAAGAGGCAGTACGTTTATTCCGCGATTGGGGTGCGGACGCGTTTGCAGACAGACTGACAGAAAAGTTCCAGATTGTGGCTGATTTCAAAATACCAGATGCAGAAGTGAGCTTTAGTCAGGCACTGGAGAACAGGAAAATGCCAATAGAAACATTTGCACACCAGTTGGAGAAAAAAGATGAGAAAGCCGCGGTTGTACAGTTTTTTGACATGATGATAAAAAACGGATATGCGGACTATTGCGCGGTACTGGTGGAAAAGGATGATGAACTTTTCTTAAAATACCAAAAGAATGAAGGCAATAGTCTGCGTGTATATAAAGACTTGGTCAACATCAACCATCTGCCAAGTTTTCCGCACAAGATGCTAAGGTATGTTGAAAGGACATCGGAGGAAGTCGTGTTGGAGGCGGCCACAGGAGATGCTTTGTTTGGCAGCGATACATATATCAAGGAGAATCCGCATTTGAGCTTAGCGTGTTTCCCTTTAAAGCAACAACGCGTGTTCTTTGGCGCGGTATATTTTGCGCGCTGCGGACCGGCGATTAGCGAGCAGGATCGAGTGTATATTAAGGGCTTAATACAGACCGTTTCAAACAAAATCGGCGAAGCTTCGGAAGGGCAAGTTAAGCGACCCCGGGAAAAGCAGAATAGCAATCTAACCAAACGCGAGATTGAGATATTGAAATTGGTTAAGTGCGGTTTTTCGAACGATGAAGTCAGCGGGAAGCTAAGCATCACACTTGGCACGGTAAAGATCCACATGAACAATATTTTGCGGAAGTTGGATTCGGACAGCCGTATAAAGGCCATCATTGCCGCAGAAGAACAGAATATTATTTAGCAGAGGAGATAAAAAAGAGGCGACGATTAAGTCGTCTTTTTTTGTTAAAAATATAACTTTAGTTAGATGTATTTGTGTTGCGTCTTTAATATGATAATAATATTGCGAGAAGTGTAATTTTAAAGTAGAAAATATTATTAAAGCGGAAGGTTTAAAAAAATGAAAAAAAGGCTGAGCATATTTCTAATGATGATTGTAGTGATGGTGATTTGCATCATACCGGGCGTCGTGTTTGCAGACGCATATTTTCCCGAGGATGGTGTAAACATTGATCTTGGGAGTTTTCCATATACGACGAACAATTATGCGTATCAGTATTTTCAAATTGGATCAAACAAAACGGTTACCTTTACTGGCGATAGTGGGAATAATTTCCCAACGCTATTTCTATACGATAATGCAAAGGTCATACTAAATGGGGTAACTATCGATAATTCACTAAGTGCGTTTAATAGTTCACCCATTCGAGTAGAGGGAGAGGCGCCGTCTGAAATTGTATTAGTGGATGGGACTGTGAATACACTGTTCGGTGGGGGCTCCTATAGTGCAGGCATCGGGGTGTATACAAATAAATCAGTTATCATTAGCGGAACAGGAACATTGCTGGCACAAGGAAATCATGGTCCAGGCATTGGGGACGGAATAAATATGGGTTGTGGTTCGATTACAATAATCGGTGGGAATATAACCGCAATTGGCGACGGCAGCTCAGCAGGCATCGGTGGGAAATCGTCTGGCAGCGGTGAAATCATAATTAAAGGCGGTACTGTCACAGCGACAGGAGGTGATGGGAGTGCCGGAATTGGCAGCGGCCCACTAGGCCAAGCAGGCATCGTTACGATCATGGGCGGTACGGTCATGGCGACGGGCGGATCTGAGGCCGCGGGTATCGGCGGAGGATACGGGAAAAGTGGAGGACAAGTCGTCATCTCCGGAGGCAATACGACAGCCACTGGGTATGATGGTGCCGCGGGTATCGGCGGCGGTGCTGAGGGTGGTGGCGGTGACGTTACAATTCTTGGCGGCACCGTGACTGCCACAGGCGGCGGCTCAGGTGCTGGCATCGGCGGAGGGTATTGCGGTGAAGGCGGTACGGTGACGATTCTGGACGGATATGTTACGGCAAATGGCGGCACGAATGCCGCCGGCATTGGTAGTGGATATATATTTTCTGAGCAATATGGTGATTTAGCTGATATTACGATTTCAGGCGGTCAAGTGATTGCGATGGGTGGCGTAAATGGCGCTGGCATTGGCGGAGGGCTTTCGGGACATTTTGAAAAAGTCACAATCTCTGGCGGACGTGTGGAAGCAAAAGGCGGCGATAACGGCGCGGGGATTGGAAGCGGAAAATTTGTTCAATTCAACGAATTTGCATTCCTGTCAAATGGAAACATAGATATTTCCGGCGGTGATGTGTTTGCAGAAGGTGGAGTTGACGCACAGGATATCGGCAGAGGACGAGATAACAGTACTGGGACTTTAAGTATATCGGATACAACAACATCATGCGCAGTGTTTTTGAGAAACTGGTTAAGTAATATACCCATCACATATACGCATGAACTTAGAAGTGACAGCACAATTTTACTCGGCAAAGCCTATGGGTATGCTGTGCCATCCGGCTGGGAGAATGGGGATACGGCCTATGCTTATCTCGCCTATACGCCATCGGCTATTGAAAACGTTTGCTTAGAGGTTGACAACGATAGCGATGGTACAAACGAAGAAAAACGGCCTATTGTGCTGGACAGTGCCGACAGCGAAAGTCAGGTTTATTTGCGGGCTGAGGTAGAAGTGGAATCAGGATCCTTACGCGAACTGGATTATGCGTATTACTATAAATCAACCACGTCATCCAAATGGATTAAAATACCATCAGCCAATATAGACGCAACCACGGCTGTATTTAAGCCTAAGAGTGATGGAAGTTATGATTTTATGGTGGTTGTTTCAACACCATTGGATAGCACTCAGACAAAAGAAAATTACAACTATGACAATGAGGTTTATTTGGATGCAAGTCCTGTCGAAAGCGTAGCGCTTGCCATCACCGACGGTGAAACGCAGTTCCTCTCAACTGAAACCGTGCCGCTGGAGATTACAGCCATTGGCAACGGTGAAGACGATATGGAATACCTGGTTGAATTCTCAACCAACGGCAAGTCATATAAACCGTTAATCAAAGGCGAGGCATGGCATGCCTTTGTCCCGACCAGCGGCGATACGATGCTGGTCGATCAGACATTGCCTGCTATAAAGAAGGATACCCTGCTGTATATCCGTGCCAGCGTGCGCAGTGCAGGCAGAACGACGGTTGACGCGTATGACGTCACCACCATCAGTGCGTATATGGTGATGCCCCTCGCATCGGTCACCCTGGACAGCGTGGGCGACACCACCGCGGGTCAGGCCGTGCCCGAAGGCGGTATTACGCTTACAGCAACTGCGACGAATCAGGCAGGTTATGCTGAGGCACCGACCTATCGGTTTGCATACCGTATGGAGGGCAGCGCCAAGTGGGCGTATATCGGTAAAGCCTTCAGCGAAGCTAACACCATCCAGTTTGTGCCGAAAACCGAAGGCACTTACTACTTTAAGGTGGAAGCGCAAACTTTGGGTAGAAAGACCAAAGCCGGGGATGTCTGGGATTATGACTATACGGCATATACTTTAAGCAAAACCGCTGAGCCTGTGAAAGGCATCACTAACTTAACTGCAGATAAGAAAGACTATGTCAATGGCGAGCCGGTTACGCTGACGATGTATATCTATAAGAATGACCTTGCTGAGTTGGCAGAATATCAGCTGCTATACTCGACCAATGGTAAGAGCTTTAAGCCGATTAACAAGGAATACGAAGAATTGTCCATAGTGGGTTCGACCGGTGTTATAACCATACCCGAACTGCCTTTGGTGAAGAAGGATACGATCTACTACTTAAAGGTTCAGGTACGCACCATCGGCAGAACCGAGAAAGAGCCCGATGCGTTCGCTATGACGCAGGTCGAGTTCAAGACTGCACACCCGGTAGAAGCGGGCGAAGTCGCTGTCATCGGCGTGGGTAACGATGCGGCAGAACAGAGCGTAGACGCGGAAGGCATTACTTTAACCGCTACCGAGAGGGCCAATACCGAGTACCGGTTTGCCTATCAGAAGCTGGGCGATACCAAGTGGAGTTACGTCAGCAGCAAATGGAGCACGGAACGCACCATCACCTTTGTGCCCAAGACTGACGGCCGCTACCAGTTCTGCGTGGAAGCGAGAAGCTTAACCCGTACGACGACGGATACCACCTCGGCCGCGACCGGTTACTACGGCCTGTATTACTTAAGTCTGGGCGCCGAGAGCGCCAGTGTGGCTGTGGATGGACCGACCGAGTTTGTCAATGACCTTGAGGGCATTGATGTACCAGTCGTATACAGTGTCGAAGGTAATGGTACAGATACTTATGACCTCAGAGCACTGTATTCCACAAACGGTAAGTCATATAAAGAACTGTACTATGTAGAAGGAATGGGGCCAGAAGCGATAACCGATGCATCGATTATCATCACTTTGCCGGCCGTGAAGAAGGATACGCATTATTGGCTTAAATTTGAGGCTAAAACGAACGGACACGCCACAGCCGATGTTTTTGACACAGCGGAAGTTGATGTGTATATGGTCGAGCCTCTGACCGAGATGATGAGCTTTGAAAGCGATGCAGCGGCAGGTGTTAAACTGTTACCGACGGTGGGGGACAGTTTAATCTTGACGGCCACCGCCAATGATGACGCGACCTATAAGTTCTACTATCGATTGGAAGGCGCGCCTAAATGGAGCAGCGTTTCATCTAAGTACGTGGTAGAAAATCAGGCGTTCTTCCGGCCGAAGACCGAGGGCGCATATGAGTTTAAAGCCGAAGCGACAGCGCTGGGCAGAAAAGCCAAAACGGCGGATGTCAGCGCGGAGCTTTCTGAGCCGATAGATATCTGGTTTACCGCTGAACCGGCGCATTGGATCAGCCTGGGTATTAATGACGATGATGCCGACTACATCATCGGGCTGGATAGCGAGATGAGCCTGGAGATGGAAGCGGACGGTACAGACGCGGGCATGGAATACCAGATCGTTTATTCAAACAACGGCGGCAAGAGCTACAAACCACTGTCTGCATGGCAGCCGTTGACGGCAACCAGTACATTCGATGATGTGGCCAGCTGCGCGCTCCCGACAGCCAAGAAGGATACCTTGTATCTCATCAAAGCACAGGTACGCAGCACAGGCAGAACCACGGCGGACGCTGAGAGCGAAGCCGAAGAGATCTGGCTGCTGAGCCAGGAACGCGAGGTGGACGCTGATCTGATTATACCGGGCGAAACGCATGAGTATACCGAGACCATTACAGCGAACATCGCGATCAGTGAACCGGCGAGCGGCACGGTGGAATATCAGCTGCAGTACTCAACGGATAACAAGAAGTGGAATGATTTAAGTGCACATGACTGGAGTGTCTATGACGATGGCGGTACAGGCAGCATCAACGTGGAATTGGATTTGGCGGAACTGAACGGCGATATGACCGCCTATATCAAGCTGAATGCCAGAATGAAGAACAGCACCAAGATTGAGGACTCTGACGTTGACCGCTTTGATATCTACAGTATTGGGCCGGTCAGTTCGGTGGACATGGGTGTTTTGGATACGGATGAGAATTATGCGCTGATTGAGGCATCTGCGGTCACAAGCTTTGCACACACAGCGGAATATCGCTACAGCTATGCGCTGGCAGGACAGAGCAAGATGACATGGGTACCGTTTACATCCTGGACAGTCAGTGACGAAGTGACGTTTACCCCCAGCTTGTCGGGCGACTACCTGTTTATGGTGGAAGCACGAAGCAAGGGACGGTTAACTGTGGATGCGACGGCCGAAGCGACCAATGAGGACAGCGGATACTACTTAAAATCGATTGAAGACATGCTGCTGCCCGAACCTGTGCCAGAGCCGAGCGCGGCACCGACGCCGAGCGAAGCACCGAGTGCCGTACCGAGCGTCGTACCGAGTGAAGCGCCAAGCATTGAGCCGAGCACTGAGCCCAGCGCCAGCCCGAGTGCGACACCAGCACCTAAGCTGATTAGCAGCCTGGAATACGCAACCAGCTATGTCTTAGGCGAAAACACAGACCTTGGTGATTACATCGAAACGGAAGTCGCAGTGGAGGACATCATGAGTGTTATCAGTACTGAGGAAGCGCCAGTCGTGATCGTACAATTGGGCGAAGACGTGTTTGCGGTGATTACAGGCTATGAGGCAGACGAGGACAGCAATCTTAAGAGCCTGACCCTGACCGACCAAATGGGTGAGACCATCCTGGGCGGCACTGAGGGTATCTTAAGGGCTTGGATCTATACTTCGGCGGAACCTGAGGTCAGTGAGGCGCCTGTGGCGAGTGAAAGCGCACCACCAGAAATGTCGGCTATGCCGGCAGCATAGAGTAACGAGAGAAAACTAGAGGAAGACCCTGGGCATTTGAACTAAACCCAAAAAAAACGGACATTGAGAGAAAAGAGCCTCCTGATGTAGGATAACTACAGAAGGAGGTTTTTTGTATGACATGAGAATATAAGAAAGTTAAACATTTACTGCCTGCAATATTAAGACTTAAGCAGGAAGGAAAAACACATAGGGAAATAGCAGTAATTTATCGATTGACAAAATAGCAGGTTAACGCAATATTGGACACTTTTGATTAGAATGTCTAATAGCAGATGCCCGCTTTTGTTTTGTCAAAGAGCTATACTTTGAGTTTTAAAAGACAAGACGAGTTATATTTCCAATGATAAATGCACTGCGAAGATAAAAAGGTATGACAAAAACAATGATAACGTACAATAAATTGCGCAAATTCAAAAAGGACATATAGGGACCAAATGATAGAAGAGTATGTCTGCTCTGCAATATCTTCATGACGTACGGTTTCAGAAGTGCGATTCATTAACAAGGAAATGGGCAAAGCAGCATAGACAATGGATAACGTTCAGGCATTGATCTGTTTTTTGAGATTTTTTGCACCAAAACAGAGGAAGCTGACACCGTCTCTTAACGATATGCCTAATCATACTAATCAATAAATCAAATCGATTAGATAAATAGTGTTTGACTTTTTAGTTTCCTATTGCTATGATAATCTCGCTTGGACCAAACCAATTCAAAAAAATCATTTTAGCAAGAAAAATAT
This sequence comes from Christensenellaceae bacterium, assembly GCA_963666035.2. GTDB lineage: Bacteria > Bacillota > Clostridia > Christensenellales > CALMFG01 > CALMFG01. The sequence continues at coordinate 147,525 of CAXXJI010000019.1, read as the reverse complement.
TAATAGAGGTGTAGACCATGGGTGATAAGCGCAAAGGTAATGCATTCGGTAATTACTGGAGAAGCTTTATTTCAAAGCCATATTCCAGTTCGGTAATCGCCGTCGCCGTTTTGTTTGTGATTTTTGCAATGACGGCAAAGAACTTTTTGATTATGGACAACATTTATAATGTCCTAAGAAATTCATCGCTTTATATCTTCATTGCGATAGGACAGGCGATTGTTATTGTAACCGGCGGGATGAATCTGTCGCTTGGCGCAATCGGTGGTCTCTCAACGGTTATTTGCGGTCTGGTCATACAGGATTTCCACGCCCCAATCTATGTGGGAGTCATTGCGGCGCTTTTGGTTGGGATGATTGCCGGATGTATCAATGGCCTCATCATCACCAGAATCAAAATTAATGCTTTTGTCACCACACTTGCAACATCCTTTGTGTTCACTGGGTTGCTGTATGGGATATCCGAAGGATATCCGTATACCAATATACCGACAGAGATTACTCGGCTTGGACGTGGTGAATTCCTGAACTTACCATTATTGTTTTGGTTTATTCTAATCGTGCTGATTGTACTTTCGGTGATGTATAAATATAGTCTTCTTGGCCGGCGGCTGCTTGCTACCGGTGGTAATGCACAGGCTGCGCGCCTTTCGGGTATTAAGACTGACAAGATGGTGATTACTGCAAATGCTTTATCGGGCATGTTTGCAGCGTTGGCAGCCATTTGCTGGGTATCAAGAATGGGTTCGGCAGTACCGGCGACCGGTGCGGATTGGATGTTGATATCGTTTGCGGTGGCTGTTATTGGCGGAACCGCTCTTTCAGGCGGCGTGTTCTCATCCTTGGGGTTGCTCTGCAGTGGTATTATGCTGGCACTCATTAAGAATGGACTGATTATGCTGCAGGTTAATGTGTATTTCGAACAAACATTCTTAGGTATTGTTATTCTGCTTGCCGTTGCAGTTGAAAGCGTTAGGGCTAAAGTGATTAAGCTGGATAAAGGCACTAACAAAAAAGTAAAAAAAGCATCGCAAGCGAGTGATTAACCAGAATAATTTCTGGATAAAGGAGAAAGAAAGAATGAAGAAAGTTGGGATTTTTGTTTTAGCAGTGGTTTTTGTTTTAGCCATCGCCGCATTCAGCGGATGCAGCCCGGCAGCGACCGCAGATGAGGCGCCAGCTCCGGCGGACACCTCTGCGTCAGTCGAGACTAACGACAGCACAATGGATAATGGCGAATATGATCCTGCAAGCTATGATGGTTTGTTGGCCTGGTATTTCCCGCTGCCTCATCCGTTTGGTCAGTCTGTAAAAGACGGTGTTGAAGCGTATATCGCTGACACAGGCATCGACGTAAACGTTGTGGTGGGACCAGAATACACGATGGCGTCTCAGCAGGAAAACCTTGAAGCGATGGTTTCTCAAGGCTACAGATACTTTTCTGTGTTCCCGGCAGATGCGGCCGGTGCAAACGGTCTCTATCAGGAAATGGTAGATAAGGGATGCGTGGTTAATAACTTTGGAGTATCCACAAACTTACCCACGCCCGCTTGGTTCTGTGTTTCTACAGATATTGAACAGGCAACGAAAGACAGCGTTGTTGCACTCATTGATATGATGGGCGGAAAAGGAAACCTGATTGTTGTGTTGGAAAGCTTGACCGATCCTGCTACACAGATCAGAAAACAGGCGATTGACGAAACCGTTGCAAACTATCCTGACATCACGGTAGTTCAAGAAGTATCGGGTATGGATACGGTTAATGAAGCAACCTCGAAAATTGGAGACGCACTTGCGGCAAACGCAGGCAGCGTGGATGGCGTCATCTGTACAGGTTTCACTTGTAGTGATGCGTTGTGTGGCCTTATGGCTGATTATAACGCTAAAAATGATAAGAAGATATGGACAATGGGCATTGATACGGACGATATCATCCTAAAGGCTATTAGAGAAGGCAACATGGACAGCACATGCGCTCAGAATCCGTATGCAATTGGTTATATTTCTTGTGAACTAATGCGCTTGGAAAAAGAAGGCTACAAACCGATTGACGGACAATATTCTGTTGACTCTGGTTTTGTGCTTGTAACAAAAGACAATGTAGATACGTTCAGCGAAGACATGCAGAAGAAAACGCAGGAGATTCTTGAACAACTGACAACAGAGTACTTGACAAAATAGGACATTGCATGTGGAGGGGCAAAGGTTTATGCCCTGTTGCCCCTCCAATTGCCTTAACAGGTTTAAGGAGGACAAGGTATGCTGGAAATCAAAAATGTGACAAAATTTTTCCCAGGAGTAACTGCGCTCAGTGACGTTTCCATAACGTTTAGATATGGTGAAATCCACGCGCTTTTGGGAGAAAACGGTGCTGGGAAGAGCACGCTTATCAATGTAATTTGCGGCATACATACACCAGAAATTGGCGGGGTTTATATTGATAATGAAAAAGCAGACTTCCATGGTTTTGGAGATGCGCTGGAAAACGGGATCAGCCTTGTAAGCCAAGAAATACAGGTTATCCCGGAAAGCAGTATCGCCGAGAATATCATGTTAGATAAAATAAAAAGGTTCATGAAATTTGGCATCATTAACTGGAATAAAGTATATAGTGAAACGCAGCAATATCTTGATCTCGTGGGGCTTAATTATTCTCCGCGCCAGAAGATACAGGATTTGAGCGTAGCCGAAAAACAATTGGTGCAGATTGCAAAAGCCCTTGCACTGAATGCAAAAATACTTTTGCTGGATGAGCCGACAGCTTCACTGACTATTAAAGAAGCGGATAATTTGTTTAAAATTCTTCGAAAATTAAAAAACGATGGAGACAGAGCCATCATCTTTGTTTCACATAAGCTGGAAGAAGTACTGGAGATTTGTGATAAGCTTAGCGTGCTGCGAGATGGGAAATACATTGATACCAAATCTTGCGCAGGTATTACTAAGCAAGACATGATTAAAATGATGATTGGCAGAGAAACCAAGGATAATTTTTTGGGGTTTTTGGATAATCATGAAGAAGTTGTACTTGAAGTAAAAGGGCTGAATCACGAAGGGAAGTTCGGCGAGACCGATTTTAAGCTGAGAAGAGGTGAAATTCTGGGCCTCTACGGTCTTGTTGGGTCGGGAAGAACGGAACTGGCACGTTTAATCATTGGGGCAGATAAAGCGGACGCTGGGACGGTCTTAGTGTATGGTAAAAAAGCTAGAATCAATAGTGTTTCTGATTGTTTGGGGAAATATCGTATTGGTTATGTCTCCGAAAACAGAAAAGAAGAAGGACTTATTCTAAGTGACACAGTAAAAACGAATATTTGTATTACAGTTTGGAAAAACATTAGAAATGCTATTCTTGGGTTGATCAATGTAAAGAAGGAAGAGACGGTTGCTAAAGAATGGGTTCGCGAATTGAGCGTTAAAACAACCGGAATTCAACAAACAGTGTTAAACCTTTCGGGTGGTAATCAACAAAAACTGTGCTTTGCAAAATGGTTAGCGGCGGATTGTGATATCTTGATTATCGATGAACCGACGGTGGGCGTGGATGTGGGTGCGAAGGAAAACATTCATGAAATGATTTGGGATTTGGCAAAAACCAAAGGCAAATCGATCATCTTGATTTCGTCTGACATGCCCGAACTGATTAAACTGTCAAGACGTATCTTGATATTTAAAAATTTCAGCATCGCCAATGAAATAACTGGATTGAATGATGCGCAGACACCATACGCGAAGGTAAGTGAAATGATAGGAAAAGATCTTGCTTAAACTATAGTTTTCTCCACGTGCGGCAAATAGAAATTTAGACTAAAAAGGAGTGGACATTTTGAATCAAACAAAAATATCGGACGGATGGCTGACCGCAAACGACATCGGTAATAATATCTGGCAGATTGACGAAAACGGTCAAGACAATATGTTTCTAGTAATCGGGACAAAAAAAGCGATGATTATAGATACCGGCTGGGGGATTAGCAATCTGAAGACATTTATTGAGAGAATTGTCGATTTACCTGTTATTGTGGTCAATACGCATGGACACTCGGATCATGCAATGGGAAATGATGCATTTGAAGCAGTCTATGCAGGCAAAGAAGATATAGAATTGTTCTCTAATGAAAACTTGGAGGAACGGCGCAGCTTTATCAAAAACAGTGTTAAGCTGACTGAAGTTAAAGAAAAGCCAAAGTTTGGAACGTTCGGCGTACATGCAAAAGTACAAGATATTCCGTTGGCGGATGGCATGACATTTGATTTAGGGGATAGAGTTATCACAACCTATCTTGTGCCCGGGCACTCAAAAGGGAGTGCGTGCTTTTTGGACAGTAAAGCTCGGGTGCTTTTTACGGGTGATTCGTTTGTGCCATCGGAAACCTGGGGGCCAGCGTGGTTTCATCTTGAGGGCAGCGAGCTACTCTCGGTATACTATAAAAAAATGAAAGGTGTTTTAAATCTGGGCGGATTTGAAAATATGCTGTCCGGCCATGGTAAAAGCGAATATATTCCGACACATTACTTGGTTGTGTTTTTGGATGGCATTAAGAGCATCATTGAAGGAAAGACAAGAGGCTGTGAAGAACAGACCTTTGTGGGGCCTGGATTACGTTGCGATTGGGAAGGCTCGAGTATCATCTATGATGATGAAAAAATAACCTGAGTATTCATATAAAAGGACTGCGAAATGAAAAGATATGGGCAAGTCATCGGCGTTGTACCCGACAAACTGGAATACTATAAACATTTGCACGCCAATCCATGGCCGGAAGTTCTGCAAACCATCAGCGATTGCAATATTCGAAATTATTCAATTTATCACCGCGATGGTATGCTATTTGCGTATTTTGAATATTGTGGTGATGATTTTGATTCGGATATGAAGAAAATGGCTGCGGATCCGATAACACAGGCATGGTGGAAGGAGTGCGAACCCTGCCAAAAGCCGATGGATAATCTAGAGCCTGGCGAATGGTGGGCGGCGATGGAAGAGGTCTTTCATTTTGAATAGATAATAGGATATAAAGCGTTGGGGAAGCTTTGTTGTGCGCTAAGAATAGGGGAAACAAAAACGCTGATAGGTAAACTTGAAAGCAAAAGTTTTTTTGTCTATCGGCGTTTTTGTTTGAGTTATAAAAAGCAGGCACGTAAGTTTTACGCGCATGTTATAGATGAATAACCTTAAATGATAGGGTTATGTCGAATTGAATATTATGAGACGCCCGCGTTAAAGCTTTGAAAATTTCTCTTCAAGTTGATACAACGATTCCTGTATTTCGCTGGCATTAGGCATATCACCCTCTGCTGCACGGTGCAGCAATTTATAAAGTTCGGTCGAAACAATGCCTTCAACAAATTTCTCAGAGTACTTCGCCATATTATTCTCGGTTGGGGACTGGCGATTATGTGTGTACGAAAATTCAGTAAGCGCCTTTGAGAGCCAAGGATACAAGGAGAGCATATCATAATTCTTGTAAGTGTTTAGCTGAGGTGATTGCCCGCCGAGAATAGTTTGAGCTACAGCAATGTCGGCCGAGGTGGCCCATTCGATAAATCTGTAAGCGGCATCCGGAGATTTACTGTACTTACTGACGCCAAAGCACCACCCGCCCATGACGGGCGTGGATCCGGGGATTCGTGTATATCCGATTTTTCCAATCACCGAAGATTTATCTCGATCAACGATGTCCGTTGCATAGTTGAAAAAAGTGGTCATCATCGCAGCCTGCCCGTTGATGAGCTTATCAACAGCTTCAACCGGATGTCCAAATATATCAGGATGTGCGGCGCTGACGCTATCCAGTAGATTACTGATTGCCTTTTTGGCGGCAGGTGTATTGAGAGAAGGCCTTCCTTGTTTATTATAAAGATCGCCGCCATAAGCCCAAAGCCTTGGCAGAAAGTTACACAGCACTAATGTGGGATTTAGAAAATCCAATGCGGTACCATACTCAACCGGTGACAGCGGATTGATACTGCGGGTAAAAAATTTGGCTGTATTCACAAATTCAAGCCAGGTTCTTGGGGGTAGTAACGGTATTTTAAATTGGTTTTCAAATTGCCGCAGAACATGCTCGTCGCTAAACAAATCTTTCCTATAAAACATGAGCTGCGTACTCGAAATGAATGGCAGGGTGTAGTAGTGACCGTTCACTTTGCTGAAATGCTCAAATATATTCGGAATATACTGCGATGTGTTGAGCGCACTGTTGGCAAAATAGTCATCAAGGCACAATAACAATTCGCTTTTTACAAAAAATTGTAGCCAAGGGATATCGAACAGCATCGCGTCGACATTCGAGTCCGAATTAATATTATCAAGGATATACTGGTAGCACTCTTCGATGGATACATAGATAAAATTAACCTTAATATCCTCTTTTGAATAAAAGTCAACTAGAAGGGTGGGCAAGGATGAAACCGTTTTTTTATCATCTGGTAACAGGACGTTGATTGTTTCCTGAGATTTACTGGGTTTAGTGCGCGTTATAAAAGTATTGCCGTCAAAGAGATGGTCGATGTCTATGGTATCTTTGATGACTTTCTGCTGTTTTTCAAAAATAACGGGAGACTTGATGTTTTCTAAAAGTAATCGGCCTGCCGTTTCACCAATTTCAAACGCCGACCGTGATGTTTTGATAATGGTGGGGTCATAGTAGAATACATCGTTTTCAGAATCACCGGATGTGATGATACTGACATCTTTCCCAACATCAATACGGTTCATCATGAAAGCATATCTTAGTCCTTCGGCCAGTTTATATGATGTGGTGAGAACCGCCGAGGGGTGAACGCTGCTAGTCTCCAATAAGTGGGTGCCCGCAAGAAAACCGTTTTCACGGATTTGCGTGGTATGGATGATATCAGAAGGATTTGTGGGAATATCATTATCCGCTAAAGCATGCAGGAATCCGTTGCGCGCGTTTTCGTTTTCCGTGTAGTTTTGCGGCCCACAGACCAACGCCAGATGGTGTTTGCCCTGGCTGACAAGGTGATTTGTCAGTGTATAAAACAGGCTGTAATTATCGCAGCTGACAAAATTGCATTCAAAACCTTCCGGTCTGCGGTCGATTAACACATAGGGGATACCGCTAGAGTCGAGCATTTCGAATGCCTCTTGATTATCCGGCTGGCAGGAATAAAGCACAATGCCGGAAGACTTTCGGCCAATAAATGACATAAGCGATTGTGTCTCACGCTCAGGATTATCATCGGTTAACTCAAGGCTAAATTCCTTACCTCTGTACGTTAAGAAACCCTTAAGGCTGTTGATAATCTTTTCATAGTAAGGCTCGTATATATTGGGAAGGATGATGCCGATATTGCTGTTCTTTGTACGCAAATCTCTGCCGGAAGCATGAACAACATAGTTGAGTTTTCTAATGGCCTCGGCAACCCTTAGAGATTTCTCCTCAGAGACGGGTTTATTGTTAAGATAAAACGATACGGTTGCTGTTGAGACGCCGGCCTCTTTTGCAACATCTTTCATGGTTGCCATAATATTTACTCCGGTTAAGTCAAAATCTATACAACCAATTTTAATATAGTATCCAAATAAATGCAATTAGAATTTTAAAATTAATCGATTAGATAAAAAATATTTGACATATTGTCTTAATTGCGAATACTATTGAGGTCATGTGGGATATAAAAGTTCTCTAAAAAAGTGAAAAGGCATATTTCGTTATAAATCAGCGAGACATCTTAAGCGGAGAGTTTAATGGACAGAAAAGGAATTGAGTCACTATGGACACGGCCATATGTTTTAACCATGATTTCAATGGCTATGATTTTTATACCATATTCGCTGGTGCAATCGATTCTTCCAATCTATATTATGCAAGGACTGAGCGGTTCATCTCAACTTGCAGGTTTATCAAACAGCGTTTTTGCCATTGCCTGTATTTTGTTCAGAATGCACACGCCATGGCTGGAAACAAAACTAGGGATTCGTACCACAATTAAGATGAGCGCATTTCTGTTTTTAATTTCCTTTTTGTGTTTGCTTGTAACAAGAAGTATTCCTGTTATTCTAGCTATCCGCTTTTTAAGCGGCATCTGTTATGCCATTGCAAATACGGCATTAATGTCGGTGGGGATTCGGTTTATCCCTCGGTCACGAAAGAATGAGGGGATTGCTTATCTCACCACAGTGTATATGGTCGGTTGGGCAATTGGACCGTTTATTGGTGTTCATATTTTGCAGGTGTGGTCGTATCAATGGCTGTTTGTATTCTGCGGAGTGGCTTTTATGCCGGCGATGCTGTTGATTTCATCTATAAATACAAACGGTTTGAAAACGGAAATCGAATTAAAGCGAAAGAAGTTCAGCATACACTATTATTTCGAAACCAAAATTCTGCTGCTGTGCGGGGCGGCGCTTGTCCTGACGGCGGCGTATGCAAGTGTAGTGTCTTTTGTTGTGGCCTACGCCAAAAGTATTAATTTACTGGTTGTCAGTGCATACTATTTTGTACTAATGGCATGCTTAGCTGTTGTCAGCCGACTGTGCTCAGGGATTATATCAAAAATAATTGGTGAAAGAGCACTGATAACACTCAGCTATGCGACATTTGCGTTGGGCATGTTTCTACTTAGTATCGCAAGGAGCAGTGTGCTTATGCTTGTATCCGGCACATTGATTGGTATCGCCACAGGATTCATCACCCCCAGCCTCCAGGCGATTGCAGTTAGGAATTCACCGGATCACAGAACCAGTATCGTTTCGGCAACCTATATGACATTTATGGATATCGGATCGGGGATTGGTTCATTCATCGTTGGTTTAAGTATTCCGATATTCGGATATTCACATATTTATATGGCGATAAGTCCGATTGTGCTGGTAGTTCCGATTGGGTTGTTTTGGATTTATATTCGAAGATTCAGCCGAAACTCTTTGAACGCCTAAACGAAATTTAGCAGAAATAACCTGACCATCTGCCTGCATCGTGGCAGAGCATCAAGGGTTTAAAAAAGAATAAAGATTGGAGTAAAAAAGAATGGCAATAATAGGAATTAGACCAACAATTGACGCAAGAGAAGGTCGGTTGAGCGTAAGAGCAGGATTAGAAGAGCAGACCATGAATATGGCCAAATCCGCGGCTAAGCTGATTAGCGACAACTTAAAGGATGCAGACGGCAAACCGGTGGAATGTGTGATTTCGGATACTACCATTGGCAGAGTATCCGAAGCGGCGGCATGCACCGAGAAATTCGCGAGGGCAGGCGTCTGCGGTACCTTAACCGTTACCCCCTGCTGGTGCTATGGCTCAGAGACCATGGATATGGATCCGTTGCTGCCCAAGGCGGTTTGGGGATTTAACGGTACCGAGCGTCCGGGGGCGGTGTATCTTGCGGCTGTTATGGCAGGGCACGCACAACGCGGTTTGCCCGCCTATTCCATCTATGGCAGAGATGTTCAGGATTCCAGCGACACCAGCATTCCAGAGGATGTTTCCGAAAAAATCTTGCGTTTCGCCCGTGCGGCGGTGGCTGTAGGCCAGATGAAGGGCAAATCCTATCTGGCTTGTGGTAATGTTTCCATGGGTATCGCCGGCTCCAAAGTGGACGACGCCTTCTTTCAGGACTATCTTGGTATGAGAACCGAACAAGTAGATATGGTTGAATTTATCAGAAGAATTGAAGAGGGCATTTTTGACCCGGAGGAATTTAATAAAGCTTTGGCTTGGACCAAAGAAAACTGCCATGAAGGCCGGGACAAAAACGCCGAGCCGGCTTTACCTGATGAAAAAGACAGACAGTGGGAGTTTGTGGTCAAGTGCGCCATTATCGCCAAAGACTTAATGGACGGCAACGAAAAACTGGCAAAACTCGGCTTTACCGAAGAAGCCAAAGGCCACAACGCCATTGCGGCGGGCTTTCAGGGCCAGCGCCAGTGGACAGATCACTACCCCAACGGTGACTTTATGGAAGCCATCCTGTGCTCTTCGTTCGACTGGAACGGCAAGCGTAAACCTTATGTGATGGCGACCGAAAACGACTCGCTTAACGGTGTTGCTATGCTGTTTGGCAAGTTATTATCCAATACATCGCAGATATTCAGCGATGTGCGTACATATTGGTCGCCCGACGCGGTCAAACGCGTCACAGGAAAATCGCTGAGTGGGAAGGCTGAAAACGGCATTATCCACCTGATTAACTCGGGCGCAACGACGTTGGACGCCAGCGGACAGCAGAGTGATAAGGACGGCAAGCCCACGATGAAACCGTTTTGGAAAATCAGCGACGAAGAAGTTCAAAAATGTTTGGATGCTACCCAATGGTGTGCGGCTGACTCGGGCTATTTCCGCGGCGGCGGGTACAGTTCGTTATTCTATACCAAAGGCGGTATGCCGGTAACCATGAGTCGCATTAACCTCATCAAAGGCATCGGCCCGGTACTGCAGATAGCTGAAGGCTATACCGTGGAACTGGAAGAGGTTGTGAATGAGATCCTGACCGAAAGAACAGACCCGACATGGCCGACAACCTGGTTTGCACCTACGCTAACCGGTGAGGGTGCGTTTAAGGATGTTTACAGCGTTATGGCTAACTGGGGAGCTAACCACGGTGCCATCTCGGCGGGACATATCGGTGCGGATCTGATTACGCTGGCTTCCATGCTGAGAATTCCGGTGAATATGCACAATGTAGACAACAGTCGAATCTTCCGTCCGGCAGCATGGTCGGCGTTTGGCACGGAGAACCTTGAAGGAGCGGACTACCGCGCCTGCAGGGCCTATGGTTCGGTTTACGGTAAATAAGGGAAATAGTTAATGCACACTTTAGGGCGAAAAATCTAAAATAAATAGCGTTGAAGGGCTTCGCATGGTATAAAAAATTTATACTGTGCGGGGCTCTTTTAGTCATTAATAATATCCATGAAAATACGTATCCATCACCTTTTCTAGGAACCCACAATACCTTCTAAACTAGCATTATGCTTGGAGAAGTTTTTCGTAAGAAGTCAGAACATTCGACTTTACGTCGGACGAGTCCAAATCATCCTTCAATGATGTTTTGTAAATTGATGCCGCTAGAGTTAGTCTTGTTTATCCAGTGTGGTGTGCCTCTTCCGATCCGAATTGATATTTCGCCAAACGCGGCAGTAAAACCATCGAATCATTATATATTTCATCGCTATACTGATAAGTGCGCTTTTATCATAATATAAAAGCTCCACACAGTATAAGAAATATTGTGTGGAGCTCATGTTTACTATTTGCTTTCGTGCTGCTTTAAACTCAATTCTGATCGTATTTGTTCATTTCTTGAGTTTTCTATTTGGTTAAAGTTCCGCCAAACAATACGCCTTCTGCATCATATAAGTATCCGTCACGTTCTTCGCCAGCCGGAAGCGCTTTTGCAGCTTCGATTAAGCTGGTGTATTCATCGCTTACCCATTCACCGTAGTTGTAGGGGTTGCCATTAACGAATAGTTCAAGATAAGTAATCGGGTCATTATAGTCAGCAATCCAGCCCAAGCGAGCCAAGCCGAAGGTGTCTTCTGCAAGACCAGTCGTGTAAACGTTCCAGTCCTGGTTTGCCAGTTCCATGTTTAGGCCAAGAACGCCATTAACGTCGCTCTGTACGGCTTCAGCGATTGCCTGATGCGTTTCGGAAGTATTGAAGTTGTAGTAGATGGTTGCATCGGTGTCATATCCGTCGGCAACAGCTTGTTCCACCAGATATTCTGCCAATTCTGCACGATCTTCATAGCTGCTTAAGTCAAGACCCATCGCATCGCCCATGTTTGTCTGTAACCACTGCCATTGAACCGCAAGTTCAGGTGAGCTAATGTTAGCGAAGTTTTTGCCAGCGCTGTCTTTAATACCAGCCGCTACCAAACCAGTTGCAGGAACCTGTCCGCCCTGGGTTACGTTGGCTACGATGTTTTCACGGTCGATAACCAAAGAAATCGCTGCACGCACACGCCAGTCTGAAATGTTCTTGGCGCTCATGTACAGGTAGTATGTACCTACATAATCGTTGATGTAGCAGTCGCCGCTCGCTTGCAGAGTTGCAATCATATCGGTGGGGAAGTTTTCGATGAAATCGTACTCACCAGCCTGATATGCAGCCAAGATAGCTGTTTCGCTGTCGCTTAAGTAATAAGTGATAGTGGCAGGTCCATTTACGTTTGCAGCGTCATAGTATGCTGCGTTCTTTTCAAACTTAATGTAGCTGTCATGTACCCATTCGGAAATCACATAAGGTCCGTTAACAACCAAGTTTGCGGGATCAGTCCAGTCGGTTTTGCCTTCAACAACGTCTTCACGTAAGGGAACCAAGCTAGCAAATGCACACAGTTCTAAGAAATACGGGCATTCGGTAACCAGGGTTATTTCCAAAGTTTTGTCGTCAACAGCAACAACGCCGAGTTCGCTCGGGTCTTTTTCTTCTGCTTGAATTTCAGCAGCATTGACAACGATGCCGTCCAGCAGGTAACCGTATCCGGAAGCGGTAGCAGGGTTAACCAAACGACGCCATGAATATACAAAATCAGCAGCGGTAACAGGCTCTCCATCGCTCCAGTTTGCATCACGCAGTTTGAAGGTATAAACCACGCTTCCATCATCATTAGCTACGCTGGTGTAAGATTCAGCAATACCGGGAACGATTTCTGTGTTAAGCACAGACGGGTCGTCCTGATACTGTTCGCCAGTGGTCGCATATTTCATCAGGTTTTCGAACTGATGTTGGGTGTAGGTAGAACCATCTACGGATTCGATGGTGCTTGGGTCAATCGTTTCTGGTTCAGAAGCGATACAAGCTGTAATGTCGGTTTTTCCTGTTGTGCCTGTGAAGAAATAGTAACCGAATGGTGTGTACCAAACGTTTTCAATTCCGTCAGCAAGGCAGTACATGTTGGTGTAGAAGTAAAGCGGTGCGACAGGGAATCCGCCGCCCTCACCGGATGTAGCCGGCATCGCTACTTCTGCCACTTCTTCTGGTGCCGGTGTTGCTACCGTAACCGTTTCTTCGGTTTTGCCACATGCGCTTGCGATGGACAGAACCATGAGAAGGATTAGCACAATTGCTAGTGTCTTTTTCATTTCGTTTCTCCTTATTTTATTCTAATATCTTTACGAAGCGTAAAAGGTTCTCTCACGCTTCGCAAAGTATTTGACAAATTATGAAAGCCGCTAAAATTATTTAATACCCATTGCTTACCCGAATCAAACCGAGTAGGCACGGTTGCTGTCTGCTATTTATCCAAAAGGAAGCAGGCGGCGAAGTGCCCAGGCGAGTATTCCTTAAATTCTGGAATCTCTTCACTGCAAATAGGCATCGCATACGGGCAGCGGGTATGAAAGCGGCATCCGGATGGCGGATTTAATGGACTTGGAATATCGCCTTCCAATAAAATACGATTCCGCTTTTTGTTCTTTTCGGGGTCTGGCAAAGGTACGGCCGACAAAAGGGTTTGTGTGTACGGATGAATCGGCTTGCTACAGAGTTCATTGCTTTCGGCAAGTTCAACCATACAACCAAGGTACATGACACCAATGCGGTCAGAGATATGCCTTACTACCGAAAGATCGTGCGCGATGAACATATAGGTTAAATTATGTTCATTCTGCAAATCTTCTAACATATTAATCACCTGTGACTGGATTGAAACGTCCAGTGCACTGATGGGCTCGTCACAAATAATGAATTCCGGTTCAACAGCAATCGCCCGGGCAATACCGATGCGCTGTTGCTGACCACCCGAAAACTCGTGCGGGAACCGGTTTGAGTGCTCGGAGTTTAAACCAACATCCTCTAAAAGCTGGCTGATACGCTCACTGCGCGCCTGTTTGCTTGAAGTTAATTTATGGATATCCAAAGCTTCACCCACGATTTCACCCACAGTCATACGTGGATCCAGTGAGGCGGAAGGGTCCTGAAAAATCAGCTGGATTTTTCTGCAGTAGGGCAGCATTTTAACTGCAATATTATTATCGCTGTCATAGATAGTTTCGCCGTCATAGACGATTTTGCCAGATGTGGGTTCATAGAGGCGCAATATGGTACGGCCAAGCGTGGTCTTACCGCAACCGGATTCACCCACAATGCCCAGCGTTTCGCCCTTATAGATGTGCAGTGATACGTCCTGAACAGCCTGGACGTATGCCTTTTTAAACAACCCAACTTTAATCGGGAAATATTTTCTTAGGTTCGTAACTTCTAATAGCATTTTGCGGTCTTTGCTCATTTTCCCGCCTCCTTTTTGTCATATGCACTTTTTACATGCAGCCAGCAGGCAGAAAGATGTCCGTCATCGCCCACTTCGACCAGCGGAGGCTCGTTGGTAAGACAGATTTTCATACAGTGTTCACAGCGCGGACCAAAGCTGCAGCCGCGCGGCAAGTCCAGCATATCGACCGGTGATCCCTCGATTGGAATCATACGCTCGTGTTTTTTTTTCGTCTAGACGCGGCATTGAGCGCAGCAAGCCTTTGGTGTATGGGTGTTGCGGATTATAGAATATATCGTTAACTAAACCTTGCTCCATCACATGTCCGGCATACATAACAATGACTTTGTCGCAAATTTCTGCAACAACACCAAGATTGTGCGTAATAAAGATGATGGACATGTTGGTTTTTTTCTGCAAATCTTTCATCAGCTCAATGATTTGAGCCTGTATGGTTACGTCCAACGCTGTTGTCGGTTCATCCGCAATTAAAAGCTTAGGGTTGCAAATCAGTGCCATCGCAATCATTGCGCGCTGTCGCATGCCACCCGAAAACTGATGAGGATACTGATTGAATCGCTTGGATGCATTATTGATACCCACCATATCCAAAATCTCAATGGCGCGTTTTTTTGCTTCGGTCTGGGATATATCCTTATTGTGACAGGTTAAGGCTTCTACCAGTTGATTACCGATAGTATAAACCGGATTCAAACTTGTCATAGGGTTTTGAAAAATCATGCTGGCGCTGTTACCCCTAAAATCTGCCATCCGTTTGTCATCAAACGAAAGCAAGTCTTCGCCTTCAAAAGTGATACTGCCGCCAATAACTTTTCCGGGACTTTGCAGCAGACCCATCAATGCATAGGCTTCCACACTTTTGCCCGATCCAGATTCCCCCACGATACCGATAACGTCATTATAACCAAGCGAATAGCTGATGCCATTCACGGCTTTTACTTCACCCACCGGGGTGAAAAATGATACTTTCAAGTCTTTAATTTCAAGTAATTGATTACTCATTCAGATAACTCCCTACTTTTTCAATCGAGGATCTAAGGCGTCCCGTAGACCATCACCCACCAAATTAAGCGACAGCACCAAGAAACTCAGCAAAATGGCTGGGTATAAAAGTCGATAAGGATAGACGGTGATAGTATCAATCGCATCCGAACACATAGAACCCAAACTGGACATTGGTGCGGATATTCCAAGCCCCAGAAAAGAGAGGAAGGATTCCAAGAATATAGCCGATGGGATTTGCAGACAGGTGGTAACCACCAGCTGCCCGACAGTATTTGGTAAAAGATGCCTTTGTATGATCCGTTTATTTGAAGCCCCGAGAACGGTGGCCGCTGTAACATATTCTTGCTTTTTCAACATCAGTACTTGCCCACGGATGATGCGCGCAGTGCCCACCCAATAGAGCAAGGCAAACGTGATAAAGATACTGACGATACCCACACCCAGTGAGCTTAGTGCTTTTACGATACCAAGTGAAGATGAGTCAAACCAGCTCTGAAGCGGTTGCTGTAGAACGACCTGTAAAAGAAGCACAATCAAAACATCCGGAACAGAGTATATCAGCTCCACGATACGCATCATGACGAAGTCCACTTTGCCGCCTAGGAGCCCGGAAATGGCGCCATAAGATGCTCCAATCACTAGAACAATAAGTGAAGCGATAATACCGATTAAAAGGGATACTCGGGAACCGAACATGGTACGGGTCATGATGTCGCGCCCGGCCGAATCTGTGCCGAATATATGAGGGAAAACGCTTCTAATCACTTGGATTTGCTGCACTTCATCCCCTGCCGGTTTCTTGCTGCTTATGGTATATCCGAGCGGTGTTGTGTCATAATCGCCGCCTTCGAGGAAGTCCTCTTCTTTTACAGTGTATAATGTGTTCGCAGCGTCTTTGTCATAGACCAAAAAGCCGGAACGCAGTGTTTTGGATAATGTGAATGTATACCACCTTCCATTGTATTTAAAAGTATAGTCGCCTTTTTTAAGCGATGTCAGCGAACCGGGTGCCATTGCGGTGGAGTAAACGGCATCCGCATTCTCCAACACCTGTTGTGTAATCATTTCACCTTCCGATTTTTCAAAAGGCCCAAGTTTTATAGATCCGCGATATTGTTCTTCATAGGAAAATGGAACAAGATAAGGGCCTACAACCGCAAAAAGTGTGATGAAAAGCACAACAAACAAGGCCACCATGGACACATGATTTTGCTTAAACCTACGCACGGCATCCTGCCAGTAGGAGATACTCTTATGGCTTTCCACCATCGATTCTTTTTCTTCAGTTGAAACCCCAACAAAATCTTCATTGGAAAACGTATTTTCTTCGAGAATTTTATCTACATTAACATGAAATAGGTTCAGTCTCGTTTTTCTATTATCCATCGTTTATATTTCCCCTTTTGTCAGAACAATTCGTGGATCGATTAGCTTATAAACGATATCAACGAGAAGATTCATAAAGATAATTAAAGCAGCCAACACAACCGTTGTACCCATAATGATTGGATAATCTCTGTTTAGTATGCTGGAGATAAAATATTTGCCAAGCCCAGGGATGCTGAATGTGGTTTCAACAACAAATCCGCCAGTGATAATGTAAGCGGTTAATGGACCAAGATAGGTGACGACAGGAATAAGCGAGTTTCGCAATGCATGTTTGAAAATGACGGCGCGGGTTTTTAAACCTTTGGCATGTGCTGTGCGGATATAGTCCTGATGAATTGCGTCCAGCATGCTGGCGCGAGTGAGCTTTGCGATATAACACGCAGGATAGAACGCCAGCGCAAACACGGGCAGTACATATGCGCTGGTTGATTCCAGACTGCTGGAGAGTACGGGGAACCATTGCAGTTTCACGCCGAAAATGACCAGAAGTGTGGCGGCCACGACAAATCCGGGTATTGCAACCCCGATGGTCGTCACAACCCGCAAGAAGCCATCCAGCCATGAGCCACGGTAATAGGCCGCAATGCTGCCAAACGGAACACCCAGCAAGACGGCTAACGCCAAAGCAATTAAACCGATTTTCATTGAGAGCGCAAATTTATTTTGATGAAATATGATTTCAGCAACATCGCCGCCCTCCTGCATTTTTAAGCGAAGTGCCCATGTCGCCTACGAAATAACCCTTTACATACTTTACAAACTGAACAGTTAGGGGTTGGTCCAGTCCATATTTTGCTTCAGCGCGAGCAATTTGCTCGGCGGTTGACTTTTCGGTAATAAACGGGCTGCCTGGGATCGCATTCATTAGAAAAAAAGTAATTGCAATGACCAGCAGCAAAGTCAATAAGGCAGATCCAATCCGCTTTAGTATAAACGATGCCATTTCTTCACTCCTCACAGTTGTTCAAAACAAAGGGCTGTCAATACGACACCGATTGATATCGGTTTTGCATGATTTTGCAGGAACAACAATCTGAACTTATTTAAAAAACTTACGAATTATAAACATAACTCCAAAATAATTATATGTTTTTATTATATATTAAACACTTTTCGATGGCAACCAACATTGATACGCATATTTATACACAATAAAAGATTAAAACGACCGAATAATCACAAAAAATGACGAATTTAAGTCAAATAATGTTAATTAAAAGTATAAAAATAAAAGATGTATGAAAACGTGAAAATTATTCATATTTTCTGCAAATAAAAAAGGGGCTGTTTTTGAATGAGTAAGGCAATATTGGACACATTAGATTAAAAATCCGATTGAAAGTAATCCGCTTAGACAGTCCTGTGAAAATCAAGATATTAAGGGTTCATAACTTACGATTAATGCTTGCTAGAGTAAAAAGAGCAGCACAAATTCTCACATCCGATGGATTTCTTGAGCTCCATTTGTATTAGCAAAAGGACGCAAGGTTAAATGACTGCAAAAACAGAATGACGAAGTAGAATAATTCAAGCACGATTTATGGATTAGAGGGACCAAATAAACAAATAGGGACACAGCATGCGAAATTTGTAGCCAAAATGTACGAAAAGAACGCGTGCGAGGTCTTGAGTCCTTCCCTTTTGCCCAATAAAAATGCTGATGTAAAGATATCGGCTTTATTTGAGGGGCGTGGCACTTTTGAGCACAAGTGGATGTGGCATGAAAAGCTCACACCATATCATATATTTAGTCTCATGGATAAGTTAAGATTGACGCAACGAAAAGCAATACGCATAATCGCTTAGCATAGATCATTCATTGGCTATGAAGCCCATTTAACAATGGCTATGAATATTATTGAACGTTCTCATCATTATCCTTCGGGCTTGTTTCTAAAGCATACGTTTGCTGTCGCATGCTGTAAATGCCGTTTTGCAGCAGCTGAACCACCAGACGGGAGATTTCATCGGGAGATTCCTCCGCATCTTCTTTTAACCATTTTTGAAAAACGCTGACGGCACCCGCGACGCCAAAGGCCTCCATATACGCTTGAATATTCTTTTTAAAAGGCAGGCGATATTGTTCCGAGATCACAGGAGTCAGACTGAGAATATCCTCGTTAATCAGGTAGTCGCTGTTTTCCCCCAGAAGCACCATAAATAGATCGCGATTTTCTCTGGCGTATACCAGAATACTGGTTAGCATCTGCTGGGGAAGCGGCGCGTCAGCCACAAAGTTTTGCTGCTGTAAGTAGTTTCTGACTCTGCTTATCACTTCTTTTTCTATCTGGCATAATAAATCATAAGGATCTTTATAGTGGGCATAGAAGGTGCTTCGGTTGATATCCGCTTTTTCACAGAGTTCTTTGACAGAAACACTTGAAATGTGCTGATTCATGATCATTGAAACCAGTGCGTCTCCCAGCATTTTTTTTGTATATTGTACTCGACGATCCTGCTTCTTTTTTTCCATGATTATTTCCCTTTGTGAACATTCTATTACTATCCAACACAATACATCCGGTATGTCGTTTTGAAAACAATTTCGACGGATTTGTTCGTTGTTATCCAACACCATGTATATTATAATCCAGTATACCTATTATATCAACACTATGTTGGATTTCGGAGAATCTATGAATCGTTTTGCCTACTTCATTGTACATCACAGAAAAATCGTTTTGATCCTGTTTGGACTGCTTGTTGCGGCCAGCCTGTTTTTACAGAATTTGGTGGTTGTCAATTACAATATGATCGATTATCTTCCGGACAGTGCACCTTCCACAAAAGCCATCGCAGTGATGGAAGATGAGTTTTCGAGCGCGATACCCAATACCAGTGTGATGGTCAGCGATGTTTCACTGACTGAAGCACTGGCCTATAAAGAGGCGCTGGCAGGGGTTCCTGGCGTCAGCGAAGTTATCTGGTTAGATGATATCATCGACATCAAAGAGCCGCTGCAGATGCAGACACAATCGGTGGTGGAAGATTACTATAAGGATGGAAACGCCCTCTTTACAATTACGCTTGAAAGTGAGCACGCAGAACAAGCTTATTTTGATATTCTTGATATCGTCGGTGAAGATAACAAAGTGGCAGGGAGTTCGCCTTCGCTGGTGATGCTGCAAAAATTGGCCGGATCAGAAGCGATGAAATCCATGCTGATTTTGGTTCCGACCATCCTGATTATATTGGTTTTGGCAACCACATCATGGGTAGAGCCTGTTCTGTTTTTGGCGGCTATCGGCGTGTCTGTGTTTATCAATATGGGGATCAATGCTTTTTTACCCAACATCTCCTTTGTCACCAAGCAGGTCACACCCATTCTGCAGCTGGCGTGTTCGCTGGATTATGCGATCTTTCTTCTGCACAGTTTTTCGGACAATCGAAAACGCTATGATGATGTTGAAGTGGCGATGGGAAAAGCGATTGTGGAATCGCTGCCCACCATCGCGGCCAGTGCCGCGACAACACTGTTTGGATTTTTGGCTTTGGTATTTATGGATTTCGGCATCGGTTCCGATTTGGGACTGAACCTTGCAAAAGGGATTGTTTTAAGCTTTATTTCGGTCGTTGTGTTCCTGCCCGCGCTGACGCTGTCTCTTTACCATTGGATCGATAAAACTCAACACCGAACCATTTTGCCTGAGTTTAAAAAGGCATATAAAGTCATTATGAAGATTGTGATTCCTACGATCGCGATCGTGGCGCTTGTGGCTGTTCCCGCTTTCTTAGGACAGCGGCCATACCGAGTTTCTGTACGGAAGTGATTCTCAGGACAGCAGTACGCGGGTCAGTCAGGATGCGGAAAAAATAGAAGCGGAATTTGGAAAGACCACGTTGATTGCGCTTCTGGTGCCCAGCGGGGACGTGGCAAAAGAAACCGAGATGTGCAATGAAATAGAGGAGATTAAACATGTGACTTCGGTGACCGGTTACGCGACAGCGATCGGTAACACCATCCCAGCGGATATTCTAAGTGATGATATCATGCAAAACTTCTATTCCGATAATTTTGCCCGATATATCGTTTACACCGATACGCTGTCCGAAGGCGATACAGCGTTTGCTGTGGTTGAGGCGGTGCAGGATACCGCTAAAGCATATTATGAAGATGCAGTATACATGACGGGTCAGAGTGCTAATGCATATGATATGCGAAATGTGGTTCGACGGGATACGCAGGTCGTCAACCTATTGGCTATTTTCGCTATTTTTTGTGTATTGCTGGTCACCTTCCGTTCGGCAACGCTGCCAATCATTCTGCTTCTAACCATTGAAGTCGGGATATGGGTTAATCTGTCTATACCGTATTTTTCGGGGGTATCCATCAGCTTTGTCGGATATCTGATTATCAGCGCAGTTCAGCTGGGGGCCACCGTGGACTACGCGATACTGATGACTCATAATTATATGAATTTTAGAAAGCGTATGCCGAAAGAGCCGGCCATACGTGATGCGATTACCGCTTCGTTCAAGCCCATTCTCATATCGGGGACGATTCTCGCTACCGCGGGATTCACGCTATATTTAACGTCCACAAGCCCGATCATCTACGAACTTGGGATTCTGGTGGGCAGGGGAACTTTATTGTCCATGTTAATGGTGCTCAGCTTTTTGCCCGGTATGCTGTATCTACTGGATGGGGTGATTGGGAAAACCACCATGAAAGCGCGGTTCTTTACAGAAAAACAATCTTAAAAAAGGGGTTTTACAGAAATATGTTCTATCAGAAAATGAAAAAAGCAGCAGCCGCAATTTTAGCTTTTGCTGTTGCCGTAAGCCTGCCAATAGCCGCTTTTGCCGAGGATACGGCCAATTACGGATATCATAAAAACGAAGTGGTGTACGGTCAGCTGGAATCCGGTGGCGCAGTCAGGGCTATCTATGTGGTTAATCAATTTGAGGTGGATACGCCTTCGGATATCATCGATTACGGAGATTATATAACGGTGGCTAACCTGAGTAATACGGATCCGCTGAATTGGGAAAACAAATCGGTCAATTTCCACGCAGAAGCGGGAGACTTTTACTATCAGGGCGACTTAGGCGTCGGCGATCTGCCATGGGATTTTAAAATTAAGTATATGCTGGACGGCGCACCGGTGGATGCCGCAGGATTATCAGGCGCTTCCGGATTTTTGGAAATGCATATTATAACATCCGAGAACGAGCGTATTTCGGACTCAACTTTCTATGATAACTACATGCTGCAGATTTCGGTTTCTATCCCCAGCGAATGCGCCAGTGATATCGCGGCCGACGGCGGAACCACCGCAGTGGCTGGCCAAAATATGTCGGTTAACTTCACCGTGATGCCGGGTACAGACGGCGATTTTACGCTGACCGCAAAGATACACGATTTTTATTCTGACGGTGTTCAAGTGACCGGGATGCCGCTTTCCATGAAGTTCGACGCGTTTGACACCGAGAGCTGGATTGAGGACTTGGAAAAGCTGACGGATGCGATTGATGAATTAAACGAAGGGACGTCTGCACTGCTGGACGGCGCGTACTCGCTGAACAGCGGCGCAAAAGATTTAAAAGACGGTTCGGTCGATATTCGAAACGGACTGAGTCAGTTGAACCAGGGTTCGGCGGGAATAAAATCCGCATCGTCGAATATCAACACGGCGTTGCAGCAGATGGCGGCAGGGGTTTCGGGTGGTTCAGGGAGCGTTGACTTAAGCAGTTTCACTACCTTGCCAAGTACGCTTTCTCAGTTGGCGCAATCGCTGACGGACATCTCCACAG
The DNA here is from genome assembly GCA_963666035.2 of Christensenellaceae bacterium. Classification (GTDB taxonomy): domain Bacteria; phylum Bacillota; class Clostridia; order Christensenellales; family CALMFG01; genus CALMFG01. The sequence continues at coordinate 125,177 of CAXXJI010000019.1, read as the reverse complement.
CATTGCATGGTTTAGATCAGGCCTATGCCGCGGCGTATTCGGCTCTGGATTCGGCTATCAGTGCAGTACCTTCCGGGACACTCAGTGATGCGGAAATCGGCGCTCTATATGCGGCTACCGACATCAGCCTGCACGGCACATTGGATACACTGGTGGCGAACTATACTGCGGCGCAGACCATAGCGGGTACGTATGCCGGTACAAAACCGGCGTTTGATGCGGTGGCGTCTTCTCTTTCGCCGACCATTGACGGTATCAATGCGGTTGCTGCAGGCCTAAACGACATAGCGGCCAATTTGCAGACGGCCTTGGATACCAACGCGTTTATGACCCAGATGATGGAGCTTAGCAACGGCATTACTACTTTGGCCGCGAATTACGCGGCGTTTGATGCCGGCCTTAATGACTATGTGAATGGGCTCAGCGCGATTGCATCTGGATACCCCGCATTTAACAGCGGCGTTAGCAAATTGACTAATGGCGTCGGCAGTATCACAGGCGGCATCGAGGATCTGGCCGATGGCACGGACACGATGGCTGACGAGACTGAGGATATGCCTCAGCAGATGCAGGATAAAATTGATGAAATGACAGCCGTTTTCTCGGGCGATGATTTTGAGCCGATATCCTTTGTGGACAGCCGCAATCCGGCGGTTTCATTGGTTCAGTTTGTCATGATCGCTGATGCCATTAGTTCCCCGGATGATTCGGCCGGATCAGCCAGCTCGGAGGAGGAGACCGAAGAAACCGTTTGGGATCGGTTATCCGATTTGTTTAAATAGTCTTCGGTGAGAAGCGCAAAAATGATATTGGTATCGTTTTTTTAAAACGGGTAAAATACAAAATTTATACTGGAACTGAAAGATCTGCATTTTTGCAGGTCTTTTTTCAGTGGAAGGGGACGGCGCGGATGAATACTTTGATGGCGGTTGATTTGAGCAACTGTAAGGCTAAGCGAGACATAATAAAGGAGGACATTTATCCCAAGAAGTGTATCGCACGATGCCAACTTTGATATCTGTTAAAAAGTAAAAATATTTTACAAAAATCAATCCCTCTGTTATATAATTGTCAAAAGAGATGCAAGGGGATATTATGGAAACCAGTAACAATGCAAATCATCTTTCGAATGTTGTAAAGGTGCTCTATATTCTTTTTTTTCTGCTAGTTGCTGCGGGCGTCTGGTATTGGTTTAGCTATCAGGATATCCTGATGGGAATTATAAAGCCTGAGCCAGCGGCGGATACGCAAGCATACCTTATGATCAATGAAGTATCGGCCAACGCAGCCAATGGGGCTTCGGCCAAATACGATGAAAGTTTTGATTGGATAGAGCTCTATAACCCTTCGGACAGGGATGTGGACCTGAGCACATATTATATTTCGGATAAAGTGGATAATCCATATAAATATCAACTGCCCGAGATGACGCTGGCGGGGGGAGCCTATATCGTCGTCTATGCCTCAGCTAAGGATATCTATGAGGATGGGGAGATACATGCTAATTTCAAAATTTCCTCAGAAGGCGAGACCATTTTGCTCTCGAACAAAAAAGCCATCATCGCAACATTGAAAGTGCCGCCAACCGATGATGATTTTTCCTATGGATATGGTGAGGACGGGACAATCGGGTATTTGAACCCGGCAACACCTAGGCAGGAAAACGGGCTCGTATACGCAAGTGAGGATGATTATTATCAGCTGACCTCGGTGCCGAACGGTATCTATATCAACGAATATATGTCAAAAGCCCAAAGTGTGGTGTAACGATGAAGACGGTTATTTTTCGGACTGGGTGGAGCTCATCAACACCACCGATGAGGACATCTCTTTAAAAGGCTATTGTTTGACTGATGATGTTTTTCAGCCATACCGTTTTACACTGCCGGATATCATTCTCGAAAAGCATTCCACACTTTTGATTTTTCTGGACGGGAAAGATACCTTGGGAGCGCAGTACATACACGCTAATTTCTCCATTTCGCCGGATGACGGTACGCTGAATCTTTTTGACAATGAACATCGGCTGATTGATACGGCGGAAATTGTCGGTACGGACGAAACGGTGTCGTACGGGAGAGACGACGGCGATATGGATACCTGGCAGTACTTTCGCATCCCTACTCCCGGGGCACCCAATATATTCGAAGGCGCCGAAGAAAAAGAGGCGCTTTTTCTTGATTACCCCAAATATGTGCGCATCAATGAAGTCAAATCCATCGGCGGCGGCCAAGGCGTTTACGGCGATGTCGATTGGATTGAGCTTTATAATAATTCTGAAAAAACCATTGACCTTTCAGGGTTTGGACTGTCCGACAGCCGAAAAGACTGTTATAAATGGGTCTTCCCAAAAGGTGCTTCACTTGAACCGAATGGATATATGCTGATACTGGCCACAGGAGAAAACACCGTCGATGCTGAGGGAAATTACCGCACCAATTTCAAGTTGAATGCTGGCCTAGAGGAGATATACCTTTCCAGCAACCTTGGATATATTGTGGATAACATGCCTGCGCGGTATATTGATCACGGCGATTCTTTTGGAAAAACAGCAGCGGGAGAATCCTGCCTGATGGGCAAACCCACCCCTGGTGAGGTGAACACCAAAAATTCGTTTTCGGGGTATGCTCACAGCGTTATATATTCCTATATGCCGGGTGTATATGCGGAATCAATTTCATTGACGCTGTTTTGCGACGAGGATGCATCAGAAATCTACTATACGCTCGACGGCTCAAATCCGACCATCAATTCGCTTCGGTATACTGAAGCGATTCCTATTACAAAGGATATTACGGTATCGGCTGTTGCAGCCGTTCTAGGCAAGCTAAACAGCAAGGTTTCCGTTCAAAGCTATATATTGGAGCGCAAGCATGATCTGGCGACGGTGGTGATTACCTGTGAGCCTGAGTTCCTGACGGGAAGCGAAGGGTTATACCACCATCCCGACAGGGACAGGCGGGTGCCTGCGAAGATTGAGATCATAGAACCCAATCAGGGCGGATATATCTGCTTTGATGCGCAGATAGGGCTTTTTGGCAACTCCAGCTTGTATGCGCCGCAAAAATCGTTTGCAGTCGATGTGGAAAATGCATACGGGAATGATTGTATTGCGTATGATCTTTTCCCGGGGGATACTAAAACCGCATCTGTATTTGGGTCGTTTGTTCTGCGTAATGGTGGAAGTAACGAATGGAACCGGACCAAATTGACAGATGCTTTTTTGATGAGCCTGGCGCGGCTGGGGATGAATGTTGACGCGCAAAGCTATCGGCCGTGTGCAGTTTATATCAACGGCGAGTATTACGGCCTTTTGAATATTCGGGAGAAATTAAACCGCTGCTATATTGAAACCAAGTACGGTTATGAGCGGGAGGAAATCACTATCGTGGAACCCGCGACAAACGGAGATTACACCGCGGTACAGGGCAGCGTGGATGAGTTTATGGCGCTTGTCACTTATATCAGAAAACATGATCTATCCAATCAGAAAAATTATGAGTACATCGCAGCCCGGCTGGATATCGATAATTACATCGACTCAGTCCTGGCGCATATCATATCGGGCAACAAAGACACCGGCAACATCAAGTTCTGGAAAGCTGATGGGGAGGGCGAAAAATGGCGGGTATTTTTATTTGACCTGGACAGAGCGGCTTATTACCCCACGGTCAATCATTTGGAGCAGAGAACATCTCCCGAGGGCCACGGCTCGGGAAATTTATTTGACACCTCGGTCATTCGCGGGCTCTTAAAAAATGATACATTTTCGTATCATTTTTACAAACGTGCCATTGAGCTGATCGATACATTATACAGCCCGGAGTTTTCAACCGCTTATTATGATATGCTTGCCAAGAATATTGAGCATGAGATGGGAAACAATTTGGATTTGTGGTGGGAGTATGCATATAATGATGCCGGCGGAGCGAGTGAATTTGGCAATGCGCCGGATAACAGGGCAACGGCTGAACGGTTTATCCTGCACGAGCAGGACCGGCACCGCACTTTTTTAAAGAATCGAAAATCTTATATGCTGGAATTCTTTAAGTCATATTTTGGTTTGTCAGATGGTGATATTGAGCGTATTCGGCGTGAGATAGAAGAAGAGAACAAAGCACCGACGCAGATTTATGATGCATTCAAGGCAACCGGAAGCATTGAACAGGCGGTGTCGCTGGCGTACCAAATACAAACCGTGGAACGGAATAAACCGGATTAATCGCAATCTGATTAGGTGCGGATATGCTTTTCCTACATATTAATTATTGTATCTCTCCCCGAAAACTCAAAGACGTTCGGAATAACCCTCTCGCGCTTTTTCGACCAGCGCCGTGGCGCATTCATGCGCTTGTCTGCCTACGCTATGTGTATCGACGCGGGTCAGTTCGCCATCTTTGGCCACTACTTCACCGTTAATCAGGGTCATTTTTGTATAAGAATGATTGCCCAGCGACACCAGTGCGGTCAGCGGATCGTGGCATCCGGCATAGGCGATATCATCAAGATTAAATAAAATGATATCGGCGGCCATATTTTTAGCGATATAACCAGTGTCGGACCTGCCCAGCACTTCTGCACCGCCACGGGTAGCGATTTTGACGCACTCGTAGGCGCTTAAGCCCTCCGAACCGTATTTTAGATGGTTTAACAGGTACATCCTTCGGACCTCTTCCATCATGTTAGAGCCGTCATTGCTGGCGCTGCCGTCCACCGCTAGACTGAGCTTAGCACCTTGACGGTACAGTGTACTGGTCCGGCAGATACCGCTGCCCAATTTCATGTTGCTGGAAGGACAATGGGCGATACCACTGCCGTTGAGCGCCAAAATTTCCTCATCATTGAGATAGATGCCGTGTGCATACCACACATCTTCCCCAACCCAGTCCAGCGATTCCATCAGCGCAAAAGGCCTGAGGCCATACTTTTCCAAACAATAAGCTTCCTCGTCCTGGGTTTCAGCCAGATGGGTGTGCAGCATCACGCCGTTTTTTCTTGCCAGCTTGGCGGTTTCTTTCAACAGGTGGGTGGTTACCGAGAACGGCGAGCACGGCGCCAATGCGATTTTCGTCATGGCATAGGGGCGGGCGTCATGATAGCGGTCAATTAGTCTTTGGGAATCCGCAAGAATGGCATCCTCTTTTTGCACGACGGACATGGGCGGCAACCCGCCGTCATTGATGCCTAATGACATGGAACCACGGGTGGCATGAAACCGCATACCGATTTCTTTTGCGGCGCGAATCTGGGTATCAATCAGGATAGCGGGCTGGCCTTTTGGGAAAACATAGTGGTGGTCGGCTGTGCAGGTGCAACCGGTCAGCGCAAGTTCACTTAAGCCCACCATAGCGCCATAGTAGACGGCTTCTTCAGTGAGATGCTGCCAGAACTGATAGAGGCCTTTCAGCCACGGGAACAAAGGCTTTTCCTGCACTTCCCGTATGCCGCGAAAAAGGGTTTGGTACAGGTGATGGTGGGTGTTGACAAATCCGGGCAGCGCAATCAGACCGGTACAATCGATGATGGTACCGTCGGGATACGACGTGGTGCCGGTGTCTGAAACGGCCTGAATCACGCCATTGACGATATGGATATCGGTATGATGAATGATATCGTCCCGATCGTTAAAAGTGTAGACGGTCCCAATATTCTTTAACAGCAAATCACTCATAGTTCTCTTTCTATTGCCTTTTATGATTATTTTACATTCTGAACGAATTGTACAACGTATCCGTCCGGATCACACATACGAAAAAAACGCATAGCTGGGGTTGGGGATACGATGGGGGCATTAATCGTGTAGCCATGGTCATTGAGCTTTAAGATGAGCTCCTCCAAGGGTATCGGACTTAAAAAGCCCAGAGAGATACCCATGCCGCGCGTCTCAACCTGTTCGGGGTCGCAGAGCAGTTCCAGTTCGCTTTCCCCCTCGTTGCCCAGAAAGGCCAGTTCCAAAACGCCGTTCGGGGAGAAACGTCTTTTCAAAGGCAATCCTACAATTTCTTGATAGAATTTTAATGAGGTGTTTAGGTCTTTAACCTGCAAAGTGGTCCATACAAATTTCATATATATCCTTCTTTCCTTTTACTTGAAGTTGACAGCACGAGTCAACGCATTTATAAAAAAGCATTGACTATAATACTATTATAGATAATGGCATAAAAGGGAGCAATACTTTTATCCTGCTGGGTGTTCATGTGACTTTAAAGGAGATCGCTTCAATAAGGAAGAGGACACGTTAAAATTCGATGCGGGCGATTAGGCACACCTGCAGAAATAACGAAAAATGGTGATGAAACAGGGGCGCAAACGTGGGTATATTGTACCCATTTAGCCCAAACTTTTTTAAAAAAATGAACGAATAATTGAGAGGGAGGACTTATAATTTTAGCTAAAAAACAACAAGTATTACAAATAGATAGTTTGTACTAATAAGAATGTAAATTATAGCTATTATTGTTGACGAGGTAAATTAATAGTGCTAATATCAACATGGCAATATTTAGACTATATAAAACATATATGACATATACTATATGTCATGTGTTATGGGGATTTTACAATCAAGAGTAAGAATGGAGAAACGTTATGAAGAGGTGTCGGCTTGGTTTTTTTGCGATTTTTTTTGTTGCGGTCATAATCTTAGCGGCGGGTGTAGCTGTTTATGCGGGGGGCCCCAGCGAAGAAGAGGCGCAAGCCTTAGGGCAAAACGAATTTTATAATTCATCATTATCAGGAACGGGTAGCGTGGAATACTATGCGTTTACACCCGAGACTTCAGAAACAATGGTTTTTGATGTCAATGTGCTTGAAGGGGCGGATATCGCGAAGGTGAGTGTCTACAGCAACGATCTGTCCACTACGTTTGTCGATGAAGACCAAACCGGTGCGGTTTCTGCTGTGGTTACACCAACGGTTGGAGCGACCTACTATATCAAAGTAGAATCTTTGCAGGAAGATGTATTTGACTATATGGGGATCGTTTTCCAAGACAACGTAGGAGACGACTCAGCCAGCGCGATGGATTTGGAACCCTATAATGAATTTTTTGCCTATCTTAATGAAGAAGGTTCAAGTGGCGATGTGGATGTATTTAAATATACAACCCGGGCCGCTTTGTCATTTTATGTAGAAGTTCATATTTTCAACGAATTTCAGGGAGAGGATCCACCGTCGCCATGGACAGCTGAAATTGAGGTGTATGAAGATGCTAATCTCTCGGGTACGCCGGTCTATTCCAGTGGCGTGGTTTCGGATCAGCCGAAAGTGCTGATCAGCAACACTGCACCAGAACAGGATTACTACATCAAAGTGTCCAATGGTTCAGTTCATGGTATACCATACCAAATCTGCGTTTATCAGGATTGGATCGGCGATGACGCAGGTTCGGCACAGGAGACATATCCTGACGATGTTTGGATTAACGGATTCCAATCGGTCAGCGATGAGGATGTCTTTGTGTTTACCGCGGAAGACCCGGAAGAGCTGACTTTTGAGTTTGAAGTATACGAAGAATCAGGCGATGAGATTGACCCGACCCGTTCGGCTTACATGGAAATATACCTTGGAGATATGTCGGGCTCGCCGGATTACTCAAGCGGCCTTGTGACGAGCGCGGGTTCTAGCGCCCAGAAAACATATACACCGTCAAAGGGCGATGTGTACTATATCCGTTTATATGGGGCTTCAAATGACATGACGCAGTATGGGTTTATGTCCAGACAGGATATCGTGAGGGATAGTGGGGCCAATGCGTGGGAAATTGGAGCGTATGAGGAATTCTTCACCAAGCTCTCAACGCGCGGTGCCGTTGTGGATGTGGATGTATTTAGTTATACGACGCAGGCGCCGTATCCTTTTTATCTCAATGTACATGTTTTTAATGAGTGGCAGGGAGATGATCCTGAAGAAACATGGTCTGTACAGGTGGAGGTTTACGACAACGAAGACCTCACTGGAACGCCGCTGTATTCTGGCAGCGATCTATCCGATTTGTGGGTTCAGAAAATTGACAATGAAGCCGAAAGTCAGACTTACTATATTGTCATTTCCAATGGATCGGCGGATTGGATACCCTATCAAATCAGCATTTTTCAGGATTGGATCGGCGATGACGAGGGTTCGGCCAGTGAGCTGTACCCAGGTAATATCTGGTGGAATACCTTTCAGAGCACCAGTGATGTGGATGTGATCGTTTGCAGGGCTGAAAACACCGCAGAACTCAGTTTTGATTTTGAAGTATTTGAAGAATCTGGCGACGAGGAGAATCCGACCCGTTCGGCTTACATGGAAATATACCTAGGGGATATGTCGGGTTCGCCGGACTATTCAAGCGGATTGGTTTCGAGCGCGGGCTCAAGTGTTCAAAAGACATATCAACCGTCTGAAGGCGATGTTTACTATATTAAATTATACGGCGCCTCACATGATATGACCCAATACAAGTTCTCGTGCATGCAGGACATTGCAGGCGATGATGTGGCTGGCGCTTTGGAGATATATCCTTATGATACGCGCAACACCTGCCTTGAATTTGCGGGTTCAAGCGGTGACGTGGATGTCTTTAAGTACACATCCCAAATGCCGAATCCGTTCTATCTTACTGTTCATGCATGTAATGAGTATCAGGGAGATGAGCCGGAAGAGACATGGACCCTGCAGGTAGAGGTTTATGAAGGTGATATGTCGGGCGCCCCGATATACACCAGCGGCGAAACAGATGATGTGAGATTGATAGGCATTGACAACACCGCCGAGGGACAGGATTATTATATCAAAGTATCTAACGGTTCGGTGGATGCGCTGCCCTACTATATCCAACTTTTCCAGGATTGGGTTGGCGGCGATGCTGACAGCGCGCAGGAAGTTCGGGGCGGGGATCGCTGCGGCAACGACCTTGAAGTGATGAGCGATGTGGATGTATTTAAATTTACCGCAGATAATACGGCGGATCTCTCTTTCTCGCTGGAAGTATTTGAGGACGAAGGGGATCAAGAAAACCCAGTGCGCACCGCTACGATGAATATCTATCTGGATGATATGACTGGAGATCCGGATTACAGTTTTGCAGATGTTACGAGTGCAGAACAGGCGTTTACACCTTCTGAAGGCGATGTTTACTATATAGAATTGCTTGGCGGGTCGAATGATATGGTCATCTATGTGCTGAACATCAATCAGGATATTGTGGGTGACGATGCGGCCGGCGCGGCGGATTTGGAGTGCTATAACGAGTTTAACACAGTTCTCGATTATGACGGTGACGTGGATGTGTTTAAATATACATCGCAAGCCCCGTATCCGTTCTATTTAAACCTGCACGTTTATAATGAATGGCAGGGTGACGAACCCAGCGAAACCTGGGAAGTGCAGGTGGACGTCTATGAGGACGATAATCTGTCTGGAACGCCGATATTCTCGAGCGGCAGTATATCTGATCTAGAGTCGGTAAAAATCGAGAATTTAGCGCAAGATGATGATTATTACATTGTCATCTCAAACGGTTCGGCTGACTGGGTGCCTTATAGCATCTGCATATTCCAGGATTGGATAGGGGATGAGGAAAGCAGCGCGCAGGAAATTTATCCCGGCGATAAATACGATAATGGGCTTCAAGGGCTATTCGATGTGGATGTGTACAAAGTGACTGCGCAAAACACATCGGATATTACATTCGTGATGGGAGTGTATGATGAACCGGGTGATGAAGAGAACCCCTACCGGGCGGCAAGCATGAGTATCTACCTTGACGATATGTCGGGCTCACCCGACTACACGGTTGAAGATACGGCGGCGGCCGAACATACATACTCGCCTTCCGAAGGGGATGTATTCTATGTGGCCATTTACAACCCGTCACATATGATGACACAATACAGTTTAAGCGTGCTTCAGGATACCGTCGGGGACGATATGGAAAACGCGAGATGGCTGGGAAATCCGGAATGGATCGAATCGAATCTGGATTCGGCAGGAGATATTGATTACTTTGTTTTCTCGGCCGAAATGGACGCGGATGTATATTTCAACATTGAGTTCTATGATGAGCAGCAGGGCGAAGTGACCATAACAGGACCGTCCAGTATCGTTTATGATACCGATGGTACCCCAGTTACCCATATGGCGGAATCCGACAGCGCTACGCAAGGGGATACATACTATGTCAAGATATTCTCAGGATCACAGGATGTGGTGAGATATCGTTTGATTGTATCTCAGGATGTTGCGGGCAGCACCACCGGAACAGCATATGAACTGCATCCGAGCGAAGGACGCTTTACCTTCCTTGAGACAGTCAGTGATGTGGATGTGTACCGGTATGATACGACCGATGAGACGCCGATCACCTTTACGGTCAATTCTCAACAGGTTCCGGATAGGACTCTTGATGTCACCATCCAAGAAGCAGGAGAGTCTCCGTTTGTCGACGAAAGTGACACATTTGGTGTAGAGGAAACGATCACGCCTTCGAGCGCGAGTGTGACCTACTATATCACAGTATCCGGTTCTTATGCGATGACACCATACTCTATCAGTATTGCGCAGGACCGTATAGGCGATACACAAGCGGAAGCCAAAACGATGAATAATGGTGATATCTACTATACATTGTTGGAAAACATGTCGGATTCAGACTGGTTCCAGTATGAGTCGATGGGGACCAGCCCGATTGATTTTTTCTTTGAGGTTCAGGATGAGCAAACCGCTTCGATCATGATTGCGGACAGCAGTATGACATTGCTTGAGATGAGCGAAACTCGCGGAGAAACGCTGCATATTGATGCACCGGCAGAGGGTGATATGTATTATATCTGCGTATCTTCCGGTTCACGGGATTTTACACCATACATGGTGGGCGCTTCGCAGGATATGGTGGGCGATACAACCGAAGATGCTATGGGTGTTAACGCAGGGGAACCATTCTTCACATACCTTGAAACGACAGATGATGTGGATGTCTTTGAATATACTGTGTCCGAATTGCCTGAAGGCGCAACAGAAGCCACGGTTGCGTTTGGTGTGAATGTGCATGACGGAAAAACAGCGGATGTCGAGGTCACCAGTGTTAATGGCACGGCCACCATCAATCCGTCAGGCGTTCAAGAGGGCATAGAGAACGTAGAGATCGTCGCAACCGTCACATCGGTGCCGATCACCTTCTATCTGGAAGTATCGGGTGGAACGGAAAATCTGGTTCCATTTGAGGTATGGGTTTATGATAGCAGATTTGATCCACCAGAGCTTTCCGTGGGCGAGGTAGTTTACAACAGCCTTCAAAACCCGGGAGACTCTCAAGTTTACAGCTTTACACCGGACGCATCGGGTGGGTATTATTTCAATGCGATCCGGCTAGATTATGGTAATGCATTAGTTAAATTCATACTTTTTGAAGACGGTGTGGAAGAACCTCTCGCTGAAAGTGAGAAAGTGCCGATTCCAAACAAACCAGGATATAGTTACGGACACGACGGACTTTGGTATACGCTGGAAGCAGGAAAAAAATATTACTATGAAGTTTATACTGAAGAAACTGACATTTACCACGGTTATGGAGAATATGCGGTAGCACTGTCTACTTACAATCCGAATACTGAATTAACCTTTACGGACAGCGGGCTTATATCGTTCTTCAATAATGATTGGTATATCCCGGATTCGGGAACCGGCAGCATGCAGGTAACTTTGGGTGTTATGCTGATGATGGATAGTATCCAAGTGGAGGGCCTGGCTGATATAACGGGTATGGAATATGCTAAATATATCCGTGTACTGGAAATCGGTGAGTCACCTGCGTTCAGTAGCATTGTCGGACTGGATAATGATGCCTTCCCATACTTGTTCCACATGAGTATTGACGGCAGTTCGGTATCCGAGTGGCCGGCGGATATGAGCGCATGGCGTGATGTGGGTGTCATAGGCATCAAAAATTCCCATCTCTTGGAGTTGCCTAATTTGGTAGACTTGGGGATGAGTCATCTGTCCAGCGTGGACATTACAGGAAACTATATTGACTTTTCCAGCGGCAGTGAGTCGTGCAATAATATTGCTAATCTGAATACAGCGGGTGTTTGGATAGATGGAGTATTCAATCAAAAGCAGGCAGATACTGTTGATTTGGCGTTCTCGCCTGAAGTACCGAAAGTAGCAGAGGATATGACGTTAACCGCTACCTCATTTGGTGATGGTGTGGATATCACGGTGAACTCCGAATACCAATTTGCATATAGCCAAGATGGAGAAAACTGGGTAGACATTACAGAAGATTGGGGCGAAAACGAAGTAACTGGTGTTTATGTCAATGAAGTTGGACAATGGTGGTTCAAAGCAACCGGACGCCTAAAAGGAACTGATGAAGAAGGAACGACCACGGTTGAAGAAATCACGGTTGGTGATCTTGATCCGATTTCAAAAGGCAGGGCAAGTATTACAGGAGTATCAAAAGAAAATGTAGAAAAAGAAGAAGCGTTTGATATTGATATTCAGCTTGACCTCACTGGATTGGAACGGTACATGATGGAATATCGGCTGGTTCAAAGTACCAACCAATCGACATGGGAAGAAGTAACAAGCTGGGCAGAGATTTCGGGTGATGAAGTAGTAACGGATACCTTGGGAGTCTCGGCACCTGACGTGACCCAAGATACGACGTACTATTACGCTTTAGAATTAAGACCAAAAAATGCTTCGAGTCCGGATTATCTGGATCGTTCTGATTCACAGGTGGTTGCTGTATATACTGTGATGCCGCTTGAAAGTGTCAGCTTGATTGTTGGCGATGGCAGTGCAGATCAGGTAGCGCCTGTTCTGTTGGCACCCGAAGCAGAAAACAGAGCGGGATACAGTGAAATCCCTGAATACAAGTATTACTATCGTTTGGAAGGCAGCACCAGATGGACGGTTGTTGCGTCCGCCTACAGTACGGATGATTATGAGTTTACACCCGGTACGGAGGGCAGTTATTACTTTAAAGTAGAATCCAGAAGTGTTGGAAGAACGACAGTAGATGCAGAATATGAGACGGTGACAGCGGTGAATATCTTTACCAGCGCACTGCCGGCCGAAGGGCTGACACTGGCCATCACCGACGGCGAAACGCAGTTCCTCTCGACCGAAACCGTGCCGTTGGAGATTACAGCCATTGGCAACGGCGAAGACGATATGGAATATCTGGTTGAATTCTCAACCAACGGCAAAACATATAAGCCGCTAATCAAAGGCGAAGCATGGCATGCCTTTGTCCCGACCAGCGGCGATACGATGCTGGTCGATCAGACATTGCCTGCTATAAAGAAGGATACCCTGCTGTACATCCGTGCCAGTGTGAGAAGCGCGGGAAGAACCACGACGGATGCATATGACGTCACCACCATCAGTGCGTATATGGTGATGCCCCTCGCATCGGTCACCCTGGACAGCGTGGGCGACACCACCGCGGGTCAGGCCGTTACAGAAGCAGGCATCACCCTGACCGCCACGGCAGCCAACAAAGCAGGCTACGCCGAAACCCCGACCTATCGGTTTGCATACCGTATGGAGGGCAGCGCCAAGTGGGCGTATATCGGTAAAGCTTTCAGCGAAGACAACACCATCCGGTTTGTGCCAAAAACCGAAGGCACTTACTACTTTAAGGTGGAAGCCCAGAGTTTGGGCAGAAAGACCAAGGCCGGAGATGTATGGGATTATGACTATACAGCCTATGCCTTAAGCAACACCGCCGAGCCGGTGAAGGGCATATACAGCTTAACCTCGGATGAGAAGGATTATATAAACGGTGAAACCGTAACACTGACCATGGACATCACCCAAAACACCGCTGGAGACGACGTGGAATACCAGCTGCTGTATTCGACCAACGGTAAGAGCTTTAAACCGTTTAGTAAGGAATATGCACCGCTGGCGGTCACCGCAGGAAAAGCGGAAATCGAAGCACCTGCGTTGCCTTTGGTGAAGAAGGATACGATCTACTACTTAAAGGTTCAGGTACGCACCATCGGCAGAACCGAGAAAGAGCCCGATGCGTTCGCTATGACTCAGGTCGAGTTCAAGACCGCGCACCCGGTAGAAGCGGGCGAAGTCGCTGTCATCGGCGTGGGTAATGATGCGGCAGAACAGAGCGTGGACGCGGAAGGCATTACTTTAACCGCCACCGAACGCGCCAATACCGAGTACCGGTTTGCCTATCAGAAGCTGGGCGATACCAAGTGGAGTTACGTCAGCAGCAAATGGAGCACGGAACGCACCATCACCTTTGTGCCCAAGACTGACGGCCGCTATCAGTTCTGCGTGGAAGCGAGAAGCTTAACCCGTACGACGACGGATACCACCTCGGCCGCGACCGGCTACTATGGCCTGTATTACTTAAGCCTGGGCGCCGAGAGCGCCAGTGTGGCTGTGAATGGTTCGACTGAGTTTGTCAATGACCTTGAAGGCATTGATGTACCAGTCGTATACAGTGTAGAAGGTAATGGTACAGATACTTATGACCTCAGAGCGCTGTATTCCACAAACGGTAAGTCATATAAAGAACTGTACTATGTAGAAGGAATGGGGCCAGAAGCGATAACCGATGCATCGATTATCATCACTTTGCCGGCCGTGAAGAAGGATACGCATTATTGGCTTAAATTTGAGGCTAAAACGAACGGACACGCCACAGCCGATGTTTTTGACACAGCGGAAGTTGATGTGTATATGGTTGAGCCGCTGACCAGCATGGACAGCTTCGTAAGCGACGCGGACAGCGGACTTGCGGTGCTGGGCGCTGTGGATGATGTGCTGACACTGACGGCGACAGCCAATGATGACGCGGCGTATAAGTTCTACTATCGTACGGTAGGAACGGATAAATGGAGCAGTATTTCATCTAAGTATGTGGTAGAAAATCAGGCGTACTTCCGGCCGAAGACCGAGGGCGCATATGAGTTTAAAGCCGAAGCGACAGCGCTGGGCAGAAAAGCCAAAACGGCGGATGTCAGCGCGGAGCTTTCTGAGCCGATAGATATCTGGTTTACCGCTGAACCGGCGCATTGGATCAGCCTGGGTATTAATGACGATGATGCCGACTACATCATCGGGCTGGATAGCGAGATGAGCCTGGAGATGGAAGCGGACGGTACAGACGCGGGCATGGAATACCAGATCGTTTATTCAAACAACGGCGGCAAGAGCTACAAACCACTGTCTGCATGGCAGCCGTTGACGGCAACCAGTACATTCGATGATGTGGCCAGCTGCGCGCTCCCGATAGCCAAGAAGGATACCTTGTATCTCATCAAAGCACAGGTACGCAGCACAGGCAGAACCACGGCGGACGCTGAGAGCGAAGCCGAAGAGATCTGGCTGCTGAGCCAGGAACGCGAGGTGGACGCTGATCTGATTATACCGGGCGAAACGCATGAGTATACCGAGACCATTACAGCGAACATCGCGATCAGTGAACCGGCGAGCGGCGAAGTGGAATATCAGCTGCAGTACTCAACGGATAACAAGAAGTGGAATGATTTAAGTGCACATGACTGGAGTGTCTATGACGATGGCGGTACAGGCAGCATCAACGTGGAATTGGATTTGGCGGAACTGAACGGCGATATGACCGCCTATATCAAGCTGAATGCCAGAATGAAGAACAGCACCAAGATTGAGGACTCTGACGTTGACCGCTTTGATATCTACAGTATTGGGCCGGTCAGTTCGGTGGACATGGGTGTTTTGGATACGGATGAGAATTATGCGCTGATTGAGGCATCTGCGGTCAGCAGCTTTGCACACACAGCGGAATATCGCTACAGCTATGCGCTGGCAGGACAGAGCAAGATGACATGGATACCGTTTACATCCTGGACGGTCAGTGACGAAGTGACGTTTACCCCCAGCTTGTCGGGTGACTACCTGTTTATGGTGGAAGCACGAAGCAAGGGACGGTTAACTGTGGATGCGACGGCCGAAGCGACCAATGAGGACAGCGGATACTACTTAAAATCGATTGAAGACATGCTGCTGCCCGAACCTGTGCCAGAGCCGAGCGCGGCACCGACGCCGAGCGAAGCACCGACAGTGATACCGAGTGCCGTACCGAGTGAAGCGCCAAGCACTGAGCCGAGTACTGAGCCCAGCGCCAGCCCGAGTGCGACACCAGCACCTAAGCTGATTAGCAGCCTGGAATACGCAACCAGCTATGTCTTAGGCGAAAACGCAGACCTTGACAGTTACACAGAACAAGAAGTGGCACTGGAAGACATCCTCAGCGTACTGGCCGATGAAGACGCACCCATGATACTGGTGCAGCTGGGTGAAGAGACTTTCGCGGTGATTACAGGCTATGAGGCAGACGAGGACAGCAATCTTAAGAGACTGACCCTGACCGACCAAATGGGTGAGACCATTCTAGGCGGTACTGAGGGTATCTTAAGGGCTTGGGTCTATACTTCGGCGGAACCTGAGGTCAGTGAAGCGCCGAGCGAAACGCCAAGCGGGGAACCGAGCATAGAACCAGCGCCTGAGTCTGAGGCTAGCGAAGCGCCTGCGGCGAGTGAAAGCCCGTCGGCCCAGCCGAGCGAGACGCCTGCGGCATAAAAAGAGTATATTAAAACACATTATAAACCCCGGTCGTATGACTGGGGTTTTTGCTTTCAGGTGTTTTAATACGAAGTAAGTCTGGTGCTTATAAGGGATATATTCCTTATATATGATTGAGGGGATCAAGAGCGTGAATTTCTATGTCTCGGTGACAGGGTCGAATAAAAACAACAGGTAGACGATTAAAAACAGACCACAGGGGTTATAGGTATAGCATCAAGATTAAACTCAAAACACGATTAAAGGTGCAAATCTATGGTATTAGAATTCTCAGACAATTCAATGGTGGGCTGCTTCGACTATCATCCTGAAACAGACAGCGTTGAATTAAGCGATGAAGCTTGTCGGCTTATCGGAATAGATGCGGACCAGACGCCTGAAAGCATGAGCGCATTTCTCTCATGTTTTGAGGGGGACAGTAAAGCATTAATAAAACGATATTTATCGCCAAGCAGCAAACCGGCAGAAATGGCTATGCTGGATTGTCGAACGACAAAAGCGGGAACCGCGGGCGGGACAGTGCGCATCTGTTTGATGCCTATGCAATATAATGCGGCAGAGACAAGAATAATCGGCCTTGTATTTGGCGCGTCTGAAAACGATATGTCTGGAATACAAGAGGTGGTTGATCAGAACAAAGCAAGGAAATATTTCAATATGGCTAATGTCATTTTGCTTTCGTTAACGAACAAAGGCATGGTTGAGGCAATCAATGAAAAGGGCTGTGAAGTTTTAAACTTCGGCAAGGAAGACATCATCGGGAAAAACTGGGTGAGAAGTTTTGTGCCGAAAACGCAGAGAAAAGATGTGAAGGCGATTTTGGACAAAATTATTGCTGCTGAAAGCGGGGGAACAGAATTTTATATTAACAGCATTGTAAATTCGAGGGGAGAGGAGCGGATTATTTCTTGGCGCAACAGTTATTTAAAGGATACAAATGGGAAACTGTTGAGTGTGCTGAGTGCAGGTTCAGATATATCAGACAAAATTGAAGCAGAGCAGGCGCTGAAAGAAAGCGAGGAAAAATTCAGATACGTTTTTGAAAATAGTTGTATTGGTAATTCGCTGACACTGCCAAGTGGGGAGATTGCGGTGAACCATGCATTCTGTGAGATGCTTGGATACACGGCGGATGAACTAAAAGGGATGAAATGGCAGGATATCACCCATCCTGACGATATAGTGTATTGTGAGATGCAGCTTAAGAAACTGTCAAAAGAGAAACTCGGCTTTATCAGTTTTGATAAGCGCTATATCAAGAAGAATGGAGATATTCTTTGGGCGAATGTGCACACAAACAAGCGGATAGACAGCAGAAAAAAACTGCTCTATTATATGACTTCGGTGATTGATATTACCGTCCAAAAAGATACCGAAGCGGAACTTAAAAAAAGTGAAGAGAGGTACCAACTTTTATTCAGCGAGATGAAAGACGGATTTGCACTGCATGAGATCATATGCGATGAAAATGGCCAGCCGATTGATTACCGCTTTCTGGATGTTAATCCTGCTTTTGAGTACATGACGGGCCTTGCAAGACAAGATGTGATGGGAAAAACGGTTTTGGAAGTTTTGCCTGAAACAGAAAGCTATTGGATTGAACAATACGGATATGTGGCGCTAACAGGCAAGGAGATACGATTTGATAATTATTCAGCGGTGCTCAATAAGTACTTCGAGGTGAATGCATACCAGCCGGCACCCATGCAGTTTGCATGCACATTTAAAGATGTCACACAGGAGAGACTTGCGAAAGAGAAATTGATAAAAAGTGAGAAAAGGCTGATCGCGGCACAAGCTCTCGCACAAGTTGGTAATTGGGAATTGGATTTTAAAACAAATACTATTTGGGCCTCCGAAGAAGCAGCCCGGATGTGTGAAATAGAAGCGTTAACGTCGCGGGTGCCTTTTCCGAGGATTCAAAGACTTCTCTTGCCTGAGTATAGAGAGGTGTTGAAAAATGCGCATTTGGATTTGCTTTCAGGCAGAAATGAGTATGATATCAAGTTTAAAATCAGAACTGAAAGAACAGGAACGATCAAGTATATCCATTCGAAGGCCATTTTTAAAATGGATGAAAACGGACAAAATGCTCGATTTGAGGGGGTCATTCAAGACATCACCAAACAGAAGATGCTCGAAGATGATTTGGTTTTTTTGAGTTTTCATGACCAACTGACGGGACTTTACAATCGGAGGTATTTTGAGGACAAGCTCAAAGAAATGGATACAAAAGAAAACCTCCCGATATCAATCATCATGGGCGATTTAAACGGGCTTAAGATCGTGAATGATTCGCTTGGCCACGTTGTGGGGGACAGGTTTTTGGTGGCGGCGGCCGATGTTATTCAAAAAGGTTGTTCCGGAAGTGATGTTGCGGTGCGTTATGGTGGAGATGAATTTGCTATTTTGCTTGCAAACACCGATGAAAAAAAGGCGGCGAAGGTGATTGCCGCCATTCAGGACAGTGCGTCCAAGACTAAACCAGCGAATATTGAATTATCAATATCCTTTGGATACGCAACGAAAACCAAGAGCGGCGAAGCGCTGTCTGAGATTTTGGTCTCTGCCGAAAACCAAATGTATCGCCGCAAGTTTGATTCGCGGTCGAATATGCACAGTAAAACAATTAAGATTATCATGAACACATTATTTGAAAAAAGTCCCAGAGAATCGGAGCATTCAAAACGTGTCAGTAAGCTTTGCGCCGCACTGGCCAGAGAAATGGAGTTTAGCAAAGATGACGTGGATCGGATAAGAATTGCAGGATTGGTCCATGATATTGGGAAAATCAGCATTGAAGAGCGTATCCTTAACAAAAAAGAACCTTTGACCAACGAAGAATGGAATGCTGTACGCAATCACGCGGACAGCGGATGGCGCATATTGAGTTCTTCAACCGATTTTTCAGAAATTGCCACGGTGATACGTGCACATCATGAGCGCTGGGATGGAAAAGGTTATCCATGCGGGCTGAAGGCGGAGGAGATACCGCTTGAAGCGCGTATGATATCTGTCGCGGATTCGTTTGATGCAATGACGAGCGATCGGCCATATCACAATAAACTCAGTCAAAAGCAGGCCGTCAGCGAATTAAAGCGATGCGCCGGCGCACAGTTTGACCCGCAGGTGGTAGATATTTTCATCAATAAAGTGTTGTCCTGATGGGATTAAGTTGTATTCATAAATAGACAAAAAAACACCCAGCCGTGCGAGGGCAAGACGGGTGTTTTTTTATGATGCATTTGATAAACTAATCGCGATGTAGCCATTGACTCTCGTAAATGGGGGTGTCAATATGCCTCAGCTTGAATTTCTCTACAAATTAATTCCGGGCAATTCCGCTTCCATGCGTTCATAATGCACGATCATTGCATCTGTCCAGGCATCAAACTCTGGGTCTGGTGCTTGATACTCGGGGTGGCTTAGAATAAAGTCAAGTGCTCGTCGAACGCCCTGGTCAAACCGAACCGTTGCATTGAAGGAGGGAACGGCACGTTTGATTTTACTGTTATCAAAGATGACCGAGTTGCTTTTGTCTCCGATAAGACCGCCGAGGAATTCGTCCGTGCAGTGGGCAAGCGTATCGCTGGCGATATGGACCAATTCAGCGTCTTTCCCGAGTGCATGGGCAATGGCTTGGTAAATTTGATTCCAGGTCAGATTTTCGTCACTAGTGATGTGGTAGGTTTCACCGATGGCATGGATATTGCCCATTAGTCCGCAAAAGGCCTGCGCAAAATCTGTGTTGTGTGTAACAGTCCATAAGGTGGTGCCGTCGCCGGGAACAATGACTTTCTTGCCTTGGCGGATTCGATCAATCACGGAAAAACTTCCTTTTCTGCCGTGGCAGGCCACAGGGATGTTGGTATAGCCGTAGGTGTGGCTGGGCCGGATAATGGTGGCAGGAAAACCGCTACTGCGGTATGCGCTGTTCAGCAAATCCTCACATGCAATTTTATCTCGGCTGTATTGCCAAAACGGATTATGGAGTGGGGTGGATTCGGTGATAAAGGGGTTTGCGAGCGGCTTTTGATAGGCCGATGCGGAACTGATGAAAAAATATTGTGCACATCGCCCAGAGAACAAAGCAATATCTCTTGAGACGTGTTCGGGTGTAAACGCAATAAAATCCGCGACCACATCAAATGTCATATCGCCGAGTTTGGCTTTAACGTCAGCGATATCGGATATATCCGCGGTGATCACGTGGGCGCCTTGTGGGACAAACGCATTGTGATGTCCTCGGTTTAATAGATATAGCTCCCATCCCTGCTGCACACAGAGCGCTGAAACCGCAGTTGAGATGATTCCTGTTCCTCCGACAAATAATGCTTTCATAGTTAGCCTGCCTTTTCATCATGCTCTTTTTGTATATATTATAACATGCCGTGCGCTTTTCCCCAATATGATATGGCTCTCAAGAGAGCAGAATAATGGACATAAACGGGTATCGATATGTACGCATGATTCAAGCCGTTGACACAGAGGTACAATCTAATAATTTAGAATCGTACTATTGATACTTGGGATATATAGTGCTATAATATTGCACATAATATACAATACACAATATACAGAGGGCGGGATGAAATGGGCAGTAATTGGGTATCAATGACTGACAGTACAATCGAAAATACGCATAAAACCCTATCGATTAGAGTTTACGATATTATTCTTAACCTGATCATTGAAGGCGAACTGAGAGTCGATGAACGAATTAATTCTGATATGATTGCAAAGACGTTTGGTGTCAGTCGTACGCCGGTGCGCGAAGCTTTAAAATCGCTTGAAAAAACCGGGCTGGTTCAGTTTAAATCCTATTCGGGGGCTTATGTCCGAAAGCTGACCATTGAGGAGATCGAGGAAATATACAGCATCCGGATGCAGCTTGAGACATTTGCCATTAAAAAAACCATCGATAATGTAACCAACGGCGATATTGAGCAGCTGCAGAAAATACAGGATGAAATTGAATTCTTAACGGCGCAGGAAAAAAGAGACGTCAAGAAGATATACGATTTAAATGAACGGTTTCATATGAAGATGTATAAGATATCGGATATGACAAAGCTCTGTGAGATTATCGAGAATCTGTGGATTAATCTATCATTATATCGTTTTTTGCTTGCGAGCAAAGATAATTATTCCAGCGAAATCAAGACAGAGCATCAGGAATATATCACTTGCCTTAAAACGCGGGATAAAGGCCGAATTGTGGATATGATTGAGAACAATCTGGAAAATCACCTTGAGCGCGTCCCGAAAATAGTCAATGAATATTATCATTCGCTGGAAAGCTGAGAATGGATAGAAGAAATGACTTTTAAACAGTATTGAATAAATACTGTTTTTTTATTTATTCTCCTTGACAAAGAAAAGACAGCGTACTATAATTCAATTAAAATATATTGTATACAATACACAGTATTAAATATAATATATTTTGTATGCAATTATAAAAGATAACAGTTCTGTGAATATTGCTTATTTATTATATAAAAAGCAAGTGAAATGCAGCAAAAGCGTTTTAACCGTGTTCCAATCAAATTAAAACAAAATTATATAGTCAAGATTTTTGGCTTTTTAAAGATTTAACAAGCAAAAAAACCAAGCTTGTTAGGATCAAAAATAGGGAGGAAGACAATGAGAAATAGCAGTGTTAGGAAAATCGTTTCACTTATTCTCTGCTTGATGCTGACGCTGACCATCGCGGTAGGATGTGGAGCCAAAGAGGCTACGGTTTCTGACAGCGAACAAGCAACCACAGAACAGGGTGCGGCCGAAAAGCAAACCATCACCTTGCGGATCAGCGGCGGACAGCCGGAATCTGCACCGATGGTTGAGTACACATCCAATTATTTCTGTGACGAAGTGGCCAAACAAGTCTCTGAAAACACCGATTATGAGATCGAGTGGATGAAGGGCTGGGCGGGATCCATGGTTAAACTTGGTGAAGCGCTGGAAGGCATCGAAACGGGAATCGTGGATATGGGTATCGTCGTAATTCCGCTTGAACCCGCTAAGCTGAAAATCTGGAACATGTTCTATTACATGCCCTTTGCCAGCTATGATTCAACCGTAGGCGGACCGATTGTGATGGATATGATCGAAAAATATCCGGCACTTACCGAAGTATTTGACGACTATAATTCAATGTTTATCGGACTTGCACATTCAGAGCCTTACGGATTGTTTTCATCATATGAAATTACTTCTGTAAAAGACTTAGACGGCAAAAAAGTGGGTGCCGCCGGCGCTAACCTCACATGGGTTGAAGGTTCGGGAGCAGCTACTGTGCAGTCTCCGCTGCCTGAAATGTATACCAGTATTCAGACCGGTGTATATCAGGTGGGTATCCAACCGGCTTCGATGGCGATCAACGTACAGGCACATGAAGTGGCCCCGTTCATCGTGGATGGTTTTTCATCCATTCCTTGCGACCTGCTTGTCATGAACAAGGATTCGTTTGCAAGTCTGCCGGCCGAAGTTCAGGACATCATTGTTGCAGTTGGCAAGAGCTATACTGCTACAGAACCGCAGTATGTCATGGATTCCTATGCGGCATGCCGTGCGCGCGCGATTGAAGAAGGCGCAACAGTTCATTCGCTGACGCAGGACGAAAAAGTGGAATGGGCTAAT
Source organism: Christensenellaceae bacterium (assembly GCA_963666035.2). Lineage (GTDB taxonomy): Bacteria > Bacillota > Clostridia > Christensenellales > CALMFG01 > CALMFG01. The sequence goes on along the minus strand of CAXXJI010000019.1, from coordinate 101,960 downwards.
GCGATTCCAAACTCGGTTGGCGTAATCATCGCTGAACTTGAAGAGATGGGCTATCCGGCAGCTGAAATGGCGGATTACTATTACAGTGAACTTGAAAAGGTTGGCGTCTCTCAAGCGAGAAAATGGGAGTATTAATCTTACATCTTTAAGACGGACATAAAGAACACTGAGAGATAAGACTATTCTTATCTCTCAGTCTTTTAAAAACAACAAAAACTTTATCCAAGTATATTTTAAAAATAAATGAAAGGTTGTGCAACGATGATAGATGTTTTTCTAACGATTGACAAGAAGAAAACACGCCTGCTCGAGATCATGAACACAATTGCTTGCTTCTGGATCTTCATCCTCATGGTCATCATTGCAATTGACGTGTTTGGCAGGGTATTGTTTAATACCCCGTTTAAAGGAACGCCTGAGCTTGTCAGCAACTCAATCCTCGCTATCACATTTCTCGAAATTCCATATGTTTTGCATCGCGGCAACCATGTGCGCAGCACATTGCTGCTCAGCAGACTTAATCCGAAGGTCAAATTTGCTTTGGAATTATTCGCGTTTGTTGCGGGTATTGTGATGATGGTGTTCTTGATTAAATCAAGCTGGCCGGCTTTTATCAAGGCGATAATGATTGGGGAATATGAAGGTGAAGGCGCTTTGCGTGTGCCGACTTATCCCACAAGAGGGATTATCATCTTTGGTTCAGTATTGATGATTATTGAATATCTGTTCCTCTTTATCAAGCGGATATTGATTTTTCAAAATAAGATCAGCAGTGACAGCATTGTGGAAGAAGGAGGTCAGGAATCATGAGTGTAGGTTTGATAATACTGATTACATTGCTCTTGCTATTTGTACTCATCATGCTTGGCGTTCATCTGTCCATCTCTCTGATGGTGACAGCGGTGGTGACCATGCTTTTGTCACTCGGCGATTTGGAACTTGCGATCAAGCTGCTCGGTACCACCACATTCAGCTCAATTCGAGAGTATACGTTCGGGGTCATACCGCTGTTTGTGCTGATGGGGTTGTTTGCTAATCTCTCCGGAGCCAGCAAAGAGTTGTATGATTCAGCCGGATTGATGCTTAAAAAAGTTCGGGGCGGAGTGGGTATCGGCACGATTATCGCGAATGCAATTTTTGCGGCAATCACCGGCGTATCCATCGCTTCGGCAGCGGTATTTACTAAAATTGCGATTCCGCAGATGTCTCGCATGGGATATGACAAAAAGTTTGCGGTGGGAACCGTAACGGGCAGCTCGATTTTGGGCATGCTGATTCCGCCGAGTATCCTGATGATTGTGTACGGTTCGGTCTCTGAAGTATCCATCGGCAAGTTGTTTATCGCGGGCGTTATCCCGGGGTTAATCATGACGCTTGGATTTATCGTGGTCGTCGTTCTAATTAGTAAATTAAGAAAAGATGCGATTCCGCCGGTAGAACCGATGACCGAATATGAGAGAGAAAATTTCTGGAAGATTGTGACCAAGCCTTGGGCCATCACGATTCTCATCTTCGTATCATTGGGAGGCATCTGGCTTGGGTTCTTCACCCCGACCGAAGCGGGTGGTATTGGCGCGCTGGGTGCGCTGATTATCGCTATCGTGAAGAAAAAAGCGAACTTAAAAAACATCTGGGAAACGCTTCTGTCCGCAGGAGCGACCACAGGCAGTGTGCTGATCCTGCTGGTTACGGCGCAGATGTACTCAAAAGCGCTTGCTATCAGCGGTGCTCTGAACCTGATTCAGAGTTTTATCATCGGCCTTAATGTACCGCCGCTGGTCATCATATTCATCTTTATGACGATCCTGGTGGGACTCGGCTGTATCCTGGACCCGACATCGATCATTCTTTTGACCATGCCGGTGATGGTACCCATTGTGGGTTCGTTCGGGATGAGTCTGGTGTGGTTTGGAATTGTCTCCATCATCGCAACCGAAACAGGGCTCCTAACACCACCCTTTGGGATTTCGGTGTATACCGTAAAATCCGCACTAAACGGCATAAAGGAAGCAGAGGATTTGACAGTAGAGGATATTTTCTCAGGCTCTTTCCCGTTCCTGATCGCTATGTTCGCGGTTTTGATACTGCTGGTGATCGTGCCGGATCTGGTGATTGCGCTTGTTGGATAAAGTGTTGATATATGGCGGTGGTATACCGGCACAGCCGGTATATGCCGCCAATCAGCAAACAGCTTATGGTGCGGCAAACAGATCAGCCCCAAAAAAGGATGTTTTCAAATACTAAACAGCATCCTTTATGCATTAATGAAAACGGAGAAATGAAATGTCAAGTTTAACGGTAAGACCTATCAACACAGGATATGTTACAACAATACCAAAGGAATACTTATACCATCATTCAGTCACAAAGTTTTATCCGGATGTACCCAACACAAGGATTGAGATGCCTTGCTTTACCTTTTTAATCGAGGGTGCAGAAAAATTGGTTTTGGTGGATACAGGGATGGCATGGAGCGAACGCGCCAGCAAGTATCATCATCCGGACTCCAGACAGCCCGAGGGCATGGCGATTTATGAGCAGTTGGAAAAAATCGGCTACAAGCCGGAAGATGTGGATATCATTATCTTTACACATCTGCACTGGGATCATTGCTATTATGCAGATAAGTTCACCAATGCGGTTTGCTATGTGCACGAAACAGAGTATCAGACTGCGTTTAACCCGATCCCGCTTTACTACAAGTCCTACGAGCATCCTTTGCTTGGAATTGAAAGACAATTTGAGCATTTGAATTTTATACAGGTAGCTGGCGATTATGAGATTTTGGAAGGCATTCGCGTATTCGAAACACCAGGCCATTCACCGGGGCATATGTCGGTGGAGATTGACACGGAAAACGGAAGTTACATCTGCGCGGGGGATTCGGTGTTTGTGCCCGACAACCTAAAGCCGGTGCCGGAAATTCATTATAATTTAACACCTCCGGGACGTTTTTATGATATCTTAAAGACCTGGAAAAGCATTGAGATTCAAAAGGAAAGAGTAAAAGACGAGCACTTTATTCTCTGCTGTCATGACGCAGGGTTGGAGGAAGTCATTAAGGCAACCCCCGTGCTGGGTAAATAGAAAGAAGTAAAGTTGAAGGAAGGAGCATTTCTGATGAAGATTATTGCAGTGGTGGCATCAAGAGATACGAAAGCGTCAGAAATCGATTATGTATGTGACAAAATCCGTAAGCTGGGGATGCATACGATTGTGCTGGATGTCAGCACAAGCAAAGGGCACACGAGCGAAGCGGACTATACCCGCGAGATGATTGCGCTGGAAGGCAAAACGCGATGGGAAGACACTGCCAGTATGCAGAAACATGAGCTGCTCCTGGTGATGTGCGCGGGCCTCAAGGTGCTGACCAAAAGACTCTATCAGGAAAACAAGATGCATGGCATCATCGCGCTTGGCGGTTTGCAGAATGCCACGATGGGCTCGGCCGCCATGGTCGATCTGCCGATTGGTGTACCCAAACTGATTATTTCCACAGTTGCCACCGGTCAGCGCACCTTTGACGAGTTTGTAAAAGCGAAAGATATCACCGTGATGCCCTCACCTTCGGATTTTACCGGGGTCAATTCGGTCAGCCAAACGGTTTTAGATAACGCTGTGGCGGCGATTGTGGGTATGGTGCGAGATGCCGGCGGGTTGATTCCTGCGACTGATAAGATACGAATCGGCGCGACTTTGATGGGTGCGACCAACGACGGGATTGCCAACGCTGTGGAGATGATGCAGACCAAAGGCTATGAAGTCATCAGCTTTCATTCCACGGGAACCGGCGGCCGCGTTATGGAAGAGCTGATTGGTCAGGGCGTGATTAATGCGGTGATGGACCTGACACTGCACGAAGTGGTGTATGAGTATTTTGGATATGGGTTTGGGTACGGTGCGGACAACCGACTGGAACAGGGTGCTAAAATGGGAATACCGATGCTGGTTTGTCCGGCGGGTGTCGATTTTATGTGCCAATGGCCGAACGCTTTGTTTGACGATATTGAATCCAGAAAATATAATTGGCACAATCCGAATCTGGCACATGTCAAACTGAACGTCAAGGAAGTGACTGATATTTCGCGGATGATTGTGAAGCGCTTAAACCAGGCTAAAGGCAAAGTAGAAGTGGTGATCCCGACTCAAGGACTTCGTTCCTTCTCACAGGCGGGGGAAGCGCTATATGATCCTGAAGTGGACGGAGCGATCACGGAAGTGTTCTTAAATGAGCTGAGAAGTGATATTCCGGTCAAGCTGATCGATGTTAACCTCATGGATATCGCTTTTTCCGAGTTCGTCGTGGATGAGATGATCGCACTTTTGAAAGATTAATATAGAGGACAATTTGATGTCAAAGTTAAAAAATATAAAAAGAGATATGGTCAAGATTGCCAGGCGCTGCAGCGAAAGAAATGCGCAGACGGGCAACGGCGGGAATATCAGCATTCGTTTAGGGGAAAACCGGATGGTCATCATGGCGAGCAAGTCGGCGTTTGCTGATTGCCAGGAAGTCAATTTTGTGGTAGCCGATTTCGAAGGCAATCTGCTGGAGGGAAAAACACCGCCCTCACGGGAAAGCGTGATGCATGGCGCGATATATCGGAAGTTCAGCCAAATCAATGCGATTGTTCACTGCCATTCTCCATACGCAACCGCTTGGGCTTCCACCATGCTGCCCTTGCCGTTTTCGACATATCATGCGGAAAAAAAGCTGCTCGCCAATTTGAAAGTGTTCGATACGCTGAGCTATGCGGTACCAAAGGATAAAGTGGCCGAAGTATTGAGCGCTTATGAAGAAAACGAAGAACTGAAAGGGTTTTTGCTGAGAAAGCACGGTTCATTCGCTTTCGGCGAGAATATCTTCGAAGCAAATTATAACTCTGAATTGATTGAAGAGACCGCGAAGATACAGATTCTTGGAGAGATCATTAATAAGCAAGTGAGCCTGATTGCGGCTGCATTAAAATAGATGAACACATTGTAATATACCGAAAGGGGATGAAACACCTTGGCAAAAAAGGACGATGTAGTCAAAAGAGATTTTATCATGGACACGTGCGGCGCCTGCCGGACCTGTGAAATTGCGTGTTCATATCACCATACCGGAGAATTTAACCATCAGGTTTCCAGCATTGAGATTGTTGAGAGAAAAGATGGCGGTGGATATGATGTGCGCATTTACCAAAAGAATAACGGAGAGCGTATAGCCTGCGATGGTTGTCTTGATGTCGACGGCGATCCGCTCTGCATTCAATACTGCCGTGAGGCTGAAGACTTAAAGAAAATCATCGGTGAAATTGTTGATGCAAGCAAGGCGCATAACGAGAGCGGGGTGACAAAATGAGTCAGCAAAACTATGGATTTATCGGAAAAACATTGCGTATTAACCTGACAAGCCAAGAAACGCGCGTGGAGGACAACACGGCATATTTTAAGGAATGGTTAAACTCCAGCGGGTATGCGGCAAAGGTTTTATATGACGAACTACAGGATTGGGTGACGCCGTTTGATCCTGCAAACAAAATCGTTTTCGGCGCGGGTACGCTGATCGGCACCGTGGCGCCCGGCGCATGCAAGATGAATATCAGCACCATCGGTCCGATGACCGGCGGATGGGCCAGCGGATTTTCGGACAGCTATGTGGCGATGGAAATGAAACATGCAGGGTATGACGCTATTATTGTGGAAGGCCGGGCTCACTTCCCGTGTTATCTCTGGGTTACCGACGAGAAAGTGGAGATCAGGGACGCCAGTGCACTTTGGGGAAAAACCACTGGCGAAACACTGGATGCAATTCGTGAAGAGCTGGATGACGCTTCGCTGCATATTATTTCGATCGGGCCCGCGGGGGAGAACATGGTGCGCGGAGCGAGCGTGACGCACGATCGCAGCAGGGGATTTGGACGATGCGGTACCGGCGCGGTCATGGGCTCAAAAAACTTAAAAGCGTTGGTATGCAAAGGCACAACCCCGATTAAAATTGCGCAGCCGGAACGTTTTATGAAAAAAGCAAAAGAATGCCGCCAGCGTATTTTGACTTCGCCGAACACCAAGCGGTTTTCACATTATGGTACACTCGGTATATTCCAGAAAAAACAGGACTTGGGAGCAATCCCGTATAAGAACAGTCAGGAAAGTGTATTTCCTGAGGATACCGACGTATCAATGGACCCGGCACCCATTGTGGATAAATATACCATTGCACATCAGAGTTTTCCGGGTTGCCCCATTGGCTGTTCACGTCTGATGGAGATCACCGAAGGGCCGTATAAAGGACTTAAATGTGAATGTAATCACTGGGAACCGTTCGGCACTATTGTAGCGCGATGCGGCTGTACTGAACCCACCTTTATGGTGAAAGTCAGCTCCTACTGCAACGAGATGGGTGTGGATTTTAACCTTGCGGGCAATGCGATCGCATGGGCGATGGAATGCTACCAAAGGGGCATCATCACCAAGGAAGATACGGATGGTATGGCGCTGGAATGGGGCGACGAGCCGGTGATCCTGGAGCTGATTCGAAAAATCTGCTATCGGGAAGGTTTCGGCAATATTCTGGCTGAAGGCTGTAAGCGCGCAGCAGATATCATCGGGCGCGGCAGTTCCTACTATGCGCTTCATTTAAAAGGACAGGATCTCTATGAGAGCCTTCGTGGGTCAAACGCTTGGGCGTTTGGAGCATGCGTTTCTACGCGCGGCGGCGGACACACAACCGGCACCTGCGGCTTTGAACAGATGCTGGCGGTGGACGAGCAGAAAGCGTTTGAAATCATCGGTGTGCACAATGTGCCCGACCCGCTGACCTATGAAGGGAAAGCTGAAGTTACTTATTTTTATGAAGTACTGCATCGGGTGAATAACTCGACCGGTATCTGCCATCAGAATACGGTGTATAATAATCTTGACTATATTCAGGTGGATGACCAAGCCGAGATGCTTTCTGCGGCCACAGGGATTGAGTTCACTAAAGCGGACTTAGAGAAGATTGCTATGCGGCAGTTGAATCTGGAAAAAGCGATTAATGCACGCTTTACAAACTTTGATCGAAAAGATGATTTGCCGCCAAAGCGTGATCAGGATGAACCATTGAATAAAGGAAAGATGCACGGCTGGAAACTGGATATGGGCAAGTGGAATTTGATGCTGGATGAGTATTATGATTTGCACGGCTGGAACAAAGAAACCGGATATCCGACGCGTAGCACACTGGAAAAGTATGACCTTGGCTATGTAGCGGATGAACTTGCGAGCCGTGGGAAACTCGGCGCTGAATAGGCCGTAATAAAAAGCTTCTAAAAAACAAAATATAGTTTCCGAGCTTTATCCTCAAGTTTTTGGGGATTATAGCCGATGGGCAGTGGATGGAAACGTCGCTTGCCTCCCGTGTTTGGAAAGGAAACGGACGAACAAGATTGTATGAGAATCATGCATGCGTTTTGATGTCTAAACCCTTACCAAACGGTAAGGGTTTTGTTTATAGAGAAAATGATTAAAATATAAGGAGAATGATATGAAAAAAAGAGTATTATTGGCGGTTCTGGCAATCGCAATGGTTTTCGTTTTAGTCGCCTGTGCTGCGCCAAAACAGGCTGCTGAATGGTCAATTAGTGTGGAGGGCGCGGATGTCAGCGCATTTACAAATGCAGATTACGCGAAGTTGAATGAGGTATCTTTCACTGCGGTACTTAAAAACAAAGCGGGTGAAAAAACCGAACAGGAATGTCTGGGTGTACGTTTTGCAGACATCGTGCAGGCAATCGGCGCTGGCGAGTATGTTTCAATTTCGGTGGAGGCGGCGGATGGATACACACAGGATTATACCCCCGATGTGGTCAATGATGAAAAAACGATTCTGGCGACGGCGATTGACGGGAAATCGCTGGTGACCGAGGAAAGCGGCGTGCAGACGGTCGCGGGTAATTATCCGGGCAATCTTTGGATTCGCGACGTAGTAAGAATTACGGTGAACAAATAGTCAAAGCTTTGGCAGGCGGGAGAAAGAGGATTTGAGCGTTAAAACCTTCCGTTTGCCAAGAAAAGCAAAGTGGAATTGGGAAGATGAAAAGCAAAACAGATAAAAAAAGATGGCTGAAACGCTTTACCGTGCTGGAGCTGATCATTATTGCAATGATGGCGGCGTTGGGTCTGGCCACAAAACCGATCGTCGTTCCGCTGGTGCATATTATTACCGGTCCGCTTTTTATCCCGGGCGGCGCGGTGGCGGGCGGATTTTATATGCTCTGGATCGTACTGGGCGCTGGGATGATCAAAAAAAGAGGTACGGCAACACTGATTGCGCTGATACAGGCGTTGATTGTGGCTGTGACCGGTTTTTTTGGCACGCATGGCGTGTTAAGTCTGGTCACATACACCTTGCCTGGGGTGGTGATCGATCTGCTGTTTTTTGTTTTGAGAAAACACCCGGTTACGTCGCTGGATTACTTTTTGGCGGGAATTCTGGCCAATTTGACGGGAACGTATTTATCCAATCTGGTATTCTTTCGTCTGCCGTGGATTCCGCTTTTGCTCAGCCTTTCGGTGGGTGCGCTTTCAGGCGGGTTTGGCGGGCTGATTGCGTTTCAAGTGGCAAAACGTATTCGTACGCTCGAAATTGATGGATTGGAGATGTGATGATGAAGAAAACATTAATCATTATCATTGCTGTGCTGACGGTGGTGGCAGGTATAACCGCTTATCTCAACGGAATGGATAAGAGTGAGAATCGTCAGCAGATTGAAAACGGAATTTTCGTGGTGAAGTACCATGGCGAGGAAGTGAAGCGCTATGACTTGGCTGCCATTCAGGCCGAAGGCGAGGTGGCGTTTCAGGCGGTGAAGGATACCAGTCTAACCGGGCCGGAAGCGAAAATGTATACCGGTGTGCCTTTAAGAGTACTTTTCGAAAAAGCTGGCGTTGAAGTTTTGGAAGCAGACACCGTCATCAGTCGGGCGGCGGACGGATATACCACCGCGATAACCGGAAAGCAGGTGCTGATGGAAGATAACGTTTATCTGGTGTATGCTGAGGACGGAGCACCTTTACAGACAAGTGAATCAGGCGGCGACGGGCCGTATATGATTGTCATAAGTCAAGACCAATTCAGCCAGAACTGGTGTAAGTATGCGCTATCCTCGGATGTGGAGTAATTGATGATAAAAAATGAAACGCTGCTTAAGCTAGAGCATATATCGTTTCAATACCCAAAAGCACAGACTGAGATTTTAACCGATGTTTCACTGTCTGTGAATCGCGGCGAAATCATAGCACTGACAGGGGCTTCCGGCTGCGGTAAGACAACGCTGTGCCATGTGCTTTCGGGGTTGATCCCCAAGCGGCTGGGCGGAGAATTTTCCGGTGAGGTATGGCTGAAGGGCAGGGACACGGCAGACATGGCGTATTCTGATATTGCCGGGCAAATCGGGATTGTGCGTCAGGATGCAGACAGCCAGATTCTCTTCTCGCGAAGCGATTGCGAAATCGCGTTTGCGATGGAGAATTTTTGCTTTCCGCAGGAAACGATGCGAAAGACCGTCTTCGACACCGCCGAAGCACTGGCCATCACGCATCTATTGGGTCGCAATCCGAATCGGATTTCGGGCGGAGAGAAGCAGCTGTTGGTATTCGCCTCGGTCATGGTGATGGAACCGAACATATTGATATTGGATGAAGCTTTTGCTGAAGTGGACGCGCAAGGGAAACAGCGGGTGGCGGCGAGCCTTGTTAAACTAAAGGAAAACGGGAAAGCGATGATGATGGTCACACATGACAGGGACGCTTTAGCGATCTGCGACCGAACGCTGGAGATAAAAAACGGCAGGTTAAAGGAAATCCCGCATGGAAATTGAACTGAAAAATGTAACATTTGGATATTATCATATGCCAGTGCTCCAAAATATTTCGCTTTGTCTCGCGCCAAATGATTGTGTGGCACTGATCGGGGAGAACGGCAGTGGCAAGACGACACTGGGGAAGCTGTGCTGCGGGCTTTTAAAACCCGAGAAGGGACAGGTACTGTATGACGGAGCCAGTATTGATTCGATGCCGCTGGCGCAGATTGGGCAGAAGGTGGGATATCTGTTCCAAAATCCGCTAAAGCAGATTTTTGCTGTCACAGTTTTTGACGAACTTTCGTTTGTCATGCGATTAAACCGTATCAGTTCGGAGAGGATTACCGAAGAAGTAATAACAATCGCAAAGGCGTTTGAAATTGAACACTTGCTGGAGCAGAAGTGCCACACACTCAGTCGCGGAGAAAGCCAGCGGGTGGCGCTGGCCGGGATATTTATGAGAGACCCTGACTATGTGATTTTAGATGAACCCACCACTGGGCTGGACGAAGCGAGAAAATCGGGATTCGGACATATTTTAGAAGATATTTTAAATCGCGGAGTCGGGGTGATGGTGATCAGCCATGACCAGGCGTTTGTTGGAAAGCATGCCCATCGTGTGATTGAGATAAAAGGCGGGAAGGTGGCGGACCGATGAAAAAAACACTGGATCCGCGCACGAAAATCATCATTTCATTTTGTCTTTCCAGCGCGGGGATATTTATTCACTCGCTTATCATTCTCGCGGGGGCAGCGGCAGCCGGGGTACTGCTGGCACTGTGCTTTGGAGCCGACTTGATAAAGACGTTTAAGAAGCTGAAAAAACTGCTGGTTTTTCTTTTGGGGGTTATTCTGCTACAAAGCCTGTTTATCAAAGAAGGGAACACACTCATTGGATTTAGCGGTGTTAGGGTTCTCACCGATATCGGGATTTTTCGTGGGATCGGGTTTGGGCTTCGGTTTGTTATCATCCTGCTTTGTGGAGTCATCATGGGGACTTCGGACGAACAGGAGATGATCGAAGGGCTTTCAAGATGGCATTTGCCATATGAACTGATATTTATGACAAAACTCGGCATACGCTTTGTCCCCATTTTTGCAGAGGAATTTAAAGACACGATGGTGGCGATTCAGCTCAGAGGGATAGATATGAAAGAATTATCTTGGAAAAGCCGTTTTGAACTATATAGCTATATCCTAACGCCTGTGGCGGTAAGAACACTGAAAAAAGCACAGCATATGGCTTTGTCGGCTGAGTCCCGCGGATTCGGCGCTCGCGATTCGCGAACCAGCTTGATAACGCTCGCACCATCGGCTCAGGACTATCTGGTATCGGTTTTCAGCATTATGATCACGCTTGGGGTTTTTGTTTTAAGTACAACGGTTGGGAGGGGTTATTGATGAAAGTGTTTTCTGTGGTGGGCTATTCTGCGTCTGGGAAAACAACAACAATTGAGCATATTGTGAAGGAACTAAAAGCGCGGGGGTATTCAGTGGGCACGGTCAAGGAGATTGCGTCCAAAGGGTTTACGATGGATTTAGACGGCTCCAACACCAGCCGACATCGCGCGGCCGGAGCAGAACTGGTTGCGGCGAGAAGCGAAAACGAAACCGATTTTATCTATTCAAAGCGGCTTAATATCGATCAGATTCTAGTGTATTTTAATACGGATTTTGTGGTGATGGAGGGCATTGAAGACGCCAATGTCCCGAGGATTATCACTGCAAAAGATGAAGCGGACATTGCGGCTAAGCAGGACGGAACAGAGATATTGCTGTCGGGCGTGATTGCCGACAGTCGCAGCACTGTGGCAGGAATCAAGGCCGTCAGTGCGATGAAAGATGTGAAAGTGCTGGTCGATTTGATTGAAGAAAATGTCCCTGATCTCTTGCCGGATTTCAGCAAGAAGTGCTGCGGGCTCTGCGGTATGTCCTGCCGAGAAATGCTGAAAGCGATGATTAAAGGGGAGAAGTCCCGCGGGGACTGCCTTTTGGAGCAGAACGAAGTCAATTTGCGCATTGACGGGCAAGTGGTTGAGATGGTTCCCTTTGTACAGAGTGTGCTCAAAAACAATGTTTTAGCTTTGGTAAAGGAACTAAACGGGTATGAACCTAACCGGCGTATTGATATCACAATTTCGGCGGAAAAGCGCAGCGACTGAGGGTGCAGGATGAAGATTGAAAAGCGTATGCTGGACCAATTAAATATTGCGCACTATACGGTAGCTGAAAAATATTTCAGCCGCCGTAATGCAGTCTACCGAATTGCCGCTGAATTCAGTGACGGTACTACGGGCGAATTGGTATACAAGGTCTATTTGGCAGGGGAACCTGAAAAGGAATATGCGATGCTTTGTAATTTGAAAGGCTGTTGTGTGCCGAAGGTGCTCGCAAAGACAGAGAATGCGCTATGCTTAGAGTATATTCAGGGCAAGACTTTGTTGGAGTGTCTGGAAACAGCCGAACACGAAGGGCGATTGCCGTACATATATATTGACGCGCTGATCGATTTTTTGGAAAAATTCTATACGGCTATGCCGGGGTATAGCTATAATGATATCAATTTTCGAAACTTTATTTTTTCAAAAGGCCGAATCTGGGGAGTGGATCTGGAGGAATCGGATATCGGAAATGCGGCCGAAGATATTGGCTGGGCGGCCGCGTTGTTATGTACCTATCGGCCGGTGGGTACGGAATTCAAGCGAACGGCAGAAAAGTATTTGATTGCGCAAGGCAGTGAGCGGTTTGGCATAACACCGGAACAAGTGATGCAGGAAAAAGCGCGCGCTGATGCGGCCATAAAAATAAGGCGCGGAGAAAAGGAAAGTAGCCCGCGGGATTGAACAGGCTTATATAGAACAAACAAATCATGATGAGTACAAACGAGAGATTTTAGACTGTTTGTTGCTTTTTAGATTTAAATTTAGTCAGCTTTAAACCATGATGTGAATATGATATAGTATAAAAACACATTGTTTAGTGGATGCTGAATTTTGATTTATGCACATTGTTTCTTGAGTTTTTTACGGAATATGAATAGCATAGAATGAGATCTTGCTTTGCAGCTGAAAGAAAATAAGATACGGGCTTATAGAAGAAGGATAGATTATGGCGAAGATTGAGATTGGTAAAACGGGATTAAAAGTGGAACAAAACGGTTTTGGTGCGCTTCCGATACAGCGCATATCCAAAGCCGAGGCGGTTCATATTCTTAAAAAAGCCCATGACGGCGGGATGGATTTTTTTGATACTGCACGTGCATATACGGACAGTGAAGAAAAGTTGGGAGAAGCGTTTGCGGGGATGCGCGATAAGGTGGTTATCGCAACAAAAGCAATGATAACGAATGCAAATGATTTAATGCGGCAGCTGGAGATCAGCCTGAAGACACTGAAAACCGATTATATTGATATTTATCAGCTGCATATGCCGCCCTTTTGCCCCAAACCCGGGGATGAAAGCGGACTTTACGATGCCATGCAAAAAGCAAAGGCGCAGGGCAAAATTCGATTTATCGGCATCACCAATCACCGTTTGGATGTAGCAAAAGAAGCGGTGGCATCGGGTTTATATGACACCCTCCAGTTTCCATTCAGCTATCTTAGCACAGATCAGGAGATTGGTTTGACATCTTCCTGCAAGGAACAGGGGATGGGGTTTATCGCTATGAAGGCGCTGTCCGGAGGGCTGATTACCAATTCGGCGGCGGCCTGCGCTTGGATATGCCAGTACGGTCATGTTCTGCCCATTTGGGGCATTCAAAGGGAGAGCGAGCTGGATGAGTTTTTATCGTATATTCCAAACCCGCCCAAAGTGACCGAAGATTTGGCGGCGGATATCATAAAAGCGCGTGAGGAGTTACAGGGCGATTTTTGTAGAGGATGCGGGTACTGTATGCCCTGCCCGCAGGGTATTGAGATTAACACGTGTGCCCGCGCGTCGCTGCTGATGCGAAGAGCACCTTCCGAAATGCTGCTTGGGGAAAAAGGCAGGGCGAAGATGGAAAAAATTCAAGACTGTATCGAATGCGGGCAGTGCAGCGATCAATGCCCCTATGAACTGGATACTCCGGCGCTGTTGAAGCGCAACTATCAGGATTATATGGAAATACTGGCAGGTAAGCCTTTACTGTAACAAGTAATAGGTAAGAAATAATAGCTAAATAAAGCTTTGCAGGATTGGCGGATGAAGCGGCCTGCAAAGTTTTTTTATTACCTTTGGCTTATCAAAGGAATCGTTTGGCCGACAAACGTTGGCTAATTTCAAGAGAAAAGGCATTCAAGGCCAATAGCCAGCACACAAATTGGCAGTCAATGGATTTGGCTGATTTTTAAAACCGGGGGGCTCTTGTTTACAAGTGTGCTGAGAAAAGTTATACTAAATGCAAATATATAGATTCACAGAGAAAAGCATAACCTTTTTACGTTTGCTGGTAAACGCTGAATTTTTCAACGATTTAGATATGTCGTTCGGAAAATAGCAAAGTGAAAAAATGCTGGTTTTTTGTGTATGCTTTGGTTCTACAATATGTTTTGTGTTGGAAAGGAGAGAAGAATGAACAGAAGACAATGGATTGTAATTGTTCTAATAGTTTGCCTGCTTGCCATGGGGTGCAGTACCCCGGCACCCGAAGCGACGCCTAAACCTACACCGACACCTATGCCGACAATGAGCCCGGAGGAAGAGGCGGCCGAGCTGGCGCGGATTGAAGCGGAGCTTGAAGTACAAAAGCTTCAGGAAAAAAAGGATCGTGTTCAGGACTTGAAAATCGTTTTCCTTGTACCTGGAACGCTTGAGCATCCATTTAACAGTATGGCGTATCAGGGACTTCAGCAGGTGGAGGCGGAGTACGGTACAACGATCGCCTATGTAGAAATGGGTGATAATCCGAAAAACTGGGAAAAGGATTTTATGGCAGCAATTGAGGCTGATTGGGATATTATTGTTACGCTGAATAATTTATCTTCCAACAAGATGACAGAACTCGTGTCGATGAATGCTTCGCTATATCCCGATAAGCGGTTTATATTCCTAGCGGGATATGGACAAGAAGTTCCGCCTAATGTGGTGGCAATCAACTACAATATGAATGAAGCGACATTCCTTGCCGGGGCTTGCGCAGCGATGGTGACCACATCGGGGATGCCGTTGACCAACGAACAGCCGCTGATCGGATTTGTTGGAGGCATGAGTATCTATGTGATTAAAAATCAATTCATGCTGGGTTACATTCAAGGCGCAAAATATATCAACGATGATATCAAGATCATGGTTTCTTACACAGAGAATTTCGGGAATAAGAGCTTAGGCGAAAAGCATGCGGCAAAACAATATTCCTCGGGGGTGGATATCATCTTCCAAGCCGCAGGGGCCACCGGATACGGCGTCATCAACGCGGCCGCCGCAGCGGATCGATATGTGATCGGTGTGGATAACGATCAGGCGGAAGAGTTGGAAGCCGAGTATCCTGAGAAAGCTGCACATATTCTTACTTCGGTTGTTCGAAAATATGACGGTGCACTGTTCTGGGTGATTGACCAGTATGCCGCGGATACATTGGAGTTTGGGCGGGAGTATCGCCTAGGGATTGCGGAGAATGCGGTAGGGATCACTAAAAATAGCTATTATGACCTGCTGGATGATGAAATCAAAGCGCAGCTGGTGGACATTGAATCTAAGATTGTATCAAAAGAAATCAATCTGGATAATCTGGAGGGGATGGAAGATGCGATGATTGAAAGCTTGGTAGAATCGGTTAAGCCGGAATAAATTTCGGCGCATGTGAAACGCCGCAAAGAAAACCAATAAAAAAGCTCTGTGTGGGATCCGAATGATCGCATCATACAGAGCTTTTTTGATGATTCAAGGAAAGAAACAAATGAAAGAACACGCATAAGCTATAACCCTTGTGCACCATTAAAGATATCAACCGCCGCCTTCCAAGCCCTCTTTTCCGCTTCGGTCCAGGGTTCGTGTGTGGATCGGAAATCGTTTTTACGCATAATTTCATCTAAGCGGCCGATCAGGATTCTATATTTCTCGAGCGTGAGGGTTACGATAGCCTCGGAACGCTTTTTATCATGGTGGATCGCCTTTGCGAGATGCGGCAGGCACAAAAGCCCGCTTTGTTTGTATTTTTCAACAAACCGCTCTTCTTCAAAAGCTTGAACAAAGACAGGGATGTATAGCTTTTCACTGGTCTTCTCATTGGTGCAGAACATGCATTGATCGTGGCGCAGATAGGGTACGGCGCCTTTATTTGGGCTCTCTTCAATGGCGCTGACAGCTTGCCTAAAAAGACTGGCGTAGATGACCGCGTGCGCCAGCGGATCTCCGAGCTCCACCAACATATGCGCGTGCCGACCACAAAGCCCTTTTGATTCGTAGAGCTGTTTTCTAATCCCAAGATCGAGAACACCTTCGTGCAGCAGGGCTTTCATGCTCATCATGCTGCGGGCAAGGATATGATCACAAAGTGGGCATCTATCGTCATGCATATGATCGTATAGTTCATGCCATAGCAGTTGTTTTTCCACAGGTTTTCTCCTGAAGGTTGGATTTTTGGTGGGAAATATCAGCTAATTGTTTTAATTATATCATGCACTGCTTTTTGATGCCACACCGTCATGTATACGACGAATGACATCAATGCGGGGAAACAGATTTACGGCAGATAAAGATGCACTTTTTTTATATAGATTGAATTGAATAATTTTGCTAATTGGTGTTGATAATAAATGTTATTTTTAGTAGAATAAAACGTAATACATATTGAATAACTTAAGTGTAATAAAGAAGAATATTGATTAAATAAGGCTTTGTTAAGGAGAAGAGAGAGATGAATCTTAAGCAGAGGTTAGGAAAACGCAGTCCTGTCGCCCGGGTGTTCGGATTTGCTTTAACAATAACAATGGTTATTGTTTTGCTGGTTCTGCCCGGCTTCGCAGCTGCACAAAGTAATTCGGCAGCGGGGGAAGAAGGGCATTACTTTGAGGGCATGTATACACAATATGCCGACAAAGGGTTATTGCCTAAGGACTTTGCCGATTTAGAAGCTGGCAAAGATTATGCTGTGGACGAAGTACTGGTGTTCTATCAATCGTCAGATCAAAAGCAGACGGTTGAAGGAATTCTTTCTGGTAAGAGCGCGGTGATCACCAAACGTGTTACAGCGGGCATCAGCGTGGTCAAAATACCCGCTGGAACCAGTGTTCAAGCGTTTTGTGAGCAATTGAAAAGTCAGGGCATTTTGGCTCAGCCTAATTATGTGTATACCATCAATGATGCGGGTGATATTGAAAATTTCGATGATTATAAAAAGGTGCCCGGTGATTATACAAAAGACAAGGGTGCGCCGGATGATGTGTCGGCCAAAGCAGACCCTGAAGAGGACTTAAGCGTCTATGTTAATGAACAGGGAGTGCTTTCGGCAACGCCGACTCCCAATGATAAATTAATCAACGACCAGTGGCACCTTGAGAAAATCGATACTTACAAAGCTTGGTCTTATTTGAGCGGATATACCTCGGGCAGCGGAGTACTGGTCGCGATTATTGATACCGGAATCGATTTGGCGCATCCTGACCTGAAAAACAATATTGTAGGCGGCGCGTGCTTCACTGGGGAGAATTCCACCGGTATGGATAACGAAGGCCACGGGACACATGTGGCGGGTATTGTGGCTGCACAAGCCAATAATGGCATCGGCGTCAGCGGGGTTGCCCCCGGCGCATCGCTTTATGCAATCAAGGTGCTGGACCGATACGGCAGCGGATATACGGATGATATTATTTCGGGAGTGTATCACGCGGTTGATATCGGTGCGGATGTTATGAATATGTCTTATGGTTCGTATTACTACGACTACGCCGAAGAAGATGCAGTGGATTATGCTGTGTCTAACGGCGTGGTTGCGGTTGCTGCTTCTGGAAATGAAAACACATTTGTGGAGCATTATCCATCCGATTTTGAAAGTGTCATTGCGGTTAATGCGACGGACATCAATGATGAAAAATCGTCATTCTCCTGCTATGGCGAGCTGAAAGATATTTCGGCGCCTGGCTCGGACATCATGTCCACGCTATACAGCAAGACTTATGCGTCTTTTAATGGAACCTCTATGGCATCACCGGTTGTCACCGGTGTGGTTGCGCTGATGCTGGATGCAGATCCTGGCTTAAGCGTTAGTGAAGTTAAGTCAATTCTCTATAGTACGACTGAGGATTTGGGGCTGCCAGGGAAGGACAATATCTTTGCAAACGGCAGAGTCAACGCAGCCAATGCGGTGATGAAAGTGCTGGATATCGGCGATCAGGATACCGCATATCGTATGGTTCCGAATCGACCGATATTCTCCGAAATCGATTATAGCGGCGATATTGATTGGTTTGAGATACAGACCAGCTCGGCGAAACCCATGGTGGTCACAACTGACGGATTATCGGGCGTTTCACTCAGTGTTAAGATTTTTGATTCGTCACTAACGCAAGTCGGCGGGAACAGCGGGTTTACAAGCACCTACAATACAACCTATATCCCCGATGCTGGAGAAACTTATTATTTTAGAATTGAAGGCAATACGGGCCAAACCGGATCGTATTCCTTGGAGATTATGCAGGATGTTATCGGGGATACCGTTGATTCTGCAGAAAACATGAAGGTGGGCAAAACAAGCACATCTTTCATTGAGAACAGCGGTGATGTGGACTTTTATGAGTTCAATCTCGGCACCAATTCCGCAGTGACTGTGACACTGCAGGCATTGGACGGTGCGTCATACCCGGTAAAAATGACGGTTATCCGCGGCGATTATGTCAGCACGATATATACTGGAAGCCTGACGACAGGCACGGATGTACGTTCGTTTACCACCAGCGCAGATGATAATTATTATGTCAAAGTGGAAGGAACGCTGAACGCATCTTACCGACTTTCTTTGGTATATGATACGAATGGCTCGGGATTCTCCAGCGCCAGAGTGATTACTGCTGGAAATTGCTATCACGGGGAGTTTGAAACAGAGGGTGACAACGATTACTTCAAGTTTGTTCCCACGACATCGGGGTATTACTTTTTTAACAGCGTGGATCCCTTCCTGGATACAATAGCATATTTATATAATGGATCGTACAATTTGATCGCTACTGGCGATGATACGCCGATTCCGGGCCGAGACGGATATGCTTATCGTTCTTGCTATATCTATGCTAATTTGACAGCGGGACAAACCTATTATTACAAGATCAGGCCGTATTTTTCCGATACCATTGACGAATATAGTATCAGCTTGACCAGAGATGATCCAAATCAGCAGATCGCGATTACAGACGGCGCTGTACGAACCATGCTGCAGAGCGGGTATTACTGGATACCTAACGCATCCACAGTGCCGCGTTTCGTCTGCCTGCTGGCTGACTATATGTATGTTAAGGGATTAAAGGACGACGCAAATTTAACATACTTTAAGAATTTGGAAACGCTATATATAGACCAATCGACCGCGGTTGGCGATGTGAATTTTCTCAGCCAATTGCACAATCTTAAAGATTTCGGGGTGATTGGTTCAAATTGCACGGCGATGCCGGATTTATCGGATTGGAATCGGATTGAGTCGCTGATTTTTGTTGATTCACGCTTAACGGTACTGCCGGATATGAGTGATATTGACGACACACTGGAAGAGTTGATTGTTGTTAATAACTATATCGACTTCTCAGACGGCAGTGTCTCGGATACGCGCAAGCAGGCTTTGGAAGCTAAGAATATTGAAGTTTATGCGGATCCGCAGAACCCATTATCGACCGTAGCAGTAACTGTAACACCGTCACCGATGCAAACCTACGAGGATGCGCTGATTACAGCAACAGCATCATCCAGTGTTGTGGATGTGGGTGAAGGGGCAGAATATCTCTTTGAAGTGAAATACGGCAATGAGGAATGGTCTGTTATTCAGGATTGGAGCGGCGACGATACTGCGTCGTGGTATCCGGATGCGCCGGGAACATGGTATGTTCAGGTAAGCGCAAGAGTGGGCGGAAATGATTTTGATTCTGGCGTTGTTAAATCGATCAAAGTCATGGCAGCAAATCCTGCTCCTATCAGCTTAGGCAGGACCAGCTTGACGAGCATTTCGAAAAATAATGTCGCTGCCGGTGAAACGGTGACGATTACTGGGGAAGTAGATACCAGCGGATTGCCGAGCGAGCGATATGCGCAAGAATACAGAGTGGTCTATTCCACGAACGCGAGCACTTGGCTGGCGATTCCCGGACTGGATTGGGCGGATGTACCGACTGATGGAGATTTGGGGGAAATAGGCATTGCCACACCGCTGGTCACGCGTGATACGGTTCAGTATTATGCGATTGAATCCCGCGTAAAAGGAGTACAGACGACCACGCTGTTTGATCGATCGGAAATTGAACGTGTTAATATCTATTATGGTATGCCTTTAGCAGGCGTTACTCTGGACAGCGTGGGCGACACCACTGTGGGTCAGGCCGTGCCCGAAGGCGGTATT
Organism: Christensenellaceae bacterium; assembly: GCA_963666035.2. Taxonomy (GTDB): domain Bacteria; phylum Bacillota; class Clostridia; order Christensenellales; family CALMFG01; genus CALMFG01. Next base: position 81,611 of record CAXXJI010000019.1, on the reverse strand, counting down.
ACGCTTACAGCAACTGCGACGAATCAGGCAGGTTATGCTGAGGCACCGACCTATCGGTTTGCATACCGTATGGAGGGCAGCGCCAAGTGGGCGTATATCGGTAAAGCCTTCAGCGAAGCTAACACCATCCAGTTTGTGCCGAAAACCGAAGGCACTTACTACTTTAAGGTGGAAGCGCAAACTTTGGGTAGAAAGACCAAAGCCGGGGATGTCTGGGATTATGACTATACGGCATATACTTTAAGCAAAACCGCTGAGCCTGTGAAAGGCATCACTAACTTAACTGCAGATAAGAAAGACTATGTCAATGGCGAGCCGGTTACGCTGACGATGTATATCTATAAGAATGACCTTGCTGAGTTGGCAGAATATCAGCTGCTATACTCGACCAATGGTAAGAGCTTTAAGCCGATTAACAAGGAATACGAAGAATTGTCCATAGTGGGTTCGACCGGTGTTATAACCATACCCGAACTGCCTTTGGTGAAGAAGGATACGATCTACTACTTAAAGGTTCAGGTACGCACCATCGGCAGAGCCGAGAAAGAGCCCGATGCGTTCGCTATGACGCAGGTCGAGTTCAAGACCGCACACCCGGTAGAAGCGGGCGAAGTCGCTGTCATCGGCGTGGGTAACGATGCGGCAGAACAGAGCGTAGACGCGGAAGGCATTACTTTAACCGCTACCGAGAGGGCCAATACCGAGTACCGGTTTGCCTATCAGAAGCTGGGCGATACCAAGTGGAGTTACGTCAGCAGCAAATGGAGCACGGAACGCACCATCACCTTTGTGCCCAAGACTGACGGCCGCTACCAGTTCTGCGTGGAAGCGAGAAGCTTAACCCGTACGACGACGGATACCACCTCGGCCGCGACCGGTTACTATGGCCTGTATTACTTAAGCCTGGGCGCTGAGAGCGCCAGTGTGGCTGTGGATGGACCGACCGAGTTTGTCAATGACCTTGAGGGCATTGATGTACCGGTCATATACAGTGTCGAAGGCAATGGCACAGATACTTATGACTTGAAAGCACTGTATTCCACAAACGGTAAGTCATATAAAGAACTGTACTATGTAGAAGGAATGGGGCCAGAAGCGATAACCGATGCATCGATTATCATCACTTTGCCAGCCGTGAAGAAGGATACGCATTATTGGCTCAAATTTGAGGCTAAAACGAACGGACACGCCACAGCCGATGTTTTTGACACAGCGGAAGTCGATGTGTATATGGTCGAGCCTCTGACCGAGATGATGAGCTTTGAAAGCGATGCAGCGGCAGGTGTTAAACTGTTACCGACGGTGGGGGACAGTTTAATCTTGACGGCGACAGCCAATGATGACGCGACCTATAAGTTCTACTATCGATTGGAAGGCGCGCCTAAATGGAGCAGCGTTTCATCTAAGTACGTGGTAGAAAATCAGGCGTTCTTCCGGCCGAAGACCGAGGGCGCATATGAGTTTAAAGCCGAAGCGACAGCGCTGGGCAGAAAAGCCAAAACGGCGGATGTCAGTGCCGAACTGGGCGAAGCGATTGATGTCTGGTTTACTGAATTGCCGGCAGAGAGTGTCGATATGGTGATAGGAGATGCCGATGCAGACTATATCATCGGTCTGGATACTGAGATGCTACTGGATATGACCGCATTAGGCGATGAAGCAGGCATGGAATACCAGATTGTTTACTCAAACAACGGCGGTAAGAGCTATAAGCCGCTTTCTGCATGGCAAACCCTGATCGAGGATGCGGCTTTTGACGATAGTGTTACCTGTCTTGTACCGACAGCCAAGAAGGATACCTTATATCTCATCAAAGCGCAGGTACGTACTATCGGCAGAACCACCGTGGACGCAGAAAGTGATCCGGTTGAAATATGGATGCTGAGCCAAGAACGTGAAGTGACCACTGAGCTTACGATTGCTGAGGAATCTTATGAATATACGGATACCATCATGGCAAACATCGCGATCAGTGAACCGGCGAGCGGCACGGTGGAATATCAGCTGCAGTACTCAACGGATAACAAGAAGTGGAATGATTTAAGTGCACACAGTTGGACGGTATACAATGATGGCGGCGCAGGCAGCATCAATGTGGAATTGGATTTGGCGGAACTGAATGGCGATATGACCGCCTATATCAAGCTGAACGCGCGAATGAAGAACGGCGCCAAGATTGAGGACTTTGCCATCGACAGCTTTACTATCTACAATATTGCGCCGGTGGAATCTGCGGAACTGGCAGTGATTGCGAGCGGAGATGAATATGTCAATCTGGAAGCAGGCGCAGACAGCGGCGGCATCGGCCATACGGTGGAATATCGTTACAGCTATGCGCTGGCAGGACAGAGCAAGATGACATGGGTACCATTTACATCCTGGACAGTCAGTGACGAAGTGACGTTTACCCCCAGCCTGTCGGGTGACTACCTGTTTATGGTGGAAGCGAGAAACAAAGGACGGTTAACTGTGGATGCAACGGCCGAAGCGACCAATGAGGACAGTGGATACTATCTAAAATCGATTGAAGACACGCTGCTTCCCGAACCTGTGCCAGAGCCGAGCGCGGCACCGACGCCGAGCGAAGCACCGACAGTGATACCGAGTGCCGTACCGAGTGAAGCGCCAAGCATTGAGCCGAGTACTGAGCCCAGTGCCAGCCCGAGTGCAGCACCAACACCTGAGCTGATCAGCAGTCTGGAATACGCAACCATCTATGTCTTAGGCGAAGAAGCAGACCTTGACGGCTACACAGAACAAGAAGTGGCAGTGGAAGATATCCTCAGCGTACTGGCCGATGAAGACGCACCCATGATACTGGTGCAATTGGGTGAAGACGCGTTTGCGGTGATTACAGGCTATGAGGCAGACGAAGACGGCAAATTGACGAGTCTGACGCTGACCGACCAAATGGGTGAGACCATCCTGGGCGGCACTGAGGGCATCTTAAGGGCTTGGATCTATGTGCCGGCCCAGCCTGAGATCAGTGCAGTGCCGAGTGCGGAAGCCACGCCTGAACCTGTGGCCAGCGAGGCGCCTGTGGCGAGTGAAAGCCCATCGGCCCAGCCGAGCGAGACGCCTGCGGTATAAAAAGAGCATATTAAAACACATAATAAACCCCGGTCGTATGACTGGGGTTTTCTTTTATATGAATTAAGGAGAAAAGGAGGCGGGTTAGTATAAAGATCTCTGATTGTTCGGTACGAATGGTAAATATTTGTATTGGATGATATAATGGAGTTGTCTTTTTTGTTAATTCATTTTAAAAATAATATAGATTAAATGTTGAGAGTAATGGAATGTATGCGATGATAAGAAAAAAAGTTATCATCATGGCTGTTATCACAGCCTTCATGTCGCTGTCGTCATGCGGGATATATGAATCAGGAGATCTAAAAACTGAAAGTTCAGGCGAGCATTTGGAATTGCGCGCAACATACGGTATACGTGAAGTGCCTGTTGAACTCACCCCAACTGAGTACGCACTACCCGCATTAGCGCTATGCTATCTTGGCGCTTTCAGGCTGCCGGAAGACGGGGTCAGCGAGAAAGACATGTTTTCATGGGGCGGTGAGGCTTTGGCTTATTCTCGGGGAAATCACTCGCTCTTTGTCGTCGGTCATAGCTGGTACACCAATGTGGCCGAAATCACTATTCCGAAGCCTATCATTTCAAAAGAATTATCAAAACTGAATCAATCACAAATTTTACAGAATTTTAAGGATATTAAAGGCGACAACTTCGACGATTGGACAATGGAGATTCCCCGGGTGGGGTTGGAAATCATCGGAGATAAGCTATTTTATTGTTTTGGCGAGCATTTTGAGGAAAACACAAGTCAGGGTACACACGGCTGTTGTGATTTAAATCTAAATTCGAATAGTGCGGTATGTATCGCTGGGGACTATCTGTACGCAACCAATGATTATATCTTTGCCATTCCAGAAGGCTGGCAGGCTGATTTTGACGGGTGTGATTTGCTGACGGGTCGGTTTCGCGACGGAGGATGGGGCGGTATGGGCCCCAGCTTGTTTGCTATTCGGTCGGATGATATTATCCTGTCCGAGAAAGATCAGAGAATCAGCGCTGAGACGGTGCTGCATTATGATGATTCATATGAAGGCAATGACGGCTATAGGATGGATGACTATTCACATGCGGATAGCATCACCGGGGGAGCCTTTGTGGATTGCGACGCTGGCAGCAGCGTGGTGTTTGCGGCGACACATGGATTCGGCAGGACTTGGTACGGGTTTTCGAATGGAATTGTTTACCCGACAGATGGTGAAGAAAGTGCGATATATCCCAGCGTTCCGCCTTACCCTCATGATCAGCGAGGCTGGTGGAACGATGATTTTCGGGCCGCGCTGATTCTATATGATCCGGCGCATCTGGCGAGAGCGATATCCGGTGAAGTACCGGCTTATAGCCCCCAGCCATATGCTATTGTCGATTTGTCTGAGTATATGCTGGCGCAAAAGGATGAGACGAGAATGGTCTACCTTGGCGGCATGGCCTATGACGGGGAAGATAACCGGCTTTATGTACTTGAGCTTTTTGCGGATGGGGACAAGCCGGTGGTGCATGTGTTTACGTTTAAATAGAGCCTTTGGAGGTAGAGTGGGATGAAAAGAATCATGGTTGTTTTTGCTTTTTGCTTTGTTTTGTTTACCGGATGCGGTTTGGGAAATGAAGCGGATATCTATGGCGACGAAACGGCTGGGGAGACGTATGTGGACGAAACACAGGATGACGCGGCGCAAGAAGATATGTTTTCCACGATCAATGACTGGATATTGGGTACGGACTATGGCGTCATCGCGGTTGATTTTGACGGCAACACATTTTATGTGGAGATGCCGAAAGAAAAAAGAGCAGAATTGGCCGATTATGAGCGAAGCGATATTGGGAAAGCATTAAGAGATATCGGGAATACGTTTGGATTTGCCGACTGCGAAGTCATGTTTGCAGACAAAGCTATCGTAGCAGATGGAGAAGCTGTGGGATCTGAAAATTCTGAAGCAGGCCAAAGCCCCGGAACGGCCGATTTTCCGCAAGCCGGTGAGCGGATCAACCTTATCTTTATTCATCACAGTGTTGGCGAAAACTGGCTGAATGATGGTTTATGCGAGATGCTGAATGAAAAAGGCATTCATGTGGCAGATACTTATTATGGCTGGTCAGATATGGGCGATCATACGGATACCGAGGATTGGCCGAACTGGTTTAACGACCGTGTGATGCCTAGCGTGTACAGCAAGATTGATACCGAAACCGCACATAATACGATCGGCGCGGGCAGCGGTGAAAACACGGTGATTATGTTTAAATCTTGTTTTCCAAATAGTGACGTGGGGAACAGCATTGATGACGAAAAAGCGATATATGAGAGCCTGCTGGAATACTTTTCGCAGCATCCGAATAAAATGTTTGTGCTGATTACACCACCGCCCAAGCAGCATATTTCGCACCCCAAGAAAACAAGAGAGCTTGCCGACTATCTGGTGGATAAAAACGGGTGGCTAGAGAATTATGCAGGAAACAATGTCTATGTATTTGATCTTTATAATGTTTTAACTTCGCCGGATAATCATCATATGCTGGTCAACGGCGTTGAGGAACACATCGTGGCCAGCCCAAACAATACACTGTATTATGACTCGGGGGGCGATGATCACCCGAGCGCACAAGGTAACATCAAAGCGGCTGAGGAGTTTGTGCCGCTGTTGCTGTATTGGTACGATCAGTTTTCGCAATAAACAGCTTAGATATGATTTATAAGAATCAAAAGGCAGACAGCACAGCGGTGTTTTTCATGGTCTGTCTTTTGTTTACCGTTTATTTGCCGATCATCAGGCGTCGCCAAACGTACCCGACGATGCCAAGGTCGTGCCGCAGGCGGGTCTCCAGCATCGCGCTGAATTCGGTGAGTCTGATAAGATCATTATCCGAAGGTTCAACTTCTGCAAACCGCATTAAGATGACACTTTCGCAAGCCTTGGACATATCGTCGCCGCCCACGCCCAGCGCCCGGTCGACTCGCGCTGCAAACTGAGATAACGTTTCACCGTTCTGCTGACCTATGGTAAGGAAAGCCGCTTGCCGGATGATACGACGGCAGCATGCGTCCATTCTGGTTTTCGGATCTGAGTACCTTCTGCACAGCCATTTGTAGTAACTTGACGCACCGAAAGTCAGCAGGATAAACCGTATGAGCATCATTAGCATGACGGCGATACCGCCTCCCGCCAGAACAGAAAGTATAATCCGAATGATAATGGGTAATCCCGTATGGTTTGCTGGATCTTCCTCAGTTTCTGCCATGGTCTGATTTAAGGTTTCCAAAAGCACAGCAGGAGGAAGCGTTTCGTTTGAAGCGCTGGCGATGCCTTGTTCGTCAAAGTTCCAACTGGTTGCATCAAAAGGTACCCAGCCGATGCCTTGAAAATAAATTTCCGACCATGCGTGTGCCGTGGCGGGAGTGGCGATGTACGCGTCATCCGATGCGATATCCGGGTTCCGCTTTAGCGCATAGCCCGCCACATAGCGCGCGGGAAGACCCTGACACCGAGCAAGGACAGTCATCGCGCTGGCGTAGTATTCACAGTAGCCTGCACGGTTTTCCAGAAAATACGCTACAAAGTCGGTATAAGCGGGTGGGTCGCCGGGCGTGAGTGTATAAGTGCAGGATTGTTTCAGCCAGTTTTTAATGGCGGATGCTTTTTCATAAGGTGTCTTGCACTCAGCCGTTATTTGCGCGGCTTTGGTATATACAGAGTCGGGCACAGAGTCGGGAAGGGTGAGATATTCCGATTGAACTGCATCAAGATTCGGGTCTTTGACCGTTAATGTAATCGCCTCCAGCGCCAGCATATTTTCATCGAAAGCCTCAGCCCCGGTATTAAATACGGTGGCGGTAAAGTCATATCGCAGTCTTTTTTGGGGGAAGGCGATAAAGAGTTCACCCTGACTGTTAAAATATACTTCGGAAACGTCAAATTGAGCGCTTTCAAAATCATCAATCCGGCCTGCATAAAAAAGCGTTCTACCCAGCAAATCATAGATAATGCGATATTTTGCTTGGATGGTCACCTGGTCATAGAGGGCCTTAGCTTGACGACCTCCTATGGGTTTATTGTAGTCAAAAACCGTATTGCGTTTGTCCCGCCAAAGACCGCTCTCCATCCTAAAACGTCTTAGCGGATGGGACCGATACCAAAGTGTGCTGTCGTAAGTGCTAAAAACAGCGCCGGTAAGCAGAGTGGGGGTGTCTGTCGTTACTCTCATCACCACGGTATCACTTGGCGATAGATTGCCGCCAAGGTGCGCCCGCAAAGGCGAAAAACCCGAATCTTTTAGGCCTGAATCCCCTTCCAGAGGACCATCGGAAGTATTGTTGTTGACGAGGTCTCTGATGTCTTGAACCGCATTGACAAACCGAACCGCACGCCACTCACCGTTGTCTTTGGGAGCAAAGGCAAAAGCAAAAACTAAAACCACACCGGTCAAGAGTAAGGCAGTGACGGGGAGTAATGCCGGCGCGATTTTTTCAACCGAAGGGAGTTTTCGGTTAATCCGTTTGGCAGTTGCTTTGGACAAGGACATCAAGACCAATAGGAACATCAAAGCAAGCACGAGAAAAAACTGGGTACCGTAATAGAAATATAACCAGAATAGGATGCCGAGCACCGGAAAAATCAGCAGGATGAAGACAAAAAGCTTCCTAAAAAAAAGCAATGAAACTGCTGCGATGGGAATAGAGATGAGCAGCTGGACTACAAGATAATTGATAGGCAGTGAAAATGGGCTGGACTCGGGCAAACCGGCGAGGCACCAGTCCGCAAAGCCACGGAGAGAAAGCACCAACGCGCTTGTGTCCCCAAGCAGAGCGGCGATTAGAAAAGCAACCGCCGCGGAAAAACTGATTAAAGCGGGAAGGATCCACCATTTTCGGGAAAGCGCAAATACAATCGCTGTGCTGACGAGTATGACCAAAATACTTATGCCGAAAGTGGTATTAAGACCAAGGTAGGAGAGCAAAACCAGATTCAACGCGGCCCCGAGCAGAATAGCACAGAAGGCGTCGGTGAGATAGGCTGCGGCTTTTGATTTGAAGAATTTCATAGGCTTCCCCTTAATGAACCCCGCTTAAATGCTCTGCGGCTGCGCTTCCCTGCTCTACAAAAATAGTATGCGGTGATTTGTTTGGCTTTTTTTCGCCGACCAGCACATAGGTGGTGGTGAAACTGGATGACGGCGCGTGGGCAGGCACAGTAAAGCTTTCGCTTTGGGTGATGATAAAGAGCGATCGCATCTGGTATACGTGAAGGCTGGATTGTCTCACAAAAACGGAAAGATCGGCCTGTTCTTCAAACAGAAGCATCGCGAGATATCGCCTTAAGAGATTATACTGGGAAAGTGAATGACAGGTCATTTGCGCACTGGGCGATCCGGTGTTTTTGATATGGACCGCGCGACCGTGGGACAAACTATTTAGCGCAATACACGCCGCGCATTCGCATACGGTGTCCGCGTAGATTAATACGCTCTCACCGGATAAACCATGCGGGGAAGTATCGATGAGGATGGTGATATGCTCTTGTTCGGGATATTCGTACTGCTTGACGAAAAGGGAGTTCTGCTGGGCGGATTTTTTCCAATGGATTCGCTTGAGTGCATCTCCAGCACGATAGAGACGCGCACCCGCCACGCTGTCTCCCTGATCTGCGGGCTTGATTTTAATGTCGCCAAAGCGTTTGCTATCCATCATATCGGCAGATACATTTCCCGGCGCTTGTGCTCTTGGGAGCACAAGCAGTTCGGCCATGCGGTAATATGCGAGGCGGCGCATATCCATGGGAAGCACAGTCAGCCCAAAAATGTCTGTAATTTTCAGCACAGTCATGCCGATTTGGTAATTCCCGCGGTAGGGCGTGGTGATGGGGATTTCAAAGTTCTGTCCGGTGTAGGGCGCCAGATTGAAAACCAGATTGATAACTTTTTGTAAAGATACCACTTTGATATGGGCTTCAATCAGCGAGAGCGGAATGGGACATTCGTTGATGATTTTAAGATGCAGTATCAGCTCTGCGCCTTTCTCGCATATGCCGGCGGTCAGGGTCTGCGTGTATTTAAAGGCAAAAACGGTCCAGCGGCTGAGCGCCAGCGCGGCCAAGACTGTGAAGAACAGAGTGAAAAAAACAACATAGTATACGCGAAGGCCGGTATACATGCCCATAAACAGGCTGATTGCTGTGACGATGCCGTATATCCAACGGGTCAGTTTCATGATGCACCGGGGACCTTGATGGACCCGAGTATGGATCTAATCAATACTTCGGCGGTCTCGTTTTCTTGTACAGCTGCCAGATTAAGAATAAGGCGATGCGCCAGAACAGGAACAGCCATGGCTTGTACATCGTCAGGAAGTGTATAATCACGGCCGTTCAGCAGGGCGTTCGCGATGGCCGCGTTCATCAGAGCCAGCGAACCTCGCGGGCTGGCTCCAAGTGAGATTTTATCATGGCGGCGGGTGGCCTCGGCGATGGCAACGATATAGGACATCACGGGCTCGGTGCACGCTACCTTTGCGTGCCGGGCACGAAGAAAGAGGATGTCTTCGGCAGAGGCGACGGCGCTGATGTTTTCGAGCGGTTCTTGACCTTTATGCCGCGCCAGAATATTACGCTCCTCTGCGGTTGTAGGGTAGCCTAAAGATATGCGCACTAAAAATCGATCCAGCTGTGCTTCAGGCAGCGGGTAGGTTCCCGCGTGCTCCACAGGGTTTTGTGTGGCCAGTACGATAAACGGTTGAGGCACCGGGTAGCTGACGCTGTCGATGGTGATTTGACCTTCCTGCATCACCTCGAGCAGGCTGGACTGTGTCTTTGGACTGGTGCGATTGATCTCATCGGCGAGAACGACCTGAGCCATAACCCCGCCAAAGCTGACTTCCCGCTCACCGGTTTTCATGTTGATACTGGTGTAACCGGTTACGTCCGAAGGCAGAACGTCCGGGGTGAACTGGATGCGTTTAAAGCTGAGATCCAGCGATCTTGCCAGCGCCGAAACCAGGGTGGTTTTTCCAAGACCCGGGACGTCTTCGATCAGCACATGACCCCCACAGATGATGGCGGCGAGGATAATCTCAACAGCTTTTTCTTTGCCGATAATCACCTTACCGATGTTTTCTCGGATACGACGGAGTGTTGCTTGATAATCTTCACTCATGGATAGGCCTCATCACTTATAAAATATGTAAAAAACCCTGAAAACAGTATACTGTATTTTTCATAAATATTCAAAACCTGAGTTAAAAATGGATCAGTGAGGGCTGATATTATAATGAATTTAAAGGATATCAAGAACACTCGTCTTTTGTGCCCTTAGGAGCCTATAAGGGGGGATTGGATTGTTTTTATTGGAGTGTGTATGGTATAATATGACTGTAGAATTAACTTATAGAAAGCGGCTGTTTCGGGACAGAAAAGGCAGGTTGACGAAAGGTTGCTTAAAAAGAACGTCAATAAGGAGGAATTTTCCATGGGAAGCGAATCAGGAAATACTGAGAATAAAAAGGAGTGCAGGAACATGAATAAGAATAACGCATCATCGGGAGCCGTGTATGGACTTGGGTTCGTCGGTGCTGCCATATACTACATTTCTGGAGCGACCACCTTTTGGCTGGGTGTACTCGGATTTTTAAAAGCCATCGTGTGGCCGGCTTTTCTGGTATGGGAAGCATTAAAATATCTGGGGGCTTAAACACTTCGAAATACATTGTGACTGAAGCTTTAATTTGACCATAGGCGTTTAAGGAGACATTATGGAACGTTTTATGCCCTATGCTGTGCTTTGCGGAGTGATTGCGCTAATCAGTTTTTTCTTCAGTCGTCTGGTTTTCTTCATTGCCGGGGGCATCTGTGCCGCATATTTTTTCTGGTTTTTTGTGGTGAGCAAGGACTAAAAAGCGGTGTATGGATCCAGGTGTTGAAAACACATTAGAAGCGCAGGCATACAGCGTTGGTGAACAGGTTTTAGCAGAACAAAGATATAATAATACGGTCTTCGGGCCGTATTATTTTGATAAAAAAACGGATATCCTTAAGGATATCCGTTTAAGTATGCGTTTTTGTTGGTTTAGTCGTTGATGGCTGTGGCAAGCTGTCCTTCTAAATAGGTTTTATCCATATGCGTAACTTTAACCATGGCATTGATAAACCAGGTTTGTACGGCTTTCTCTTTTTCCTCCAAACGCCATCGATAATTATCACCGAAATTGACGACGATAAATTCTCCGTAATCAACGATGTACCCCGCCTTTGGGTATTCCGCCTGATTTTCTGCGAGCATCCTGCCGTTATCGATCATGCTTTGTGTGCCGGATACATATTCGTGTCCATGCATCAGCATAAATTGATGCATCTGGGAATCGCCCTGACCCGCGTTTGTGGCCCAGCCGATAATTGGCAGACCATTGGAAGCCACTTTCTTAACCTGCGGGGCCATGGCTGTATCGCCTGCGAACACAACGGGTTTGGTGACTTCAAAGCCGCTTTCCAAATCTTTTGCGGTATGCAGGGCAATCTCTTTATCGCTTTCATAGCGCATATAATCGTTGACAAACCAGTTGTTTAAAATACGGGTCTGGTTGATGACCAGAACCAACATCAGTATGACGAAGATAATCCGTAGCGGCTTTTTATTAAAAACAGAAAAGCAGAGCATCAGTATAAATGCAATAAATGGCGCGAAGGCGGAACATGTACGATAGTGGGTGACATGCCCTTTGACCAAACTGAGTGCAATCAGTGCCAGAAACAGCCCGAGAAAGAGCAAAAGGATGATGGCGCGCTTTCGTTTAATGGCAAAATAGACTGCCAGAACCACTGCCACGACCGAAACGGTCAGCAAAAGGGTGATGGGGAAATACCAGTAAGCGGCCAAAAAGTAGCGGTAGATGATGCCGATACTTAAGGATTTTAGTGAAAACAGGATGCCGTATTGCATCCATTCAATATCGTTGTTGGCACCGCCGCCGAACTGATAACCCAATATCCGTTTTAAAGCGAGTGCGGTGAAGTGTTCCGTCACCGCCGCCGCAAAAAGAATCAGTACAGCGAAGAAGAAATAACGGGAAGCTGCTTTCAGTTTTGGCTCACTGCCCGGGTTGAGGACGTAGCGTAAGATCATGCTGAATAGCAGACCCAAGAGAAAAACCGGAGCGAATGATTCATTGAGCGAGATAAGGAAAAACAGGAAAACAAAAACTGAAATCAGCCGGCCCCACCCGAATGATTCGCTGAGCTTCTCATATGCGATAAGCGACAATGCACAAAGCAGATAGGAGATGGAAAAAGACCAGGGGTTGTAAATGAAGGTTTCGTTAATCATTGGGTAAGAGATCATCACGGTTCCAAAAATAATCAATGCTGGCTTTGGTAGCTTTTCTTTGGAAACGATGAAAAGATATCCGCACCATGTCAATACAGCAATATAAAGAATGATGGTTCCCATCAGGTTGGACCAGAACGGGGTGCCATCCAAGGGCATAATCAGCTTATCAATTAACGACAGGGTTAACCGTCCTTGTGCAATCAGTCCGCCCTGATTGTAGTAAAAACTGCCGTAGGTGTTGTCCACGCCGATTGCATAGTGCGTGACAGTGAAGCCGTAACACAACAATGTCACCAAGGCAAGCAGAAAAATCAGCAAGCGATTTTCTTTAATAAACACTTGAAAGGTTTTTTTCATATAGGCTCTCCAGTTTTTGATTGACTGTGATGCCATGCTTTTGCAGGGCTATGTCTATCAGCCAATGATTTCAGATGCTAAAAATATTTTTGAAACATTATAAACAACCAATACATATTTTACCGCAAAACTGGGAAAACGGCTAGAAATAAGTTGAAAAACTTTAGGCAATCGAATAGAATATTATGCGATGGATACTAAAAAGAACATTCCTTTTAACCGCCCATACACCACGGGCAAAGAAATTGAATATATTGCAGATGCGATGAGCAGCCACAAACACTGCGGTGATGGGAAGTATACCAAAGAAGTTTCCGCTTTTTTGGAAGCCACTTTTGGTGCCAAAAGGGCACTGCTGACCACATCCTGCTCCTCGGCGCTGGATATGGCGTGTTTAGCGCTGGATATTGGGCCGGGAGATGAAGTGATTATGCCGTCCTTTACCTTTGTCTCTACCGCAAATGCGGTGGTTTTGCGTGGGGCGACAATTGTTTTTGCTGAAATTGATGAAACACTCAATATAGACCTTGATGACGTAAAAAGAAAACTGACCAAAAATACGCGGCTGGTGATGCCGGTGCATTACGCTTCCGCTTCGTGTGATATGGACAAACTGATGGCGATGAGCCGGGAATATGGGTTCTATGTCGTGGAAGATGCGGCGCAGGCGGTATACGCAAAGTATAAAGACCGGTGGCTGGGCACCATCGGCCATATGGGCTGCTACTCATTCCACGAAACCAAGAACTATTCTTGCGGAGAAGGCGGCGCGTTGCTTATCAATGTGAACGATCAAGCGCTGATTGAGCGTGCTGAGATTATTCGGGAGAAAGGTACCAACCGTTCCAAGTTCTTCCGAGGAGAGATCGATAAATATTCCTGGGTTGGCTCAGGGTCATCCTATTTGCCGTCCGATCTTTTGGCAGCACATCTTTGGGCACAGGTTGAGGCACTTGACGAAATCAATGACCTGCGCGGACATGTGTACCGCCGCTACTTAAAAGCACTGGTGCCGTATGCACAATTGGGCAGATTCCAGATACCTAAGATCCCTAACTATAACACGATCAACCACCATATGTTCTATCTGCTGTTTCACTCCGGAGAAGAGCGGGATGCGATGATGGCGCACTTAAAGAAAAACGGCATCAACGCCGTGTTCCATTACCTGCCATTGCATACATCAAATATGGGGATTAAGATGGGGAACAAGGTGGGGGATTTGCCGTTCACTGAAAAAATAAGCGATACCCTGCTTCGCCTGCCGCTGTATGCGGGCATGACAGAATCGGATATCGATTATATTTTACACGCCATAAAAACTTTCTATTAACTGAAATTATAAAAGATGAGCGTCCGGCTCGGCACTGGGGTCTACATCGCGCGTTTTAATCATTTTTGCCGGCACACCGCCGACCACCGTATAGGGCGCAACATCTTTGGTCACCACACTGCCGGCACCAACCACAGCACCTTCGCCGATGGTCACGCCTTGCAGAATCTTTGCTCCGCCGCCAATCCACACATAGTCGCCGATGATGATATCTGCACCGTTGTTGGGCAACTGCAGGTAATGCGGGTCGTGCCCGGCCGCAAACAGGCAGACGTAAGGTGCCAGCTTGCAGTACTTCCCAATTTCCACTTTAACACCGTCGCCGTAGCGGGAGCCGAAGATTTTACATCCGCGGTTGATGATGGTGCCGTCACCAATAGCGATTTGCTGGTGATACCGAAAATCACACTCATAATCGATATAGACGCCCTTGCCCATATGATTTAAGCGCAACTTAAAATAGAGGTATCGCACAGGGTAAGGCATGATCTCTAAAAAGCGATAAACCAGCTGATGAAGGTAGCTGTAGCTGGCGAGTTTGACCACGTATTTTTTAAAGAAATAACCGTGTTCCATTTTCATAAAGTTTACTCCAAAAATTCAGCTAAAGGCGTGCCCAGGATATCCTTGTCGATGGCATCCTGAATTTCCTTTTCCAGCGTTTTTCTCCATCCCTCGATGTCCTGTTTCCCGCGAAAAACCGAATAGGGATCGTCTTGGAATGTTTCGGATGAGGCTTTGATAAAATCCAGCGTCTGTTGATGCATCGGCACACCCAACTTTGCAAAGCATGCGCCCAAAACGGATTCGGTGTTTTGAGAAAGCGCGCTGTATTTTAGGATATGCACGCGGTCGGGATATCTTTTTTTCATTTCCAAAAACAGCATATTGCATTCCACCCAGCGGTGGAAACCGTAGTAGTATTCGGGACGAAAATCATTACGGGTTTGTGCAAAGCGCCATTCCTCCAGCCGGTTTAACGAGGGATCGAATTCGCGCGGTGCGTTTAAAAAAGAATTCATCACCGCTTTTGGGTTACGAATGATCGCGACCATCTCAAAGTCATCAAGCTCTCTTAAGAATTTTGGGACAAGGTAATGATACTTGACTGACTTTAAAGAGAGAAACGGCGGCTGGTCTTCCTTCTCCTTAAACTCCGGGTAAATGCCCGACTTGATCTGGTCTTTTCGGTCCAGATAGGCTTCTTCGGACGCATATAATTCGTCAAAAAACGTACGCGTTTTCTGCACATCGTCGTCCATGGTAAGCTTATCGCGAAAAGCATATGAATAAAACGGCTGGAACTTAAACCGGATTTTTGGTGAAGAACTGAACAACTGGCCAAGCCAGCTGGTGCCCGAGCGGGGCGCGCCGTGGATGGATAGGATTTTTGAATAACGCATAGATTATCTCCCGATATAAAAGATGAAAATTCCGGTCATGATGAGTGCCATGCCCAAGATTTTTCTTAAATTTATTCTTTCTTTGAAGAACAGACGGTCGAGTATGAGGATAAACACATACGAGGACATCTGCAGAACACCGCCCTGTTTTAAATCCAGCGTTCGGTAACAGTAAATACTGCCAAGGGTACACAGCACAAAGATGGCGTATCCGCTGAGCACATAGGGGTTTAAGTATTCTTTGATCTTGCTTGTGTACACTTTGTTGGCGCTGGTTTTCAGGAGCACCTGCGCCAGCGCGGAAAACAGCGTGAGCAGAACAAAAAGTCCCATGATTAAAAACATGTGTTTGTCATTCATGGCTGATCACCAGAATGCCGACGATGATGATGACAACGCCGATAACGTTGAAAAGCGTGATGGTTTCCCTGAAAAGCAAAACAGCCCACAGAAGCGACCATACGACCAATAGCGCACGATTTGAATAAACCGAAAACAGCGGATAGCGCATCAGTAGTTTCTGCCAAAAAAACGCATAGATCATAAAGCAGAAAAGCACCAGTGCGTAGATTGCAAAGAATTCGACCGAGAAGAATGGGAACCCCGCCGCCGTTTTTGAGAGTACGCCGATGATGGAAAAAAAACAGACTACTGCTTGTATTTTCAGAATGTCCCAGAATCCCAGCTTTGTTTTAATTTCGGCCATCTTTTTTACCTTTCACCACATATTGAGGGAATTGATTGATCGAAATAAAGATGCGGCCGACATACTCACCAATGAGACCCAAAGACAGAAGCTGGATACCGCCAAAAAATATGATGGCGGCGATGGTGGATGTCCAGCCGAGCTGAGTGGTGGCGTCCAGAAGACGACGGATCAGCAGCACGATGAGAAAGACAAAACCCACCAGTGACAAGCAGGAACCTAAAACTGAAGCCATTCGCAAGGGCTTTACTGAAAAATTGACAAAGCCATTCACCCAGAGTCGTATGAGCTTTTTTAAGGTATAGTTGGAAGTGCCGGCGGCACGTTTGCCTTGCTGTAAATCGACGTTGATGATATTATCGGTGACGCGGAAAATCAGGCCTGCGATATATGGGTAAGGGTTCGTGTAGGTGGTGATGTTTTTTACGACATAATCGCGCATCGCGTAAAAACCACTGACTGTCACGCCTTTGGGTTTTTCAAGCAGCATGGTAGCCATTTTATTGTTCAGCCAGGAACCCCACTGCCGAATGGCGGAGGTGGAATTATTGGTGAAGCGTGCAAAAACCACATCAGCGTCTCTGTCAATTAAAGACTGTACCAATGTCGGTACGTCTTCAGGCTTGGTCTGCAAATCGTCGTCCATCTTGACAACAATATCGCCTGTGGCTTCCTTATATCCGCAGAGCAGTGCGTGATGCTGGCCGAAATTTTTAGTAAAATTGATATAACAAACGTTTTTCCGCTCGGCCAGTTTTTCACAAACCGCGGCTGAGGCATCATGGCTTCCGTCATTGACGATAATAAATTCGACTGAATTCACCCAGTCCACCTTGCCAAGACAACTTTCGGTTTGATTCAGCACGTCCTCCAGCGTATCTTGCGAGTTGAAAACCGGGATGACGATTGACAGTTTAATATTTTTCACAAATACTCCGCCTTATTTTTTATTATCAAAAATCTATCAGATTATATCATAAAACTATAAAAAGTGAAATTCTCATATGATGTACAAGGACTTATCAATTACTTTTGGAAATGGCTATTTGTCATTGTATTAATAAACGACATAAAAATTTGAAAAAAGCGTAAAAGAGGAATGGCAATCACTTTATTCACATGGTATAATTATACAGCCTTATTACTGGATACACTTTTTTAGAGAAACCAACTTTGGAGGAATGCATTGAATATATCAAAACTAAAGCGTGCAGCATATGAATTTCTCCGATATGCGGTCGTGGGCGGCTTGGCATTTTTGGTCGATATCGGGGTGCTTTATTTATGTAAGGAACATCTTTTAAACAGTGTTCCATATACCCTATATATCTCGACTGCAATCGGGTTTTTGGCGGGATTGACGACAAACTATTTGCTTTGCTTAAAATATGTTTTTCTTTCTGCAAAGGGTACAAGCCAGGGCAGAACGCATAAAGACAGATTGATCTTTGTTGTCATTGGTGTGGTTGGCCTTGCTATGAACGAAGCCGGCATGAAGCTGGGGGTTGAGGTTATCCGCATCAATTATTTGATTGTAAAAATCGTCGTGACGGGCATTGTGCTTGTGTGGAACTATTTGGCGCGTAAATTCTTGATTTTTAATACCAAAGCAGAAGTAGGTCCGGATGGACCGGCGGATAAAGAGGAATAGCAGACGTGAAGAAAAAGGCAATCATTATCGGCGCGGGTCCGGCAGGGCTGACATGCGCCTATGAATTACTTAAAAAAACTGATATCCAACCGATTATTCTTGAAAAGAATGACTTTGTTGGGGGTATTTCCCGTACTGTGAATCACAGTGGAAACCGTATTGATATCGGGGGGCATCGTTTTTTTTCGAAAAGTGAAGTTGTGATGGATATGTGGCGTCAGCTGATGCCGGTGCAGGGAAAGGATTCCGTTGATGATATCTTGCTTAGGAATCATAAACCGCTAGAAAAGGACGGACCTGATCCAGAAAGGGAAGACGCGCTTTTGATCCGCAACCGGGTATCGCGGATATTGTATTTAAGAAAATTCTTCGATTATCCCATTTCCCTTAAATTGCAGACATTGACCAATCTGGGGTTTAAAAATACGCTGGCGGCGGGTTTTAGCTATATCATGTCGCGTTTCTCCAAACGCAAAGAAGAGACATTGGAAGATTTTATGGTCAACCGTTTTGGCAAGGTGCTGTACCAAATGTTTTTCAAAGACTATACCTATAAGGTCTGGGGTCGGTATCCCGATGAGATTTCGGCGGATTGGGGCGCTCAGCGGATAAAGGGCGTATCACTAGCCAAGGCGCTGTGGCATATGATTGCCAAACCTTTTCAAGGCAAAGGCGTGGGGCAAAAGAAGGTGGAAACATCTTTAATTGAACAGTTCTTCTACCCCAAATACGGGCCGGGGCAGCTTTGGGAAACCATGGCGGATGCGGTGGTAAAAGCAGGCGGTGAATTGCGTTACAACATGAAAGTGATCGGCGTTGAAACCAAAGGGGATAGAATTGTATCGGTGACGGTGGAAGACCAAGGCAAAAAGCAGACGTTGCCAGCGGACTATGTGTTCTCATCCATGCCGGTGAAGGACCTGGTGGCGGCCATAGACGCTGAGGTACCAAAGGATGTTGAGTATACCGCCAGTCAGCTGCCGTACCGCGATTTTATTACGGTGGGGCTTTTGGTTGATCGATTGAAGATTAAAAATACATCAGGCTTGAAAACGGTGGGAGACATCGTTCCCGACTGTTGGATCTATGTGCAGGAGCCGGATGTGAAGATGGGCCGTGTGCAGATATTCAATAACTGGTCACCGTATATGGTTAAAGATTTTAAAAATACCGTCTGGATTGGTCTGGAATATTTTTGTCAGGACGGCGACGAGATGTGGAAAGAAGACGACAAAGCATTTATCGCATTTGCTGAAGCCGAAGCGGTCAAGATAGGCTTAATCGAAGCGGGCAGTGTTCTGGATAGCATCCGCATTAATGTGGAAAAAGCGTATCCCGCTTACTTTGGGACCTATGAGAATTTTGACATTGTCAAAGACTATCTTTCCGGATTTGCCAACCTGTTTTGCATCGGCCGAAACGGACAGCATCGTTATAACAATATGGACCATTCCATGCTGACGGCGATTGAGGCGGTGGATATCGCGGCCGCGGGAAAAACGGACAAAACGCGCCTCTGGCAGGTGAACGCCGAAGCCGAATATCATGAAACCAAAGAAGCGGCAGATAAAAAGGAGAAATAATTGGGTAAGCAACAGGGAAAGACAGACGATATCAATCTAAAAGATCGTCCGATATTTATCGCGATACTTTTTTTGCCTTTGCTGCTGGTTTGGCGGGACCTGACCAATGATGTGTGGTTTCTGCTGAATAGCGGCCGTTATGTGTTGCAGCAGGGCATCCCGCATATAGAACCCTTTACCTTTCATCAAGGCTTCGAGTTTGTGATGCACCAGTGGCTGTCCACAGTGATTTTTTGGGGCGTGTACAGTGTGTTTGGTACCGTCGGACTGCGTCTATTGGTGGTCGTTTTCTATGTGCTGACGGTTTTTGTGCTGTATAAGCTATGCATGAAACTGTCGGATCATCGCTTCTTTGTCTCGGCAATGGTGGTGTTTGTTCCAAGTGTTCTGTTTGGGATATGGTTGTCTTGCCGACCGTTTATTTTTTCCACGTTTATTTTTATGCTGGAAATCTATGTTTTGGAGAGCTTTATCCTAAGTGAAAATAGAAAATATCTATTTTTTTTGCCCCTGCTCTCACTATTGCTAATCAACCTGCACGCATCCATGTGGCCTATGATGTTTATTATTTTTGTTCCCTACATCATTGATGCGTTTGCGTTTAGAATCGGGAATATATCCGGCCAAGGATATGATAAAAAATCGCTTTTTGCTGCGATGGGAATTTCACTGATCGTAGGGTTTTTAAATCCATACGGTTGGCAGGGGATGACATATCTGCTGCGATCTTATCCGCATGTCGAGATCAACCATATCGTCGCTGAGATGATGCCGCCCAAGTTGGATGAAACGATTGGGTTTATGGTGTTTCTCGCTGTTTTTTTGGTCTTTCTCGTATATCTTTTGCACAAAACAGGCAGAACCAAGGTGCGCTATGTGCTGCTGACGCTGGGTACGGCCTATATGGCCTTGAGCGCCCAACGCAGTGCTGTTTTGTTTGCCGTCTGCGCGAGTTTCCCGTTGGCTTGGTATCTTAAGGACCTGGAAGTGAAGATTCCACAAAAAACCGAAACGAAGCGGGAACGGATATTGAAAAAAGTACTGTTTGGTCTTATCATTGTGGCAGTGGGCATCAGCTTTTTGTATGAACCGCATACGCTTAAAGAAAGAAATTTGGAATTAGCGGCACTGGATGACACCATTGATTTTATTCTGGAAGAGGAACAAAGCGAGCCGATGGTGCTCTACACGGGCTACAACGACGGTGGCTATGCCGAGTTTCGAGGGTTAAAACCATATCTTGATCCGCGTGCCGAAGTTTTTGTGATTGAAAACAATAAAAAAGATGACGTCTTAAAGGAATACTATGAACTTGAGACCGGCAGATTGCATTATAAAGACTTTCTTGATAAGTATCAATTCACGCATTTGATTCTCACCGAATATGACAGTCTGTATGTCAATATGCTGAAAGATTCAGATTACTATCTGGCATACGCCAATGAGGAATATGCGCTGTTCGAGACAATAGGTGAAAAGACAGGTGATTAGCATTTGTTGGGCAGATTTTCTACAAACATGCGCTAAAAAGGAGTTGTTGTATGGAAAAACAGTTGATAAAGCGAAATGATATCAAAGGAAAAGATCGGGCGATATTTCTCGCGATTATTTTCCTGCCTGTACTTTTGGTGTTTCGGGATATGGATAACGATATCTGGTTTCTGTTGAACAGCGGCCGATATGTGGTGCAGCAGGGCATTCCGGTGATTGAGCCGTTTACGCTCCATCAGGGTTTTGCTTTTGTGATGCAGCAATGGCTGTCTGCGATCATCTTCTGGGGAGCTTACAGTGTATTAGGTGCGCTGGGCGTGAAGCTGGTGGTTGTGGTTTGTTATGTGCTCATGGTAATTATCCTTTATAAACTCTGCATGAAAGTCTCGGATGGTTATTTCTTTTTCTCGGCCATCATTGTTTTTTGCGTCAGTGTGCTGCTGGGCATTTGGCTGACATCCAGACCATCTATTTTTTCCAATCTTATTCTTTTAATCGAAGTCTATTTGCTGGAAAGTTATATATTAAGCAAAAAGAAGATTTACCTTTACTTCCTGCCGCTGCTTTCGGTACTGCTGGTCAATCTTCATGCCGCCATGTGGCCCATGTTGTTCGTTTTTCTCGGACCTTATTTCATCGATGCATTCGGTTTTAAAATCGGGCGGATATCCGGGCAGGGGTACCCCAAAGCGACACTGTTTATCGTGGCGGGAGTGATGCTTTTGGCAGGTTTCGTTAATCCTTATGGTTGGGATGCGATGACATATTTGTTTCGGTCGTATGGGTATGTTGAGATCAGTTATCTGGTCTCCGAGATGATGCCGCCGCGGGTCGACGATGTGGCGGGGGCTGTGGCGTTTTTCTCGATCTTTCTGGTTGTTATGGGTTATCTTTTATATCGTAAGGGAACCACCCGATTGCGCTATGTTCTGATTACGTTAGGTACAGCCTATATGGCGCTGAGCTCAATGAGAAGTTTTTTGTTTTTTGCCATCTGCGCAAGTTTTCCGCTGGCCTGGTACTTAAAGGATATGCATATATCACTGCCAGAAAAGGAGGAGACCAAACGGGAGGGAACGCTTAAAAAAGTGCTTTTGGGACTGATTATCGGAGCAGTGGTCTTTGGCGTGGTTTATCACCCCGCAGAGGAAGTGGAAAGAATAAATAGTTGGACAAACCTGGGCGAAGCGATTGATTTTATCAAGGCTGAGGAAAGAACGGATCCGATCGTTTTGTATACCGGATATAACGACGGCGGATACGCTGAGTTTGAGGGTTTGGCACCCTATATGGATCAACGCGCCGAAGTCTTTGTCATGGAGAATAACAAAAAAGAAGATGTGATGAAAGAATACTATGATCTGCAAGCCGGCAGGTTGTTCTATAAGGATTTTGTCGATAAGTACCAGTTTACGCACCTGATCGTCACCGAGATTGACAGCTTATATGTCAACCTGGAAAACGATTCGGATTATACACTGACTTTTATCAACGATGAATATACGGTGTTTGAGAAAAAACATTAACTATCTTAGCATGGATGAAATAAGACCCATATAAAAAAGCGCAAAGACATCGGATAAAGATATCCAAGCTTTGCGCTTTTTAGCTAGATAAATTGATTTATTCTAGTTTCAAAATCAGATAATCAGTCTATTCGAAATCGGCGCGAAGTTCAGGATTCTTCGGCGCACTATTATCCTTAACCAAGGCAAAAATGCCACCAAGCAGAAGCAGGATGAAAAGCAAGACTAAATAAATGATCATCACACCGCCAACCAGCATTAGAACACCAGCCAGAACATTGTTTTTGTTCACTAAAAGACCGCCGACCAGACCAAGAACCCCGCCGATTAAAACAACAATACCTAAGCCTCCATAAATATAACCGACCAGATCAAGGCCTTCAAAATCGTCATTATCAAAATTGTAGTCGTAATCACTATCCATCTCATAATCCATATTTGATTCCATTAATGCAGGGAAAGCCTGGCTGAAGAATACGCCACCAGCGATAAAAAGAAGTGCTAACAGTATTGCTAAAACACCACCGATAATACCCAAAACCATACTCGCTTTTCTCATATTTATTTACTTCCATTTCTTCATATTTATTTACATTTTAAGTATACACTATCATATTAATCAAAGCCAAGAAAAAAAGCTGGAGATATTGAAAAGAATCGATATACACCCAAAGCTGTTGGTATCCCAAAGCTTGGCATACTACCTTATAAATATCACTGACAAAATCAATGCCACCAGCAGGTAGGTAAAGACCATAGCACCAAGAATGAACAACAGAGAAGGGCGAAAGGATGCGGGTTTCTCGGAAGCATTCGGCTCATTCTCAACGGCTTTTTCCTCAAAGCGGGATTTGACACGATTTACATAAACCGAAAGCGCGGCGGGTAGCCTGATCGGAGCGTCTTTTTGTTGCCGTTCCGCCAAAAGACGAATATGGGGGCTTAGGATATACAGCTCCAAAACAAAGAGCGATTGGATCAGGAAGAGAAGGATGACACTATAGGCAGGAAGGTAATCCGGATTCGGGAAAACATCATTCCGTAGCAGCAAGGCGATAAAACCGGCAAGAAAGGATGCGGCAAGAAATACAGGCCTTTTTCTACCAAGGAGATAGTATAGACCATATAGTAGACATGAAAACCATATCAAGGCAACGAAGGCAGTCATATCGATAAAAAGCAGGACACTGTAAGCATAGAGTATTGCGATAAGAATACATAAAGAAAGCGCTAACTGCGAACTTGCTTCTTTTCCGCGTATGATCAACCGGAAGAGATATAGTGAAAAAATCAAAAGGATGGCATAGGGTATCCAGAAGATGAGAAAATTGATGGGTCTTAACAGCGCGGCACCTTTGGAAAGGTATTCCGGATTGAAAAAATCGACGAGCATCAGAAAAAGGTCACTTAAAATCAACCCCAATGCCAACGCAGCACGGCTTTCTTTGAGCGGCTTTGATTTCATGATGGGTTTAAATAACATGAAACAAGCGGCAATGGAGCCGAGAACGGAATATCCCCAAAGAAGGTTTTCGTCGAAAACCAGCTGATAAGAAAAGAAGAAAACACATCCGACAGCGAAACTGAGAATAAAGGTGATTGTGGCAGC
Organism: Christensenellaceae bacterium; assembly: GCA_963666035.2. Classification (GTDB taxonomy): domain Bacteria; phylum Bacillota; class Clostridia; order Christensenellales; family CALMFG01; genus CALMFG01. The sequence continues at coordinate 57,556 of CAXXJI010000019.1, read as the reverse complement.
AATAAAAAGCAAAAACAGTAGTTGCACTAAATTGAGTTCCATCAGTCTTTTAATTATTTTTTTCATTTTGCAGATCCTTTTATATCGCTCGATTTTTTGCGGGAAAGTAAAGTACAGCCTAAATCAATAATACGGTCATTATACCACATGCTAATTTGATTTTGATATCAATGGTATTTGAAAATTGATTGGGAAATATAAAAATTCAGCCATACTAACACGAATAGGGGACATAAACATTCCAGCTTTCTGCGGCGCGGCTCAAAGGCCTGTGCCGATAAGATAGATGGGGACAGAGAGGTTGAAAGTCAAGTTGGCAGGATTTTGTTGAGATAAATCGGTGTTTTTATAAACTGGAACGTATAAATTTGAAAAAAGGGAAATAAACACTTGCGGTGACCGCTCGGCAATAGTAAAATGAATGTGATAATTTAACGTATGATCAGCCTGACAGGTGAATGCATGTATAAATGTTTTCGGCATATGAAGTTCGGGCATCATCTCTGCAATGGGGCAGACCTGACTCACCTTTAGTCATCAAATAGAGAAATCTTCAAATCAACAAAAACCACTCTTTTGGATAAATCAAAACCTGGATTTTATATGTTGAATGGGTATGACTTGGTGGTTTTGACAGCCCTTTTTTTGCAGGTGTACAAAACGGCAGGCGAGGGTTAGGTCAAAGCATCACATATTTTTTTGAAATAACAGAACTTTAAATGGCGAAGTCATATCAAGAGTTCTGCTATTAAATAGGTAGTAATAAATTTATGGAGGAATATGTATGAAGAAACTAATCACACTGCTGTTGGCATTGACCATGATCCTAAGCTTGGCTGCCTGCGGCACAGCAACAGAAACAACCAGTGAAACCGGCACAACCGACGTAGCGGCAGCTGACGATGCTTTGTTGGTTGGTGTTATTTTGGTTGGTGATGAAAATGTTGGCTACGACAGCGCACACATCGACGGAATTAAATCCGCCGCAGCGGCTGTTGGCATCGCAGATGACCAGATCATCTGGAAGTACAACATCGAAGAAGACGAAAACTGCTACGATACAGCGATTGACCTGGTTGAACAGGGATGTTCTTACATCATCTCGGACAGCTATGGCCACCAGAGCTATATGCAGCAGGCTGCCAGCGAAAACTCGGATGTTACTTTCATCTCGATGACCGGTGACATGGCGGCGCTTTCTGAATTGCCTAACTTCAAAAACGCATTTAACTACACCTATGAATCCAGATACGTTTCCGGCGTTGTTGCGGGTATGAAGCTGGCTGAATTGGTTGCTAACGATGAAGTTCCTGCTTCCAGCATGGATGCGGACGGCAACATAAAAATTGGCTATGTGGGTGCATATCCTTACGCTGAAGTGGTTTCCGGTTACACCGGTTTCTATCTGGGCGTTAAATCAATCGTTTCCAATGTTGTGATGAGCGTGACCTATACCAACTCCTGGTATGATCCGACTGCTGAAGCTGAAGCAGCGAATTCCCTCATTTCTCAGGGTTGCATCATTACGAGTCAGCATGCTGATTCCACCGGTGCTCCTTCCGCTTGCGAAGCGGCTTTGGCTGCGGGAACCCCCATCTACTGTGTGGGTTACAATATCGACATGTTGTCGGTTGCGCCTAAAGCGGCTCTGACCAGCGCACAAAATAACTGGGGTGTATACTACACCTACGCGCTTGGCTGTGCGGTCAGCGGCGAAGAAATCATGACTGACTGGGCTGCTGGTTATTCTGAAGGTGCTGTTCAGATCTCTGCGCTTGGCGAAAGCTGTGCTGCCGGAACGGCTGAAAAAGTGGCTGAAGTTGAAGCGGCTTTGAAAGACGGTTCCTTGAACATCTTCGATACAGCTAACTTCACGGTTGGCGGCGAAACTGTGACCACCTATCTTGCTATCGACACCGACGGCGACTGGGTTGGCGACACCGGCGAAGCGATCGTTGACGGTATCTTTGAAGAATCCGTACTGCGCAGTGCACCGTACTTCGGTCTGCGTATTGATGGCATTACCGAACTTAACTAAGTTTACTTAAGAACAAGAAATAGCAGGGGGAAGCCGCTTTTCAGCGGCTTTCTCTAATTTTATTAAAGGAGGGCCTCTTGTGAACGCAACCGAAACTGCAGTACAGATGAGGGATATCACAAAAACATTCGGCTCGGTGGTTGCCAATGACAAAGTCAATTTGGATATACGCCGAGGAGAAATACTCTCACTGCTGGGCGAAAACGGCAGTGGCAAGACTACCCTTATGAACATTCTCTCCGGGATATATTTTCCTGATGAGGGACAGATTATGGTGGACGGCAAGGAAGTTACGATCAGAAGTCCGAAGGACGCGTATGATCTTGGCATCGGTATGGTACATCAGCATTTTAAGCTGGTGGATGTTTTAACCGCAGCGGAAAATATTATTTTAGGGCTTCCGGGAACTGGACGTCTGGATATGAAGGCGGTCAGCGATCGCGTGCTGGAGATATCGTCTCAGTATGGTTTTGAAGTGGAGCCTGATCGAAAGATATATAACATGTCTGTTTCCCAAAAACAGACGGTGGAGATTGTTAAAGTGCTTTATCGGGGGGCGGATATTCTGATCTTGGATGAGCCGACAGCGGTTTTAACCCCTCAGGAAGCGGACAAACTATTTGCGGTTTTACGCAATATGCGTGATGACGGAAAAGCGATCGTCATCATCACGCATAAATTACATGAAGTGGAAGAGATATCTGACCGTGTGGAAGTAATGCGTCGCGGGCAGCATGTGGGCGGTATGATTACAGCAGAAACCAATGCCAAAGAGATGACCAATATGATGGTGGGGCGGCAGGTTTCGCTGAATATCGAACGGCATGAACCCAAGAATGCGGAGACGCGGTTGGTGATAGATAATTTAACGGTTGAGGATATGGACGGCATCAAAAAGCTGGATGGAGTTTCTTTTGAGGCCAAAAGCGGGGAAGTGCTGGGTATTGCCGGCATTTCGGGCTGCGGCCAAAAGGAACTACTGGAGGCGATTGCCGGGCTGCAGAAAGTGGAATCAGGCAGCATCGCTTATATCCACCCCGAAACAAAAAAGGCGGAAGAGCTGATCGGAAAGAATCCAAAAGAGATTTCTGAACTTGGCGTTGCGCTCTCTTTTGTGCCTGAAGATCGGCTGGGTATGGGTCTGGTTGGCAATATGGATTTGGCTGACAACATGATGCTTAGGAGCTTCAGGCAGGGGAAATCCGCTTTTACAGACAGAAAGTCACCGCGCAATTTGGCAGAGCAGGTGGTCAGCGAACTGGAAGTGATGACGCCCAGTGTGACGACACCGGTTAGAAAACTGTCGGGCGGCAATGTGCAGAAAGTGCTGGTCGGTCGTGAAATCTCATCAGTACCACGTGTGCTGATGACGGCTTATGCCGTACGCGGGTTGGATATCAATTCATCCTATACCATCTATGATCTGATTAATCAACAAAAAGAAAAAGGGGTCGCTGTGCTTTTTGTCGGCGAAGACCTGGATGTGCTTTTAGAACTCTGCGATCGCATTCTAGTCCTTTGCGGCGGCAAAGTCAGCGGTATTGTTGACGCACGAAAAATAGACAAACACGAGGTGGGCATGTTGATGACCCGTGTGGGAGGGGGAAAAACAAAATGAGCCATATTCAGACAGAACCGCTGGTGCGTATCACCAAGCGCCAGGATATTTCCAAACCAAAGGCATGGCTTATCCGCCTTTTGTCCGTCGTTCTGGCTTTGGCTGTTTGCGCTGTGGTCATTTACGCCATGGTCAAACTCAACCCCATCAAGGTGTATGTTGCCATGTGGAAAGGCGCGCTCGGCACACCCAAGCGCGTGCTGGTGACGGCGCGTGACGCGGTGATGCTGCTCTGTATCGGTATCGGTTTAGCGCCGGCTTTCAAGATGCGTTTTTGGAACATTGGCGCAGAGGGTCAAATACTGGTCGGTGGAATTGCGACTGCGGCATGTATGATTTACTTCGGCGGCACGTTGCCGCCCTGGCTGTTGTTTGTTGCCATGTTTGCGGCCAGCATGGTGGCGGGTGCGCTTTGGAGCGTGATTCCTGCGATGTTCAAGGCGCGCTTCAAGACCAATGAAACGCTGTTTACATTGATGATGAATTATGTCGCTATCCAGCTGACATCTTTCTTTGTGGCCAAATGGGAGAATCCGTTTGGTTCAAATACAGTGGGTATCATCAACCAGCGGACACAGGCTGGCTGGCTGCCATCTTTGTTTGGCACCCAGTACATGGTCAATATCATTTTGGTGTTGTTATTAACAGTGGGCATGTATATATATCTTAAATACTCCAAACACGGTTATGAAATTGCTGTGGTGGGCGAAAGCGAACGCACTGCAAAATACGTGGGCATCAATGTGAAAAAAGTAGTAGTACGCACCATGTCACTTTCGGGCGCTATCTGCGGCCTCGCAGGGTTCATTGCGGTAGCGGGATCGTCCCACACCATCAGCACCAGTACAGCGGGCGGCCAAGGCTTTACAGCCATTATTGTAGCTTGGCTGGCCAAATTTAACACTTTTGTGATGATACTGGTTTCGGTACTGTTGGTTTTTCTTGAAAAAGGGGCCATCCAAATCGCATCTCAGTATGATTTAAACGATTATGCGTCCGAGATGATCACAGGCATCATCCTATTCTTCATATTGGGCAGCGAGTTTTTTATCAACTATCGGTTGATTTTCCGGCAGAGAAAGGGTGGTGAACTGTCATGACGCAAATTCTATCATTAACACAAGCCGCGATTATCTTTGGAACGGTGATACTGTTCGGTTCATTGGGAGAGATTTTAACTGAAAAGTCAGGGAATCTTAACTTAGGTGTTCCGGGCATCATGTACCTCGGCGGCATAGCGGGTCTTGCCGGTGCATTTATCTATGAATCGTCCAGCGCGAATCCCAGTCCGATTCTGGGTCTGTTGATCTCGGTGATCTGTGCGCTTTTAGCGGCCGGTCTCGGCGGTCTGTTATACAGCTTTTTGACCATTACGTTACGAGCCAACCAAAATGTAACGGGCTTGACACTGACCATTTTCGGCTCTGGTGTGGCCAATCTGTTTGGCGGCGCGATGAACAAAATGGCTGGCGGGGTGGGTCAGATATCGGTTGCAGCTACCAGCGGGGCCTTTCGTGCAACACTGCCTTTTTTAAATAATGTCGGTGTTTTCTCCGGCTTGGGTTTTATGGTGTATTTGGCAATCATTCTGGCGGGCGTTTTAGGATGGTTTATGACTCGCTCGCGCAAAGGGCTGAACTTGCGCGCGACAGGCGAGAATCCGGGCACTGCGGATGCGGCGGGTATCAGCGTAACACGCTATAAGTATCTTGCCACCTGCATCGGTGCGGCAATCACCGGCCTTGGCGGGCTCTATTATGTCATGGACTATATCAAAGGCACCTGGGCCAATGATGGCGGCATCGAAAAACTCGGCTGGCTGGCTGTGGCTTTGGTGATCTTTGCGCGGTGGAAGCCGATGCAAACCATTTGGGGCTCCTATCTTTTCGGTGTGCTGTTTTGGCTGTTCTTCTATATCCCGGGACTCACGCGTTCTTCGCAGGAGTTGTTTAAGATGCTCCCCTATCTGGTCACGATAATGGTTTTGATTGTGGTTTCCTTAAGAAAAAGCCGAGAGAATGAACCGCCGGCGCATTTGGGTCTTTCCTACTTTAGAGAGGAACGATAGGGTTTCTGTAAAAGCAAAGAATTTTAAGGAACAAAAAGTAAAAGATATAACGCTGCCGCGCTAATAGGCATTTGCCTGCGGCGGCGTTTTTTGTATGAGCCGTTCAGGCAAAAATAGAAACACCCTTGCGCCGCCCGTGATAATGGGAGGAGTAGCAAGGGTGCTAATGATTTGTATCATATCGGGTTAGATATGTTTTTTATTCAGCCAAACCATTCTCGTCACCGCCGAATCCTATGATGTCCAGATAGGAATCATCAAAATAGATTTCAGTGTTTGCGCCGTCAAGTGTGACGGTTTGTGCAACAAGCTGACCATAAACCGTTGATTGTGCACCATTAATGACGATATTGCCGTTGGGAGCGTAGACGAGGCCATGAATTTCTGGATTACTGCCGTACAGATAGATGCTGCCGTTCTCGGAATAGAGCGCTACTCCGTCATCTCCGGTGAGGGTCATCTTTGCACCAGTAATCATGATATCACCCGAAGCCATGATGGCACCGGTAGAGGTGAAATTACTGCCGGTCACTTGAAGCATACCGTCTACATAGATTGAGTCATTAATATAGGTGCTGGCGCCGTGAAAACCGGTGTAGCCCATGTAATTATATGCGGCGTTTGCGATTGCTTCGTCGGTTGTCGCAGTCAGGTCGGGCATCTCGACATAAGGCGCGGAAACCTCTATTCGGGGGCCAGTCGTGATATTTGCACCGCTGATAGAGATATTGGCAGCCTGAACAGAGCCATCAACGGTTGTCTTTGCACCATTGATATAAAGGTTATATACTGCCTCAATTGAACCGGTAACATGGCCGGATGCACCGTGGATCTGATAATCGTTGTTGCCATGGATATCGCCTTCGACATAACAGTTACCGCCGATACGCGACATTTGTGTCGAAGAGCCGGAAAAGATCGCATAATCAAAAGCGCCACCTGGCGATCCTCCACCTTTTGCGGCGACGGCGCGTGCGGAAACAACAGTGTTTTTAAACCCTAGTGCATTTGCGAAAGTGAAGTCAACTGTCTTTTGACAGACGATTTCAATCTTACTGGAATCGCCGTCGTAAGGTGTGGTGACGATAATATCCGACATCTCGGCACCGTTTAACTGGCCGTACACCAGCGCGGTGTTGGTTGCGGCAGTGATGTCAGGCAAATTCGATACAGCAGCCAGCGCGGCTGCGTCCGCGGCATTTTGCATTTCCGATTCGGCCAGCTTGACCATCCCGACATCCAGCACCAGCGCGGCAAGCCCGAGCACAACGATTAAAGCCACAGCAAACAGGACGATGGACTGCCCACTTTCACTTTTCATTTTCTTTAATAATTTTGCCATTCTTTCATCCCTCTTCTTGCCAGCCGTACTGACTATTTCGGCTAATATACAAAACCACTCGATAGAAAAGCTGATATGACACGCACTTATTTCTTTTTAATAGCGGGAGCAACCGATTTATGAGAAGGTAATGAGCTATGAGATAAACAGTATCAGCTAACTGTGCGGGCTAAAAGCAATGCCTTTTTTACCATTTCAGATGCCCGCTTCATGACACAAACGAAGGGTTATCAATTCAGTAAAATATTTCTTTTAGCTATCATATTATACTCCTGCGTTATTTCTTTGTAAATATAATGAGACAAGAAATATGTGAAAATGTGAAAAAAATATATTAAAATGCGTTTTATTTGCGTTAAATTAAGAGCTGAATGACAGGTGGGTGATGAATCATACATATTTCCTGCAACGTTTGTTTTTGTTTTGCTTTGAGGATTGGGGTTTTAATGTAAATGTGTTCGAGGATTATTTATTTGTATTCGTTTTTTTTTTGTAGTAAAATAGTGCGATGAATAAAAAGCAAATCGTCATTAATATTGTTGTTAATGTCTTAAGTTTCATAATTGGTTTAGTTATCTCGTTTTTTCTTTCCCCTTACATTATCGAAAACTTAGGGGTAGGAGCGTATGGGTTCTTTCAAACTGCCAATACGTTTTTTTCGTATGCAACGATTTTAACCATAGCGGTCAATTCCATGGCAGGCCGATTTATATCGGTGGCTTATCATCGCGGCGAGAAGCTGAAAGCCGAGCAGTATTTTAACACGGTATATTTAGCTAATATCGTGTTGGTGGGCGCGCTTTTTATTTTAAGCATCTTCATCGTCGTGTTCTTGGATCATATCATTCAGATTCCTACCGATATGGTGCGGGATGTAAAAATCCTTTTCCTGCTAATTTTTATCTCATCGCTGTTTGTCGTGATGATGAGTGCGCACAAAAACAGCATGTTTGTGAAGAATCGCGTGGATATCAGCGCCTATATCAGCATTTTTAAAGTGATGCTGCGCGGCGCTTTGCTACTTGTGTTGTTCGCGCTGTTTAGACCCAGCCTGATTATCGTGGGGATTTCAAGCTTTGCAATGATGGTGGCTGAAGGATTGGCATATGGGCTGACCAAGCGAAAAATCATGCCTGAAGTGCGGGTGGATCTTAAGCTATATAACGGGGCCATGCTGAAGGAGTTGCTGAGTTCAGGCAAATGGAATGTACTGAACAATATCAACGGACTTTTAACGCTGGGTCTGGACTTACTTTTTGCTAATATCTTTTTAGGGCCGGTTGCAGCGGGAGTTCTTGCTATTGCCAGAACCTTTCCAAACTATACAGTTCAAATGTTTGATATCTTCAAAAGATCTTATCTGCCTTCGATTACCAAAGGATATGCCGAGGATGAGAAGAGCTTACTTAAAAACTTTTATGCTTCGTTTATCCCCATCACCATGGCGGGATCAATCATCATCGGCGGTATATTAGGGTTTGGCGATATTTTTTACGGACTTTGGATACCGTCGCAGGACGCGAAATTCCTGCAACTGCTCACCACGCTCATTATCATGGTGGAGTTCAGCTTCTATTCGGTACGTACGCTGCCCGGAATTTTCCAGATTAAAAAGCGGCTGAAACGCTTCTCAATCAGTACATTTAGTATGGCGGCGCTCAGCGTGGTGATTGTCATTGCGGTTTTGCGCACGACTGAGGACACCAACCTTGGGTTGATGGCGATTGCCGGTGTGACGTCGGTGCTGACCAACATCCTTAACCTTATCTATATCTATCCGCTGGCGGCTAAGGTGATCGGTGAAAAATGGACGGCTTTCTTCCCGCCTGTGTTGAAAGGTTATGCCTGCCTGGCGGTAGTGACATTGCTCGGCTTAGGTTTACGGCATATTTGGACAGTGGATTCGTGGGGTAAACTGGGGCTTAGTGGGATTATTGTTGCGGCGGCGGGGTTCAGCATTAATCTGTTTATTCTTTTGGACCAAAACAAAAGACATAATCTATGGATCAGTTTCAGCGGATATATCAAGGCAAAACTCTCGAGACAGCATTAATTTAATGAGTATGAAAGCCGGCGAATACGGCTTTTTTTCTTAAAAGTGAATGCCGGGAAACTAACTGCCTTAAAAAAATTCTCTATATGGTATAATGACAAAGCAAAAGGCAATTTTGCGAAATATAAAACCATTGAATACAATCTTTGGGAGGAAGCATGAAAAAAGCGGTATTTCATATCGGCTATCCAAAAACAGGAACCACCACGCTGCAGCATTTTCTGGCCGATAACATTGATGCGCTGCGGGCTTGCGGCTATTATTATGCTGAGCGCACGTTTATCAGTCATGTCGGAAACGCCAGTGACATTTATATTGCAGGGCTTCCGGGGTTTGATCCGGGAAAACTGAAAAAAATATTCGACGAGGACGTTGAAAAAAGCGGGGGGCTAACCCTTCTCTATTCGCACGAAATTCTTTTTAATCTGGCAAATGACTTCTACGCTTTTTTGGCGGATTATTTCGATGAAATCAAAATAATCGTATATCTTCGCAGGCAGGATAAATGGCTGGAATCTTATAAGCGCTGGCAGATTTCTGCTGGAGTGCCGATGAAGGAAAGCAAACGCGAAGTCCCCTATTGTATGACCGACTACCATAAGGCGATCAAGAAAGTGGCCAAGCATTTGGGGGAATCGTCCATCCTGATTCGCCCGTTTGAGCGCAAGCAGTTTTACAAAGAAAACATCAACTATGACTTTTTGGGTGCGCTTGGCATTGAGTCGGATCGTTTCGATACTTTTAAGCACAGTCGGGAGACTCTAAACATCAGTATGAACGGCCAAGCATTGGTGTTCAAAAAACTGATCAACCGATACCTGCCCTTACGACCTTATCAGCTTAAAAACTCCAAGGACATTTTCGGTACATGGCGGGGGACGCATATCAGCAAAGCGTTGGGTGCGTTTCCGCTGGACGCTTCAGATAAGGCCTTCCAGGTGATGAGCTATGTGGAGAAGGCGGCTGTGCTGAGAGATGTGGAGGCGGGCAATCGGGCGATTGAAAAGCAGTTTTTTGGCGGGGAAGCGATGTACAGCGAATCCATGCCCGAAAAGGATATTGTCAGTTATGATGATCTTGAGCCGGAGCAGATTAAAGAAGTTGCGGCTTTCGCGTTTAAGGGGTTAATGGACAAACTCGGCGGGGTCAATAAGGAATATCTTTTGGCCGGCGTTGCCGCCGCACTGGATGCTTTTGATGAATACGACCGTTATTTTAAACTGTTTAACGATGACAGAGAATTAGTGAAAAAAAGCGGTTTTTTTGATGAGGTGTTCTACTTTCGAACCAATCCTGTACTGCCCGAAAAAACGGATGTGATATTGCATTATCTGATGATCGGCCATAAAGAAAATGCGGACCCGAGTGAAAAGTTCAGTACAGAGAGATATAAGCTGGATTATCCGGAAGTATGCGAATATGATATGTGTCCGTTGGTACATTATTTACGCTTTGGTAAATCCGAGGGGAAAAAACCGCAGCCCAGCGAAAAGCCAAAGCAGAAAAGCCGAGTTGAGAAAGCGATCAGCAAAGTTTTAAACAAAGTATTTGACTAGAAAAAAATAAGCCCGCTGTGTGAAAACATCTGCAGGCTTATTTTTTATATTCTGCAATTTACTTTAAGTCAGACTATCTTTTTACCACGGGCAGCCATACTTCGCATACATAATCATCTGCCATCTGGTCTCCTTCAAAATAGACTTCAATATCTGGAGCATCGGCATACTCATATCCCGATGCAGGCAGCCACTCGGTGAGTATCCGCTTTTGCAGAGATTGAATGGCATTTGGCATGGGGCCGACACATTCAAAAACAGCCCAGGTGCATTCGGGTACAGTGTAAACGGTAAAGTCAGCTTCGGGCGTTTGATCCGAAGCCACAGCAATATAGTAGTCGAAATCCTGACCGTTCATACATGTGCTGACACCAAGAAGTGCATTCGGTTCCTGATTATTCTGTGCCAGAATTCGCGGAATTTGGCTGTAGGTTTGCTGCCAGAACATAGGGACATCCTTGAAGTTTTCCTCAACATTCATATCATAGTGTCGCTTGACGCCGATGATGTTAAATGCCGGCTTCGATAAGATTCTGTAGTTCATATCCACATCTCCTTTAATCTGAATTTTAAAGGTAATGGGTAGAAAGGACTTCAGCACCGTGTTTTCTGCTTTTGCTTTTTGTGGGGAGAGGCCGTGTACAGACTTAAACGCTCGGTTAAAAGCAGTCGGCGAATCATATCCGTATTTTAAGGCCAGGTCAATCACGCGTGCGCTCGAGCTTTGCAGCTCAAAAGCGGCGCGGGTCATCTTCCTGCGGCGGATATACTCGGAAAGGGATACACCCGCGATGTATGAGAACATACGCCGAAAATGAAAAGTGGAGCAACACGCAATCTGTGCGGCTTTGTCATAGCCAATCTCTCCTTCCAAATTCGCCTCGATATAGTCTACTGCGCGGTTTAACTGGTCGAGCCATTTCACCTCAATTACCTCCGTGTTGTTTAGAGTATAGAAGATATAATTTTTTAATTCCTCTTAATCCATGTTCAAATATGTAAGTAAAGCGTCGCACTTGATTCACATATTTTAAGTTCATTATAGAACAAACATAAACCCGTCGGCAATCGGGACAAAGAGAAAATAGAATTTGTGTACACCTTAAAACAGCGCGTGTCTTGACGATTCCGTTATCTGGTTTGCATCACAAAAATATGGTATAATTAAAAAACTAGTGCGAGATTATGGGACGTCTAACGCATTTGGGACAATAGAAACAACCACACTATCCGTCATGCCTTGGGGGAAATATGCCGGCCGAAAACACAAGAAGTAAAAACAGCAGCGATCGATTCGGAACAACTATTCTGGAGTGGGATCTGGTTAATCAGGGATTCAGTGCTTCGGACTCTTTTTTTAGCTATGCCATGAGCCGTGTTGGCGGAACAGAGCTGATAAAAAACTTTGATGTGGCAAGCGAGGTCAATGCTGAGGATTTATCGGCGCTCCAAGGATATCTTAAACTCAACTCAACCGAACAGGCAAACGAGAGTGCAATGCTCCGCTTTAAAGATACGAGCGGTCAGGATCGATGGACTTGCTTTTCTTTGCGGTATTTTTTTGATGAGAAAAATCAGCCAGTCAGGGTGATGGCCGTTCTTTTGGATTTTGATGAAGAGATCAGGTATAACCAGCATTTGGAGCAGGAGAACCAAGCCTTACACGGGATTATTGAAGGTATTTCGCTGGGGATTGGTATTTTCGAGATCAATGAGTACATCATACCCACCTATTTAAGCGACCGCGCATGTGCGATATTGGGTTATACCAGCGAAGAGATGGACATGCGGATTGAAAAAAGGACACCCATCTGGTTTAAGATGGCGGCTGATGATGATCCGCTGGGTCAGATTCCTGAACATCTATTTAAACCGCTGCTGTCTGGGGAAACGGTTGAATCCAAGATCAGCGTAAAACGCAAAGACGGTGTTTGGATATGGCTGCATGTGCTGTGCACGCTTCGCAGCAAAACAAAAGATCAATTCGAGTGCTATGTGACCATACGGGATATTTCTTCACTGCCAAAAGCTGAAACCGAGCGCAACTGGCAGGAAGAACGTTATCGTATCTTGAGCGAAAGCGAGCAGGTGGTCACCTTTGAATATGACATACAAGCCGATACGCTGGATTATAATATTTTTACGGATGAAGGGGTGCTTAAAAACATCCATATTGTGCGGTTTATTAAGAACTTGGGAAAAGACAAGCGGATCCATCCCGACAGCGTTATCACTTTACGGGAAGCCCTGTTGAACACAAAGGAATCACAAAGAAGTCACGCTATTGATATCCTGGCCGATTTTCATGGCTGCGATTATCAGTGGTGGCGGCTTCGTTATACATATGTGTTCGATGATACCAGCAGCGTCAGTCATGTGGTGGGTCGGGCGGATGATATTCAGCGGGAAAAGGAAACCGAGGCAAAACTGCTGGCGTCCGTGGACAAAGAGGCTTCGTTTAGACGGTCGATTACGTCCGGAGCTTTGCTGGCGCTGGAGTTTGACGCCAAGACGGGCAAGCGTGTGGTTTCCACAGGCGATATTCTGCCTAAAGACATTTCAGATCAGATTACGCTGGAAGAGCTGATCGGTTTGCTGGCAAAACATGCGCATCCCGAAGAGAGCGCTCTGATGGCGGAGCATATGGATATCAAGAAAATTCTGCATAATCTGACGACGTCCAAACGCAAAATCAGTTTTGACTATCGTTCACGCAGTATATGCAATCGGTTTGAGGGATACCGCTGGTTTGGTATCACTTACATGTGTGCGATGCCGGAGACACAAGGCTATCAGCATGTCCTGATATATATCATGGATATCCATGAAAAGAAAAACTCCCAGCTGCTACTGATGGATCAGGCCAAACGCGACCCGCTGACCGGACTGCTAAATCGTGCGGCGTTTAAGGAATTCTTCAGTGACCTATTGACCGGCCGACAAGCCGAAGACGTTCCAAAAAGTTTTGACGCGTTTGTGATGGTCGATATGAACCGCCTGCAGGAGATCAATGATACATATGGTTATGCTTTTGGTGATAAAATGCTGAAAAGTGTGGCGGTGACATTGCAAGCGATGCGCTGTGAAAGTGCGGCGCGTCTGGATGGGGATAAGTTTGCGCTGTGCATTCACGAGATCCCCGCTGAGACGGTTTTGCACGAGCAGATGAGGATTTTGCGCGATGCGCTGACTCAGAGGATCAGCGAGACCGTGACTTTGTCGGCAACCATCGGCATATCTATTTACCCCGCAGATGCTGAGACATATGATGAGTTGTACGAAAAAGCGGATCAGGCGCTGTGTATTGCCAAGAAGATGGGCAATCAGGGCTTTGCTTTTTATTCACCCGATATTGAATTGTCTGAGTTTGAAAAAACCAATATCACAGCAGACCATGCTGGAACAAACGGGGAAAAGCGGATATATATTCGCACGTTTGGGTATTTTGACGTTTTTGTGGACGGACAGGCTATTCCGTTTAAGGTGGTTAAGGCCAAAGAACTGTTAGCCCTGCTGGTAGACCGCCGCGGCGGATTCCTCTCAGCTGGTGACGCGATCAGTTTTTTGTGGGAAGACGAACCGGCCAATGAGCTGACCATGTCGCGCTACCGCAAAGTAGCGATGCGCTTGAAGAGCATCCTTGCTGAGTTCGGCATCGAGAACATTCTGGAAAGTATCAATGGTTTAAGGCGCGTGGTGCCGGAAAAATTCGATTGTGATTATTATGATTATGTATCGGCCAGCCCGCAAAGCCGCGGGCACTTCCCGGGGGCATATTTGACCAACTATAGCTGGGGCGAAAGCACGCTCTCGGTGCTGGAAGAGATGAATGATAAAGCTTAAAAAAGCGGGAGAAGACGATATAAAGAGCACACCGCGTGCTCTTTTTTGTTAAAAATATGATAAGGATATGGGAATATCGGATAGTAAAAGCTGCGGCGTGATATAATTGAGCGATGAATATAAAACGAATAAACGGATATGATCTGTTCATGCTGCCGCTGGAGGCTCTGGCGCTTCGTCGCCTGCGGCGGGCGCTTGTGCCCAAAGCAGACGGGGATGTATTGGAAGTCGGCGCGGGAACCGGTGTGAACCTAAAATACTATCGCAGTGATGTCTGTCGGACGCTGACCATTGCGGATAAGCGGGTGAACCGGATGATTCGCGAAATCGAATTTTCGCGGCCTGCCGATTGGGTCGAAGCGGATGTCACACAGCTGCCATTTGAGGATAATCGTTTTGATACGGTTGTGGAGACTTTGCTGCTCTGCTCGGTGGAGGAGGTGCCCGCAGCGCTGCAAGAGATTAAACGCGTTTTGAAGCCTGGCGGGAGATTTATCCATATTGACCACGGACTGCCCGAGAAGAAGGGGCTTCGCAAGTTGTTTGTGGCACTCGCGCCGCTGTGGTACGGGATGAGCCGGTCCTGTCGGATTGATAAGGAGTTTGAACCGCTGCTATCCGCCGCAGGTTTTGAAAACGAAGTGGTCGGGCATGCATGGGGCGGCGTTTTTTATTGGGGTATATCAAAAAAAGCATCTGAAAAAACACAGTAAAACAGGGGTGGCGCATTGAAAAAGAAATTACACTGGTATAGCCTGGATACTTCCGCAAAGATCTATCCGGCCATCGAATCGCGTACTAATCCTGCACTCTTCAGGATGGCATTGACTTTGGATGAAGCGATTGAAGAAACGGATCTCCTTAAGGCACTGAATGATATCAAACCCCGATTCCCCAGTTTCAATGTTCATATGAAGCGCGGGCTGTTTTGGCATTATCTGGAGGAGAACGTCCAGCCGCTGCTGGTGTGGCCAGAAACTGCTTCACCCTGCGAACGGATGTATCCAGAGTTCAACAACGGATATCTTTATAAAGTCAAGTTTTTTAAAAACACCATTTCACTGGACATCTTCCATGTGTTGACCGACGGATATGGGGCTATGATGTTTTTAAAAACCCTGGCTTTTCGGTATTTACAGATTCGCATGAAGATTGCAGAAAACGAGAAAACAGAATTGGACTATCGGGACATACCGCCTAAAGAAGAAACAGAAGACGCTTTTTTGAAAGTGGCGGCGGGCGCGGGCAAGCCGAAGCTTGACAAAGACAGAAGTCTTTTTAACAGCGCTAAGTCCTATAAAATCCCCACTCGCATGCTCTCCACCGCAAAAAACAAGGTCATCACCGGCGTTGCCGATGCGGCAGGCCTGAAAGCGGCGGCAGGGGAATATGGAGCCACGATGACTCAATTGATCGCTGCGCTTTATATGGAGGCGATGATGCATCTGCAGGTCAAAACTATACGGCAGAAAAAAAGGCATCGTCCGGTTTCGGTTCAAATTCCTGTGAATATGCGCAACATGTACCCATATCCGACACTGCGTAACTTTTCGCTTTTTGTTGTGGCGCCGGTGAACCCGAGAAAGGTCGTCAGCTTTCAGGATATTCTCTTGGCTATTCAGGATGCGATGAAAAAACAGATTACCGAAGATTTTCTGCTGGCAATGATTTTTGAAAATTGTGAGCTTTCCACTAACCCGGTATTAACGCATGTGCCGTTGGTCTTGAAAAATCTGGTGATACGGTATGTAGCCAACACTCAAGGCGCCACACAGTATTCGGGCACGGTTTCCAATCTGGGAGTAGTGCCGATTGAGACGGCTTTAAAAAAACACATCACCGATGTCAATTTTATTTTGGCACCTTCCGAGAGCGAAAAATGTCCCTGCAGTGTAGCTGGGTACGACGGGAAGGTGTATATCACTTTTTCGAGGAACACCAACGATACCGATATTGAGCGGCATGTGTTCCGGCGGCTTGTCAAGATGGGCATACATGTAAAAATAAAAAGTAACGATTAAAGGAGAAGATGAGACTATGCCATATTGTGTTAACTGCGGGGTGGAACTTTCAGTCTATCATAAGCGATGTCCGCTCTGTAAAACAGAAGTGATGCAGGCTGATTTACCCAAAGACGCTGAAAACACCGACTATCCGGATTATCGTATCAATACAGTCAATGAGAAAAAGAAAATACGCCGTATCATCACCGGCAGTATTCTGACTATTCAATGTGTGGTCTACAGCATCCTGACAGTGTTTATTGATCTTCTAACAGCCAATCGCTTTGGCTGGTCGTTGATTGTGGTGGCTTCACTGGCGCTGGTTTGGTTTGGGGTAGCCTATCCTTTTTTCCGAAAAAGGAATACCTTTTTTCGTCTGTTCAGCTATGATTGTCTGGCGGTTTTGATTTATCTCATTATACTTAACATTATCATTGACCAACGTATTTCATGGTCCCAGTATACCAGCTTCTCACTGATGGTGCTGTGGGTCATCGTTTCGGGTATCTTTTTGACCGACCGCATCCGGCGCTTTTTACCAATCACCTTATATTATATCTTTGCGGCTTTGATTATTGCGGTGGGCGTGGTGGTGCTGATCGGCACTCAGCCGCTGACGATTGAGATTGCGTCCTGGATTGGTTTCCCTCTGCTCACGCTCTCCCTGATTTCCTATTTTGCCATCCGTTCCTCTAAGAACGGAGTATGGGGATTGATGACTGTGCTTCTGAGCGACGCGGCGATTCTCAGCCTGGTGGTCGATCTGGTAACGCGGGTACTTTTTGTTTGGGCAGTTGAAAGCGGGTTGGTCGCTGATTGTCTGTGCGGTTATGATCCCAAGCGTTTTTGATGCTGTCCATGGTCAAGCGCAGTACCGAGCTTAGAAGTTTGGTGGCAAAAAAACTGCACCGAAACTAATGATGACGGATGGAGAAAACAATATGAGTGAGCATGAGATTTTTACGCTGAAATGGGAAGACGGTGCATTGATTCTGATCGATCAGACCAAACTGCCGGATAGGGTGGAGTATGCTCAAATCAACAATATCCAAGGCGTATTTGAAGCGATAAAAACCATGATCGTCCGCGGCGCGCCGGCCATCGGTGTTTCGGCCGGATACGGTATGGTCATCGCGGCCCGAGAGGCCTCCAAAAGCGGGTTCGAAGCGTTTATTGCGGATTTAAAGCAAGCGGGAGAGTATCTGGTTTCGGCGCGGCCGACGGCTGTCAATCTGCCGTGGGCAGTGGACCGCATGCTGGGCAGAGCTGAGGAACTCAATGAGAGGCCTTTGACAGAGGTTCTTCATGCGCTGGAACAGGAGGCAAAGGCGATCCATCATGAAGATGAAGCGATCAATCAGAAACTGGGCGAGAATCTGCTTTCTCTCTTAAAAGACGGAAACGGTGTTTTGACCCATTGCAACGCGGGCGCGCTGGCGACCAGTAAATACGGAACAGCGCTTTCGCCTTTCTATTTGGCCAAGGCGCGGCGGTATGAACTTAAAAGTCTACGCTGATGAAACGCGTCCAAGATTGCAGGGCGCGATGCTGACTGCTTTTGAACTAATGAGTGCGGACGTGGATGTGACGCTGATATGCGACAATATGGCTGCGGTGGTGATGCAGCAAGGCAAAGTCGACGCCGTGATTGTCGGGTGCGACCGCGTAGCATCTAACGGGGACACGGCCAATAAGATCGGTACTCTTAATGTATCTATTTTGGCTAAATACTTTGGTATCCCCATGTACATCGCTGCGCCGACCCCAACGATTGATATGGCATGTGAGAGCGGGGCGAATATTCCGATAGAAGAGCGGGATGCGGCTGAGATCACGGAGCGGTTTGGGGGTGCGCACCGCGCCGGAAGGCGTAAAGACCTATAACCCTGCGTTCGATGTCACGCCCGCTGAAAACATTTCAGCGATTGTGACCGAAAAGGGGATCGTTTACCCGCCGCTTAAAACAGGGCTTGAAAAACTTTTTAAACAGGATTGACGAGCGGTTTTTATGTTTATGGATAAAGTATAGGGATCCAGATTTAAAAAACCATTGAGAAAAGAAAGTGGGGCTAAATATGATTAGAATATTAAACCATTATCAGGCAAAGCCCGTGATGGAGGGCGCAGGCGTTCTGGTTCGCCGTGTATTCAGTTATGGTGAGACGGAAGCGTTTGACCCTTTTTTGCTGCTGGATTATCTGTTGGTGCCGCCGAATACGCAGACGCCGGGTTTTCCCTGGCACCCGCACCGCGGAATTGAAACGATTACTTATATCCTGAAAGGCGAAGGACAGCATGAGGATAGTATCGGAAATAAAGGTGTGATTGCGGCGGGCGAGCTGCAGTGGATGAGCGCGGGCAGCGGCATTTTTCATCAGGAGATGCTGGGCGTTTGTGAGGAAGGCGTCAAGGGCTTTCAGTTTTGGCTGAATCTGCCGGCAAAAGACAAGATGAATCCCGCCCGAGTATCTTTATATTCGGCAGGGTGAGATGCCAAAAACCAACACGGACGAAGCGAAGATCAATGTCATCAGCGGGTGGTACGGAGATTTAAAAGGGCCGATTGATAAAGAGAGTTTGGGCGTCAGTATGCTGCATATTCGGGTGGAAGCAGGCGGAAGTTTCTTGCTTGAAAGGGACAAAGCCAAGCAGGGATTTATCTTTGTATTTGAAGGCGCCGGCGGGCGTTGGACGATCAACCGATTACGCAAGAAACAGGATATACCTTAGGCGCGGGAGAAGGGGAAAT
Source organism: Christensenellaceae bacterium (assembly GCA_963666035.2). Taxonomy (GTDB): domain Bacteria; phylum Bacillota; class Clostridia; order Christensenellales; family CALMFG01; genus CALMFG01. The sequence goes on along the minus strand of CAXXJI010000019.1, from coordinate 38,286 downwards.
TACGGCGGGCGAACAATCGCTGGAATTTATTTTTGCCGAAGGAAATCCGCTGAAAGAATCGGTGGCGTGGCGAGGCCCGATTGTGATGAACACAGACGAAGAGCTTTATGAGGCCTTTGAAGAACTACGGCAGGGTACCTTTATTAAATAACGGTTAAGCACATTTGAACAGATAGTTTTGTTATGCGTCAATTGATTTTTTATTCAAAAAAAAGATACAATATCTGGTGTATGTATATTCAGTTGAATTGGGGAAAAAAGCGATGAAGTTAAGGTCTGCAATATTATTTTTTGCAGTGATACTATGTATTCTGTTGTTTGGTGTCAGCGCCTATGCTGCGGCTTCTGTTGACAGCAACGGTGATACGTATGACGATAATGATTTTGCCCAACTTCAGGCTTTTCTGGATGCGCCGTCAACTGTCTCCGGTTCATCAAATGGTGTGATTCTTAATTCCGGCTATGTCTCGACCGACCCCACAACTTGGACGGGTGTGACTTGGAATGCGGACGCGATTAAACGTGTCACCGATATTGACTGGTACGAGTACTACAGCCTGAACGGAAATTTGAACTTAAGCGGGTTTGAAGCGATGACCAGTGCCGAAATTGGAGTTAACAGTATTGACAGCTTGTCAGTTGCCGGAGATACTGCGCTGACCTATCTTGGGGCTTCCAGTAATCGATTGGGTTCACTGGATGTGTCCACGCTCTCTTCGCTGACCGACTTATACATACAAAGTAATTATCACTTTTCCAGTATTGATTTATCCAGCAACGCTGCGCTTCAACATTTCAGTTGCGCAGTAAATGATATTGTCACACTGGATCTTACCAGCAACACGGGCCTGCTGACGCTGGACTGCCGAAGCAACGATATCACGTCGCTCTCTCTTAACGGTTTAAATGTTTTGACCGATTTAAACTGTTCCTATAATAATCTCTCTACGTTGGATATATCGACAAATCTCAGCTTGGAGACCGTTAATGTTACCAGTAATTCACTATCTTCGCTGAACGTAGCGCCTTTGAGCTCACTGACTACTTTGGATTGCAATTCTAATTCACTGGGCACACTGAACCTGACAAATAACACTGCCTTGGATTCATTAAGCTGCAGCGGTAATGGCCTTTCCAGTCTGGATTTATCCCAAAATACCGCGTTGACCTATCTGCTTTGCACATACAATCCTTTTGGCACATTGAACCTGACCGCAAATACAGCGCTGGAATATCTGTACGCCAATGAATGCCAGTTGAATACGTTGTCGCTTTCCACGAACACCAATCTGATTCAATTGTTTGCCAGCGCCAATAATTTCAGTTCGTTAGATGTAACGCAAAATACGAACTTGGAGCAGTTGCGCGTGTCTGATAACAGCATCTCTTCATTGGATCTATCGAACAATTCAGCGCTTGAATATCTTGATATTGAAAACAATGATTTATCTTCATTAAATACATCGTCATCACCAAACCTAAGCTCAATTTATGCGGCCAATAATCAACTGACATCAGCAGTCGTGAGTGGCAGCGGGGCACTTTCCACATTGGCACTGAATAATAATCTCTTAACCTCAATTGATTTGACCAGTAATACCAATCTGCGCACACTTCGTTTAAACGATAATGACTTAACTGCGATTAATCTGACCAATAATACACTATTGGATTACGTGTACCTCCAAAACAACAGCATTTCTGTTTTGGATGCGACGGCTAATACGTCTTTGGACGTTCTGCAGGCGCTGGGGAATACTCTGAATTCTTTCGATATTGTGATCACCGGAACCCCGGTTTCAATCGACGCAAGAGGCCTTGGCACTGTCAGTGTGCTTTATAACATCGCTGCCAGCAGCTTTTATGCCATAGCTACGCCAAACCCCACATACGATTTTGACAATTGGACGGATGCATCGAGCACAGTGCTTTCCACCAACACCACCTATAATATTAATCTGGCTGAAGCTACCGAGATATACGCTAATTTTACGGCGGGAGTTATCTTTGATGAGAATGGTGGAGATACGCCGTCAGTACCGGCTTACAGTTTGGCGGGACCCGGAGATCTTGTCACAGAGCCCGCAACCGATCCAATCTATACTGGACTGACATTTGAAGGCTGGTACACCGAACCCTTTGCCGGCGTGGCTTGGGATTTTGCTTCGGATGTTGTACCTCCTTCGGGGATACTCACACTTTATGCGCATTGGTCGGGTGACTTCACTGTGTCATTTAACGGCAACGGCGGAGCACCTGTGCCCGCTGATGAAACCGTCGCTTATAATACCACATTCTCCGAGCCCGCAACGGTACCTACACGTACGGGGTATGACTTTGGTGGATGGTGCACGGACTCTGGCGGAACCATCCACTGGGATTTCGCAAGCGATGTGGTGCTGCATAATATGACGTTGTATGCGGATTGGAACCCGAAAGCTTATACCGTTTACTTCAATGAAAACGGTGGAAGCACCCTGCCATATCCGACATCCCGTGTGGTTTATTTTGGCGAGCTGGTGCCGTACGTCACCATTGAACCTGAACTCGCGGGCTATGTGATCGAAGGCTGGTACACCGAGAGTACCTGCATTAATCAATGGGACTTTGCCGCCGATACGGTGACGGGGAATATGACTTTGTATGTCAAATGGATAGCGGGCGAGTATATTGTCACGTTCAACAGCCCGGGTGCCACAACACCCGCGAATCCGGCAACCATGAGCTTTTCCTATGAGGATTTAATCAGTCCGCTGCCAACGCCGCCGACGCGGTCGGGGTATGTATTTGATACCTGGTATCTTGAGCCGGGCCTCGTAACACCGGTGAATTTTGCGACATATCTAGTCACCGAGGATACCGACTTGTATGCGGGATGGATACCCGATACGTTTACTGTAACCTTCCATCGAAACGGGGGAGATACCGATCCCATACCAACGACAATGGATGTGGATTATGACAGTGTGATTCCCTCTCAGCCCACGGCACCGACGCGCGCGGGTTATATTATGGACGCCTGGTGTACCGACTGGGCGGGCTTGCATCCTTGGAATTTTGCAACCGACCATGTGATGGGAACACTGGATTTGTATGCGAGATGGGTGGAGACCCACACCGTGACGTTTAATAATAATGGAGGCAGCACACAGGCCAGCCCGCAGACGATGGAAGTGGCGGACGGCCACACCATCAGCCCCGAACCCATACCGCCGTTGCGCACTGGTTACACTTTCAGCGGCTGGTACACCACTTCGGGTGCCACCACAGCCTGGGATTTTGCCACCAATGTAGTGACGGGAGATACAACGCTGTATGCAGGATGGACGCAGAACAGCTATACCGTGACATTTAATAATAACGGCGGGGATACGCCGGCGGTTCCAGCGACCATGTCGGTGCTGTATAACTCACTGATTCCATCCGAGCCCACACCGCCGACGCTGGCAGGATATCTTTTTGAAGCGTGGTATCGTGATGCGGCGGCGACCATCCCTTGGGATTTCGATACGGATGTTGTGACGGGGAACTTGACGCTGTATGCCGGATATGCGGAATACTATACGGTCACTTTTGATGAGAACGGCGGTTCGGTGCCGCCTTCGCCAACGACGATCGATGTGGTGGAAGGACAAACCATCGATACACTGCCGACCTCGCCTATATGGGGTGGGTATCAGTTTAATGGTTGGTATACCGATGCGGCGGCGACCATCCCTTGGGATTTCGATACGGATATTGTGACCAGTGATATGACCCTGTATGCAGGGTGGTCTTCGATTTGCACAGTTATTTTTGATCAAAACGGGGGAGAAACTGCTGCGATACCCAACAACAAGCAGACCTTGATCGGCGGTACAGTGACACCGCCTTCCATCAGCCCCACGCGGACGGGTTATGTTTTCAGCGGTTGGTATACCACACCGGATGCGGTGACGCTATGGAATTTTTCAAGCCCGATTAACAGCAACATGACGCTGTATGCCGGCTGGACCGGAGTGGAATACACTGTTACTTTTAATGAAAACGGCGGAGACAGCTTGGCGGTGCCCAGTAGTATGCAGGTGCCGTATGGCAGTCTGATTTCACCGCAGCCGCTGCCGCCCACACGAACCGGCTATGTGTTTAGAGGTTGGTTCACCACTTCGGCGGCCACAACGGCCTGGAATTTTGCGACGAATACCGTCACAAGCAATACCACGCTGTACGCCGGATGGTCGGCGAGCCATACTGTGGTTTTTAGCAGCAACGGCGGAGACAATGCGGCTGTGCCTTCCAGCATGACCGTTATGACGGGTGAATTGATTTCGCCTCAGCCATTGCCGCCGACGCGTTTGGGCTACACCTTCAGCGGCTGGTATATCGACTCGGGAGCGACCGTGGCTTTTGATATCACCACCAACGTGGTGACTGGGGATATGATTCTTTATGCGGGCTGGGCCGTTAATACCTTTACTGTGACCTTCGATGAAAACGGCGGCGACACGGCCGCATACCCCTCGGTGATGACTGTGCAGTACGGCAGTTTAATCAGTCCCGAACCTGCTGATCCGGGTCTGACGGGTTATGCTTTTGCCGGATGGTTTACCGATGCGTCCACCACCACCGAGTGGGATTTTGACATGGATGTGGTTGTTGGCGATATCACGCTGTATGCGTCCTATGTACCGCTGGTAACCGTGACATTCAACCGAAACGGCGGCGACGTTGATGCGGTGCCATCATCATTGGATGTGGGTATCGGGCTGACGATCGACAGCATGCCGACACCGCCGACGCGGGATGGCTATGCCTTTGTTGGATGGTTTACCGATGCCGCTTTGACTACAATGTGGGTGCCGTCTGCCGATACGGTATCGGGTGCGATGACACTGTATGCGGGTTGGACGGACATTATGCGGGTGGTGACTTTTGACGCCAATGGGGGCATCGCTTCGGGGACGGTTGAAACGTATTCGGTACCCAACGGATCGCTTGTGGTGCTGGTTCCTGAGGATCCTACGCGAAACGGATATGTCTTTGAAGGATGGTATGCGGATGCCGCGGGGACGACGCCCTGGGACTTTGCGACCGATACGGTCACTCATGATACGGTGCTGTATGCCATCTGGTCTGCAGCGCTGGCGTTGGATGTATCGCCTTCCAGCGGAGATATATATGAAGACGGGCGCATCGAAATTCTTCCGAACATCAGGGGCGGAACATGGGTGTATGATGATACCTATCTATCAGCCTCAGTGACCAGTACGGGCGCGATATTCACCGGACTTCGCGAGGGTGAAACCACAGTGACTTATACGGTAAACGGTCAGACTGTGCAGTTTGTTATCACCATATCAGCTTCCGAGCTGCCCTCCACCGGCCAGAGCTATACGCTGCTGTTTGTCTTAGCCGGTTTGTTTGCGGCGCTGGCGACGGCAATCTTTTGCATCATAGCCAGCGAGAAACGCAGGCGGAGCGCACAGCGGGGTTAGTGCATGGATAAGAGAATAAGAGTAAAAAAGCATTTTGATTTAAAACAAAAATGGTCCACTATCAATAAGAATCGGCTGATCACAGGGCTTTTGATTGCGCTGGGTGTGGTTTTGATTGCCGGAATCATCACTGCGGCTGTGATCCTTGGGAAAGGTTATGCGGCCGATAGGCGGGCCGCACAGATGCTGACCAACTATGAACGAGAAATTGCGGCATCCAGTTCCAATGAGACCTACTCGTCCGCCGAAATCAACGCAGACCCTGAAGCGATTGACGGCTATCCGGTCATGGGCCGACTGGATATCCCGGCCATTGATTTGTCTTTGGCGGTGATTGAGCGCATCAGTGACGAGGCCTTGCGGGTGTCGGTTTGCTATTACGGTGGTGCGATGCCGGCGGAGAGCGGCAACACGGTGATTACCGGACACAACTTTGCATCGGGCGCACACTTTGGCCGTCTGGATGAGCTGGAAAGCGGCGATAAGGTGATCCTGACGTTGGCGGACGGAATCGTTTATGAATATGAGGTTTACGAGACGATCATCATAGCGCCAAGTGACACGGAAGCGCTGACGGTGTATAAGGGCGAACATGCACTCAGCCTGCTCACTTGCATCTATAACGGGAACCGACGATTGTTGGTCAGATGCCAGCGGATTAACATGCCATAGCGGCTTCCGAGCCGTTTTTTTATAGCGTAAATTCATTTTTTGTTCATATTGATGTTAGAGGGATGTTTTTGCTGTGTATAAAATATAGGCCTGAAGAAAAAACTTAAAACAGGAGATTATAATCATGAAAAAAATATTGACGGTGATGCTGGCAATAGCGCTGGGGTTGATTCTGCTAACGGGATGTACCGCGAAAACCAGTGAAACTGCGGCCGAAACAACGGCTGAGGTGAATACAGTGGTGAATGAACAAACTTCGGAGATGACGGAAGAATCCGCATTGAACGATTTCGGTGCTGGAGGAGCGATTCTTTCTGAAGATAACCTGACGGTTGAGCAGATGATGACCTATGCGATTCAGGATGAATACCTGGCGAGGCAGACCTATGAAGACATCATGGCCGAATTTGGTGAGGTGACGCCGTTTCGTAATATTATAAACGCAGAGGAATATCATATTGCGCTTTTAACCGGACTGTTTGACAAATACGGATACGTGCTACCTAAAGATAATGCAGGGGGGTATGTTGTTTTGCCGCGAAGCTTCGAAGAAGCTCTGCAGGCCGGAGTGGTGGCCGAAGAAGACAATATCGCGATGTATGAAAAATTTCTGAATTTCGATTTACCGGATGACGTGCGCGAAGCATTCGAAGAATTGAAGGCCGCATCTGAAAACCATCTGGAGGCATTCCAACGCGGCGGCGGCGGCGGAAACGGAAACGGAAATGGCTACGGCCGGAATAATTGAAGATAAGGAGGATCATCGCTTGAAATCAAAGCCCTTTCGGTTAGCCAGTCAAATTATATTTTTTGTGCTGGTCGGTGTCATCACCATCAATCACACGCTGGTGGAAGCGGGCGGTGGATTGGATATTCTTCCCGGAGCCAGCCTGCATGCCATCTGTCCGTTTGGTGCGGTAGAGACTTTCGCTTCATTGGTCACAGGACAGGGACTCATTCGCCAGCTGCATGCGTCGGTCATGGTCATCGGCGCGGTGGTACTGATTCTGACCGTTCTGCTCGGCCCGGTTTTCTGCAGTCACATCTGTCCTTTGGGTTCCATCCAGGAGTGGATCGGGAAACTTGGAAAACGGATTTTTAAAAAGAGATATAATCGGTTGATTCCGCAAAAACTGCATGATGTGCTCAAGTATTTAAGATATGTGGTTTTAGCTTTGGTTTTGTACCAGACCTACACCACGGCATCACTGATGTTTGTCAACATTGATCCATACTACGCGCTGTACCATTTCTGGACCGGGGAGGCCACGATTGCGGCACTGATTATTTTAGGGGTTACTTTGCTGGGTTCACTGTTTGTAGAGCGCCCCTGGTGCAAATACGCATGTCCCTACGGCGGACTTTTGGGACTCATCGGGAAAATCAGTATCTTTAAAATTCGAAGGGCACCCAGCACCTGTATCTCATGCGTCCAGTGCAGCAAAGCCTGTCCGATGAATATCGATGTGATGGCTGTGAAGACGGTGAGAAGCTCGCTCTGTAATCGGTGCATGCAGTGTACCGATGCGGAAGGCGCCTGTCCAGTGGCGGATACCTGCTATATGGGAGCGGGATTTGCGGGAAGGGGGTCTAAAGATGCTTAAGCTTAAACCGATTTGGATTACATTGCTCACTATGCTGCTTTTCGGAGGCGGGATGGCTTTGGGAACCACCAGTGACTGGTGGCAGACGGATGGAAGGAAAACGCCGTTGGATGGCGAGAAATTCTATGATTCGCATGAGGACGAAACAAGTGAGTCAACATCGGAAGACCAAATGCCCGGTGAAGAGACGTATGAAATAGAAGAGGATCACACAGAAACTTTGATTTCTGGGGAAACCACGATACAGCAGGCGCTGGACCTTGGTATACCGTTTGATGTGATGGAAGAACTCTTGGAAGGTGAAATAGCGGATACCCGCCAAACCATTAAAGCGGCGGCACAGGAGCGAGGATTGCAGTTTGGGGCGATTAATGACGAACTGAATGCGCGCCTGATGCCTTAACGGCAGGAAAGCAAATATATCAGCAAAAAATTGATGTGCGGAGCACATCAATTTTTTATACGCTGAATTTCCCGAAGAAATGAAATTCGATAATCATACAACAAATTGTATATATATGCTCATAAACTAGATTAAACTACTGCATAGGGGGGATATGCATGATAGCAGCCCAAGAATTAGCATTATTTTATTGTCAAAATAATGCTTCTGATGCAAAGTGTAAGGAAAACGCGGTTTAAAATAATCAGCATTTTGGCTAAATATATCTATTCACGAAAAGGTTAAAAATAAATATGATAATAGCATAAAACTATTAGGAGGAAATTTTGATGTTAAAGAAACTTGTTGTTGTAGTAGTAGTACTCGCAATGGTTCTTTCTTTCATGGTTGCTTGCCAGGCGAAAGAAGCTGCTCCTGTTGAAGCGGCTCCTGCTGAAGAAGCGACTGTTGAAGAAGCTCCTATGGCCGGCGGTGTTGTTGGCGTTTTAATGCCCACCAAAGACCTGCAGAGATGGAATCAAGACGGTGACAACATGAAATCTGCACTGGAAGCCAAAGGCTATGAAGTTGACTTGCAGTACGCAAGCAACGACGTTGCGACTCAGGTTGAGCAGATTGAAAACTTGATCACCAAAGGCGTTGACGTTCTGGTTGTTGCTTCTATCGACGGTTCTGCTCTTGCCAACGTGCTGGAATCTGCTAAAGCAGAAGGCATTCTGGTTATCGCATATGACCGTTTGATCATGGATACTCCGAACATCGACTACTATGCTACGTTCGACAACGAAATGGTTGGTACAATCCAAGGTAATTACATTGTTGAAACTTTGGGATTAGACAAAGGCGAAATGGGTCCGTTCACCATGGAAGTTTTCGTTGGTTCTCCTGACGACAACAACGCAAGATTGTTCAACAAAGGCGCTCTTGATGTCCTGACACCTTACATGGACAGTGGCGTTCTGGTTGTTAAATCTGGCGAAGGCATGAAGAATGAAGACTGGACCTCCATCGGTATCCTGGGCTGGAAATCTGAAAGCGCACAGGAAAGAATGGACAATCTGCTGACCACCTATTATGCTGACGAAAACATCGATGTTGTTCTTTCACCGAACGACAGCTTGGCACAGGGTATCTCCGCATCGCTTGACGCTGCTGGATACGGTACCGAAGACAAGCCGTTCCCGGTTCTGACTGGACAAGACTGCGACGTTAACAGCATGAAGAACATTCTGGCTGGCAAACAGTCCATGTCTATCTTCAAAGACACAAGAGACTTGGCTGCTCGTACGGTTACCATGGTTGACCAGTATCTTGCTGGTGAAACTGTAGAAACCAATGCAACTTATGACAACAATGTATTTGAAGTTCCTTCTTACCTCTGTACTCCTGTATTTGCTGACATCAACAACTACAAAGAACTGTTGATCGATTCCGGATATTACACGGAAGATCAGCTTCAATAGTTGAAATTTAGCTATTGATGATGTAAGATCAAGAAGAGTAATGACTGATTATGGCGACAGCGAGCAATTGTTGTCGCCATATTTTTAAGGAGAAATAGAGAGATGTCGGAATTTATTCTGCAAATGAATAACATCACGAAGACTTTCCCTGGTGTTATTGCGCTTGATAAGGTTAGCCTGGATGTCACAAAAGGGGAGATTCACGCTCTGGTGGGTGAAAACGGCGCGGGGAAATCGACGCTAATGAACGTCTTGAGCGGCATCTATCCGCATGGCACCTATGAAGGCGATATTCTATATAAAGGTGAAGTCTGTAATTTTAAAAGTATCAGAGATAGTGAGAAAATCGGAATCGCTATTATCCATCAGGAGCTGGCGTTAAGCCCGTTTATGACCATCGCTGAAAATATCTTCCTTGGCAACGAAAGACAAACAAACGGTGTTATTGATTGGGATGAAACAAACAATAAAGCAAAGGAAGTCATGGAAAGTGTGGGACTAAAAGAAAGCCATACTTCCTTGATTAGAGATATAGGTGTTGGCAAGCAGCAGCTTGTAGAAATTGCTAAAGCATTGGCAAAGGACTGTGAATTACTGATTTTGGATGAACCGACAGCGGCGCTCAACGACGAGGACTCGGATCATTTGTTGATGCTGCTTAAACGGCTGAACAAAGAACAAGGCATATCTTGTATCATTATCTCACATAAACTCAATGAGATTGCAAAAGTCTCGGATAGAATTACGATTATCCGTGACGGACAAGTTATTGAGACCTTGGACAATAGTGACAAAGGCGGTGTCAGCGAGGCGAGAATCATCAAAGGCATGGTTGGCCGCGATATGGTGGACCGGTTTCCTAAGCGCAACCCTCGTATTGGAGAAGTTGGGTTTGAAGTGGAAAACTGGACGGTCTATGATCCGCTGAATGAAGAGCGTATTGTGATTGATGACGTCAGCTTTAACTTGCGTAAAGGCGAAGTGGTTGGATTGGCGGGATTGATGGGTGCGGGAAGAACCGAGCTTGCGATGAGCTTGTTTGGCAAAGCATATGGCAAAAAAATCAGCGGACGGATTTTTAAAGACGGAAAAGAACTTCATCTGCACAATGTTTCTCAGGCAATTGATAATGGTATTGCATATTTGACTGAGGACAGGAAGAATGCGGGTTTGGTTCTGATTCAGGATATTAAGAACAATACAACAATGGCGCACTTGAAGTCATTAAGTACAAATGGAATTGTGGACGATCAAAAGGCCATTATTGAAGCGGAGGAGTACCGTGAAAAGCTGGGGACCAAATGTTCCAGCATATTTCAACTAGCGGGGAATCTTTCGGGCGGGAACCAGCAAAAAGTGGTTTTGAGTAAATGGCTGTGTACCAATCCGGATGTTTTGCTTTTAGACGAACCGACAAGAGGTATTGATGTCGGTGCGAAATACGAAATTTACAATATCATCAATGATATTGCGAGCGAAGGCAAGTGCGTTCTGGTGATTTCGTCCGAACTGCCCGAAATTTTGGGTGTTGCGGATCGGATATACATCATGAATGAAGGCAAGATTATCGGTGAAACCACACGAGAAGACGCAACCCCTGAGAAAATTATGGCACGGATTATTCAAAGTGCTAATGAATAAGGAGTAGACAATGATTAAAAATTCTTTAGATTGGTTAAGACATAATTCTAAAAAGTATGCCATCTTCTTTGCCCTAATCGCTATTATGATCGCATTCCAGATATTAACCAAGGGTACTTTGTTTAAGCCGCGGAACGTGTCAATTCTGATTTATCAGAATAGCTACATTCTGATTTCTGCGACAGGTATGCTGATGTGTATCTTAACCGGTGGTAACATCGACCTTTCGGTCGGTTCTGTGCTGGCGCTGGTCAGCGCGATGAGCGGCCTTTTGAGTGTTGTTCTTGGCTGGCCGGTTTGGATTTCTATCATCGTGGCATTGCTTTCCGGACTGTTGGCAGGAATCTGGCAGGGCTACTGGATTGCGTATCAGAAGATCCCGGCGTTTATCGTTACCTTGGGCGGTATGTTCGTTTTCCGCGGGGTTAATAACCTTATCCTTGATGGTAAGACTATCGGACTCCCGGACGCGTACAAAGTGATTTCGGCAAAACCGGTACCTGATTTTTTGGGTAAAATTGAATCGTTACAAACCTATCAAATATATGGCAAACCGATTATACTAAACGGAACTTGCGTTGCGGCGGGCATTGTTTTTGCAGCGCTCTTCATCATCATGACTATCTTTGGCCGGATCAACCGGAAAAGCAAGGGCTATGATGTACCGTCAGTCGGCGCGTTTATTACCAAACTGGTTGTCGTATCAGCCATCATCGTATTTGCCGCTTTCTGGCTGGCGCTGGATGACGGTCTGCCGATTATCCTTTTGGTTTTGGGTGTTTTGGTTGGATTCTATGTGTTTATTACCCAAAAGACCGTGCTTGGAAGACACCTGTATGCTTTGGGCGGAAATGCTAAAGCGGCGGCTCTTTCCGGTATTAAAACAAAGCAGATTTTATTCCTGGCTTACGCTAATATGGGATTCTTGGCAGCAATCTCCGGTATCGTTTTTGCAGGACGCTTGAATGCTTCCTCTCCGCTGGCTGGTCAAGGATTTGAGCTGGATGCGATTGCGGCCTGCTTTATCGGAGGCGCTTCGGCTACCGGCGGTGTAGGAACGGTCATGGGCGCGATCATCGGTGGCTTCATTATGGGTATCCTCAACAATGGTATGTCCATTATGTCGGTTGACGTGTTCTGGCAGGACATCATCAAAGGCTTGGTTCTGTTGTTTGCCGTATTCTTTGATGTTGTATCCAAGTCCAAAACTGTTACAAAATAGAAGTGGTTGATTATGTTTGTAAAATAGCGTGTTATAATTGTCTTATGGCACGCTATTTTTTTCTTTGAAAAAGTACAAAAGAGTAGGAGAAAATTCGTAACAAATGAAATGGTCGTATAAACTGATTTTGGTGATATTGATACTGATTCTGGTTTTATCAGCCAGTGGGATCCTATATCTATATAACCGGATTAGCAATGTGTATCATGATGATATGTCTTATATATTCAGCGATAATCCGAAGTATCATTTCTCGTTGATATTGAAGTCGGATAACGATGAATATTGGCAGAATTTTAAAGAAGGCGTTTATGAAGGGGCAAAAGCTTTCAATGACGCTGTGGAATTTCATTCGGTTTCTACGGTTGACCAGGAAAACCAGATGGTTGAGTATATCAATATCGCGTCAAAATCCAGGCTGGACGGCGTGATTGTCAATGGTGAGAACTCCAGTCTTTATGGTGAATCGATCAATGCGGCCAGACACGAAGGTGTGGAAGTGGTGTTGGGGGGTGTGGAGTTCGCCAGCACGGAGCGGCTTTCCTACGTCGGTACCAATTTTTATGAATACGGCGTTCAGGCCGCCAAACTAATCTCTCAGGTTGAGACGGACGATCCATCGAAGCAGGTGGCGGTTATCCTCACCAGCAATCGTGAAAATGGCAACGTAGAAGGATTCACATCACAAAACGCGCTGATGATGAGCGGGTTTAGGTCGGTGATAGACGATCTGAATGACGTGCAGCTGGTGGATACGCTTTACCGTGAGTCAGATTTGCTCGGTGCTGAAAATTTAACGCGGGAGATTATCACTGACCATGAGGATATTGATGTAATATTTTGCACCAATGCGAAGGATACGGTGGCGGCATCGCGCATTATCATTGAACGCAATCTGGTCGGAGAAGTCTTTGTCGTGGGCACAGACGTGACCGATGAAATCATCAACTATCTTGAAAAAGGGATTGTAGCGGGCGTTTTGGATCGAAACGGATATATGGCCGGCTACAAGAGCGTGGAAGTGCTGCATAACAGCCTGGAAGGCACTTTCCAGCCTGGTTATGTGGATATTGATATTGATGCATATACCATTATCAACATTTCCAGCTATCATAATAAAAGGTGAGGCGGATGTTCGGCAATTTCTTAAAGCGGTTCAAAAACAGAGTCAGCTCCATTCGCACACGCATGATATTGGTGTTCTTAATCACTTCACTTTTAACCAGTTTTACTAGTACGTTTATTTCAAGTATATCAAAAAACTTAATTAACCGGATGGAAGAGATGTTCACGGCCAATGTCGAAATTGAGCGGTTTTTGACATTGATGGAAAATGTGGATGAGAACATTACTGACTATCTTGTCAGTGACGATTCGGACAGCATGCTGAATTACTATAAGAACAAGGACGAATTTCTGGAAAAAGCGTCCGATATGTTCGATCCTTCCGCAGGCATCTACAGTGAAAATGACCTAATTAACAAAGATATTTTATTTATGGTCAATTCCTATTTGGCCGAACTGGACGCCGCGGTGACGGCAAAGAAACTGAACGATGCGGATGAGTATATTGCACGCTATGCAGAAGCGGATCAGATCAGCCAATATATTCGCACCTATGCGGACAAGCTTAATCTCTTGACACTTGATATCAACACCAATCAATATTTGAGCATGTCGGATGATTTAAATTTCTTGTTTGTCTTAAATATGGTTCTAATTCTGTCTGTTATTGTCGTAAGCTTATTTGTCATCTTCTATCTTACCTACAACCTGACCAAACCCATTGTTAAACTGGCGGACACCGCCGAAGAAATGACAAAAGGTAATTTTGACGCGGACGATCTCGTGGTGGCCACAGATGATGAACTGAAAGTCATGGCCAACGCGTTTAATGCGATGAAACACAGCATCAAGCAATATATCCGAGAATTGCATGACAAGGCAGATACCGAATCACAGCTTTTAGAACAGCAGATTGAGAACCTGAAAATGCAGTCGCTGCTGGAAAGCGCCGAGCTGAAAGCGCTGCAGATGCAGATCAATCCACACTTCTTGTTTAATACATTGAACGCAGGAGTGCAGTTAGCCATGATAGAAGGCGCCGATCGCACATCGAATTTTCTCGACGATATTGCAAAAATCTTTCGCTATAATGTGAATAGCCTGGATCGTGTTGTGAAAATCAAGGATGAGATTGATATGGTGCGTGCTTACTGCAACATGTTCCATGTCCGTTTTGGCGATGCGGTACGGTTTAATTATGATATCGACTTAAGTCTTTTTGATATTGAGGTCCCGCCGCTGATTATCCAGCCATTTATTGAGAACGCCACCATTCATGGCATCGGCAACTATGAAGAAGGCGGCGTCATCAGTATCACGCTAAAGCGCGAAGGTAATTACGCCAAAATCATCATTCAGGATAACGGCGTTGGGATGGATAAAAAAACCTTGAGAAAAGTCACGGAAGGGACCGAATTTAAGCAGAAGAAGGCAGGACACACCACCGGTATCGGCATCTATAACGTGGTGCATCGGCTACGATTGTTCTTCGGTATTGAAAACGTCATGGAAGTGAAAAGCGCGCCTGACAAAGGGGCATCCTTTACGCTGAATATACCAATCACGCGTGAGCTTAGAAGAAAGACTTCGAAAGAAGGGATGAAATGAGCATGAAATACAAATTGATGGTGGTTGATGATGAAAATCTGGCGATTGAGTCGGTTAAATATATTGTGGAAAAAGAGATCAGCAACATTGAAGTATCTGAGATTGCAAAATCGGGGCGCGAGGCGATAGAAAAAGCGCGTCAGCAGCGTCCGGACATTGTTCTGATGGACATTCGCATGCCCGGAATCAACGGGCTGGAAGCGATCAAAGAGATTAAAAAAATCCACAAAAACGTCCGGTTTATCATCGTTTCCGCGTACGAGTATTTTGATTTCGCCAAGCAGGCGGTGGAGCTAGGCGTGAGCGACTATATCACCAAGCCGGTGACAAAGCAGCAGCTGGTGGAAACACTGGAAGAAGTGACCAAAGAATTGGATGATGAGCGCCGGAAACAGGATCAGGAACTGGAAACCAAAGAGAAAATTGAGAAGATGCAGGCCGTGGTAGAGCACAGCTTTATCTATACTTTTATGCTCGGTCAGGCGGGGCGGGTAGACTTTAAGCGATATAAAGAGCTGTTTGAGATTACGAGTGAGGTCGGCTATATCTTTATTCTTCAGGTGCAGAGCCGAAAGGATACAGGCGGAGAGATGCGTCTGGAAGAGAGCTTTAAGAATCAATCCTTTTATCCCATGCTGCGGGACGAGCTGAAGTTTAACAGCAAATGCGTGGTAGGACCTTTGGTTATTGACCGTGTGGTGGTCTATATGTCCGAGAAAAGCGATGATGAATATAAACGGCGCGTTGAGGCAATTGACTTTTTGGAATGGCTGGTGGATAAGCTGGAGAACAAATTCCATATCTGCTTGAAGGTGGGCATCGGCGGAGCCAAGGCCGATGAGGATATTGCGATTTCATATCAGGAGGCAGTCCGGGCGCTGAACTTTGATGACGGAGAGAAGATCACGCACATTGCCGATGTGACCCAGCATAACCCGCAGACGGGTTATGAGATATTTGCCGATGAGCAAAAATTGATTCAGGCGATTGAACAGGGAGATACCGGCCGGTGTGTAGGGATACTTACCGATATCTTTAACCGATATCCTGATTTCTTTGAGCGGGAAAATATTCGTACACGGCTGATTGAGGTGATGGTGGTGGCGCACCGCATCGCGATGGAAAATGGAATTGACAGCGACCAATATATTGAGTATTGTGAGTATACTAAACAAATTTTAAACTGTACAAATAAAGTGGATTTTGAACGCCTGTGCGTAGAAAAAATCAGCTATATCGCCACAAAAATCAATCAGGTAAAGAAACACGGCATCAGTGTGATTGTGGACAAAGCCAACGAGATCATCCGGGAACGGTTTAATACCGAATTGAC
Organism: Christensenellaceae bacterium; assembly: GCA_963666035.2. Taxonomy (GTDB): domain Bacteria; phylum Bacillota; class Clostridia; order Christensenellales; family CALMFG01; genus CALMFG01. The sequence continues at coordinate 21,801 of CAXXJI010000019.1, read as the reverse complement.
TTTGGATGAGATATCCCGGGAAATGGGGGTCAGTCCGCAGTACTTCAGCCGCCTCTTCAAGGCTGAGACGGGTAAAAATTTTATCGATCATCTAACCGATATACGAATTGAACATGCAAAAAAACTGATAGAAAAAGGGGAACTTTCGATCAAGGAGATCAGCTATGCCTCAGGGTACAGCGATCCAAACTACTTTAGTCGATTGTTCAAAAAAAAGGAAGGGATATCACCTTCCACGTATTTTCAAAAGTTTTAGTTCTGGAGGTGTTTTGATGAAAAGAGCTGTGGCGGTTCTGGCCATAATCTCTATGCTGTTTACCGGATGTAAGGCAGAACAAAAAAGCATCAATGATGATGGGATTATCAAAATTGGGTTTATTCCCGAGACCATGACGGTGGAACGCTGGCAGCGCGACCGTGAGGTTTTTGTTGCCAGAGCCAAGGAGCTTGGCGCAGAAGAAGTACTGGTGAAGAACGCCTATGAGGATACCGAACTGCAAATTCAGATTGCGCGGGATATGATTGCGGCCGGTGTGGATGTGTTGGTCATCATCGCTTATGATAAAGATGCGCTCACTGATCTTGTGGAGTATGCACACCAGAATAATGTCAAAGTCATCGCGTATGATAGACTCATCAAAAACGCCAATGTCGATCTTTATATCTCTTTTGATAACTATCGGGTGGGCGAGCTGATGGGGCTTGCGGCATACAGTGCGGTACCCAAAGGTAAATATATGATTCTCAACGGGCCTGAGACGGATAATAACGTATTTATGATACGTGACGGTTATATGAGCGTGATCCAGCCGGCCATTGATTCTGGTAACATTGAAGTGACGGGGGAAACGTGGGTTAGCGCCTGGCGGGACGAGGTCTCGTATGCGTATATGTCGGATAAAATCGGTCAAGTTGATTTTGATGTAATTATTGCAGGCAACGACCGTGTGGCCGAGGGGGCGATCAATGCGCTGAGCGAAAACCGGATGTCCGGTGAAATCTTTGTGACCGGACAGGATGCTGAGATTGCCGCGTGCCAACGCATCGTGGAGGGTACTCAGGGCATGACCGTGTATAAACCGATTGACGTGCTCGCCGAAGGTGCTGCCGAATATGCCGTGAAGATGGCGTTGGGCGAAGACATCGGCAAATGTGAGTCCATATCGGACGGAAAGAATTTGATCGATTATATCGCGTATGAACCGATTAGCGTCAATGCAGATAATATGGTGGATACGGTCATTAAAGACGGATTTTATACGATTGAACAGGTGTATGCCAATGTTCCAAAAGAGCTTTGGCCAACAGAAGAATAAAAAGAAAGCAACCAAAAACAGCCATAAGTTGGCTGTTTTTTTAAATCAATCAAGTTCGCTTGCGTCGCTGACAAACGTATAAGACTGTGACTGCGCTTTGTAGCGGGTGATAAATTCGGCAAGCCCTGGGGTGATATAGACGAGATGATCCTTTGTGATCAGGATTGCTTCCACGTTTTCGAGCGAATCGATCAGAGCCAGGCCGTCTTGAATACCCAAGAGTAAAACGGAAGTGGAAAGACCGTCAGCTTGCTCGCCGGTGTCTGCAACGATGGTCACTTGCGCGATGTTGGTATCGGCCGGATAACCGGTTTTCGGATTCAGAATGTGATGATAGCGCACGCCGTCCACTTCGAAGTATCGCTCATAGTCGCCCGATGTGACTACGGCTTTGTCTTTGAGACTGACGCTTAAAAGATATGCGCCTCTGTCATCGTTAGGATCCTGTATGCCGATGGCAAAATCATTTCCATCTGGCTTTCCACCGACCATCAATACATTACCGCCAAGATTGATGATGGCCGAAGTGACGCCGGCTGACTTCAGTTGCGTTTTCAGATGATCCGAGATGGTCCCCTTGGCGATGGCGCCGAGATTGATCGACATCCCTTCTTCCGACAGCCCCACATTATTTTCCTCTGAAAGATCAATTTTTCGATAATCAATTTTTGGAAGCACCACCGCCAGTTCTTCATCAGTGGGGATATGACCGTCCGGTGGGTTGATGGCCCAAAGATCAATGAGCGGACCTGCGGTGATATCGAAAAGCCCGCTGGTCAGCCGGCTGTATTCCAGACTGTTTTTAACGGTAGTATAGGTTAAGGGGCTGACCGAGACACTGCCCGATCCTGACGCCATGTTGATTTGATCGACTTCTGTACCCTGAATATGTGAAGACAGAGTGTTTTCCAGCGTATTGATTAGAGCAACCGAATCGGATAAAATTTGATCATCAAAGGTCTGGCCGGCGTTGTAGTATACTTTGATATCAACAAGGGTATCAAGCGCAAATGCATGCGTTTCGGAAGTGACGATTTTTTGAGGGGATTCGGCGCAGGAAGCCAGAAAGAAAGACGCGAGGATAACAAGAATGATTGAAAAGCGGGTGATGGTATAGCTGGCCGTTTTCATACGGTATGTCCTTTCAAAAAAGTTGGATAAAAAATCAGTTTAATTATATAGAAATCGTCAATCAAAGGCAAATGATCGTTTTCAAAGTGAAGTGGATTAGGATATGGATGGATTCGCAAGGGAGTATATGTTTTGACAAAAACATATCGGATTATTTATAATACGAGGTGTAATTGGTCGTAAGGAAGATGGGAAGGTGCATGGTGATGGACCAGGCCGCCTGACGCGTTTAAAGAAAAAGGCATAAGCACAAGGGTATTAGGATGAGAAAAAGAGAAATTATCATGATCGGCATCACACTGTTGCTGGCGCTTGGGGCATTGGCTTTTTTTCAGCTCTTGGGCCGTCAGGCGACGCAAAAGGCTGTGAAGATCACAGTGGATGGCGAGGTATATGATACCATTCCGATGACGGATGAGCTGGATACCGAGTTTACTATATCCACCGAATTAGGTGAAAATCATGTGGTCATCAAGGATGGGGAAGTGAATGTGGACTGGGCCGACTGCAAAAACCAGGTGTGTGTCAACACAAAAAGCGCCAAGAACCTATATGATACCATCGTGTGTCTGCCGCACAGACTGGTGATTGAGATTATCGAGAAAGAGTGATTATCGCGTGACAAACCGAAAAAGCCCAAGATACATATCCACCATGGCGATGCTAATTACCATCGCACTGATTTTATCCTATGTGGAGACATTGATTCCGGCGCTGCCTATACCCGGGGCCAAGATTGGCCTGCCCAATATTGTGGCACTGTTGGCGCTGTTGGCTTTTGGTTTTGTCGATGCGTTGGTGATTCTTTTTATCCGCGCGCTGGTGTCCTCGCTTTTGTTCACCTCGGTGATGGCGCTGGCCTATTCGCTGGCTGGCGGATTTTTGAGTCTGGTGGTGATGTATCTGCTTACGCGCTCATATAAAGGGGAGATTGGTCTTTCGGTGCTTTTTGTCAGCGTGATGGGCGCGGTGGCGCATAGTATAGGGCAGGTGCTGGTGGCGATGGCTGTGCTGGAGACAACGGCGATTATTTCCTATCTGCCGTGGCTGGTGATTATTTCAATCATCACAGGGATAATAGTCGGGTTTGCTGTATATTTAACCTACAAATCATTTTTGCATTTGGTTAAAAACAAAAGATAGGCAGGAAAGTGGTGATTAGTTTTACCATACTATAGATGAACAAAGCATAAACTTTTCAAGGCGCGGGATACGACGCCTTTTATATTTTGCACTCGGATATGGTAGAATAATGGGGTAGCGAAAACAGCGGGAGAATGTAATATGTTAAAGGCAGTGATATTTGATCTGGACGGCGTTATCGTCTCCACCGATATCTATCATTACAAGGCCTGGCAGGTGTTGGCTAAAAAGCACGGTTTTCATTTTGATGAGGCATTAAATGATCGACTGAAGGGGATCAGCCGCGCTGAGAGCTTAGAGATTATACTGGAGGCGAACAACGCGACCGTCAGCCAAAGGACATTTAAGCGAATTGCCGCGGCAAAAAATCGGCGGTACCGTAAGCTTTTAAATCAACTGACCCGAAAAGACATTCTACCAGGGGTGGTGGAATTGCTTGGCAGCCTAAAACAAAATGGCATTAAAACAGCGATCGGTTCCTCCAGCCGAAATACCCCAAAGATATTACGAAAACTGAAACTCGAGGATGCTTTCGATGCTGTTGTTGACGGGAACGCGAGCGTACGGTCCAAGCCGGCACCCGATATTTTTCTGACTTGTGCTGATGCGCTGGAGGTAATGCCTGCATCGTGTATGGTGATCGAAGATGCAAATGCCGGTATTACGGCGGCCAAGGCCGCGGGCATGACAGCGGTGGGTGTGGGCCAAAAGCCCTTGCCGCAGGCGGATGCGATGCTGCTAACACTGCATTCGATCAATGCCGAGCGGCTGAAAAGCATATACTTGATGGTGAAGAGCGGCTGATTGGGTTTGTTTACAGAGCGTAAGACTGTATGATAAAATCTACAAGATGTTTTTATAAAATAGATTGAGAACGAAAATCGAGGATAAACAGATGATACCATGGATGATGCGCCTGAAAGAGAGCATCGAAAAAAACACAAATATCTTTTTTGCTTGCGTATTCAGCGCGGGCTTCTTTGGGCTTTCGGCTGTGTTGCCGGTATTTAAAAATACCCTTTCCAGAGCCTACCCTATTACAGATTTTTCCGATCATGTCATCTCGCAAAGCACGCTGAGCAATTCCGATATCGGCCTGCGTATCCGCTGGTATTTTTTGATGATACTGGCGGTGCTGGCGGCGACATTGATTGGCGCACTTCTGCTGTTTATGCTCTTTCGCAGTCTTAAACGCACCGAAGAGAATAAAAAAGCCATACTCTTTATTAAGCATACGGCCATGCTGGGTTCGATCTCACTGATTGCCGCGCTCTTGGCGGCTTATTCGGGCCCTGACATGCTGAGCGTGACGGCAGTGTTTGCTGTACCGCTGATTTTGGCTTTCCTCTATATCGGCTTCGAAAAAGACCTTTATCGCGATTATGATCTTTTGTTCTTAAGTCTGGCGCTTACCGTGCCCTTGGCGGTGTTTGCGGGGACTTTTTTGATGAAACTTTCGCTGAATGGCACATCCTTGTTGGCGGCACAGCTGGCTTTAGGCGGAGGAATTGCGCTGGTTCTATTCTTGCTGTTCCAGACCAAACTCAGCAAGCAGAAAAACAAGATCATTATCGCAGGCTTGCCGCTTTTGTTTGCGCCCATATTGCAAATGGTTGGGCTTGAAGTGCTGAATATCATCAACAAGCGCTTTAATGTGGTTTTGAATATCCAATATGAAATGTACGTGGGTATCATGACCGCGGCAGTACTGCTGGGGGTTTTGCTTTGGGTCAAAACCAAGAAAACCAAGCAAGGCAGTAAAATTTATAATTTATACTTACCGATTGCGATTCTCATTTTGGGATTCATTATTGCGCAGCCGGTGCGGATGAAAGAAACAACGGGTTCGATTTTTGAATATGCGAATTTTGGGGTTTCAATCGATCATCTTTTCCGCTACGGCAGTATCCCAATCGTTGAAACTTTCGATGCACATATGCTCTCTTCCCAGTTTTTTGCCTATTTTATGGAGCTGTTTAATGGCTACGAACCTTGGTCGGCGGGCATGTATAATGGTTACTATATTGCGGTTTACTATGTGCTGGCCTTTTCACTTTTTAAACGGATTTTGGATGAAACCACTGCATTTGTGTTTGTCATCGGTTTTCCGTTTTTAAGGATGCTAATGCCGCCGATGTTTATTATGGCGGTTTTGATGGTGATTGCGCTGGATAAGTTGGTTCGGGAGGATACGGCAAAAAATCGTGTTTGGTTTGCGATTGTCTGTGCCGTGCTGTGTCTTTACAGCCTGGATGTCGGGATGGCTTCGTTTGTCGGCGGAGTCTTAGCCTATACGATTATGTTCCTTAAACGCGGCGAGGGACGCAGAATTTTCTTACTATTCATGACCGGCTTTTTTACAGTGCTGGCTTTCGGGGCTGTTTATTTAGCTGTTTGCTTTTTCAAAGATATCCCGCCTTTGGCACGCTTGCGAGAGATGCTGATGGCGGCGGGGTCCAGCCAGAATTGGGCATATTTTGCTTCCGGAGACCGCACCAGCTTTGTCTATAATATGGTATACTTTATCATGCCGCTTTCCATGATTGCGGCTATCGCAGTATTCGCTTATCAATATTTCTCCAGCGATGACAAAAGGGAGTACTCCAAAACCGCCATCGCTATTTTCCTCTTCTTTGCCATCTTCTATTTTGTCAATCTGCCGCGCGGCATCATTCGTCATTCTTTGGTGGAGGGCATGATCTGGTTTATCGCAAGCACCTATTTCCCAGCCATGCTGGCTTTCGGCGCGGTTAAAAAAGAAGGTATGATGCGAATTGTGGGTTTCTGTGTGGTGATACTTGGCTTCTTGCTGGTGCTGGGAGTCAGTTATCCTTCGCTCAATGGTGAGGTGAAGATACCCGAGATGACGCTTGGGCAGTATAATCTTGCGGCCAATGTACAAACGGCCAAGAATTATCAGGCGCAGTATACTCCGGCTGAGGCGATGAACGGTGAGCGGGTGGCGGTGGAAAATCCGGAGGAAATTCAAAGCTTTATTGAGATATTGGATACGGTTCTTAACGAAGACCAAACCTATGTGGATTTAGCTTCACTTAACTATATGTATGCGCTTTCTGGCAGAAAGAATCCGAACTATGTCAACCAAATGCCGGCCATGCTGAACGGTGACACCATGCAGAATATGGCGGTTCGCGAGATTGAAGCGGCGGATGCACCGATCGCAATCCTGCCTAATGCCAAAAGCGAGGATTATGGGTTTGGTGCGGATATTGACGGTGTGGCAACAGACTATAAATATTATCTGATGTTCGAATATGTATATGATAATTATCAGCCGCTGATTCGTATGGATGGGTTTGATGTGTATGCCAGAAATGAGAATTGGGCCGATTACGCACAAGCACTTTGGGGCGAATATACCATCATGACCAGTTCTGATAAAACAGAAACGCGTACTCTGGCTTATGTGCCGATGCTCTGGGCTGAAGCGACGGAGGGCGGTTTTAGTGAAATAAAAGCGGTTAATGCAGAAGTTGGCGGAAACAGAGCTTATTCCTCCGTGATCACCGCGGTTGGCATGCCTGCCAATCTGGTACTGGAAATCACTGCCGAGGCGGACACAGTCGGTTCTGTCATCCTGGTGGTTGACGATCGGGATAGCGGGCGATTTGATTTTCTGGTTAAAGCGGGAACGCACCGTTATACGCTGCGCATTTCAGCCGATAACAACTATTGGGAAAACGGCGAAAGGGCATGGCGATTGGAAACAGAAAAGGCAGTGGTACTGATGGGCGCGGCTATTTTGGACGGCGAAGGAAACACACCAGGAAATTAGTCTGATTATTGGAGAAGTAATATGCAGTTGATATACGACGCTTGGGATGAGACATATAAAAAGCCGTTTGGAGCGGTCAGACAAGGCGAAGCGGTCACTTTGACGATTAAGACAGATGCAAACGCGGTTCGTGTGGTCGGTTTGGGTGCGCCTGCGGCGATGGAGAAAATCGAAGGTGGTTTCAAGTTCAGCTTTGTGCCGGAAAAAGAGAAAGGGCTATACTTTTATCATTTCGAAGCGGACTTTGGCGGGGGAATATGCCGATTTGGCAAATGCGAAAACAGCGGGCAGGCATGTGAGAACGGTCGAGATTTTCAGCTGACTGTGCACAGCAATGCATCGGTGCCCGAATGGTTTAAAGGAAAAACCATGTATCAGGTCTATGTGGACCGCTTTTTTAAGGGGGATGATAAAGATACGGAACAGCGCGATCATGTATTGATGCACACGTCCTGGGATGAGGGCCCGGTGTATATCAAAAATGACCAGGGCGAGATCGTGCTTTGGGATTTCTTTGGTGGAAATTTGGCGGGCGTCATTGAAAAACTGCCCTATATCAAGGATTTGGGCGTGGATATCATCTACTTAAATCCGGTGTTCGAAGCGGTTTCCAACCACAAGTATGATACAGCTGATTACTCGCGCGTTGATCGGATGTATGGGACTGAAGAGACATTGAAAAGATTAACTGCCGCAGCGGACAGCGTACACATCAAGATCATGCTGGACGGTGTGTTTTCCCATACCGGCGAGGACAGCATATATTTCAACAAATATCAGCATTACGGAAAAGGCGGTGCCTATAACGATAAGGGAAGTCCCTATTATCCTTGGTATCATTTTAAGAAATTTCCGGATGATTATGACTGTTGGTGGGGCGTCAAAGCACTGCCTGCGGTTAATGAGCTTGACCCCTCTTTCATGCACTATCTGCTGGATGAAAAGGACGGCGCGGTGACAAAGTGGATGAAAGCCGGTGTAGCCGGATGGCGGCTGGATGTGGCTGATGAACTGCCGGATGCGTTTATTCGAGCACTAAAAACCTGTGTGACAAAGGCTAATCCGGAAGCGGTTTTGCTGGGAGAAGTCTGGGAGGACGCGAGCAACAAGGTGTCTTACGAGACCCCACGGGAATATATTTTAGGCCAGGCGCTGGATTCGGTGTCTAATTATCCTTTGCGAGACGCGCTGATCGATATGCTAACCGGACGCGGGAGCGCTCAGGACTTTGCGAACGCTGTGATGACGTTGCAGGAGAATTATCCAAGAGACATTTTTTTAAGTCTAATGAACATGACGGGTACGCATGACACCAGCCGTTTGGTTACCTTGCTGGGCGACGCACCCGCTTCTGATACACTGACCACATGGCAGGCGCGGACGTATCGTCTGCCGCAAAAGCGGATGAAACTGGCAAAATTGCGGATGATGCTGTATTTCCTAGTGTTGTTTACATTGCCGGGGAACCCGTGCATCTACTACGGTGATGAAATTGGGATGCAGGGTTATAAGGACCCCTATAACCGCGGGACGTTTGATTGGGAGAATAACGACGAGAGCTTAACCGGCTGGGTTAAGCAATTGGGGATGTTGCGGAAAGAACTGGGCACCAAAGCCGGGTTTGTCCGCTTTGCTCGCACGGATGGCGTGTTGAGCTATGACGTAGCAACGGTGAATGGAAGCTATTCGGTCTATATTAACCTTGGCTTTGATCCTGTTGACATCCCAAACCTAAAGAGAAAAACCGTGCTGGCATATCAGGCCACGGTTTTGGAAGAAACTTTGCATATCGAAGCGTTAGGCGCTTGTGTTCTTCGCTGAGGTTTTGACTTGTGGCGCAGGTATATCCTTGACCAAATCCTGATAGATATCTTTGTACGCTTTAGCCGATGCATTCCATGAGAATTCCTGTGCCATTGCGCGTAAGGCCATTTCGTTGAAATGGCTTTTGTTGTAGATATACACGTCATTTGCCAGCTTGACGGTGGACAGCAGTTCGTCGCCGTTGTAGTTGGCAAATGAAAACCCAGTGCCTTCGCCGGTGATTTTATTGTATGGGACAACGGTATCTGCTAAACCGCCGGTTTCCCGAACGATGGGCAGGGTGCCGTAGCGCATAGCGATGAGCTGGCCGAGCCCGCAGGGCTCGAAGTTGGAAGGCATCAGGAACGTATCAGCTGCCGCATAGATCTTATGCGCTAAATCGTCACTGTAGGTGATAAAACAGCGCACACGGTCGGGGTAATGCTGCTGGATATAACCAAAGAGTCTTTCGTATTCTTTACTGCCGGTTCCCAGCAAAACAAAAAGGACAGGAAGCTGCATGATTTTGTCGATGGCATACAGTACCAGATCAAGTCCTTTTTGAGGGTCTAGCCGAGTGACCATGCCAATCATCATTTGTCCGTCGTTTGGCAGGTTATGCTCATATAAAAACCGTTCTTTGTTTTTGTGCTTTCCGGCAAGGCCGGTGTAGCTCCAAAAAATCTTGGGATCATCCGCCGGATTAAATGCCGAAATGTCGATGCCGTTGAGGATACCGTGCAGTTTTCCGCTGATGTCGCTGATACATGTATCCAAACCTTCACTGTAGTAAGGCATCTTGATCTCGTTTGCGTAAGTCGGGCTGACCGTGGTGACGGCGTCGGAACTGTATAGACCGGATTTTAAGAGATTAGCCTGGTCTTTCAGCATCACTTCCCCAAGCCAGGACTCGGTGCCCGAAAGGCCGAGAAAACTCAAAAAATCAGGCAGGTTTAGGTTGCCTTGGAATCGTAAGTTATGAATAGTGAAAACTTGTTTTAAGTCTTTAAGCCCTTTTTTCTGATAATAGAACTTTTTAAAGATGGTGGGGACCAGCGCGGTCTGCCAGTCATGACAGTGGATGATATCAAAACCACCGATGATTTTAACTGCTTCTACGACGGCCAAAGAAAAATAGATAAACCGTTCGGCATCGTCGTAATAGCCGTACAGATTATCCCGAAGAAAATAGGTTTCGTTATCGATAAAATAGTAGGTACAGTTCGGGGCGGCATATTTTTTAAGCCCCATATAGTGCTTGCGCCATCCCATTTTTACTTCGCCGATCTTGATGTCTACGGACTGATTCCGAAAATTTTCCGGCAGCGTTTTATAGAAGGGCAGGATGACGCTGACATTCACATTGAGGTTTTTTAGCGCATCGGGAAGCGCGCCGACCACATCGGCCAGACCGCCGGTTTTGACCAGCGGCGCACACTCGGATGCGGCAAAAAGCACATCAAGCGGCTTGTCGCTCATATGACCATCTCCTTTTTCAATACCACAGGGTTGGCACGAGTGCCTTTTAAAACCACATTATCGCCGATAATTACATTCCGATCGGCGATGACATAATCCAGCACCGTATTTTTCCCAATCCGGCATCCCTCCATCAGGATGCTGTTGGTGATTTCAGAACCTTTCATCTGGTGCACTTGGCGGAACAGCACTGTGTTGCGGATGGTACCCTCAATAGTACTGCCGCTGGCGATGCAGGAATCCTTCACAGCCGAGGTGGATTTATACAGCGTGGGATGGTTGTCTTTGATTTTGGTATAGATGATGTCACTGCCCGTGAACACCTGAGTTGAGATTTCCGGATCAAGCAATTCCATGCTGGAATCGAAATAGTCGCGGATGGTACTGATGCGCCGCAAGTATCCGCCAAACGGATAGCATTTAATACGAAAATCATCGAAATTTGCCATGACCAGATCGAGCATTTCATAGATGCCGAGCTCAGGCGCCAAAAGCAGGAGCTGCAACAGGGTCTCGCGTGAGACGATCAGCGTACCGGCGTATTGATAATCGTATCGTTTAGGATTGCCCTCGGTGATGTCCAGTACGTCGTGATCTTCATCGACGTCCAAAAAGAGGCAGCTGTGATCTAAATCATCCGGCGCGTCTTTTGTGGCAATCAACGTAATATCGGCACCCGACTTGCGGTGCAGTTCCAGCGCATGGCTGTAGTTGGCGCGGCACACGACATTGGGTGTGGTGATTACGATATCATCAGTCAAATTCCGCTCGAAAACCATATCGTTTTTTTCAAAATCCATCAGGTTAATGTCCCGCGCGTTGACATCGCCGATACGGCGCGCACCCTGAAGGATGACCAGTGCCTGTGATTTGCGCGAAAGGCCCCACTCCTGACCGGTGCCCACGTGGTCAAGGAGCGATCTGTATTTATCGCTGGCGACAACACCGATTTTGGGCACGCCCGAATTGACAAGATTGCTGAGCGCAAAATCGATGAGTCGGTAACGTGCGAAAAACGGCAGCGTGACCGGATTACGGTGATCGGTCAGCACACCGAGCTGATTTGATGGGTTATTGATGACGATGCCTAGTACGTTTTTCATGTATTTATCCTTAAAAAATATCGTTTTTATATTTGCGGCTGGGCCTGGGATGAATAGAGCAGACGGATATCATCGTCGCTCTTTTTGTTAATGTTGCCCTTTAAAATGCCGTGATTGACGATCATACCTTCGCTGACCACTGCGTCTACCACGCGTACACCGTCCTCAATACGGGCATTGTGCATGATGATGGAGTTTTCCACCACCGCGTTTTTGCCGATATAGACATTTTTTGAGATGACCGAGTGGATGACCGTACCCTCAATAATACATCCGTCACACACCAGAGAATTGGTCACTTCAGCATCACGGCCGATAATCTGCGGCATGGCGTTTGAATTGTTGGAGTAGATGGGGAAATCGTGATCGTCCAGATTGAAGGGCGGCGGTTCCTCTAAAAGCTCCATATTGGCCTCATAGTAGCTGTCCACCGTGCCGATATCCTTCCAGTAGCCCTCAAACTCATAGGCAAAGATACGCTTATCCTCGGCAATCAACATCGGGATAATATTTTTGCCAAAATCGTGTTCACTTTTTGGGTTCACAGCATCGCGTTCCAGCGCGTCGCGTAGGACCTGCCAGTCGAAGACATAAACGCCCATCGAAGCTTTGGTCGATTTTGGCTGGGCCGGTTTTTCGTCAAAACTGACAATGCGCCCGGTGTCATCGGTATTCATAAGACCGAACCGCGAGGCCTCTTTCAGCAGTACGTCGAATACAGCGATGGCCGCATCAGCATCGTTTTCCTTCCGGAAAGTAACCATATCCTCGTAGTTCATCTTGTATATATGGTCTCCCGAAAGAATAACCACATTTTTCGGTGAATATTGGTCGACAAATTCGATGTTTTGATAGATCGCATCGGCGGTGCCTTTATACCAATTGCCGCCGTCCATATCCATATAAGGAGGAAGGATGCTGACGCCCCCATCCAGAGAGTCCAGCGCCCAGGGCGCACCGGTGGAGATGTAGGCATTTAGGATGAGAGGCTTGTACTGTGTTAGGACCCCTACAACCGAAATGTTGGAATAGCGGCAGTTGGACAGCGGGAAATCAATGATGCGGTATTTTCCGCCGAAAGATACCGCGGGTTTAGCCAGCTTATGGGTCAAACCGCCCAAACGGCTGCCCTGGCCTCCGGCCAGCAGCATAGCAACAGTTTCATGTTTTTTCATTGCTTTTTTAATCCTCCTTTACTCGATTTTTTAATATATTTATTTCGTCGGAATATCCCAAATCTCCTTGGCATATTCTCGGATGGTGCGATCGGATGAAAAATGCCCGCTCATGGCGATATTATGAATCTGCATCTTGGCAAAGGTATCGTCATCGGTGTAGAGCCGCTCGCACTTCAGGCAGGCATCAATGTAAGCTTTAAAATCTTTCAGCACCAAAAAGTAGTCGCCGTGGTCGGTTAAAGACTGCTTGATGTCGGTAAACTGCCGCATATCGCCTTTGAAAAAACCGGACTGCAGCATATTGACGGTCTCACGCAGCTGACTGTCCGACAGCATATCCATGGGGTTATATCCATGCGCACGGGTCTGATTGACGCCGTCTACATCCAAGCCGAAGATGACGATATTGTCTTCTCCGACGAGTTCACCGATTTCCACATTGGCGCCGTCCAGCGTACCTAAAGTCACCGCGCCGTTCATCATAAATTTCATATTACCCGTGCCCGAAGCCTCCATGCCTGCGGTGGAAATCTGCTGACTGATATCGGCAGCCGGATAGATGTAGGAAGCCAGTGACACATTGAAGTTCGGCAGGAAGATGACCCGCATCTTTTGGCTTAAAATCGGATCGCAGTTGATGCGCTCGGCCAGACGGCAGGTGAGGCGAATGATGGACTTGGCGTAGGCGTAGGCCGGAGCGGCTTTACCCGCAAAAATAAACGTATGCGGATGCATCTGATCTAAATAATTCTTGTCCTGTTTGGCGCGCCACATGATGCCGAGGATATTTAGAAGCTGACGCTTGTAAGCGTGGATGCGCTTGACCTGAATGTCGAAAATCGAGGTCGGGTCCACTTCATAGCCGGTTTGCTTTTTGATGATATCAGCCAGAATGATTTTGCGTTTCAGTTTAATCTCCTTAAATCGGCTGACGAATTTGGCATCGTCTTTGTATTTCAGTAGTTTCGAAAGCTCACCGGTATCTTCTTTCCATCCATCTCCAATGGTATCCGAGATCAGTTCGCTTAACTCTTCATTGGCGTTCTGCAGAAAAACACGATGCGAGATGCCGTTGGTTTTGTTATTGAACCGCTCAGGGAAAAGATCATAGTATGGCTTTAAGATGCTCTGTTTAATAATCTCGGAGTGCAGTTCGGCCACGCCGTTGACAGAATGGGAGCCCAAAACCGAAAGACCGGCCATATGCACCCATCCGTCACGAATGATTGAGACATCGTGGATATGCGCGTTATCGAAACCGGGGTCATCCATCAAACCGTCCACAAATCGGCGATTAATTTCTTCGATAATCATAAAAATTCGGGGCTGTACTTCGCGCATCAAATCGACTGACCAGGTTTCCAGTGCCTCGGGCAGAATGGTGTGATTGGTGTAGGAGACCATCTTAATGGTTTTCTCCCAGGCTGTACTCCAACGTAAGTCGTACTCATCCATAAACACCCGCATCAGTTCGGGGATGCAAAGCGCCGGATGGGTATCGTTGATATGGATTGCGATTTTATCTTCAATCCCTTCAATACTGCCGTAGTGGTGCTGGTATTCCTCGACAATGGCCATAATACCGGCACTGACAAAGAAATACTCCTGCATCAGCCGAAGCTTCTTTCCTTCGGGAGCATGGTCGTTGGGGTACAAAATCTGTGTTAGGTTCTCAGCCTCGATTTTTTTGGCGATGGCGCCGTGGTAGTCGCCTTGATCGTAGGTGTGGAAATCGAAGCCTTTCAGCGCCTGAGCATCCCAAAGACGCAATGAATTGACATGATGCTTGCTGTCGTTGGCGATGATGGAAATCTCGTAAGGCACGGCTTTGACCGCCCAATAGTTTTCATGTGTGAAGATCATCTTGTCGGTGGCGTAATCCACCGTCACGTTGCCGCCAAAACGCACTACCTGTGCGCGTCCAGGGCGCTTGGTCTCCCAAGGATAGCCGTTCTCCAGCCAGTCTTCGGCGTACTCCACTTGCTCATAGTTCTCAATCGCCTGCCGAAAGAACCCGTGACGGTAGCGGATGGAATTGCCCCGTCCGGCGATGCCGAGATGGGTCATGGAATCCATAAAGCAGGCGGCCAGACGGCCGAGCCCGCCGTTGCCAAGCCCCGCGTCTTTTTCCATAGCTAGCAGCTCGTCCAGTGAAATGCCAAAATGAGAAAGCCCCTCACGTACCAGATCGGTGGCCTGCAAAGCCTTGATGTTTTGAATTAAGAGGTGCCCGATTAAAAATTCGGATGAAAAATAGTAGATTTTTTTATCGTTTCTGTGTATATCGCGCGATTTGGCCCACAGACTGCGGATCTCTTCACTAAGTAGCGTTGCCAAAGACAAATATTGCTCCAGCGGTTTTAATACGTCCGGACTGTCGGCAAAATGCTCGTTGCACAGCTCTTCATATCGCTTTTCAAATTCTTTAACGTTTTTGTACATTTTTTATGCCTCCTTACAATGCAGAGTCGGATATTCTTTTAAAGGCTGTGGCCGAAAGCGGAGGAACGGTGATAACCACTGACTGTGCCCGCCGGTGGCAGCCTATATTTTCGGTTTGTATTGGGTTTTCATTATGTGTGCCGGTACCATCGTAGCGCTCTATATTGGAGGAAAAAAGCTCGGTGTAGACGCCGGGGTTTTGCACACCCAAACGAAAGCCGGAGTACTCATAGATGGACATATTAAGGATAACGATGATTTCACTGCCGTCATGTGCTCGGCGAAGATAGGAAAAAACTTCCTGATCGCGGTTGTCTCCGTCAATCCATTCAAAGCCAAAGGTATCGTTATCCATCTCAAACAGCGCGGGTTCATCCAGATACGTTTTGTTCAGCATCCGCACATATTCGTGAAAGCTGTCGTGAATGGGGTACTTTAACATAAACCACTCTAAGGGTTCATAAAACCGCCATTCCATAATTTGTGCAAAATCGATGCCCATAAAGTTAAGCTTTTTCCCGGGATAGGTCATCTGATAAGCCATCAGTGTGCGAAGGCAGGCGAATTTTCGCCAATACTCGCCGGGCATTTTGTCCAGCATCTGCTTTTTGCCGTGCACCACTTCGTCGTGCGAGAAGGGCAGGACAAAGTTTTCGTCTCGCATATAGACCGATCCGAAGGTGATTTTGCCGTGGTTTTCCCTCCGATAATCATAATCTACTTCAAAATAATCCAGCGTGTCGTTCATCCAGCCCATATTCCATTTGTAGTCGAAACCTAAGCCCTGAATGGACGTAGGTGCGGTGACGCCCTGATAGGATGTGGCTTCCTCGGCAAAAGTCAAAAAGCCGGGGAAGTTTTCGTGCATCACGTCGTTGAATTTTTGTAAGAAAGCTTTGGCTGAAAGGTCGTCCTCACCGCCGTGATGGTTTCTAATATGCTTGGTGTCCAATCCATAGTTTAAATACAGCATACTGCTGACCGCATCCACACGGATGCCGTCGATATGGTAGACTTTAGCCCAGAAAACCGCCGAAGAAAGCAGGAAGGACCAAACCGCCCTATCATCAAATTTGAACTTATAGGTGCCCCAGTGCGGGTGAAGAAATTCGCCGTAGAGCGGGGTGCCGTCAAAATTGGCGAGTCCGTGTTCGTCTGGGCAGAAGTGCCCAGGCACCCAGTCCAGAATCACGCCTATACCTTTTTGGTGGCAGAGGTTGACAAGGTGCTGCATGTCGTCCGGCTTGCCGTACCGGCCTGAAAGACAAAAATAGCCGATGGTCTGATAGCCCCAGGAATCGTCCAGTGGATATTCGGTGATCGGCATCAGTTCGATATGTGTGTAGTGCATGGAAAGACAGTATTCAACCAGCTTATCGGCTGTGGCGCGTAAGTCCATGGGTCCGTCGTCGGTCAAAGCCGTGTCCCACGAACACAGCTGGACTTCGTAGATATTCATCGGCGCTTCGTGCGAATTGGTTGTTTCACGGGCGGCCATCCAGCTTTGATCGGTGAAAGGATAAATAAACGGATCACAGATGTAGTTGGCCGAATGCGGCCGCAGTTCGGCGGAAAAACCATAAGGGTCGGAATGGAACACACGGGAACCGTCTTTACCTTCGATGAGGAACTTATACAACTGCCCGGTCTTTGCGTCGACAGAGAACTGATGCCAGATACCCTGATCGCAGGTCATGGTGTTTTCTTCGTCCCAGCCATTAAAATCGCCGATGAGGCAGACGCGTTTGGCGCCGGGAGCGTACACGCTGAAAAGCACCCCGTCTTTGCCTTCCTGCTTCGCTGGGTGCGCGCCAAAATGGGAATAAGCGTTAAACTCGCTCCCTTGTTTATATAAATAGAGCAGTTCAGAGATGTTAACCATGACTTATCGCACCCACTTTTGGTTGATTAATATATTATAGCATGGCGGCAATTCGATTCCAAACCTAAGGATGAATATTTTGTGAATTTACGGGGATTTAATAATTATTTTACAGCATGATAAAGCCAAAAAGAAATGTTGGAATCAGCACAAGCAAAGATATCTTGGGTTGCCAACCGGCAGTGGGATATATTATGATAGAGACAAGTCATGATTTATCAATTATTCCAATTTTTAAAAAGAAAGGATGGGGTGCTGATGGAAGCGATAGGAAGAACGACATGGGTGATACCCGATATGTTCTGGCCAAAGAGTTCGGCGCCGGGCGTATACGTCAGCCACGAGGAAATCTGTGTGCTCAACGCATCCGAAACCGACTGCGAACTGGATATTGAGCTTTTCTTTGAAAACCGTGATCCGATTGTGTTGGCGGCGGAATGCGAAGCACGGCGCACCAAACATATTCGCATGGATACCATGCTGGATGGCGAAGGAAAAAATATTCCGCGCGGGGTGGCGTATGCCGCGGTTATCACTTGTTCGGTGCCCTGTGTGGTGCAGTATACGCGTCTGGACGCCAGCCAGTCGGCCAACAGCCAGATGACCACCATGGGCTTTGGCATCTACTAAATAAAAAAACGCCGCAGTTTTCGTACGACGTTGAATAGAGTTTTTTTGTCTACTCTAAGGTGAGACCATGCTTTAGATGTACCAAAAAGTCCTGCACATTGGTGACAATGGATTTGACCGCCAATGATCCGCGGTCGCGCAGCTTATTAACGGCAAATTCGGTGATATCCACGGTATAGAAATTGACAGGACGGATGACATCATCCTTGCTGACATAAGAAGGGGTCATGTTGCCGGTGGCAATGGTGTGCAGCTGGGTGGCAAGGCCGATAACGGTGGTGGCACCCGAAACAACGGCGCGCATACGTCTCTGGCACTCATAAACGTCCCCCGTCACTTCGGGAAGCGGCCCGTCGTCCCGGATAGAGCCCGCTAGGACATATCCGATTTCGTTTTTCTCCATCGCATACATAATGCCTTCCTGTATGTTTTTCTCTTGGATGAATTTTTTGATGCTGCCGCAGGCACGGACATCGTTGATGGTCTGCAGGTGGTGGTAATGCCCGTTAGGGATGCTTTCCTGTGTGTAGATATCCTGCCCCAGAGCGGTCTTTAAATAGCTGGCTTCCAAGTCGTGCGTGGCCAAAGCGTTGCCTGCAAAGATATGCTGGACATATCCGTTTTCGATGAGAAGCTGCATGGCGCGTCTGGAATCGTAATCGAAAGCCACGGCAGGGCCCAGCACCCAGACGATATAGCCGTTGTCCCGCTCATACCTTAAAAGGTCATACAGCGAATCATAATCCATAGAGTAGGATGTTTCGCGAGTACGGGAGGTTCGGAACGCGAACTCTTCTTTATCCTTCACCGAGGTCATAAAACCGGTGGCGTGCAGGTAGATGCCAAGACTGCCGTTATCCTTGCGGCCGAGCACGACAAGATCGTTTTTTTTGACGTTTCTGGCTTCCACGGCAAAAGGCTCGCCGTCCCGGACAACCACCGCGCAGTCCATACGGGACGCTTTAATCAGCCGCCACTGTCCATCGATTTTGATATATTCCGGAAAGATGCTGGTGGCATGAAAATCATCGGGCAGAATGCCGCTGTCCGGTGCAGGAACTAAAACAGCATGCGGTGCGGAGACAAAAGGTTCTTTCGAAAAATCGGGTGCCTGATAGGGCTTGGGTGAATACATGGTTTTACCTCATTAGTGTAAAGTATGATTTTATTGCGGCTTACTTAACTTCTTTAATAGATGTTCTTGCCGAGGGCAGAAAGAATCAGGCTGACCGCCAGTTCGCCGGTGACGTTGCTGTGGTCGGTGATGGGGTTTAGTTCTACCACATCCAAACTCAGCATCCGGTCGCTGGCATACAGCATTTCCATCAATAAATGCGCCTCGCGGTAGGTGATGCCGCCCTTGACGGGGGTGCCCACGCCGGGCGCTTCTTTGGGAGAGATCACGTCCAAGTCGAAACTGACATGAAAACCGCGCGTTTTTTTACCGGCAATCTTTATTGCCTGTTTGACGATTTTCTGCATCCCCTGATGGTCGATATCCTGCATAGAAAAAACCGTGACACCCGAGCGCTTTAACAGCTCAGATTCGGCAGGATCCAGACTCCGGGCACCAAGGATGACCGTGTTTTCAGGGCGTATGATCGGTATGCCTTCGGGCAGAGCCGCCGCCAGTGTTCCGGTCTCTACGCCTGTAATGGAAGTCAGCGGCATGCCGTGCAGGTTGCCGCTCTGCGTGGTTTCAGCGGTATTGAAATCGCCGTGAGCATCGACCCAGATAATGCCGATTTCGGCAAAATGACTGGCGGAAGCCAGAGCAGACCCCACTGCGATGGAATGATCGCCGCCCAGTATCAGCGGGAAATGCTCGTCCGCATGTGATTTCGCCGCGAGATGAAATAGATCTGCGTTAGCCTGCGCCACTGTTTTCACATGGCCTAATCGGCTATTTTCCTGGTCTAATTGTGCTTCAGGGACTGGTATATGGATATCACCAAAATCACGAACGGCGAGACCGAGCGCTTTTAGTTGTGTCTCAAGACCGCTGTATCGGATGGCCGAAGGGCCCATGTCCACGCCCCGCCGGTTGCCGCCGTAATCCATCGGAACGCCGATGATATCAATGGTTGAATTTCGCAAAATGAATCTCCTTTTCTTGAGTCTATATTATATCACAGCCGCGGAGCAGAAAGCCATTACAGAGAGACATATAGGAGCAAAAACATATCATAAAAAATTCGTTAGTATATCAAATTTCTCTTTGGGAAGCCGCTTGTGTTTTGGTATAATTGGATTAATATAGCTTGGAGGAAAACCCGATGAACAACGGTCAAAAGACAGCGGCAAAATGGATTTACTTTTTGTTTATTTTTGCAATGGTGGTGCTTTGTGTGTTGGCGGTTGTATGGCCGCACGGCGAAAATAATTTTCAGCGCGGCGTGACCGTTTATTACCCGGTAGCAAACAGCGAAATAGGGCAGGACTTTATGGTCAATGGCTCGGTATATGCCAAAGAAGGGATAGAAAAAGCAGAACTGGTCTTTGAACCTTTCGGCGAAACATTTCCTATTCAGCGAGAAACCATCACCTACGAAGGCAAAACCCTGCTGACGCTTTCGACGTTTAAGAATGAAGTGACACTGCAAGGTGAGGGACCGGCGGATATTCGGGTGAAGATATATACTCCGAGCGGAAAAACCTATACCCTAAACGCGCTGACAGTGGACATCAAGAAAGGCGCTTTGGCCACGACCTTTAAGATGTTTTCGCCGATGCATTTAATACCGCTTGGCGTGCTGGTGCTTGTCTTTTTCCTGATGCTTTGGCTGTATCGAAAAAAGCCGAGGGAGAAGCGTCGGATGGTGATGTTTGCTGTTATCAGCCTTTTGGTGATGGGATGCGATGTATCCTTAAAGTCCTGGATGCTGAGCAAAGGCTTGCTTCGAGCCAGCTACGACCTGATCTTTCATATGTGTGATATATCCGGCTTTCTGCTGCCTGTGCTCCTATTTATGAAAGCGGGTAAAGCCAGAGAGCATCTGTTCAACCTGATGTTTATTTGGGGGCTTGGCGGCGCAACCATGGCGCTGCTGACGCCCGAGATGGGAGGGTATGTGTTCCCAAGCCTCTACTATTTCAACTTCTTTATCAAACACGGTATGATTGTCATCGGGGTGCTGATGGCGGCATTTGTGGATGGATTAAGACCGTCTTTAAAAAAGATGCCGACAGCCATTGGTTTAAGCATGATAATTGTGGCGATCATCTATGGTATTGATCGGTTGATTGTTCTGCTGCCGCCTTATGAGCCCGGAAACTATATGTTTTTGTCCTACCCGCCGACGGGCGGTTCGCTGATTGACATTCTGGTCAAATTCTTCGGCCCTTCGCCCTATTATATCGTGGGATTGGTGATTGTGGCAGTGATCGTGTATGTGGTGCTCTGGATACCTTTTGCCATCGGCGGCGCCGTAAAAAAACGGAAAGCTTCCAAATAATATTTATATATATTTCTTAGTCTTCAAAAGGGCTTTCCATTAAGGTCAGCCTTTTTTCTTTGGGTTTAATCTTCATACGGCATCCCAGAGGCAGAATGTGCTTGGGGTCGGTATGCCCGAAATCCACATTGAAAAACCACAGGGATATCCGTGCGTTTTAACTCCTTTTGGAAGATATCCAAAATGATATCGGTGAGTTCCAGCTCTTCTTCTTGGGTGTAATCCTTGGGACGGCCGAAAAGCAGTCCGCTGATGCGGGAAAGGATGCCTTGTGTGGCGAAGTTTCTCACCATATAACCCACCTGCATGGGCGTGGGCTTTTCCTCGCTGGTTTCGAGGAACAGAATTTTGCCGTTGAAGAATTCCGGGCTCGGCCAATAGCGGGTACCGTTGAGCGTTTGATGCAGCACTTCAATGCAGCCGCCCCAAAGCTTGCCTTCCAC
>CAXXJI010000018.1:0-21506 GCA_963666035.2 Christensenellaceae bacterium | reverse complement strand
TCGCTGTCCTTCACCCGAGCGCGGAATAATCCGGCAATATGTTCACCGAGACCCCACGTGCTTTTCTCTACATAGCTGACCGTATCCACGCCGGTCAGGCTGATAACCAGCCGATAGGGTTCGTCCATAAGGAAAACATCATATTTGGGCAGCATCACGACGCCCGATTCGTCTTGTGTCTCCTCATAGCCGCTGTAGACAAAATGCAGGGCAATCTCGCTCTGCTCATTAAAATAGTTGATATCAATATCATTGACGCTGGCTGCTTGTGTCTCGGTCTCAGTGCCTCCGCTGATCTGTTCCACACCGGTAGTAAAGTCTGCCCCGCGTTTATCACAGGCCGATGCCGCCAGTATCAGCATCACTATCAGTAGGCTTAAAAAAAAGCGCGTCATTTTGTTTTTATAAACAGATTTCTCTCGCAAATTTCTCTACTCTCTCTTTCGTTTCGGTCTCGTCGGCAAAGGTCACTTTGCCGTTTTCATATACAATCTCCCCGCCGATCATGGTCATCGCCACATCCCGTCCGCTGCCGGAATTCAAGATGCAGGACACCCAGTCATTCGCGGGCGTAAAAGCGATACCCGATGTGTCAATCATGATGATATCCGCCAAAAAACCAGCATTAATCTGCCCGATCTTGCTGGCTTTGCCCAGCGCTTTTGCACCGCCGCATGTCGCCATTTTAAGTGCCTGCATGTCGCTGACCGCTCCGGCATTTTGCGTGATGCCCCGCTGGAGCAGCCCGATCAGCATGGTTTCTTCGATCATGTCAAGATTATTGTTGGAAGAAGAACCGTCTGTACCCACGGCGACATTGACGCCTGCGGCCATCATCTCGGCCACCGGCGCAATGCCGCTGCCGAGTTTCAGGTTGCTCTGCGGACAGCTCAGCACCGAAACGCCTTTTTCAGCCATCAGCATCATATCACTTTTTGAAACATGCACACAATGCGGCCGCCGCCAGCGGCACATCCGTCGCGCCGATTTTGTCCAAAAATTCCATCGGCGTCAAACCGTGCCGCGCGATAGCCCCTTCGTGCTCGGCTCTCGTTTCGGAAACATGCACGATGAATGCCTGTCTTTAGCTCTCTGGCCATATCCACCAATTTTCTTGCCGTATTCTCAGTGCAGGTATACTCGCCGTGCAGGCTCATCATTACGCTTAAATTCCCCGCACCGTGATATTTGCGGTAAAGAGCTTCAGAATCCTCCAGCCTGTCGCCGCATCCAT
Source organism: Christensenellaceae bacterium (assembly GCA_963666035.2). Classification (GTDB taxonomy): domain Bacteria; phylum Bacillota; class Clostridia; order Christensenellales; family CALMFG01; genus CALMFG01. The sequence goes on along the minus strand of CAXXJI010000018.1, from coordinate 20,272 downwards.
CCCCAAAATCGACGATGGCGCGTGTAAACGTCGCGCGCATCCGACTGGCTTTCACGGCCTCAGCAAAGCCGTCATAGCCCATATACATATCCAGAAAAAGCGGTCGTGCCGCTTTTTACCATCTCAATTAAACCGAGCATGGACGACCAAAACATGATTTCGGGCGTCAGCCTATCCTCTGCCGGCCAAATTTTTTCGTTCAGCCAACGGTCCAGCGGCAACCCTTCGCCATAGCCCTTAAAAATCGTCATGGGCAAATGCGTGTGCGCGTTGACAAAGCCCGGCATGATGATATTGCCATGCGCGTCTATCGTCCGATCCACCTTGGTTTGGGGCGCGTCCGCCGACTGACCTGTAAATAGTATCTTATCATCCTGAATCAAAACACAGCCGCTTTCAATGATCTCGTCACGGTCATTCATGGTCAGGATATAGGCGTTTTCAATCCGTATCGTCATCATTTTCCTTTTAAGAATTCAGGTAATCAATCTGTTCCTTTGTTAAGGTATCAATTCTTTTATTCATTCCTTTTAGTTTTTCTGACCGCCACATCATAATCAATCTCGCGCGGCACAGGCACCACATCATTCGGCAGCTCCTTGTAATGCTCCAGCACATATTTCAGGCTGAGTGCCTGAAGTGCAAAAGACAAATCCATAATCTCGGCCGGATGTCCGTCCGCCGCCGCCAGATTGACCAGACGGCCTTCGGCGATCAGGTTCAACACCCTGCCGTCTTCCTGAATATATCCCATGATGTTGTGGCGCATCTCTTTTTTACCGACCGAAAGTTTTTCCAGCTTGGCGACATTGACTTCCACGTCAAAATGCCCCGCATTGGCCAGAATCGCGCCGTCCTTCATCATCTTAAAATGCTGGGTGGTCACCACATCGGTACACCCCGTGGCCGTAATAAAGATATCACCCTGCGGCGCGGCTTCATCCATCGGCATCACATCAAAGCCGTCCATCACGGCTTCCATCGCCTTGATAGCGTCTACCTCGGTCACAATCACACGCGCTCCCAATCCCTTGGCCTTGGCGGCAATCCCTTTGGAACACCAGCCGTACCCGCCGACCACCACGCATTTGCCCGCGATAACCAGATTGGTAGAGCGCATCACACCGTCCCAGGCCGACTGCCCGGTGCCATAGCGATTGTCAAACAGCGACTTACAGTCCGCATCGTTGACGCTCAGCATAGGATACAAAAGCTTACCCGCTTTGGCTCGTGCCTTTAAACGAATGATGCCGGTTGTGGTTTCTTCGGCACCCCCCAGCACACGCTCGGCTTTTTTTAAATCCTGATGAATCTCAGCGGTCAAATCACCGCCGTCGTCCAGCACCAGGTCGATATCGCCCTTGATAACTTCGGCGATATAGGCGTCGTACTCTTCCGGCGAACACGCATGCGTGGCAAACACCTCAATACCGCTTTTGGCCAGTGCCGCCGCCACATCATCCTGCGTGGAAAGCGGATTGCTGCCCGCCACGGTCATGATGGCGCCGCCTGCCGCCAGTACCTGTGCCAAATAAGCCGTCTTGGCTTCCAGATGAATCGCCATCGCAATTTTGATGCCTTCAAAGGGCTTCGTTTTAACGAACTCTTCCTCTATACCTTTCAGCACCGGCATGTGTTTAATCACCCATGAAATCTTCTTTTCGCCCTCGGGTGCAAGGGCAATATCCTTAATGATGCTCATCACAAATGTCCTTTTCTTTGACTATTTCCTTTAAATATGCTACGAATTCATCTTTTAAATCATCCCGGTCCAGCGCAAACTCCACCGTGGCTTTTAAAAACCCAATCTTCGAGCCGACATCATACCGTTTGCCGGTAAACTCGCAGGCGTACATCGCTTCTTCGGCCGCCAGCATATTCAGCGCATCGGTAATCTGAATCTCTCCTCCCACACCCGGCTTGGTTTCTTCCAATATCTCAAAGATACGCGGCGTGATGATATAGCGTCCTAAAATGGCGATGTTGGACGGTGCATCCTCGGGCTTTGGTTTTTCAATCAAAGCCTTAACGCGGCTGACACTGCCTTTGGTCTCCAGCGGGTCGACGATGCCGTAGCTGGATATCGCTTGCTCGGCTACTCGCTGTACACCCAGCACGGATTTCCCAGTTTCGTTATAGACGTCAATCAGTTGCTTTAGTGCAGGGTTTTCTTTGTTCACCACCACATCATCCCCCAAAAGTACGGCGAAGGGTTCGTCGCCAATGAAATCCTTACCGCAGTGGATGGCATGCCCCAGCCCTTTCGGGCTTTTTTGGCGCACATAGTAAAGCTCTACCAGATGCGCAATCTCATCGACAATTTTAAAAAGATCAGCTTTGCCTTCTTTTAAAAGCTCATTTTCCAGCTCGAAGGAACGATCAAAATGATCCTCAATCGCGCGCTTGCCGCGTCCGGTGATGATAAGAATGGTCTCAATCCCTGATGCGATCGCTTCCTCAATGATATACTGAATGGTCGGTTTATCCACGATGGGCAGCATCTCTTTCGGCTGTGCCTTGGTGGCCGGCAAAAATCGCGTTCCCAAGCCCGCCGCCGGTATAATCGCTTTCCTTATTTTTTTCATAATCTCAAATACCCCTTTTATATCTTCCTAAAATTGGATTACCTTCTTTCACTTGTATCATTATACTATAAGGCATGTTCCCTTAACACCCCGAACAAATTTTTTTAATTTTTTTTGAAAAAACTCTTTACAAAACGTTTGTTCTTGTTTATAATAAGTTCATACGAACAATCATTCTTTTAACGGCTTTCATTCGTCAGTTTGCCGTCTAGAAAACAAATCTTTATTTTAGAAAAGCGAACTAACTATCCCCCCTTAAAGTTATTTCGCTTTTATTCTTTTTTTACGGCGAAATACGGGAAATATTTTTTAAGTGAGCGTTTTACCTCCCCAATGGAAAAACTGATTTTACACTGCGATTTGAATAATTTTTTTGCCACCGCTTCGCTTATCCAGCGCCCAGAGCTGAAAGAGGGGCCGGTCGCCGTGGCGGGTGACCCCGAAAAGCGGCACGGTATTATTTTGGCCAAAAATATGCCCGCCAAGATCAAGGGCGTTAAAACTGCCGAACCCATCTGGAAGGCGATGCAAAAATGCCCTGACCTTATCATCTTAAAGCCCGATTATCCGCTGTATGTGAAGTACTCCGAGCAGGTTAAGGCAATCTATTACCGCTTCACCGGCAATATTGAACCCTTCGGCATCGATGAGGCCTGGCTGGATATCTCCGAGCACGGCAAAGGCATGGCACATGGCACCCAGACCGCCCATGCTATCCGCGAGGCCGTCAAAAAAGAGACCGGCCTCACCGTCTCTATCGGCGTTTCTTTTTCAAAAGTGTTTGCCAAGCTCGGGAGCGACTACAAAAAACCGGATGCGGTCACTACGATTACCAAAGAAAACTACAAAAGCATTGTCTGGCCGCTGCCCGTGAATGAACTGCTTTGCGTGGGCTACGCCACCACCAAAAAGCTGAACCGAATTGCCATCACCACCATCGGTGATCTGGCCACCACCTCCCCCGAAGTTCTAAAGCATCTTTTGGGAAAAAACGGCCTGATGCTGAAGGATTTCGCCAACGGGGTGGACGATTCTGCGGTAAAGACGGTGGATCACGCGTTTGGGTTTAAGGGCATCGGCAACTCGATGACCACTGTGCGCGATTTGGTATGTGACGATGATGTGAAAATCGCCTTTTTGATGCTGGCCGAGATGGTCAGTGTCAGGATGCGCGAAAAGGAAGTCTGTGCGGGATGCATCACCATTTATCTGCGTGACAATACCCTAAAATACATCAGCCGCCAAAAGACGCTGGAAGCCCCGACCTTTGTGTCGGACGAGATTGCTGAAATCAGCATGGCGCTGTACCGCCAGCACTGGCAGATTGCGGGCCGTCCCATCCGCTCTATCGGCATACGCGCCTCCGAGTTTATGCCCATCTATCACACAGCGCAGGTCTGTTTTTTTGAGCGCGAAGATATTCGAAAAAAACAGAATCTTGAGTTTGCCAAGGACAAAATCAACAACAAGTTCGGCAAAAACACGGTGGTGCGCGCCACCTTTATGGATGAGAGTTCCCCCAAAGAACAGCACGACAATGCACTGCATGATGTGCATCCTCTGTCGTTTTTTAGAGGGTAGTCATATAAATCTAATATATGATATAATTTCCTAGAAACATATTTTTGGAGGTATCCTCATGGATAAAGTCCCCTTGCTGAATCAAGAATCGAGTACCAGCCCAGCGGAACTCAAAATAAGAGATTTTATTACACCCGCACTTGTATTGCTGATTATATTTTTCACACTTCAGCTCTTTATCTCACTCGTCCCCTTTCGCTATCTCGATGATGTATTCGAACTCGCTTTCATACAAATCATCTTTTTATTGCCTACAGTCTTGGCAATAGCTCTTACGTCAAACAAGAAAATACCCGACCTAACATATTTCTCAACGTTTATCTTCTCCCAAAGTGTAATTCAGGCTTTTTCTTCACCCGCTGTTGGAATCATTGTCTCTATTCTTCTCTGTACTGCGATTGGCTGCGTAAATGGGATATTGCTTTCCAAGATAAAGCTGCCTTCCATATATATCATCATAGGGCTTGCTGTCATCCTTTTACTAATAGGAATTTTCATTCTTAATAATTACAATCAAAAACCTTTTGATGAAACTTATTTCTCTTTTAAGCCCATTTGGCTTAGTATCGGGTTCGCCTCTCTGGCTCTGTCTTCCGTGCTCGCGTTTATGAAGCGTATTTGGAGAAGCGATTCACCAGGCCATCAAAACAGTACTATTCTGATTTATGCAATCAGCAGCTTATTTGCTACACTGAATGGAATTGGATATTTAGTCCTCATGCGCTATACGCCACTTTACTTTAATACTCTATATAGCAATAAAATGCTATTACTCATGGTGTTTTCTGTTTCTGTGATTATTTCCAGCCTTCTTTACAAACGTGTTGTTCCTGCTGTTTTCTCTTCGATTATCATAGCCATTTGTTTTGAATTGGTCAGCACACTGTTATCGGTGATATCAGCCAATTCAATCATTTTTACAGTTCTTATCGCCTCCATATCTGCCATATTTTTTATTGTAAGGCTAATAATCAATCGGAAGAATCGTCCTCACTGCGCTTAAGAAAGAGCTGTTCTCGAAAAATAGGTAACGCATGTATACCAACTATGATGACGTCGCAATCATACCAGAAAAGAAAAGCTTCCTGTCGAACGGTCTGTTTAGGTTCCTTTTTATTACGGCTGCCCTGATCGTGCTGTTCTTTTACGGCGGTGGAACAGACAAAATAATGTCTATGACCCCAAAACCCGCATCGACTCCCTCGCCCTCGCCAAGCATACTCATAATAGGAGAAATGCCGGGCCGTATGCCGCGCGAGGAATCAATCAGCCGGCAAACCCTTGTCGATGAAGATGGCATTTTCATTGAGGTACTGTCATACACCAAAGAACCTATTTACGTTGATCTTTCCAGCTGAATGTTAAGAACTCAACCGATAAAGTCCTGATGTTTCAGGTCAATGATTTCTCGATCAACGACTATATGATTAGTACTTGCTTTACAAAAGAAGTGCTGGAGGGCAGCAGTGAGCGGTGCGAAATTGACGTGATGCGGCCATGTCTGAGCGACTGCGGGATCAAGTATATAGCAAATATCAAATGCCGATTTACCGCATACGATTGGAAAGCGATTCAAATGTACTACATCTTGGATCCCGTGAAAATCATCACCGCCAACACGGGCAAATATTTTCAAACGGTTGATGACAGTGGCCACGTTTTATATGACCAAAATGGTATCCGTTTTATCTATAAGAAATATTCAGGCGGAACATGCTATCTTGATTACTATTTATTCATTGAAAATAATCGTAACCAGCGAATCTCGATAAAAGCAGAAAACGTGCATATTAACAATGCGAAAATTGATACCCATTTTTAAAAGATACTTACCCCGCACGATAAAATTGGAACCATATTGAGAATAGGTGAAGATGATCTTTCGAATGCAGTATTAACGCGTTTAAAATAATAAAAAGCCATCTTTAGCTTCTATGAAATCTCCCATAAGAATGATATGATAACAACACCCGAAATATTGATAACAAATAAACCATTAAACGAATCATACGGTGAAGAATATGAATACAACATTTGATGATATCGGCACTGTGCCCAAGAAAAAAAGCTTTTATGCCAAGGGATGGTTTTGGCTGGTTTTGCTGCTGACTGCGGCAGTCTTGTTTTTTACCAATCTTGATAATATATTTTATGGTGAATCGCATGCCGCTGATACAGTAAAAGCCACCCTATATCCGACAGCGCCGACTGCATCGCCTGAATTCGCCGAAATCGTGGAAGATACATCAAAAAATCAAAGCGGTGTTTTCATTGAACCGACATTACTTGTGAATGAAAACGGTGTATACGTTGCGGCGATGTCCTATGACGATGATGCGTGGCTCGGCAAAGCATTGATGCTGTATGTTAAAAACGATTCCGATAAAGACATCGTCCTGTCGGTCTCTGAATTCTCCATTAACGGGTACATGGTCAATACGTATTTGTACGAAACTGTGGCCTCCGGAGATGATATGTACACTTCATTGGATATCTTTGGCTACAGTTTAACAGTATCTGATATTTCATATGTCATGGACATCGCATGCCGATTTAAGATCGCGGATGTGCATGATCTTTCCAACTGTTTTTATCCCAAAGCCGTCACGATAGAAACTTCAATCAATGGCAAATACACTCAACCGATCGACAAAAGAGGGTTGATTTTGTATGAGGATGATCTGATTAAAGTGGTCTATCGGTACAGCTATGATGATACAAGTCTCATCTATTATACCTTCTACATTGAAAACAACAGTAACCAAAGCCTTGATCTGCAACTCAGCGGTGTTCGTGCAAACAAAAAATCCATCAATCCGCTGTTTGAATGTCGTATCTCCAGCGGCAAAAGGGTAATCTCGTCCATGATGCTGCAAAAATCCGAACTCTCCGAGAATAGAATCGGCAGTATTGACAAGCTTGACTTCAGTTTCGCGGTGCTGGATGTCGACACTTCCGAAGCTGTCATTCAAACTCCAGTCATGACCGTTCTTCCGTAATGCGGCGATCGTTATCGCACTAATTAAAAGAAGGTGAATCAAATGAATCCTGAACAAAACGAAATCGGTGTTGCTGAATCAACGCGGCCATTCTATCAGCGTTCATGGTTCTATGTCGCGATAGTGCTGGTAATTTTGCTCACAGCCGGTGTTATCGTATTTTTCCAATTCGATAAGCATGACCAGAAAGACATCCAATCCCAACTGCTTTTTAACATGACATATGATGAATGGCTGACAAATTTGAATCAGCATTATAAAGAATTGAATGCTCCCACCATCAGCCGACGCGACGTCATTGATGAGGGCGACGGCATCTATACCATTCATCCAAATCCATATGTAGTATATTCCTGCCTCTGTCCGGAGGATGACAGGATTTATGTGGCGCTCATGTCGTGGGGCGGCGACGGGACCGAATATGGCGCGATTGCCTTGATGTCTGGTATTGACGGTTATCTTTCGGCTTTGCACCCCGAATATACCTTTGACGACAAATCCAATATCATTGATGATTTAATGAATTTAAACGCTGCTCAAGACGCTTTTGTCAGAACCAACATTAGTGTGGATGACACATACTATATTTTTGAAGTAAAAAATGGCATGATATATCTTACGGCATCTTCACACTATTTAGAAAGATAATATTTTATAGATCAAAAGCCCCCCATGTCGTGTTACACTAAAAACGATTATCTCTCTAAACACTATCATCATTCGATCAATAACCAATAATCTGTTTTATTATTACCCATAAAATCCTTGCTAATACAGTATTTTGGAAGTATTATATTTTTATCATGTTTTACTTTTAGGAAGGATGGAATAAATATGGAAGCTAACACACCAACACCAGATGCTCAGGAAAACCAACCGAAGAAAGAGAAAGCAGGTAGAAAAGGACTACTCTATGTCGTCATCGGCATCATCGCTGTTATTGTGCTGTCAGTAATTCTGATCGGCGTGCTTGGACCAAAGCCTGAAGTGGTCGATTTATCTCTCAGTGGCAGTGAAATCGAATACGGCCAGGGAGTAACAATCAATGTCACTTGCGAGAATAAAGGTATCTATCCCGCCAAAAAAGCAATACCTATTTATGTCAATGATGGGGTGGCTTTTGAAAACGAACTGAAATTAAAGGGCAAAGAAGTCTTAACAGAAACGTTTGATCTTGACGATCTGACCGAAGGATCTTATACTGTTTCTGTTGGAGATTTATCCCGCAGTTTCACTGTTCTTTCCGAAGCATCCCTCTCGGTGGATTTCTCAAACGCCCCTGAATTTTTTATTGCAGATGTCCCAAGCGAAATTGGTTTTTCAATTACCAACAGTGGTGGTTCAACCGGTAATACATCGTTGGATATTTTGGTCAATGACACTGTCTTAGATACACGAGAATACTCTGTCGGGGGCCACAAAACAGTCGCTGATACGTTCGTGTTCGATGGTAGTGCTGACGAAAGCATAAACTTCAAAGTCGGCGATGCTGAATTTGAAGCTAAGGTCTATGAATCCTCTAAACTGAAAAATGCGAATAAGCTGATGAACAACACGGTCAAAGGCTATGGATATTTCATGTTCAACAACAATTCAGATCAGGATATCGTCGTCTACCTCACCGAGTATAAGAATGAATCTACCGCAGTGGCTGCCATTTCCATCCTGGCTGGTCAAGCTGTAAAGATATCGTCTTTCCCCCACGGCTCTTATACGATGTTTATTCAAACTGGAGAGTATTGGGTGGATGAGTTAGGCGCTTTTGCAAAAGATCAGATCATCGCAAAATCAAAAACTGAATTTGAGTTTGAGAATAATGTAAGTAAGGCTTACGGCGGCACATACACCTATTGGACCATCAACTTCTGGGGCGACTTGGCCAATTCGGATTATTATATTCTGGTCCCAAATCCGCCTGCGTTAGTCAATTAAGCATAAATCAAAACAGTGCTCGTATTACCAGCCATTTGTATTAACAAAACGTATTTCAAAAAACCACTCATTTATGAGTGGTTTTCTTTTGATGTGTCATAGCGTCCTGATTTAAACATCTTTGATGATGGATGAATTTATCTTTCAAAAACATTCTTGACAAATATAATTTTCATTAAAAATCATCATGTTGAAAAAATAAAGCGATCACAAGTCTTTTTAAAATTCTAAACAAAGTATTTGATATATTATCTTTTACTTTTCATCTCACTGTCTTCAAATATTTTTTTGGAAAGTCGTTGTGATGTACTACAATTTCAAATTCTTTCTTTTTCCGCCAAACACGCATCGAACAGCCTGTCTCCAGACCAACAAACAACGTCTGCTGTCGATTTAATTCAAGATTCACTAGTTTTTTTATTTGTTCCTCGTCAAGTATACAAATTGTTTCCTTACCACAAACAAGGCACAGATAAAAATCTGATTTTAGTTCAATGTCTTCATTAATCGTTTGAAGTTCATTTATTTTTATATTGAATTGCCACGGGTTTTGCTCTTTTTTTGAAACTTTCACTAGTATTCTATTTCGGTTAATCTCATAGTGACCAAATTTATGGTCTATACTGTTAAGCGTCTTAAAAGTTTTATTTTCAACTATTTGTGTTAATGCAGCTCCATGCCAATAATCCTTTTCTTGTGTTCCCATATTATCCCTCCATTTCTTATATTATTAAATATACATTATCAACTAAAAGATGTCTATATATAACTTTTTTGCTCATTTGCATTTCTTCACACGGTTTTGTGTAGCCATATACAAAAAAACCACTCATAAATGAGTGGTTTTCTTTTGGCTCCCCAGGTTGGGTTTGAACCAACGACCCTTCGGTTAACAGCCGTTTAAAACTCCTTTTATAAAGCCTTATTTTTAGTTTTTACGACAGTATCGCGACATGAGAAGTCTATAAAGACAATAAAAAAGCTCCCGCAAATGCGAGAGCTTCACTGTTAATATTCTGTTTACCTTAAATTTTAGAACCCCGTCTTGTTGGTCGGGTTGTTCAAAATCCCAAAACCAACCAGCAAAGTCACCCCGGCGTTCACCATGGCCAGCACCAACTCGGAATCAAAATTCAACTCCAAGGTGTTAACCAGGAATCCCACCACTGCTGTGGCCAGCGTCACCCAAACCACCGGGCTTTTCCATTTCTTTTGTGTCATTTCATTACCTCTCTTCCTTTGGCCTATTCGCCAATAATCACTTGTCTCTTTTTTTCTATCTTTAGCATACGCAAAAGCGCATCCATCTCTGGTTTGTCGATCTGCACTTCCTCAATCGGATCATCCTGCAGAACTGCGTTCCCCGTGCTCTGCGCCGTGATCAACTCCTGCAACATCAAAAACGTGTTGATACCACATACCCCATCCACCAGTAATCCCGTTTCAGCTTGGAAGTCCTTCACCATCGCAAACGTGGTGAGGTCATAAATGCTGTTGGGCTGGATATCGTGCCCAACTTCCATCAATAGCATTTGCACCTTAAAGACCCGGTCGCCCCGGTCCCGAAAGCGCGTGGTGTTGAATACTTCCTCTCGTCGTTCATAAAACTCAAAGGTGTCGTATCGGTACAGCTCGTACTTCTCCAGCCAGTACCGCACTTCTGTGCCATAGTCGGACGCTGTCGCATAAGGCGATAATCCCAGCTGCTTGACCGCACCCTGCCACGTAGCGGCCGCTCTGACTTCGAAGTACCGTGAGCTGCACATCAGCTTGATATAGGCGAGAATCGCGTCCTCGATGCTGGTGTAAACCGCAAAGGTGCTGTTCATGTCAATGAGTTCACCGTTCACTTCCTCCTGCGTCGGCAGCAATGCCCCTGTGTCGCTCTTTATGCCGTGCATGTTGTTTTGGTTTAAAAAAAGCCCCGACCACCGGCCGCCGCCTTTGTAGCTCTCCTGCAGGAACTGCGCCAGCATCAAGCCGGGGCGGACGCCATAGCATTCATACGGTTCGGCGATTTTGGCCAAAATGTCAAACGCCGCTTCTCTACCCTCTTTCTCGTAAACTTTCACCCACTCTTTGGCTGTCATCATCTTCTCCTAATTTTCAATATTGAACTGGATCGCCTCTTCCTCTAAGGCCTCCACTTCCCCATTCACTTTGCCGTTCTTTAGCACTTTGAAGACGTCGAAGAGCATCTTCATCACAAACTTGATTTCCTTACCCTGTGAGCGTTTCCAGATCAGCATGGTGGTGATGATTGAACCCGCCATAAGAAATATCGATCCTATTTCTACCCAAAACTTAACTGTCTCGTTCATGCGATCTACCTCCATTCCTTCCAACTCTTTTTCACGTACCACCAAATCACAGGCTTCATCGGGTCTTTTCTCTCCCGGATGTCTAAGTGCACATTGGTGTCCGAACCTAGACCATATCCTCCGAACAGCACCTTAAGGCCATCATCGAAATAAATCTGATTCGCGAGGTCACTGCATGTGATGATGCGATCTTTCACATAGATGTCCACTGCTTTCCCGTACAGATGCTGGCTGGCTCTGGCGCCGCCTACTTGTCGGTTGTATATGGGTGATCGGTATCCGGACCGGATAATGATATCCAAATAGCCTATAGACTTTCGGACTATTTCCAGCCGGTCCATCACCGTCTGAATATTTGACCAATACCTTTGTGGTATTCCGTTGTTCACTGTGTCCGCATCGGCCGAAGATATAAAGTCAGCAAGCGTAAAGTTTTCACTTCTTGGTTTTGCCGGCGTAGGTATATGGTTAAGCGCATCAAAAATGGCCATCTGCGTGAAATGACCAACAATGCCGTCTACCTTCATATCCTGATCTGCTTGAAAGTCCCTGACCGCCCTTAAGGTGTTTAGGCCGAATATCCCATCCGGCTCCAGCTTGTACCCTAGGGCTTTCAAATCCTCTTGCAGTTTTATTACCGCGCCGCCTCTATCTCTAATTCTCAGCATAATTTATTTACCCATCCTTACAGATTTGCTTCATTAAATAGGTTTTCAAGCGTATACTGATCCGGTCTTCCGTTAAACCTTCTAACTTGATCCACTGCCCCAGTCATTAGCAGTATGTTGGCTGATCCACCGCCTACGTCTGCCGCACCTAATCTATTCACACCATCTGTATAACTCCCCATACTTGTTTCAATAGGAATCGTGTTCCCATCAAGATAGAGCGAAATGTTTCCACTGCCTAAAAAGGCAACAATGATAAAATGTCTACCTACAGTTAAAGGCATCTCAATCCCAACAAAAGCACCTGCGCCACCCGTTTTTCCTACATATAGCGTTCCATCATTAACTCTGATATAAGGGTGTTGTTGAGCTCCGATGTATCCTAAAAATGCCGCGTCTATGCCTGGTAATGTATTGATCCACATTGCATAGTATGTGCCTTCTGTGTTGAAAGTCTCATCTGCTGCGCCATTTTTAAATGTTAAATACCCATCTGTAGCTGCAACCTCATCCCCTACCGCGCCAGCTGCCCAAAATGCATTTACACTGCCTAAGCCAATGCTACCAATATCCGGAGTCGTATCATAGTTTTCAAAATACCACGCGTTAAGCTGTGTCCCCACAATGCATGCAACCTCGTTCTTTCCGAATGTCGTATTAAAAGATGTCCCAATGCGTGGAAATGCTTTTACATAAACAATATCGCCATCACTCGCAATAGCGCTTACATCCGCTGTATACCATTCATTTGGCCCGTTGTATCCATCATCATCTGATATCGAATCAATCAGTGTGCCTGTCGTCTCGTCGTCTGCCGGTGCCCACCGCGAGGTCTTGACTCTAAACATAACATCGTCTACTTGGGCAGGGTATTTGAATTTAAGAAGGATGTTCCCGCTGTCCCCTGGAATTGCACTAAATCGTAACAGATCCGCGACACTGATTTTAGGGTTTATAAATTTTGGATTAAAATCTACAAATATTTGTGTTTCCGATAGAATAAGCGCGCACGGTAAATCAGTCGGAGTTGTATCAATGGTTCCATCTGACTGTACATATAGTGTGTATCCTATATCACCTGCATCTGACGTGTATTCCATTACGCCCAGCTTAACTGCGTCCTCTCCGTTGAATAGATAATTTGCTTGCGACGATTTTACAAAACCTGTACCGTCAAACACAACAGGATCCCCGATCGTTAATCCTGATGCTGGTATATCTTTAATGTTTCCATACCGCCCAGCTTCATAAATTCCCGTTTCCATGTGATTCAATCGTTCAGCGCTTAATACAGAAACATTATCTTCCCAATTTTGTTTTTCGTATCCCATCGTTATTCCCTTCCTACGGTGATTTCCACCGAAATGGTCAGACTCTCGCCTGCCTGCTTTAATACTTCAAATGTCCCACCGGCATACATCTCTGTATTCCCGTTCCCGTACACTCCTGCACTTTTCAAAGTAGTCCCGTTCAACTCCGTCTCATCAAGATATATCTCTTTGATAACCTCAACTCCGTCCAAATACGAATTTGCCGTTTTTCGCAATACCTCATCAGGTAATAGCACATCATCTACATCTGGAGCCGCTCCATCGCCTACACCAAGATGTGTGATCTCTGCGCTTAATTCCAGAGCTACAAATGTTAATAATTTGTCCGATACCATTAGTACACCACCTCCTCATATTGAATACAGTTTGTCTGCGTCGGGCTACAAACTATCTGACCACATAAATAATATTTTGCCCGTTTAACGCGTATCCGTGCCGCTACTTCGATTCCGTCATAAACCTTTTGTATCTTCGGTAAAATCATGTTCTCATCCAATGTCGCATCCTCTAAGGCTGTGATACGGTCATTCTGTCCTTGTAAAATTTCTGTTAAGCTACTCATGTGATTTCCTCCAATGTTACGGTAAACAGCGGTCTTCCCACAGTCGGTAAAGACACACTGACTTTAGTAGCCAAATAAAAACCGTCCACATCGTAGTCCGGGTCCTTTACATAGTGTCTGCGACCGATCCATACTTTTTCATAAGTCTTTAATTTCACTGTACGTCTAATACTTTTTCTGCGTTGTATTTCAGCTTTTCCATACGCCCTCGTTTCTAGCTTGTTCGCCACATCCTTATTTTTTATAATCGCTTCCAACAAATAAGGGTTATCCGAATCACTCCTTGCAAAATAATCAATATACTGCATGGTCGGGCGGTAAACAATCTTGATCTCCCCGGTAAATGGAGTCTCGATGTTCGCCGGTATATACAGGGCTTTGCCCGTTTTGCTGGTCAGAAAGTCCTGCGCCCCGTCATCGTTTGAGTCAACCAGGCTGCTCATTAAGACATCATCCAAATACACTTCCACGTAATTTGGTTCATACGCCAGCGTAAAATATCTGTTCTGTCCATCTCCCGTAAAGTACTGCGTGATTGGTTTTTCAGCCGCCTGTTCAGCCCCCACGACCCACACTCTTGAAACCACGTTCTCGGCTTCATAGTTCACCTCTAACGAGCGAGGCAGGTAGTTCCACTTTCCGTCTATCGGCTCAAACCTGACCCCATCCGCTTCATATGTTTCAAATAAATGAAACTCCCTGTCAGCATCAATATAAAAATGCCAGCCCGGCAAGTACGCTATCAGTTTATTAATCAGTTCCGAAAGGTAGATATAGTCACAAGGTAAGCTCTCCACCACCTTTGGTGTTGGGTCTACGAATGTAGTCGAAAACTCAGGTGCATACTTAGTCAAGGCATGAATGAGAATATCCGACACCTTCATCTTCGTGTACCGCTCAACCACACATCTCCGTTGAAGGATGTAGTAATGGTCTTCTACCGTCATATCCGCTCGTTTGCTTCCTCGATCTTTAAAGCTTTGGCTTGTAATAATTCCCGATGCAATATCCTCACCATCGATGAGAATATTGGCTTCTAAAAAATGATATGTGTCGTGAATGTTCTTAAGATTTATACTAAATGTGTTGTTCTGCCGATCAAGTTCCGTTGATACTGATGCGGATATTGCTTTGTCAATCTGCTCAATTCCGTTAATGTAAAACTGCCACACGACTAAAGCCCTCCTTGCAGACGTCTACCCAGCTTTTTGTCCGAATATTCCTGAACCACATCACCATCAATGACGACTTGTATTACTACCTGTTTATCTCCGTCCATGCCCAATAACCCAGGTAGTCTGTTCAACGGCAAAATTGCTTCTTTTCCGCCCGGGTTGTCCCCAAAGCCGTGACCTCCAAGTATCGTTGGTCGAGTAAATATTCCGCCTTCAGCATGCCAATTTATGCTAAAGCCAGTCGGGTAAGTTATCGTTTTTCCCAAAAACGTTTTTACCGCCATTTTCAGTGTAAATGTCGGCAGCTTGAATCCTTTCCAAATTGATGTGATTTTATCTATGATCCCCTTTATCTTTTCCTTTAAATCTTCAAACGTCTGCTTTATTTCCTCAATTCTATCTGTTACTTTTTCTACTAGCTCATCCATATTTGTCCCAAAAAGATTTAAAACAAATTCCAGCGCTGTTTTGAATATTGTCTTAATGTTGTTCCAAGCATTAGCTAACAGAGTTTTTATCATTTCCCACGCGGCTTGCCAATTGCCTTGTAGGATACTCGTAAATATACTAAAAAGCATTTGAAATATTTCTGCGTAAAATTGGAATATTTGTGTTATTCCCATCCAAATCGACTCAAAGAATAGTTTCATGTTTTCAAATTTGGTTTTTGCCCCTTCAACTATTCCTTTCCAAATACCTGCAAAAAACTCTTTGATGGCATTCCACGCTGTTGATATTTCCGTTTTTATCGATGTCCATAACCCCGTAAAAAAAGAACTTATTCCAGTCCATAGATTTACCGCAGCATCTCTTATGGTTGTCCACGCATTTATTAACCATGCTTTAATTTCATCCCAGTGTTGATATAGAAGAACGCCTATCGCTATTAAAGCCGCAATACCTGCAACAATTAATACTAAAGGTCCAGCTGATGCAAAACCCAGAACACCACTGAATATCTTAAACGCCTGACCAATTTTACCCATTATTGAAATTGCTTTACCTATTACAACAAGCAATGGACCAACCGCAGCGACAATACCCATAATCTTCATAATCGTGTTCATTTGCTCTGGCGACAGCGCATTTAACTTATCTACAAAACCTTGAACCTTTTCGATGATTTTTTGAAAAGCTGGCAACAATACTTCTGAAAGCTTAATAGCTAATTCTTCAGCCGCAGATTTTAGCTCCATCAAACTTCCTTTTGTTCCGCTTTGCATGATTGCTGCTTGTTCTTCAACTGTTCCGTTATAGTTAGTGGTTGCATCGGCTAAATTATCAATGCTGTCTTCTGTGGCGTTTATTACAGCCAGCATGCCTGCTTGCGCTTGTTCTCCGAACAGCAAGTTCGCCGTAAGCGCCTGTTCCTCTTCGGACATGCCGGCAAAGCTTTGCCTTAAGTCACCAATCACATCATCCAACGGGTACAAGTTTCCTTCTGCATCCGCGACCTCAATCCCAAGCTCCTCCATCTTGTCTTTAGCTTCCCCTGTTGCACCTACGAGATTTCCCATTGCTCTTCGCAAAGTCGTACCCGCTTTACTGCCTGTGATTCCCGCGTTAGCCATGTGACCTAACGCCTCTGCAACATCCTCGGTTGTATAACCATATGACGCTGCTAACGGTGCCACGTAGTTAAAGGCATCGCCGAGTTCTTCTAAGGTTGTATTGGAGCTTGCCGCCGTGCTGGCCAAAAGGTCAGCCAAGCCAGCCGCGTCCTTTGCGTCTAAACCAAAACCACGAATCGCATTCGCTACAATATCGGTTGTTGTGCTAAGGTCTGTTCCTGTGGCAATCGCAAGTTTTAAAGACGGCTCAATCGCATTCAAACTTTCTTCAACGCTGAATCCCGCTCTTGAGAAGTTTTCTAAGCCTTCCGCCGCTTGAGTAGCGCTAAACATTGTTGACGATCCTAATTCGCGCGCTTTACCTTCAAGAGCCGCTAATTCTTCTCCAGTGGCTCCACTAATAGCTGCGACTCGATTCATTTGTGCTTCAAAGTCCATACCGACCTTACCTGCAGCAACCACAATCCCTACAAGCGGCATAGTTATGCCTCTTGTTAGTGTTCCGCCGACGTTACTTATACTCGAGCCTAAAAAAGATATTTCTTTTGTTGCACGCTTCATTTTTGACTTAAAGCTGCTTAAGTCCGCACCTATTTTTATTAGTAATCCCATGATAAAAATAAAAGCACCAGGTATTTACCTGATGCTTAAAACTCCTTTTCAAAATATTCCAGTTGTGCATTTTTTTCTTTTTTTGATATCTTCTTTGGCTCTTCGCCTTCGCCTTCGCTGAATAGCTTCGCTTTTTTCTTACTCATTGCATTATGCACACCAACTGCCGTTGCCATGCTTTGCAATTCCGCATTACCTTTCTTAGCCGAAAGGTATCCTTCTGCTTTCAACTGAAGTTCTCTTGGGGTACTCGAATAAAACTCATCTGGCGATAGTCCAATTTCACCAGTGTAATATTTGTAAGCTTCATCAAACCCTAGCTCTTCTTTCCCCCACGTCTGTTTTTTCTTGCTGGATGCTCTTCTTCTTCGCGCGTCGGCATCGCATTTTCAATTGCTTTTGTAATTAGCTCAAACATATCCTCAAACGTTTGCCCTTCCTCCATAAGCGCCTCATCCAATATTTTCCCCGCTTTATCCGTGCTCAGGGTGCGATCAGCCCACGTCAAACCGCACAGAAGCAAAACCCTTATTGTTGAAAAACTTATTTCATCTTCCAGTTTCATGATTGAGAAACCAAGCAATTCCTCAGCTTTGCAAAATGCATTCGTGCTAAATCTGAGTTCATATGAGCGACCGCCGGCTTCAAAACTTATAGCTTGTCCTGTCATTTGGCTTATCTCCTTATTCTGCAGGCGCAGCTGTCTTTGTCAGGGCACCAGTACCTGCAAAGGTCATTGAGTATGTTGCATCGTCATCATACGGGTATTCCAGCGGGAAGTCCGTGATCAACGCTGAACCATTGTATTTTTTCCCATTCGGTTCCGCTACTTCCAACTCCACAGGGGTCCCGTTTTCGAACGCATCTTCCAACGCTTCATAAGCTGTATCATCAACAGGAATTAAACCATCGCAGTCAACACCCCATTCTTTGAAACCCGCCCCATTTTCTTTCCATCCCGCACTATCTTTTGTTGTTTCATCAATCGTTTCCGACGACCTGTTCAAAGTCGCACCGCGTTGTCCTCCAACAAAAGCGGTCCCTATTTTTACCTTAACGTCTACACCCTTTATTTTTCCCATTTAGTTATCCTCCATAACTTTGTATTGGACAATAATCGTCCCTTTCACATACTCAACATCATGCCGAACCGTTGACATTTCTGTTATTTTATAAAACTCAAAGCTTCCAATATCTTTTGATAACAATCTTTCAAGTATTGAAATTAGATTCTTGATCTCCTTCATACTGCGTTCTTTGCCCCAAAGATATATCGTGGATGTTGTTATAAACCCTTTTGAGTTTTTCGTGTTATACTCATCTGCCCTATCATCGCCAATCACAATGAATGGGAACAGCGCTGCTTTTGGCACATAATCATAAATTTTTGCTATCGCAGTCACTTCATTTTTCTTTATTGCATTAAGAATCGCTTTTTGCAGGTCAAATAACGACATGCTTGCTCACCTCCGCTTGCATATCCGCATTAAATTGTGCATCCGCCGCCGCCCCTACTCCATGAGTGAAGTCATTCCTTGGCATTATGCCTGTTGACTTACCACGCCTTTGCGACCTCGGTTTAGTTCCATATGCAACCATGTGTCTATGATATCCTCGCCCTGCTTTCGTTGCTCTCGGCATTACCGTTGCGGCAGGTCCACCTCCTCTGTTATAAATATTCTTCGCTTTAACAGATTTTCGGAGGTTCCCAGTTTTGCCAACCGGTACTCGCGTTTTGTAATCATCCTCAACATTCTTTGATGCTTTTCTCGTAATACGCTTTGCATTTTTAATGAATGCATCATTATAAATCCACAGCTTTTTGATCGTTTCTTTTTCGCCTGTAACAGTTATGCTCATGTTTCAACATCGCCTTCCGTTCCAGTATCCTCAATGCACATCAGTTGTAAGTATTTATTGCTTTCATCAAAATTGCGTATGGTTTGAATATCCAGCTTTCGCCCATCATATTTTATTGACTGATCACTCTTTATAGCCGAGTTGTATCTTACTAATACAGTATGAGAAATGGTAACCATCATTTTTTCAGCATACTCTTGCGCACGCTCTGAAGCTGGCCTGACCGACGCCCATGCATCGCACACATGCGTCCAGCCTTCCTTGGTGCCCCATACGTCCTCAAACCCACCTGCTTCATCCGAAACAGCATCATCCGCATTGTATGAATATATCTTTATACGCCTGTTTAGGTCTCCTGGGTTTATTTTAATCATGAGGTTTCGTCCACTCCACACTGCAACTGAAGCATTATTGCTGATGCGGTTGTGCTTAAGCTCTCATTTCCTGCTACTACCAGCGTTCGATTGTCATATAAGTGCTGTGTCAGCATCAGGCAATACAGTTTGGCCAAAACATCCGTTTCCGGGGCGTAGGTCTGCCCTGTCGCCCCGGTTAGGTATGCTTCCGCTGCTTCAATCTGCATAGACAACATCGTGTCATCATCTTCAATTTCAATTTTGAGATAAGCCTTAGCTTCCTCTAAAGTCACCAGAGCCATTATTTCGCTTTACCGGCTTTTTGATCCGATTTGCTTTCGGCCTCTGTTTCAGTCACCTCTGCTTTAACTTGAGCCGTCTGGGTCTGCTCAGTCTCTTCATCTGCCGGCTGACTTTTTTTATCCAATAGCTCGGCATAGCCCGCTTTGACGAGGTCCTTGCCGACCTTATCGGTGACGGTCAAGGTCGCGCCTTTGGTGTAGGAGAATCGGTTCCCCACACAGTTTTCAAGCATTTTGATCTTCATCGTTTAATCCTCCTATTCCGACGCCATCTTTAAGACTTTGACCGCTTCGGGCAGGATCAACTTGCCATCCACGCGCTCATAGCCTCGAAAGCCGATCTGGCCCTTGGCGGCAAAGAGCTCGTTTAACCGATGGAAACGCCTGGAGCTCCGATCGCCGATCATATAAAAGGAC
>CAXXJI010000017.1:0-17709 GCA_963666035.2 Christensenellaceae bacterium | reverse complement strand
AAAGTATTCAATTCATTCTCTCTGCCGAACGTTGAATGTCCGGCGGTCTACTTATTATCATTATAAATATCGCCGGCCTGATCAAACCGTTATTGAAAAGCAGGACATGATATTAAAGCCCCCTTTGAAGGAACTGTTTGAGGAAACCAAAGGACGATTGGGTTCAAAGAAACTATGCCATTTAATGCAGAAGCAAGGATATCGCACCAGCCCTCAACGGATACGACGGTTACTGCGAGAAATGAATCTGGTGTGCAGGCCAAGAAAGAATCACACACCATATAACTATTCGAGATCATCGCTTTTCAGAGACGATTTAGTCAATCGGGAGTTCAATCCCCCAGCACCAAATCTGATATGGGTTAGTGACATTACATACGTTCGAGTGAATTATAAAGCTTATTACATCTGTGTCGTGATGGATCTGTTCTCTCGAAAAATCATCGGGTACAATATTGCCACTAATCAGGACACGCTCTTTGTTATCCAAACCATGGTCAGTGCATATAAAAGTAGGTTTCCTGAAAGGAACCTGATCTTTCACAGCGACCAGGGTGGACAATACACCAGTGCTTGGTTTAGAAGAGAAGTGAAATGTCGATCCATTAGATCTTCGTTCTCAAAGGCTGGGTGCCCATATGACAATGCGGTGGTCGAATCCTTTTTCAATGCTTTCAAGCGTGAGGAAGCGAATCATCATTATTATCGGACGCCGGATGAGCTGATATCCTCAGTTGAAGAGTACATGGATTTCTACAACAACATACGGCCGCACAACAGTTTAGGCCTTTTGACTCCGAACGAGAAAGAGGCTCTTTACCGAAATTCGCTAAAAAACCAGTAACGGTTCGTGAACCCCCGTGTAATGCAGAAGAAAAAATATGTTTTGATTGATTATTCAAAACTTGTTTTTATCATACCCGTTTATCTACTTCGAGCATTTATCCTTGGAAATGGTGCACGATTTGTCCAATAAAACTTCATGAATTACGCTTTGGCGAAACAAAAACGGGTATCCGCATTTGGACATTCTAATCAAAAGTGTCCAATATTGCGTTACCCGTTCATTTGGCAGAGAGGAAGGGATTTGAACCCTCGTTACGCTCATCACGTAAACACGATTTCCAATTGAATTCAATACCCGCATCTGACTGCAAATAACTGCATATAGCGTACTTTTTATAAAGTTTGCCACAAGATAACTGCATTGAACAGTATCTAACTGCATACAGTGTTTCCTGCGTTGCAGTACCGGTTGCAGTACATCCAATAAAGTAAATCCGATTTCAATTTAGTATTAAGACAAAATCATCACTGCACTATTTGTTGACATTATATCGGCACGCCGATATAATGAATTCAGGAGGACAGTAGGATGATTATAAATGAATTGTTAGCTAAAAACAATATGACGCCATATCGGTTATCCAAGATAAGTGGCATTGCCCACACCACATTAAATGATATTATCAGCGGGAAAACCAAGCTCGAAAAATGCTCCGCTGGCACCGTATATCTATTAGCACAAGCCCTAAATGTTTCTATGGAAGATTTACTTGATGCTGTCAATGACACAACAAATGAGTCACGCCAGAACTTTGAAACCTTTAAAAGCAATGTTCAACATCGGGTGAAGGACATTGGCGATATTGATTTTGTTGTTGAAACGATAGAGTCAAATATTATTCGCAAGTATTATAATATGCGATGGTATCCTGAAGCACTCTACCTTTTGGCCATGATCGATTACTTGAGTCATGAAAATAAGATCCCGATATATCAAAACTATAATGATATCCGATCTTCAAAACTTAAGTCTCCAATATTCCCTTCGAGCATAAATGCAATAGCTATAGCGGAAAATAACGAGCAGATAAAGGCAAAGGCCTTGAAGCACGCTATCCCCGAGTTCTTAAGATTTAACATCGTTGAAAGCGAGATCCGTAATGTCGTATGATAAACCATTCACCAAAGAAAATCTTGACTACTATTTGAGAGAATTAGCGAAGGAATTTCGAAAACGAAATGGCAAGCTGACACCAGCGGAAATTGTTTTGGTTGGCGGCGCTTCCATCCTAATCAATTATGGCTTTCGTGAAATGACCTATGACATGGATGCTGTTATTCACGCCTCTTCCGCTATGAAAGAGTCAATTAATTATATCGGCGA
This sequence comes from Christensenellaceae bacterium, assembly GCA_963666035.2. Lineage (GTDB taxonomy): Bacteria > Bacillota > Clostridia > Christensenellales > CALMFG01 > CALMFG01. Next base: position 15,539 of record CAXXJI010000017.1, on the reverse strand, counting down.
TCAATTTGGTTTGCCAAACGGATGGTTGAATACTGACTTTACCAATACAAAATCATTTTCACCAAAGCTAATGCAGTATTCAAAACCGTATCGAACGTATTCGAATATTTTAAATATTCGCACTATATCTGGCGAATATCTCGTTGCAATGAAATTAGTATCAGGACGGCAATTTAAAAATGATTTGTCCGATATTATTGGTATCCTTCAGGCACATCACTCTGCTGGTCATCCAATTTCACAAAATCAAATTGAAAAAGCCGTCAATGATTTATATGTGTCTTGGGCAGATATTACCCCGGAAACAAAAACATTCTTGAATGCCGTCATGAATGCTCCTGATCTTGAAAAACTTTATAAGCAATACCTCGAAGAAGAAACTGATAATCGTGATGTGCTCATTGAGATTCAAAAGAAGAATCCGAAAATGATCAACAAAGATAATATTGATGAAGTTCTAAGCGCCGCAAAGCAGAAGAAACAAAACCGGGATTTGGAGCGATGATCCATTCATAATCATGCAAAAACGGGAGCAAATTTCGAAATTCCTTCTTCGTATCCTCTTGCTGGTGCCAACGGAGCGCAAAAATATTACAGGGCACGTGGAAACCAATTAAGCAACATTCTCAACAAGCATTGCTCGAGAATTTCGAGCAAATAACACTCAAATTACTAGTAGAAATGTCCAAGTGGATTATTCTAAATCAAATTCTCTTATCAAACAGTCCATAATTTCGATATACTCCCCAACAATAATTGCTCCACCAAGTGCTACAGTTAGTGGAGCAGAAAGCCTGCCAGTTAAGAGCAGTCTCGCGTTTGTTCAACAATTGATACTATTCTACGAGCAGTTTCGCGTTTGTTCAATAATTGATACTATTCTACCATATTTTACATATGAATTGACAAATTCTCATCATAAAAAGATGGATAGGATAGTCTTCCTCCTCCCCAGAATCAAGCATCTTGTATGTTCAATATTCCATTGTGTTCCTGTTATGTGGTGTTCAACCAAAATATCCGCTTTACTTTTCCGGTTGCAGTCCCAGTTGCAGTCATTCGGCCTATTTGGTATAAACTAGATTTTTTTCATAAAAATAAAAAGTGCAATATGTAGACCAATCGTTCAACGAATAATCAATATATTGCACTTCTGGCAGAGAGGAAGGGATTTGCACCCTCAAGGGCACGCGAACCCTCGCCTGCGCTCATCACGTAAACTTGGGTTTCCAATTCCACGAGTCAAGCTCTTATAGGTCCCTGTGAGCCTCAAAAATAAAATGCAAAAAACAATCTGGACAAAAGCCAAACAATTTCTATTTTGAGAACGACAGGTGGCTGCGGACAAAAATATCCGCTCAATTTTTCCTGTTGCAGTCCCAGTTGCAGTCATTCGACCTATTTGGTATAAACTAGATTTTTTCAGAAAAATAAAAAGCGCAATATGTAGACCAATCGTTCAACGAATAATCAATATATTGCACTTCTGGCAGAGAGGAAGGGATTTGAACCCTCGTTACGCTCATCACGTAAACACGATTTCCAATTCCACGAGTCAAGCTCTTATAGGTTTATCTAAGTCCTTCTAAGCCCTTTTTCGTGACTAGATCGTCCTTCTAAGTTTATATAAGTCCTTATAGGTTTATCCCTACTGCAGTCATTACTGCAGTCAATATGATAAATGAGCTATTTCCTTCCATAAATTCTAATTTAAAAGTGTCCATTATCGCGTTTCACGTTAACACTATCTTTCTAACCAGAATCCAGTATTTTTATCTCTTTTTAGTCTCCCATTAAATGTACCATTCGACAAATCAATCTCTCCTTCAATATCTAGCATGTTATATCCACTAGGTTGAGTGCTTAACCAGTATTTACCAACCATCCAAATATAACCACTTTCAACATTTATATATCCCCTCATCAAATACTTTCCTGATTTACCGCCACTGTTTCTTCCTGGTCTAGGTGAAAAAATAAATTCGGCAGTTACCAAAAACTCATTATAACCTCTTGTATTATCCTGCTCATAATCATATAAATTAATCGTTAAATCCATTACCCCAGAGTTATTATTATAATATCCCTCCCAATATCCCATGTATTCATCTATAGTTAGCAACGAACTTTCATTTTCACCTGCATCGTAATTGTTATTCTCCGAAAAACTAGCTATATCTTCAGCCTCATCATAGTATATTTCATACTCCGTATTGTTCGTTTGACATTGTATGATAGTAAATATTATGCCAACCAAAATAACAACGCTAATAACAATAATTAGTATCTTTGACCTTTTTGAAGATATTTCATTCCCTTCACTATATCGGCCAGTGATTATCGTTCCATCATCTTTAATTTTTACCATAATATACACCTATAATAAATGGATTTACGAGTCAATCAGAAGATTAAAAGCTTTCAAGAGGACTTATATTGAATTTGCTACTGAAATAAGCAATAATAATCATTTTAATGACTTTCCCGATCACGCAAGGAGTAAAAAAATATGCTACTTTAACGCGGCTTATCCCACATGCAACACCAACAATATCAAAAATAGGAATCGGGAGAAATGAAAAAAGTAATACGGATAGAAAAGCGTACTTACCTGTAAAAGTTTCTATTCGATTAAAAAAACGATTGTTCCCCATTACTGCTCGGCCGCTTCTTCCAAAAGCATATCCTACAAGTTCTCCACATGCAGTTCCAAAACCTCCAATTATGCCACACAGAAACGGGTTCAAAGAATAAGCACAAGACACAACCAGCGCGATACTGATAGTAGGCATAAAAATTGATGCATTTGTTAAGAAGCAACCTGCAAATAATCCCAAAAAACCATACTGCTTCCATTCTTTAATTGTATCAGAATATTTGATTGATAAAAAAATGATAAAAAGCGATAATAGTAATCCAAAAGCGGCTAACATGAATCGCTTAATATTTTTCCTTACTTGATCAGCTGCCTTATTCTCAATACATTGCTGTTTTCTGGTTACCAAAAGCATCTCCTCGCCTATATAACGCATCATGTAAGCATAATCCCCACTTGTGTGGTGCTTTTATAAATATACTTTATTAACTGGCCATTAATGCGTTAGGAAATAAGCTTGCAATCCATAGTATTACATTGATTAAAATAACCACTCCCAAGCCTATGAAAAAAAAATCTTTCGCTTTTTTAATCCTTTTATAATATTCAATTGTGTTATTGTTTTTCGCTGCTTTGTACGCAGAGTATGCATTAGCTACCCCAAAAACGCCAATGAGCCAAAAGGCAAATAATAGATTTAGTACCCCCCAGATAATGCTGTTTTTCAATGCGTTATTTCCCGTTGTTCTGTTTTGGATACCATAGTCAAGATTTCTTTCTTCCAGTGGTGATGTTTCTTCACTTTGTCTTTCAGTTGCTCGCTCTCTGATGATTGTTCCATCATCTGCAATCCTAATTAATGTTTTACTTCTTTCGTTATTCAATGATAAAATACCCCTTTGAATTTTGACTTCTCTACAGACCGACTTTAATTTTTAAATATTTGCATTGTCTGAGTGTTTTCACAATATCCTCTGGCTTTTTTTGGGGATACTTAACACACTGATAGATGTTTTCTGGATTGTTATATTCACAAAAATCACATTGTGAATTTCCAAACTCTACTTCACCTTTTTTATAACCAAATCGGTCGCTCATAATTCTGCTCCTTCTCATCATAATACTGATGTCTCAACATCAATAATTCTCCTCCGTCCCTGGCGAGATACACGGGTAATACGGAACACTTGCCCTCTGTCCATCAATACCTCTCTTTCGCAAGGCCCCATTGCGCTTAGACTTTCGATATTCGCGGCTCTAGTCCCTTGTGGCATATGTATTCTGAGTAGAGTATCCCGATTTCTGAATATTGGAATCTCTGGATCAAGGCTGGTACTCACAAATCCTCTGTCGACAAATACTGTACCAACCAACTGTTCGTCTGTGCGACTAGCAATCCAATCATACTCAGCACTATTGATGTATCTGTACGACGTAATCCCTTCATTTATTCGCGCCTGGTCAAGTGCTGAATGGAGCGTTTCGGAAGTATTGCCGTTGTTGTTTTGGAAATTGGTTTCTTGCCCGCGCAAAACTCGATTAATATTACCGTAGCAATTATTAACTTCGCTTGTATAAGCTGTAACTGCTTGTTTTTGATATGAGGATAATCCAGCAACCCATTCTTGCGCGCTCTCGTATAATTTAGCAATTGCGCGGTTCCCCAATTGCTCTTCCCTCTGGCTCTCCTCTGACGAAATCGTATTTCTATTGCCCAATTCTGTATTAATATTTTCGCTTAAATAATCTTCAAGTATACTGATACATTTTGAAACAGTTACTATGTTTTTATCAAGATCATCATAATCTATTTCTTTAACTTCTGAAATAAAATTATCCCGCAAAATGAAGAAAGCACTGGCAAGCGCTTTTGCCTGCGCTAAATCGTCTTCAGCAATTTCTCGGGTATCTTGGTCATTTCTCGAGTCCAGAAGACTGCTAACATAGGCTTCTTTCTTCGCTACAGATGTTTCAATTTCACAACTGATATTTTCTAGATACCGTGTAATATCTCTGAAAAACACTTGATATCGGTCTTTAAAGTCAGCTAAGCCTTTTTTAATATTATATAATGGTGCTTCGCTTGTATTAATGTCGGTTCACCTTGCATATTTTATATAAAATTAACTGAGTGTCTATCTTCTAAATGTATAACTTGTGCCTTGATCAAAAGATTCACCCAAGTATTCTTCTAATGACGCAATCAATTTAGATACAGATGCTGATGCTCCTTCAGCATCTTCTTCGACACCTAACTCGGTAAACTGCTGCAAAAAATCTTTTTTTATGGCTAAAAACCGCATTAGTTCCTCTCTTGCATGTTTTACTTTCTCCAATGCCCTTTTATACTCATTTTCTTCATCTCTGTTCGATCTTGGCATATCTTCAATTGCTTCAGCCATTTTCCCCAGATTTCTTAATGCTTCCTGCTCTTTATCTGCTAAAAAAGAAATGCAACCTCTGATAGAATGCGATATTCTTTCTCGAAATTGAACCAATGCTTCCTTTATTTCATATAAGGGCCCAACATCTGTATTGACTTTTGTCATTCTTCCTCCTTATTCAAGAAGACAATTCGATTAAAATCGGGTACTATTATAATCATCTACATGGCCACGTAGCCTGTCGATTTTACTATTCGCGGAATTAATAGTTTCTTCCGTCCTCTTCATCGCATTGATAACCCCATCGAGTACTGTTCCGAGTTCCGTATACTTTGCGTCGTCCCATTCATCTCCAGCGGCAATATAATCTCTCATCAGTGATCCAATGATCGTATTCTGTGCGTCCTTAAACTTGTTCATTTTAGCTTTCATTTGTTCAAGTGCAGCAATTGATACTGATGCTTTTGACATTTTACACCTCCTGTTTTTGTTCGATATTTTCATCAATTATAAATGGTTTAAATTGGATTGGGTCTCGTATGCCATCCGTATAAACAGCCATGTTATCCTTTAAACTAGATGTTTTAACATCGCTTATAATTCTATCTGCATCTTGATCATTCATTGAAAAAAGAATTCGATTTGGAAACTTATCAAGTATTGTGTATTTATAATCCTTTAAATCCACATATCCTGAACAGGTTAGAACAATATTGATATTATACATATAACCTTTTTCTATTAGTGTAAGCATTTTTTTAGTATATGATATCTCCTCACTCGTACTTTTCTTTTCTGTTCCTCCAAGACTAATTAACGCATCCAATGCACTGTCAACAGTTTTATCAACAATTGCGGTTTTATCACGCTTAGTATGCTTTCCTAAGTATCCAAATATATCAGACCCGTCTGCATCATTTTTTTCTACAGTAATATATTCATCGATATTTTTATTTTCTAGAATTCTCTTAAGGATTTCCATCCACTGAAAATTGTTTATTATTAAGTGAGTCGTTTTTGTTCCCCTTACTGACTCAGGGTTACTATTCCTTGAAGCAAACACATCATACACACTATCAATAATTTTCAAAATATCCTCATTATTTTGCGCATTTTTTATAAGTGCTTCTCCAAATTCCAAAAGACAACCCATTCCTTCTTCAATCGGTTCCTCAATAATCTGTGCTCCATTAATCAAATATACTGTGCTCCCATGCTTTAATACGTTTTCAAGATAAGTTGAAACCAGCCGGTCCATCAATAGACCTGAACCAGATATCAAAATGTTACTTCGTTTCTTACGTGTAAATGTTATTGCAACTGGATCTCCGATTCGTATTGCCTCGCCAAGGTATACTACCTGCTCATTATTTGAATCCTTCTCAATTGAATTGTACTGTTTGCACTCAGAAAGCCGTGGAACTTCACTTGCGTCAAATACTCGTGTTGGTACCCTAACCGGAAAGTTTATGAACTGAGTTTCAACTTCAGATAAAATTTTGTCTTTTATACTATTAGCTGCATAGGCTACTTTAAGTCCAATAATATTACCTATCAAATCATTTTCAGTGTAAGCAGCTCTTCCTTTTTCTTCCGTTTTCATTTTATCCTCAGCCATTCTACCATTCCGATCACCAAAGACTAATTCAGCTTCTACGCCAGTACATTTCAGTCCTATTCGTACATGCATCTCTGCAATTGTTGCTTTCGGCAAAGAATACCCCGTTCTCAGCCGACTCATCGTTTGTGTCGAAAGAATAAAATGAATCCCATACACTCGTGCAAGCGAAATAAATTCCGCCATTCTATTGCCGCAATCGGCTGCGACTTTTCGGTTAGTATCTTCATTGAAGAGGACCTGAAACTCATCCATTACAACCAAGATTCTTGGAAGGTTCTCCCCCGTTTTTTGCCTATATTCGGAGATATCATTAACTAATTTCCCTTTGAATATTCGGCTTCTTTCAGTCATAATTTCCCAAAGTTCATCAAGTACGCTCTTTCCATATTCTTGCATTGCATCAAGCCCGAGAACTTTGATATGGGGTATTCTTTTTTCGCCATATCGCTTAAATTCAGTTCCGTTTTTAAAATCTAGAATATAAAGATTAATTTCATCCGGAGAATAAGTTGTGATTGCATTTAATACAAGTGTATGCAACAATGTTGATTTACCCGATCCGGTTGAGCCCACCACCATTGCATAATGTGATATACCATCGCTCACATCATTTCCGACTTCAAAGAATTGAATTTCGCCAAGCTCATTTTTTCCTATCGGAATTGAAATTTTCTTTTGTGTGGAGCCTTCGAACCATCCTTCTCTTGGATTAATTCTTTCTATTGAGATTGCCTTTTCCTTATTGCTGTTTATCTGTAACGAAAGCGACTCTTTAAGCCTCTCAATATCCGTCTGCGCGGGGCTATTATAAAACTGCGTTTGTACTAAAGTATTAAATGACCATCCTTCGTTTTCTTTCCGAATAATATTGCATTCGTCCATAATGCGCTTTATTTGCTCTTTGTTTCTATCATTGTGTTCATCATGTTTTTCATTGTACTCTATAATAACATTAACACCATACTTCCATCCATTGCGAACAATATTATACAGCATTTCTAACATATATATTTCATTAAAATATTTAGGGAAATCTAAAATGCATATTGTTCTGAGTGCTTCTTTTGTCTCTATAGCACGCAAATTATAATCAAAGATGCTTTCATATTGAACAAATTTCCCTTGCGAAACCATATCAATATATTCATTAAGTGTGTCAAGTTTTTTCTTAATATCTTCTCTTTGAGTTGCCACTTTCCCAACAATGATTTTATCGCGTGTTATTTCATTTGAAATCAGTGGCAGAAAAGACTGAAAACCTTCAGTACCCACCTCAGGGCTAATCAAATATAGCTTTTGAAGTTCGGCCGGGGCATTTGATAATAGAGAAAACAAAACCGAATGAATCACTTCTTTTGAACTATGAGGTTCATCCGAAATAAAAAACATGTTCGTGTTTTGTGACAAATCTATTAAAGCAGGCAACTTGATTCTCGCATTAGAATAACAAAAGCCTAAATGTGTTTCCAACAAAGCTACTACTTCATCAAAATCTTCTAAGTAATCCAACTTTACTTCAAAAGATCCGATTTCAACAATATTAATAAGTGCATTATTAGCTATCGATTTAAAATTATTTCGCCAATTCAATATTCTTTGGTAGTCTTTTTCAGTTAATAAACATTCAATTGCATCAATAGCTGAAGTCACTATTTGATTATAACTATCTATATGATCATCTTCATTATCTATTACCCAACCTGCTACTACATCGGATATTCGCTCAACCTCAATATCTTGTGAGGACCGTAAAAAATCTCTTTGATCTTCAATATCCCTAGGCACAGTATAAAACGCATAATCTCGTAGCAGAGATGCTGTGGATATAATTTCACACAACCGCCCGTAATCTTTCATCCTTTTCGATGATAGTAGCATCCCTACTTCTTGTATTACACGTACATGCGTACTTCGGGCACATTTTTCGGCAATTGTTTTTGCTTCCTCTCTCAATCTCACAATTTCGTTATAAAAATCTTCTTTGTTTTCCGATTCCATTAATTCTCGGTCAACTTCAATTTTAACTTTTCTTCTCCGGCGTGCTTTATATGCCGCATCTACTAAACAAAGTTCACTATCAAAAATCTCCATTTCGTTAACCATGGTATCAATTAACTCTAACAAATCCCCTGAATCACGATTTAGTTTGGCAATCTTTGTCGTAAACTCACTGATAACTTCATTTTGACGTTCGTTATATCCTTCTAAGAGCCTCACTTTTTCCATATCGAACTTTGCATCATTATCATATAAAGCCAAAGCCGTCCTATCCAAGGTCCCTTTTATCTCCGATAAAACACGCGCTGTATTATAGTTTTCTACGTTCATCAAGCTCAACCCTATCTGCTAAAAAGCACATTATTCCCCGCTAATCAAGTTCTCCGATCTAAGTTTTGATAACATATCATTTACTTCTTGAGACATATCACTGATTCGTTTGCCTTTATCGGCAATCGGTTTAATCACAGCTTCACCGATTTCCTTCATTTTTTCATCCGGAAATTCCTGATTTAGCCAAACAGACGCAAGCGCCCCAATCGCTTCCATAAATTCAGAAATAATACTATTAAACCCAGCCATCTAATTCCCCCTTCACTTTTTTATCCTCCGAATAAAACACTGAATGCAAGAATAATCAACAGAATCGCTACTGCTATAATAATAATAATTAAAGCAGCATATACTGCTATGCATATTGCAACGCTACCTCCAATCGCCGAAAGAATTGATAATATATATTGAGATGCTTCATATGTAGAGTCTTGGCCTTTGTTGTACAAAGAAGTTCCGATAACGCTTCCAATCAGAATAAGATAAGGCATTAAGGAACTAAGAAAACTTGAAACATTTGATACAACTTCCATGTCCAAACTTTCAAAAAAATCAGTAAAAAAGTAATAAGCATAATTGGGGAAAAGAAAAAAGCCTAAAAAACAGCCAATGCTTATCGATACAACTAATGTAATAACCCAAAAAATTATCCGCCGCTCACTATTAATGGTCTCCGAAGTAAAATGAGTTCGAGACCGCTCTCTTTGATATATTGATGCGGTGTTGTTTTCAGTCAAATTTATACGCCCTGATCTAGGGGTTCGAATTATCGTCCCGTCTTCGGCTATTGTAATAATATGCTCATCATTTTCCAATTTTACTTACCCCGCCTCTATTAATCAGTGCTAAGAATCAATCATTAAAAACTAAGCTACAAATATACCACTGGTCGGGTATGAACATCACACATTTCTGTTGCAATTCGTACCATTGAATCTCGAAAAACTCACTTTTTATGTGTTACATGTTGGGCACCCTTTCGAAAAGCTGACAACAAGCGAAGTTGTGACTTGTAGCGGATAGCTGAATATCTCTGCCATTTCGCCACCAACGTCAACATTGTTTGTATTACAGACCAATGTATATTGCGTCAGTTGATTTATTAATCTTGGTTTATATTTTTCGTCGGATAAATTTAGAATGTCCAATATTATTTTAATCCCGATAATTGTAACAAAATTAATATCAATTGATATTCCCGGTTCGAAGTTTACTTGTGATAAATCCTCTTGTGTTGTATATAAATGACTGTTAACTGTCGATCTTTGAGAAAATCCAGATCCATCATTATCTGCCGAATTCCCTAGTGCACATGAGTAACATGGCATATTTTTGTTGGGTATATGATAAAATATTTCTCCGGCAAATGCTCTCTCCCAAAAACCAATACTTACAAACGAAGCTGAATACATGCTTGAAATGATATTCGTATATGCATCGCCTGCTCGGTTATCTGCGCAGCCAACAAAAACAGTCTCGGAGCCGATGCAGAATCCATCAAATACATCTTTGCTGATTTGCTCCACAGTGGTCGCTTTTTTTTCAACATGTGCATATGGATTAATCCTCAGGATTCGTTCTGCAATCGCGTCTACTTTCAGTTTTCCAATATCCATGATATTGCACTGATGTCTACACACATTGTGATATTCAACTATGTCATTATCAATAAGGAGATACCTTCCAACCCCTGCTCTGGCCAACTCTAATGCGACCAAGCTTCCTACCGATCCACATCCAATAATAACGACTGCTTTATCTCGCAATTTTTCAGATTCAAGAATACCGGTATTTCTTGAAAATATATTCTGAATTAAATTATATGGTTTATATGCATATTTCTGTCCATTGTACGTAAATGATAAATTATCATCTTTACCTCTTACTCCAACCAATATGTTCTTATCGTCAGATTCACTTGAACCAATAACCCCCACTTTTGTTAATTCGCTCCCTATGCTTAAAGTGTTATCCGTAGGAAATATATTGAAAACCCCGGTATCATCAACATAATATCCGAACAAATCACCAGTATAGCTTAATTTGATCATGCTTTCTGGAATAAAGACGATGTGCTTCTTTTTTTACCCCATCATTAATCATCTCTACCTCCTCTGATGGAAGCATAATCTTCATATGCCGCGCGATATGTCCCCTTCTGATATTTAAAATATCTACCCTTATAGTGGTATATAACTCCTCTCCTATCGTAAATAAAAGTTACTATTAGGCACATGTCTTCATCCGTTTCGATAAGTTGCAAAAAGTGACGTTCATTTAAGGATAGCCGTGCAACTACACCTACTGAGCTTAAGAACTTCATATCAGTATCTAGCTGTTCAAGGATTGTCTCATAATAATCATTCTGATTCATAAATTTTCTCTTATTATTTATATAGACATCTTCTAATTGAGCTTTGTTTTTTTCTGTATACCACTCTAGCACCTCGCGAAAGCTTACCCCTTGACTCTGTACATGTTTCTTTTCTTCCGTTTTTGCGTAGAGTTTATTCCCCAAATCATCAACAAAATCATAAAAAAAGCTTTTTATAAATCCTCTTCCCTGTTTATCTTTAGCTTGGGCTCCCCTGAGTTCAGATGATCTTTTCTCAATCAACTCGATTTGCTTATGATGATCCTTATAGGAAAGCAAGCCTTCAGGGATCAGTCGATCACCCACCCTATAGCTAATCCTATCATACTGCATTGGTCTAGGAACAGCATACAATGTTAACCTCAGTGATGGATCAATATTCACGAGTGCTGAAATAGTTCCATCCTGATGCAAATTAGCATACTCAGAAATGGTTCCATCATCTGTGCTTGAAAAAGTATCCATTGAGCCAGGGTGCCTATGCCATAATCCCAATAATTCGATATCTTTATCATAAAAATATGCAATCTTTTTCATTAAATGATTAACATACGCGTGGTCATATTCAAAATATGCTACATGAAAAATTGAGTTTGGCCCCGGATCAATAGTCTCGACAACATACCATATTTCACCAGTTCGAAAACCAAGAAAGAGCCCTCCCGTTTCCGTAGCTATTTGTGAATTCGTTTCAGCTAACAACGAGGCAAAGGCTCTATCTGAAAAAACAACTCTTTTTGGCATTTTATATCTCCTGCATCAAAAACAAAACCGACGTAATCCAAAGAAAAAGTATGATGCTGAATCCAAATTATATTGGAGTATTAATATGTGTGGCCAAATACCTCTTCACCAAGCTCACCTTTCAGCCATCCTTCTACAATGAATATCCATTTGGATGCCCATCCCAAAGATTTAGCTGCCGATGTTGTTTCATTGGTCCCTTTATCCAAATCTTCCATTCTAGCTGTACACATATATAAGTTCCCATTGCCATCTCTTAAAACGTGTGGTAAACGACCTGCAGCTTCGAACAACTCATTCAAATCCGGTGCAATTGAGTAAACCCTTACAGACCCACCATACCTATCAGATCTTGGATGGTCATTATCATATATAACTTGAAGAGCCCACACGCCGCCATCCTTTCCACTAGGGTTTAATTGCCCAATCCAAGATAATCGACCGTCATTGAGTTTCTCCAACTTAAAACTTGGAAAGTACTTCTTCATCGCCTTTATTTCACCTTCATAAATATCGGGGTATCTTTCGTACCAATAAAATCCACTCATATAACCTCCAAAATATTAAAAGGGAATGTTATGATTATGCTAATTTACCCTTTGGTGCATTTAGTGAGTTGGTTTTGTCAACATTTTTATCATCTTCATTTGTCATTCTGCCTGTGTCATTTTCCACCGCTACGCTTTGTCCTTTTCTAAGTTGCTCAGCAATTTTCTTTCTTCTCGCCGCTGCTTCGCTGTCATCAAAGAATCTTCCCTTTGGAATAATTACCTCTGAAACAATTAATTTCTTCATTTTTAATATTCCTCCATTTCTTTTCATTATATAATGCATGCTTATGGTTTTCAATATACAAATAACTAATATTACATTAATATCTGCCGCTCAAAAACAGTGTTTCCTAGGATATATTAGCCTTGACTATTTAACTACCTCCACTCTTTAACACTGTGAATAAAAATAGAATATGTGTTCACTTTATTATCAGAAGATCTACTTATTCCTCACCGTGTCTGTCATTTCTGTTAGTACGTCATAAGAAATAGTTATTTCAATAAGTATAATACACTTGTTATCCATTCAAATTTTGCTTGATTTTATTTTCCCTCATTCTAATAGACCATGGTATAACAAGAAATACGGTAATAATGCTTAGTATAACACCTATACATAGGCCGATTAATAGTTGCAAAAACACAATTCTATCTTTAAAAATCATACAAAATACTGCAATTGGTAATCCTATTAATAGAGAAATTCTTATTGAAAACTTCAGAGACTCTTTTAGTGCGAATTTGTAGTCTTTTACAATACGAATTTTACATCCGATGATTTTCCCTTCTATTGCCAAGTTGGTTTTCGAAACATGTAAAACGATTATTGTAAATTCTTCATTTTTGTCCAGAAAGTTGAATTCAATCCACACCTTGTTGTCTTTCGCTTCAGCCCGCAAATCAATTTCGTTATTACTTTTCTTATCTATAACTACTTTTAATATATCCGTACAATTTGTAAAGTTTATATGAATCATGTTCTTTACAATCATACTATGTACGATTTCTTTATTTCCATCATTTCTGAATGTTATTTTTGTATGGATAAGCTCATCTATTTCTTTGTTTTCATATAACAACTTCAACCCATCAAATTCTATCGGCATTTTTAGCACGCTAGTGGAATCATATTTTACCAACAGTTTTTTTCTCTCACTAAAATACCAAGCAAAACCCCACGTTATTAAAGCTGTAATGGTTATAATTATACAATTTTCTATTATCATTATACTTTGCCTGCATTCCTATCAGATATCTTGCTCGATTCGTTATATTATCATGTGACTCTTGTTGGTTCGCATAGCCTTTACCCGTTATGGTCACCAGCTTATAAGATAAAGTAGGAAATTGTTTAGGATTCCTCGAAATAATGTCCAATCATAATTTAAAAAATCTTCATTTTTTAATCATTTAGATAGTAAAAACTAGCTCCGCACCACAGATTGCATTTACATCTTGTACTATATTAGAATAAGCTTCAACTCAGCAGCAGTATATAGGTGGTTTCGATTTTAAAAGCTACCGTTCATACTATATCTATGCTCATAAACCCAGAATCAAATGCTTATATTCTTAACCGCTTCCTCTATTCAACGATGTTATCTATCATCCAATAGTTCCTTAAAAGCAAATCAATCAAAAACTAAAGCGCTTGTGAAAAACAAAGCCCATTTATTTTAATGTATTTTGAATAATCCACCAATACCATAATTACTAATAATCATGTTAAATCCTTCTTTGTATATAAATCACATTAAAATCATTTTATTATATTTAGACCATATTTGTCTACAGTCTGGTGGTGTTTGATTTTCCTCTTTGCAATTATTTTTTTCATGTAATCAGATAGGATGTTTAACAACTTTTTATTAAACTACGTTTATCACAAAGGGTTTTTCTTTTACATATTCGTTCGGGAATGTTTCGGACAGTTTTCGTATCCAAAAGTATTTTCAGAAGCCTTCTGAGAAAATTCTAGAGTGGCCCATAACCTTTCATTCCATTTAACACGCCTTTGTAACGGCCAAGGACGAAATGATTCTGTAATTGATGGCGTTTGTGGTATGTCTAATAGTAGCGGTAACCCTTCGCCAAATTATCATTTTACGAATAGTATGCGCTCAAATCAACGCTAATCAAGTTTCCCATGGCAGTTCTTATACTTTAGTCCACTCCCGCAAAAGCATAACTCATTGCGATTCATTTTAGGCAAGGGTTGCAACTCTGATGGCTTTGATTGTGCAGATATTTCATTTGGAGTGAAGCCGTTATTGTCATACATTCTTGTGTTGTTATGGACATTTACAACTAGCTGATTAAATTCGTTCAATGTTTCTAAGTCTTTGAATTGGTAGCCACGTTCAACGAAATATTCAAGTTCTTCTTTTGCCTTCACGCCAAACTGTATCATATCATGCAAATCAATAAGATCTCCGTCCACATCATCAATCCAATCATCACTGGTTATTAAATTATTCTTAAGAATGTATGCTTTTAAATCAGCATATGGCTTTTCTGGTTCCCGATATAAGAAATCTAAATATCTGAGAAACTCCGTCTTGTCGGGGAGATATCGAAGTTTCCCGTTCCGGCTTGCTCTTAAGGAATCAACATTCTCTTTATAGTCATCAAATTGTGGCTGAAAGTCTGGCCCAGAGAGAATACTCCCTGAAATAGAGTATTCAACTTCCTCGGTTTGCGCAAGACTGTTTAGAGCCAACAATACTTCTTCTGCAGTCGTAATGTCTATTTCATAGTAGTTAAACACCTCGACAAATTCATCGATGCTGATCACTCCATAGAGGCAGACCGCCGCTTCAGCATATTGGGATAAAAGAGCTTCCCGACCGCGACTGAAATGCATTGGGCCATTTCTTCTTGTTTCTTTGTTCACAGGCATTCATGCCCTCCAAATATTATAACTTTCGAGATTCTA
>CAXXJI010000016.1:0-202418 GCA_963666035.2 Christensenellaceae bacterium | reverse complement strand
AAGCGAATCTAAAAGACGCAGTTCTTCTTTTAACAGACCAACTGCGTTTTCTATGTTATTGGCACGTAATGAATTGGAGCAGACCAGCTCGGCAAACCCGTCCATACTGTGTGCTGGACTTTTCTTTTGCGGTTTCATCTCATAAAGTGTCACCGCAATGCCACGGTTAGCCAGCTGATACGCGGCTTCGCATCCAGCCAGCCCCGCTCCGATAACCGTCACTCTATTCATCTTTTTTTTGTTTTGCGTTGGTCGGGCATTCCGGGTTAGCGCATTTTTTGATGTCATCGCCCTTCGCCCGTTTTTTGAGCACCATATGAGAGCCGCAAGTCTCGCATGTCTCTTTCAGCGGCATATCCCAGGATACAAAATCACATTCCGGGAAACCTTCGCAACCGTAAAAAATCTTCTTGGTTTTGTTGGATTTCTTTTCCACCACGCGTTTGCCGCATTTCGGGCAGGGTGCATCCACATATTTCACGATTTTTTTGGTGTTTTTACATTCAGGATAATTCGGGCAAGCCAAAAATTCACCGAACCGTCCTTCTTTAATCACCATCTTCGCACCGCACTTATCGCAAATTTCATTAGTTTCAATCACGGGCAACTGAACGCGTTCAATCTTATCGGCATTCTCCAGCAGTTTTTCAAACGGTCCATAAAAGTTGGAAAGCAGGTCTTTCCAATCGGTGCTCCCACTCTCAACCCCGTCAAGATCATTTTCCATGCCTGCGGTAAATTCAACATCCACGATTTCGTTAAAGTGGTCTTTCAGCAGTTTGGTCACCACTTCGCCTAAGAATGTGGGTTTCAGCACCCGGTCTTCACGCACGATATATTTACGGTCGATGATCGTTGAAATAATCGGCGAATAGGTGGACGGCCGGCCGATTCCCTTTTCCTCCAGCGCACGCACCAATGACGCTTCGTTATAGCGCGGCGGCGGCTGGGTGAAATTCTGCTTGGGGTCGATCGATTCAGCTTCGCACCGTTCTCCAACTGAAAGCTTGGGCAGCATATTGTTTTTATCTTCGGCTTCCTCGTCGGTATAATTTTTGTAAACCGCCAGAAAACCTTTAAAGCGTAAGCGCTGACCGCTGGCCTTAAACAGGTATCCCGCCGATTCCAGCTCTACCGACACCGAGTCAAACTCAGCCGGCGTCATCTGGGACGCCACAAACCGATTATAGATGAGTGTATAGAGTTTATACTGGTCACTGGTCAATTCGGGTTTAACGCGTTCAGGCGTCAGCTCCAGATAGGACGGCCGGATCGCTTCATGCGCATCCTGCGCTCCTGCTTTCTTCTTATATACATTGGGTTTTTCGGGGAGATACTCATCCCCGTAGTTTACTTTAATGTTCTCGCGCACCGCCGTCAGCGCTTCTTCCGAAACACGTGTGGTATCGGTTCTGATATAGGTGACAAGACCGGTCAGACCGTAACCCTTGATCTCAAAACCTTCATAGAGCTGTTGAGCGATCATCATGGTTTTGCGTGTGGAAAAATACAGCTTACGCGCGGCGTCCTGTTGCAGGGTGGATGTGCTAAACGGCGCGGACGGGCGTCTTTTTCTTACACTCTGCTTTAAGTCTTTGATGACAAACGGCTGAGCTTTAATCGCTTCCGCCACTTTCATCGCCGCTGTTTCATCATCCAAGTCCAGCTTTTTGCCGTCTTTTCCAAAAAACTTGGCTTCAAATATCTGGCCGCTTTCGGTTTTAAGCAGCACAGTAATGGTCCAGTATTCCTGCGGTACAAATCCGTTGATTTCTTCTTCGCGATCAACGATAATACGCACCGCCACCGACTGCACACGTCCGGCCGACAGCCCGCGCTTGACTTTGTACCACAAAATAGGGCTGATCTTATAACCCACCAGCCGATCCAAAAGCCGTCTGGCCTGCTGGGCATTGACCAAATCCATATCTATTTTTCTCGGGTGCTCCACCGCATTCTTAACGGCGGTTTTGGTGATCTCATTAAACTCAATGCGGCAGGTATCGCTTTCATCGATGCCTAAAATATTGGCGATATGCCAGCTGATCGCTTCGCCTTCACGGTCTGGGTCTGTTGCCAGAAAGATGTGCTTGGCTTTCGCGGCTTCTGATTTTAGTCCCTTGATTAAATCTCCTTTGCCGCGGATGTTGATATATTGCGGTTCGAAATTGTCCTCAATATCGATACCGATCTTAGATTTTGGCAGATCGCGAATATGCCCGTTGCTGGCCTTAACGAAATATTTGCTCCCCAAAAATTTGGAGATTGTCTTGGCCTTGGCGGGTGATTCTACGATCACCAAAGTTTTATCATTGTTTGTTTTTGCTTGGCTTGCTGCCATATCCCTTTACCTTTCAGTGGTACTATTTTATGCCGAAAACGTTGCCGGGAAGCCGTGATATCACGCCTTTCATCTCCATCATGGTCAGGCTGGCGTACAGTGCTTGCGGCTCAATTTCACTTCGGTTTTCAATTTCTTCAATGCTTAAATCGCCTTGCAAGAGCAAATTATATATTTGTTGTTCAAAAAAATCAAGTTGAATATTCAATTTAACGTCGCGTTTACGCTTTGTTCGGGTTTTCCCCCAACCGTATTCCGACAATATATCATCTGCGTTTCGCACCATCACCCCGCAGCTTTTGATGATAAAATTCGGGAGCTCACTTTGCTTATCATACGGGTGTCCCGGTACCGCCAGCACATCTCGTCCCTGGTCAGTCGCGTATTTCATGGTGATATTCGCGCCCCCCTTAAATTGCGATTCCGCAATGACCGTCGCAAAGGACATACCGGAAATAATCCGGTTACGCAAAGGGAAGTTCCACGGAATCGGCGGCGTTCCGGGCAGATATTCCGAGATCGCCGCGCCATTCTCGCAAATAGCGTCATACAGCTTTTGGTTTTCCTTGGGGTAGACCACATCCGTGCCGCAACCCAGAACCGCAAACGTAGTACCTCCGCTTTTCACCGCACCCGTATGCGCCGCGGTATCAATCCCCCGAGCCAGTCCCGATACCACAATCACGCCTGAGCGCCCCAGATCCTCGGCCAAACCTTCCACAAACTCGGCACCTTTTCGGCTGCATCGCCTTGTTCCGACGATCGCCACCGCTTTTTTATGATACCCCTTCAAACTGCCTTTAATAAACAAAACCGGAGGCGGTGCGGGTATCTCTGACAACAGAGCGGGATAATCGTTATCCAATCGCAAAACCGGCTTCACGTTTGCTTTTCTGCATTGTTCAATCAGGCTATCGATGTATGCTTCAGTATGGTTTTGATAGATACAAGCTTTTTTGGTTTCATCTAAAAAATCAAACGCTTTGGTATTCAGTTTCACCGAATCCCAGACGTTTTGTATATCTTCAAATTTGGCTAAAATATCATAGAAATCCTTGGCACTGATTTTCTCTAAAGAGGCCAGCCATAACCAATAGCGCGCGATGTCATCCATTTTTGGCTACCCCCAGTACTTTCTGTCAAGCGAACGGAACTGGATCGCCTGCGCAATATGATGGGCTCCAATCATCTCAGCTTCTTCCATATCCGCAATGGTTCTGGCCACTTTTAATATGCGGTTATACGAACGCGCCGAGATATCCAGCTTGCTGAATGCTTTTTCAATCAAGGATTCCCCCGCCGCGTCGATAGCACAGAATTTCTTTACCTGTGAGGAGCTGAGCTGGGCATTGGTATACACCCCGCTTCCCTGATATCTCTGCATCTGCCGCTTACGTGCACGATTGACGCGCTGTTTCACATGCGCGCTGGTTTCGTCCTTTTCCTTCGATGATATCTCGCTATAGGTGACTTCGGAAAGCTCGATATGCATATCAATACGATCTAAGAGCGGACCGCTGATGCGCCCCAGGTATCCGCTGATCTGACGCTGGGAGCACCGGCATTCCCGAACCAAAGAGCCGTAATTACCGCATGGGCATGGATTCATGGCGGCCACCAGCATAAAGTCTGCCGGATACACCGCTTTGGCGTTGACTCGGGCAACATTCACGATGCCGTCCTCAATGGGCTGGCGCAGCGCCTCCAAGGCTTCGCGCTTAAATTCGGGCAGCTCATCTAGAAAAAGCACACCGAAATGGGCCAAAGATATATCGCCTGGGCTGACTTTGGACCCACCGCCCGCCAACGCCGCGGTGGATGTCGTGTGGTGGGGCGAACGAAAAGGCCGTGTCTTGATGAGTCCGCCGTCCAGCTGTCCCGCAATGGAATGAATTTTGGTGATTTCAAGCGCTTCTTCAAAGCAAAGATCGGGTAAAATGCCGGGCAGTGCTTTTGCCAGCATCGATTTTCCCGCGCCAGGCGGCCCGATGAGCAGAATGTTGTGTCCCCCAGCCGCTGCAATCTCCATGGCGCGTTTAGCGAAACTCTGTCCTTTGATTTCGGAAAAATCTACTGTACCGCTTCGGTTGTCCTGTATGCTCTCATAGCCTCTATACGCAGCCGGCGAGATAATGACCCTTTCATTGATATGATCGGCTACCTGATTTAGGTTCTCTGCCGGAAAGATTTTTATTTTGTCCAGACACTCGGCTTCGGCCGCGTTATCCATCGGGATCACCGCCGAATCATAGCCGAATTTCACCGCTTCGATCAGCATGGGTAAAATGCCGTTAACTTTACGAAGTGCCCCGTCCAAGGCAAGCTCACCGATATAGATACATTTTTCAGGGATATCGGAAAGTTGTCCGGAAGCGCGTAAAAGACCGAGCGCAATCGGCAGATCATAAACCGGCCCTTCTTTTCGGATATCGGCCGGAGCCAGATTGATCGTGATGCGCCGTGTGGGGTAGATCAGATGGCTGTTTTTAATCGCTGAACGCACACGTTCCTTGGATTCCTTAACCGCCGCGCCGGGCAAACCCACGGTTTCATACGCGGGCAGACCATCAAAAATATCGGCTTCAACCGAAACCTCAAAACCTTTTAAACCCTCCAGCGCAATGCTCTGTACTTTTGCAAACATCTAAGTCAATCCCTTTTGTAAGATTAATAAAATGGCCACGATTCCAGCCAACGCATGGCGTTGGCATAGGTTTTGGCGACCGGAATACCCGTGATAAACGGATAGAACATAATAAAGACGGCGACCACCGTAACCAGAAACACGATCAGGAAGTATTTCCCGAATTTTGACTTTTCAAAAAGATGCTTTAATGCAAAGGTGATGATCAAAATCATAAACGGTACCGATGCAAAGTAATGGTAGATATAGGTCTCTCTTGAGATAAATACCCAAGGCAGAATATTTGAAAGACCGGCTACAGCACTGTACCCCAAACCACGCCCAAATTTGACATTATTGGCCCTGAGCACCACGATCAATATCACAGCCGGAATCAGCGACCACCAGATGACGGGATTGCCGAACGAAGAAAGCGAAGAAATCCTGCCGGCGGTATATCCGTGGCCCTGGAAAAAGTATACCGGACGGATATCGAAAAACCACGTATACCAGCGGGACGCAAACGGATGCGGGCTGGCGGTGGTGAGGTGCGCATGGTAGTTCCACATATAAGACTGATTTTTCAATATCTGATCAAAATCGTATGGGTTATCGGCGATATGCATATACGGAATATAGCTTAAATAATAGATGACCGCAGGAACGACGATAAACATGATAATACAAAACAGCAACGTTAAAAACAGCTTATAATAGAAGGTTTCAACGACATTTTTGTAGTATGCGGTATGGTTTCCCGCAGTGTGGTCCGCCAACTTCAGCTTGGCCGCTTCATACTCGCGGTAGCGTAAGAACAGCGTATAGAACAAAATAACAGCCAATCCCGCGCCCGCATAGAGGCACAACCACTTGGTCGCCGCGCCCAACCCAAAGAACACGCCGGTGAGACCGAGCGGCAGGAAGGTTTTATACAGCTTATCGCGGTTAAAGTTAAGTGCGGTATAATCATACATAAACAAAAACATCAAAAGAATAAATACCACGCTGTAGCTGTCAATCGTGGAGATACGCGTCTGTGCAAAATGCATAAAATCAAAGCACAGCAAGAAGGTCGCTACCGAAGCGAACAACGTGCGTTTGGTGATGCGCTTGGCCAGAATATACATGATGGGTATCATCAGTACACCAAAAAGCGTGCCCATAAAGCGCCAGCCGAACGGCACCATACCGAAGATACGGATGCCAATTGAGATTAAAATCTTACCCAGCGGCGGATGGGTGATTTCGTAGATATTTCGGTGTTCGATCATTTCCAAAGCCGTTCTGGCATGATATATCTCATCAAAATACATACTGCACATATAGCTGGTTTCGGCGGGTATCATCGCCTGCTCATCGATGATGGGGCTAAGCTCTTCCGAGCTCGAAATATTGGAACTGACCTCTGCAATTGGAAGCGGCTGGCCGTTCGTGCCGATAAACCCGAGTTCACGCACATCCACATTTTCTTTTGAAAACTCTAAAGCGATATATTTTGCATCAAATCCGGCATCGACAAACTGCCAAGCATATATTTTATACCCATTAAAATCAATGTCAAATTCTCCATTTTCGTCCGTCGCTCGCGGCACTTCATAGAAAACCTCGCCATCTTCGGAAGCGGTGATATGAATATTGGATGAACCCAATCCAAAATAATATTTAATCATATCCACATGGGCGGTTTCTTCCAGCGTAAAGACCACCCTCTCCCCCGCCACCTTGGGCTTCCATGCGCTGTCTACAATCTTAAAATCGCCGAGATTGACAAAAGCCAAGATCGCGTAAATCAGTGTCATCAGGATGATAATCAACCGGTCATGCTTGTTGATTCTTGAAATGGTCGTGCGCGTATGCAGGCGCTTTGCGGCCGAGCGTTTTAAACGTTCCAGCATACGCGCGTTGGCATGCTCTGTTTTTCGCCGCACTTCATCGGGCCGATTCTGATCGATGCTCCGAATGGTGGTGCCCTTTTTATAGAGTAAAATATAGCATACATAAGCCAGATAGCTAAAGTTTAAAAGGCTGAATATCGACATGCAAAAGACGATGGCTTTGTAGAACGATTCGCCAAAAAAGAAAAGCACGGCGGCCTGCGACAGCAGCGCAAAAATCGTATAGAGTATACCAAGGTTAATCAGGCGCGTATCTTTGATATAGATATAGGCAAAGAACAAAAGGATGGGCAGCGGCATGATATATCGCTCGTGCATACCGTGGCCGAACGTAAAGACCGCGCCGATCATAAACGCGGCGATCAGGAAAAGCGCTTGCTTTTTTCGATTGACGAAAACCAAAAGCACCGAAATCAGCGATGAGATAATAATGAAAAAATATCCCCACGCCTGAAAACTGAATATGACAAATTTTTCTTTAACAACCGTATAGTTTCCGCCAAATAGGGTATAAAAATTAAATCCGTTCAATGAAACATATCCAAAATGATTGGCCGTAGTTCCAATCTGCTTAAACTGCCAGAATATCCCCTCATCGGCCATATACGGCACCGAAAGCAGCCAGTAAGTTAAAAAAGCGATCCCGATACTGAAACAGAATTCCTTTAAGTTTTCCTGAACGGTTTTATTTCTTAGAAACAATTGAAGGTAATAAGCTCCGAATACAGGAAAGAAAAGAATCGCTTGGGTCTTAATCAGCAATGAAAAGGCAAAAACACCCGCCGCCCAATAACTGCGTTTTTCCTCCAATAGGTAAAACACAAATACGATGGCCAGAATATATACCGCATCCACCTGCCCCCAAGCGGATGTATTCATCAGAATTGCCGGATTCATCAATGTAATCAGCGCCATAATCAGCGCGTTTTTTTCACCGAGATGTTTTTTTGCGACACGATAGACCAAATACGCGGTGGCAAGTTCACACAGAATGACCGGAGTTTTCAGCATCAGATTATATGCAGTGGTTTGAAAACCAACATCCAAAAGCATTGCCGCCTTTCCGACCGCCCACAACACATACATATAACCGCAAGGGTACATACAGCTGGTATTAATGTAAAAATAGCGAATGCCGCCTTCGGCAAGACTTTTTGACCAAAGGATATACGCACTGATATCACTGCCAAGATCGGTACCGAGAGACGCCACATAGTACTTATATAAAACAATCAGTACAAGCCCTCCGGATAACATCAACTTGGGCCAAGCCCCGGAAAATATGCTTTTCCCCATCGTCCCGCCGTCTTGTGCTCCCAGCCAAAGAATTAAGAACATAAATACAATGGCCGCAAATAAAAGCGTAATCACCGAAATGCGCTCTTTTTCATTCAAAATCGGCGCGGCCTTTTTTTCGGCGGGCTGCACCGGCTGCTGAGTGGCTTGGGTGCCGCCGTTCGAATCGGCGATAACCGTATGATTTGCACCGACGGGTATTTGATCCACCTGAACGATATACACATCATCAACCAGCAAAACCCCGCTGTTTTCGTTCCCGGCGTCTCCCAGCGCAATTTCCAGCGTGGTGTACACTTCTTCGTCCGATGTGGTGACATAGAATACGACATCCTGCCAATCATTTAATGTGCCTTTGACTTGCGCCGATTGGCCCTGATTTGCTTCCAGACGAATATAACCGCCAGCGTTTTCGATACCGATATTTTCAGATTTCATCTTTGCGCCGATCTCAAAGCTGGTATTCGCCTCCAGATAAATCGACTGCTTTAAGCTGATATAGTTCTTTTCATCCGACTGCATGTTGGCATAGACATTATTATCCTCATCAACAAAAGATACAAACGCATTCTGGACATGTGTCTCTAGAATGTCAATATCCCAATCGGTATGGATGTAATTATACTCTTCGAAATCCCCGTTGATGACACGGTTGCCGGTGACCGCCAAAACGGAAGCCGGAATGATCAGAATAAAAATAATAGTCAGAATAATCAGTGCACGTTTTTTCATAGTAGTTCCCTAAATATCGATTCCTTCAAATGCATTTTTGATGTGATTGATTTTAAACCCATTGTTTTCTAATAGATATACTTCGATAACATCCAGCTGCAAAGGGTAATTCTCAATCTTGTTACGCTGAACATAATCCTGAACCGATTGTACCATACGTTTCTGTTTGATAAAAGAGACAGCTTCAGCCGGCGTGCCATACGTACTCGAACTTCGGGTCTTGACTTCCACAAAAATAAAGTAACCTGCTTTTTTAGCGACTATATCGATTTCCCCATATCGGCAATAATAATTGATATCCACGATGGTATAACCATGGTTGATCAAGTAAGTCATCGCTTTTTTTTCGCCGAAGCGGCCTTTTTGTCGATTATCCATCTTTTAAGGTAATATCCTTGTTAAAAAAGATTGTCTGTGAATTTCGCATGCACCGTATATTTGTATCGCTTGTATATGCGCAGCTGACCCGTAGCCTTTATGCGTATCAAATCCATACAAAGGATAATCTTTAGCATATTCCCGCATCATCCTATCCCGCGCCACTTTGGCAACGATCGACGCCGCGGCGATACTGTAGGACTGCCCATCGCCTTTGACAATCGGAATCGCTTTCGGAATATCAAGACCTGTGATATAGTCCGTTATGACCACATCGGGCTTGTATCCCAGCGCCTCATAAGCCCGCTTAAAAGCCAGACGCGCGGCGTTTAATATATTGATTTCGTCAATGGTTTTTTCGTCAACCACACCGATACCGTAGGCCACCGCAGAATTGATAATTTCATCAAATAATCTTTCGCGCTTTTTTTCTGCCAGTTTTTTGGAATCCTTAACACCGATTATCAGCGGTTTCTTGGGCAAAATCACCGCTGCCGCCACAACAGGCCCTGCCAACGGCCCACGACCTGCCTCATCCATACCGGCAATCATTAGACCGGGTTTTCGATAATTTTCATCAAAAGCGGCCAGAGCTTCACAGATTTCTAAATCTCTTTGTGAAACACTCATGCGTTTTTTCCCTCAATATCATCCGGCGTTTCCAGACTGATTCTGCCCAGTCTGCCGGCCTGAAACTCATCAATAATCATGTTGGCCGCACGCTCAATATCCGGGTTTTCGCCTTTCATGATGAGCCCGCGGTTATGGCATATTTCATATAGTATCGCATCATTGGTCTTGTTTGTATCCGATAGCTGATAACGCTGGACCAGCCGGTCCGGATACCTGTTTTGAAAAAAGGTAACAAGACCTAAGGCCAACTCTTCGGTGTTTAGAATATCTTCATTGATCGATTTTAGCAAAGCAATATTCAGTGCCTGACGCTGACTCTCAATTTTCGGCCACATCAGCCCGGGCGAATCCAGAAGCTCAATATTCCCGCCGAGTTTCAGCCATTGCAGTCCGCGCGTTACACCGGGCTTGTTGCCTTCTTTCAGCTTTTTTCCTCCGGCCAGCCGATTGAGCAGCGCCGATTTGCCCACATTTGGGATACCGGCCGCCATGCACCGCACCGTCTTGTTCATACCCTTAGCACGGTACTTATCAATGATTGGTTTTAATTCCTGCTGAATAGCCGAAAGTAATGGCTTGGGGTTGTCTTTGACCGCACAAAAGCTCAAGGCGCTGACTCCCTGTTTTTTGTAGTAATCGACCCAAGCTTTGGTTGTCTCCGGCTCAGCAAGGTCCGATTTATTCAAGAGTAAAATCCGGCGCTTTTGACGAAAAAGCGCATCAAAGTCCGGATTCTTGGTGGAGTACGGCGCTCTTGCGTCCACCACTTCGATAATCAAATCAATAATTTTTAGTTTTTCTAAGATCAGACGACGGCTTTTGGCCATGTGCCCTGGGTACCACTGTATATTCACGTTTTTTGCTCCGTTATAAATAAAAAGGGGCTGTTAATAGCCCCCTATTTCAATGCTGTTTTTTTAAGACTTTTTAGGCTTAATCTTGGCCGATTTACCCACTCTGTCGCGCAAGTAGTAGAGCTTTGCACGTCTGACATGACCTTCTCTGATTTTCTCGATATGGTCAATTTTTGGCGAATGCAGCGGGAAGGTTCTTTCCACACCGATGCCGTAGGAAACGCGTCTGACTTTGATGGTTTCAGAAACGCCGCCGCCAGTCTTGGCGATAACATAGCCTTCAAAACCCTGTAAACGTTCGCGTGTGCCTTCCACAACTTTCACAAAAACTTTAATCGTGTCGCCAACCTTTATTTTAGGCAGATCAGTTCTCATCTGCTCTTTTTCAATCGATTTGATAATATCCTGCATGTGTTTGTGTCTCCTTTCGTCTAAACTAAAAACGAACCATTCTTTTTGCCGTCTTGAATTATAGCATATCGTGTTTGTGTCTGGCAAGAAGCAACCACTATTCGTTTTTGTACTTCTTTTTCATTAAATCCGGTCTTTTTTCTCTCGTCATTGCTACGGCTTTTTCTTTGCGCCAGGCTTCTATCTGCTGGTGATTGCCCGAAAGCAGTATATCCGGAACTTTCAGCCCTCGAAAGTCCGACGGCCGCGTGTAGTGCGGATACTCCAGCAAATCTTCGGCAAAGGATTCGTCCGAGGCGCTTTCGTCGTTGCCCAGCGCACCCGGCAGATGCCGTAGAACCGCGTCAGCCAGTACCATGGCCGGCAGTTCTCCGCCGGTCAGCACATAGTCGCCGATCGAGATTTCTTCGTCAATCAGCTCATCAATCGCGCGCTGATCGACGCCCTCATAGTGCCCGCAGAGGATATTGATGGTATCGTATTGCAAAAACCCGAGTACCGCCTCATGATCCAGCCGCTTTCCTTTGGGCGACATATAGACGTTGATGGTTTTGCCTTCGCACTCGACCGCTTTAAAACAGTCAAATATCGGCTGTGGCGCCATCACCATGCCCGCTCCGCCGCCAAACGGATAATCGTCCACGCGTTTGTGCTTATCCAGCGTATAATCGCGGATATTATAGCAGACAAAGTCAACCAGTCCCGCATCTTTTGCTCTTTTGGCAATGCTGTGCTCGGTCAGCGCCGAAAACATCTCGGGAAACAGCGAAAGAAAATTAATCCTCATACACCGCCACCTCGTTTAACGCCGCTTCGTTTAGCACCATCCTTCCTGCCGCAATATCGGTTGAGATAATCACCCGATTCAGCGCCGGAAACATCATAGACATCCCCTCGCCCGCAACGCAGTAGACATCCACTGCGCCATGCTGCAGCACGTCGGAAATTTTGCCCAACGCTTTGCCGCTTTCTGTGACCACCGATAGCCCGACCAAATCTCGGATATAGTAAATATCCTTTGGCAGTTTCGGAAATGCGCTTTTGTCCGCATACAACAGTCTGCCGCGTAAGGCTTCCGCCATATCACGGTCGTCAATCCCTTTCAGCGTTAAAAACGCATAGGTTTTGTCCGTACGTACTTTTGTCACAGTATAAGGCGTGCTTTCACCTTTTTGTTTTAAATAGACGGTTTTGAACCCCGTCAATACATCCGCAGAATCGCAGAAATGACGAATTTTCACCTCACCCTTAATCCCTTGTGGTTTTAAGATTTCGCCGATCTCGACCCATTCCATCAGATGATTTCAACCAGATATTTTTTCTTCTCGCGACCCGAAGCTGCTTTCACCACCGTCCGGATAGCCTTGGCGATTCGGCCCTGTTTGCCGATCACTTTGCCCATATCGTCGGGTGCTACGCGCAGCTCGATCGTCACAGTGCTGTCACTTTCGGTAACGGTTGTGGTCACCGAATCGGGATCGTCCACCAATGACTTCGCAATGAATTTTACCAATTCTTCCATTCAGAACTCCTTTTAAGTCTGCGTCCTCGTGTCAACAAGACCTATTTTGCCGCGTTCTTTTTAATCAGTTCGCGAACGGTTTCTGTGGGCTGTGCGCCGTTCTTAATCCAGTTTTCCGCTTTTTCGCCGTCCAGCTTAAGGTCCTTGGTCAGCGGATTATAGTAACCGAGTTCTTCAATACAGCGTCCGTCTCTCGGGCTTCTGGCGTCTGCCACAACAATGCGGTAGAATGGTTTTTTCTTTGCGCCGGCTCTTCTCAGCCTGATTTTAACTGCCATTAACGTTCCTCCTTCATCTAAAATGTCAATGCATTTTCTTTGCTTTTATTTTACCGGTCAAAAGGGCATACCCGGCAGTTTGCCAAACGTGCCTTTTTTACCGGAAAATTGCTTCATCATTTTTTTCATGTTTTCAAATTGGCTTAGTAGCCGGTTAACCTCAAACACCTGTGTGCCGCTGCCGTTTGCGATACGCTTTTTCCGGCTGCCGCCGATCAGCCCTGGGTTTTCCCGCTCGGCTTTGGTCATGCTTTGGATCATCGCCTTGGTTCGGGCTATCTGTTTTTCGTCAATATCCGCGGCGCTTATTTTGCCTGCACCCGGAATCATCTTTAAGATGTCGCCCATCGAACCCATATTCTGCATCTGTTCCATCTGGGACAGAAAATCATCCAGTGTCAGTTCGCTTTTTTTAATCTTAGATGCCAGCACTTTCGCTTTTTCGGTATCCATTGTGCTTTCGGCTTTTTCGATCAGCGTCAGCATATCGCCCATACCCAAGATTCGGCTGGCGACACGATCCGGGTGGAATACTTCCAAATCATCCAGCTTTTCACCGATGCCTGCAAAGAGGATTGGTTTCCCTGTTACCGCACGCACGCTTAAGGCTGCACCGCCCCGGCTGTCACCGTCCATCTTGGTCAAAACCACGCCCGTGATATCCAGCATCTCATCAAAGCGTTCGGCGATATTCACCGCGTCCTGACCTGTCATGGCGTCCACCACCAACAGCTTGTCCTCCGGCTTCACAGCCGCTTCCAACGCCTTAAGCTCGGCCATCATGTCTTCATCGATATGCAGTCGTCCTGCCGTATCAATGATTAAAAGATCACAGAAGGTTCTCTCCGCCTGTTTGACCGCGCCTTTCGCAATTACTTCGGGCGATTTTTTATCCTCAAAGTAGAATTCGGTTTTCACGCTCTGTGCCAGAATTTCCAGCTGCTTCACCGCCGCCGGGCGGTAGGTATCGCATGCCGACCAGCATCACCTTTTTGTATCTTGTTTGATATAATGCTTGGCCAGCTTTCCCGCAAAACGTGGTTTTTCCCTGCACCCTGCAAACCAAAAACCATAATAACCGTCGGCGGATTGGGTGCCAGATTCAACTTGGATGCACTTTTGCCCAGAAGATCAATCATTTCCTGATGGACGATTTTGACCACCTGCTGGCCGGGGGTCAAGGACTTTAAGACCGCCTCGCCTACCGATTTTTCACTGACCGCTTCGATAAAACTTTTCACCACTTTAAAGTTGACGTCCGCCTCTAAAAGCGCCAGTTTCACTTCACGCATCGCGGCTTTAATGTCGCTTTCCGAAAGCTTGCCTCGGCTTTTCAGTTTGGCGAATATGCCGTTTAATTTTTCAGTCAGTCCTTCAAAGGCCATAGATCTATTTATGCATCCTCCCAGACTTTTAAAGCCCGTTTCAGCGTATCGGTTAGTTCAGCATTCTCGTTTTTTTCGGCAAAGCTTTTCGCCTCGGCCAGCGCCTTGCTGACCACACCAAATTTCTCATAGAGCTTCAGCTCTTTTTCAAGTTTGGTAAGCTTATCGCTTCCGCGCTTGATAAAATCCAGCGCCGCTTGCCTAGTAATGCTCGCTTCTTCGGCAATTTCGGAGAGTGACATATCTTCGTTATAGTACATGCCAAGAACTGTGACCTGCTTTTCGGTCAACGCAAACCCGTAAAAATCGAGTAACACGCCGATGTTTAAATCCTTGGACATCTCCGTCTCCAGACAATAAAAAGTGTAAAGCGAAAAATCTTTACACTGATATTATATCGGGTTATTAAAAACTGTCAAGTCTTTTTTCTTTACAGGCTATTCCTCTTCTTCGTCCTCAAAAAAAATATCTTTAAAAACCGACCATACCTCTTCTAATTCTATCGGATTTTCGATAGGGATATATGCGATATCCTCTCCTGCTTTTTCCTGAATGCGGAAGATATAGACGCCCGCTTCTTCATCGTCGTTTTCCACAATATCACCGAACGCGATGTAGTGCTTTTTTTCATGCTCAAAGGTTAACAGATGCTCCACCTCAAAGGCTTGTCCATTGTCATCAAAAAGCTCTATCTTTCTGTTTTCTTTCATATCTTTTATCCTCACTATCCTCTGGGGTGTGCGTCCATATAGGACTGCAAAATCCGCTGTGCCGCCAGCATATCGGTCACTTCTCGCCGTCTTTTCCGGCTGACGTCCGCATCGATCATCAGGCGCTCCACTTCACGGCTGGTCAGCCGTTCGTCCCATAGTTTCACCGAAAGCCCGGTATATTCACTCAGCGCTTTGGCAAAAGCCTGCACTTTTTCGGCTTGCGGGCCCACACTGCCGTTCATGTTTAATGGGTTGCCGCACACAATGGTACCCACCTGCTTTTCTTTTATGATCACCGTGATGTATTCAAAATCTTCGCTTTCGGTGCCCTTTCGGTTATAGTTCTCAAGGCCCTGTGCCGTGATATGCAGCGGATCGCTCACTGCAATGCCGATGCGCTTTTCGCCCACATCCAGCGCTAATATTCGGTTCAAAAAAATTTCTCCTTTAAATCACTTTAATCGCCAGTTCTTTGCACCCGGCCGCACAGTAGGAGCACAGCACACAGCGATTTTCATCTACCGTCACTTTGCCGCCCTGCATGGAGAGTGCCCGCTGCTGGCACCGCGCAATGCATGCCCCGCATTGTGTGCACCAATCATGGTGGATAAAAAGCGCCCGTTTTTGCTGTTTTGTTGTTTTTTCCAACTCAGCGGAGGGGCTTTCGCCCTCAAACAGCGCGATATTGTATTTGAGTTCATCCGTGTTCTGCATGCCCACCGCGACCGCATCCATACCCGGTACGTTCAGCGCATATTTGATCGCATCTTTTCGCTGCCCAATCAAGTGCCCACCGCCCAGCGCTTTCATGCCGTAGACGCCGATCCCTTGCTGGCTGGCGTTCAAAATTGCGGCTTCCATTTCCTCGCGCGATCCGTCTACTATGCCAAACCCCGTTTGGTTGCATATCGCGTGAATGATGTCGATACCGCCGTGCTTGATGGCAGCGTTGACACCCGCCACATAATGCGTGGAAATACCAAAGGCTTTAATGACGCCTTGCTGTTTCTTTTTCAAAAAAAAATCAATCGCTTCCTGATGCCCCTTTAAAGTGAGCGCGCTCTCCTGTTCGTGCAACAGAAAAAAATCGATTGATTCGCGTTTTAAGCCTTTTAAAGCATGATTTAAGCTGTTCTGCGCGGTTTTTACATCATATGCATAGCATTTGGCCGCAATGACCGCTTCGGGCCGATTTGCAAACGCTGCGGCCAAGACCGCATAATTATCATAAAGCTCTGCCGTATCAAAGAAGTTGACGCCTTTTTCCAGCGCATCGCGCAGGAGTCCGGCGCCCTCCAGCAAATTTAAATTCTTTTGAATCGGCGATATCGTCAGCGTCCCAAAACAGAGCCTACTGACCGAAACGCCGGTATGACCGAATTCTCGATACTCCAACTTTTCGTTTATTTCCCCAGCTCTTCAATATACTGGCCGATGAACTCTTCCAAGAGCTCATCTCGCTCAATGCGTTTGATAATCGACCGTGCGTTTTTATGGCTGGTGATATAGGTGGGGTCTCCCGAAATGATATAACCGACCAACTGATTGATCGGGTCATATCCTTTTTCTTCCATCGCCTCACACACCTGCCAAATTATTTCTCTGGCCGGATTAATTGCCTCGTCCTTGTCTAAAGTGAATTTCATTGTGTCATCGATATTCGCCATGATTGAGACACCTCCTTTTTAAATAGTTATGCTAACCTATAAAAAGTATATACGACACAGATTTTGTTTTCAAACATTTTTGCGGGCTTTATAAATATTTAACACTTTACACACAATCTTAACAGATTTCGCATCTAGTGCTTTTCTTCGTACGCTTTGATCGCGCCCAAAATACCGTCCACCGCCAAAAGCGAACAGTGAATTTTGGGTTCTGGCAGGCCGCCCAGCTTTTCGACCACATCATTCTTGGTCAGCCTCTTCGCTTCCGCAATGGTTTTACCTTTAACCATTTCAGTGGCGATGCTGGAAGAAGCGATGGCTGCTGCGCATCCATAGGTCTGAAACTTGATATCTTCGATCACTTCGCCCTTGACCTTTAAAAACACCTTCATCGTATCGCCGCATTCTTGACTGCCGACTTCGGCTTCGCAGGATGCATCCGCCATATCGCCCACGTTGCGCGGGTGCTGAAAATGGTCCATTACAACATCATTATACATCGTTTTCCTCCGGTTATTTTAAACTTTAAATGTAATCACTCTTAAACGGTTCATCGTTTCTTTTAAAGCTTCAATGACCGTATCAATATCCAATTCGGTTGTTCTTTCGCCCAAAGTCAGCCGTACCGATCCGTTGGTCCATCGGTATTCCATGCCCAGCGCCTGCAGAACATAGGAAGGCCCTGTGCAAGCCGATGTACAGGCCGAACCGGTTGAACTCGCAATCCCCATCAAATCGAGGTTGATTAAAATCGCTTCGCCGTCCACATTTTTAAATGAAAAATTGACGTTGTTTGGAAGGCGCAAGGTCCGGTGGCCGTTGAGTTTGGATTCTGGAATTTCCGTGAGCACCGTATCGATCAGCTTGTCACGCAGCACTGTTAGACGCTGATTTTCGGCTTCCATATTCGCTTTGACAAGCTCGAACGCTTTGGCAAAGCCGACAATACCCGCGATATTCTCGGTGCCCGCACGCCGGTTTCTTTCCTGTGCGCCGCCGTGAACCAGAGTATCAATGGCGATCCCTTCTTTGATGTACAACGCGCCCACACCGTTTGGCGCATACAGCTTGTGTCCGCTGATGCTCAACAGGTCAATATCACTCTGACCCAAATTGATCGAAATCTGACCTGCCGCCTGAACAGCATCGGTATGGAAAAGCACACCTTTTTCATGCACAATTTTAGCCGCCTGCTCAATCGGCTGAATCGTGCCGATTTCGTTGTTGGCGTACATGATGCTGACCAGAACGGTATCCTCACGAATTGCAGATTTTAGCTCGTCCAAATCAATCAAACCATTTTCATCTACGCCAAGTTCCGTCACATCAAATCCGAATTTTTCAAGGTAATGGCAGGTTTCCAGCACGGCGTGATGCTCAATCGCTGTGGTGATGATATGCTTACCTTTATCCATATTCGCGAAAGCCGCACCTTTGATCGCCCAGTTGTCGCTCTCGGAACCGCCCGATGTAAAATAAACTTCGGTCGGTTTTGCCCCCAAAATTTCCGCCACTGTTTTTCGGGCGGCCTCTAACGCCTTTTTTGCTTCACGTCCTTCATAATGAATGGACGATCCGTTGCCGAATTTTTCGGAAAAATAAGGCATCATCGCTTCCAGTACGTCTGGTTTTACATAGGTTGTCGCTGCATGGTCCAAATATATTTTGTTCAATTTTTCTGACTCCCGCAATCCTCAATTTCGTTTTGATTCACTCTATAGTCATTCAGCATATCGGCCAGTGACATATCATCCACCACCCGATTGATGCCGTCATAGACGGTTTTCCACATATTATGCGTGGTACAGCTTTCCGACTTCGCGCAGACTTCATTTTCATCCACCACACACTCAGACGGGGCCAGCGGGCCTTCCAAAGCTCGCAGAATCTGGCCGACCGAAATATCCGACGGCGATGAATTCAACCGGTATCCGCCCTTCTGTCCGCGTACGCTCTCAATCAAACCAGCTGTTTTCAACTTGGAAAACAACTGCTCTAAGTATTGTTCGGAAATCCCTTGTTCAGCCGCAATATATTTGATACTCGTCAGCGCCTCTTCCTCATATCGTTTCGCCAGTACAAACATAGCTCGAACGCCGTATCTGCCCTTTGTCGAAATAATCAATTCTTTGCGCCTCCTATAATTCATAGTAATTTACTCAAGTTTTATCGATAGCAGTTTAGCATAAAAAAAACCAGCTTGTCAACTCGTTATTCGTGAATAATCTTTAAACGAAAAAAGCGCCGGGATCCCCCAGCGCAAGCGATATTATTTATTCTATTCCAATCTCCGTTTAGACCGCATGGCCACATTTAGGACCAACCCGAACGCCGCCATGGTGGTCAGCATGTTCGATCCCCCATAACTCATCAGCGGCAGAGGTATGCCTGTAATCGGCATCGCCCCCATCTGCATCCCCATGTTCTCAAAAATATGAAACATAAACATACTCATCACACCGATGATAATATAGGTGCCGAGATGATCTTTCGAACGAATCGCTAGGTACAGACAGCGAAACACCACCGCCATATAAAGCAGTATCAGAATCAGCCCGCCGATAAAACCGATCGCTTCAATGGTGACTGAAAAGATAAAGTCAGTATGACTTTCGGGCACATAATCGAGCTGAGTCATGTTGCCTGCGGCAAACAAACCCTTACCGGTGACGCCGCCCGATCCGATAGCGATCATCGCTTGTTCCAGATTATATTTGGCGCCTTCTTCGGCCAGGTCAGGGTTGAAAAAAGCCAGAAGCCGACTGATCTGGTAATCCTCCAAAAAACCTGAAACGATGATGATGAAAACAGCGACTGCGCCAGCCAGCGCCAGCAAACCCAGAAGTTTGAAACTGGTGTTAGAGACCAAAAGGACTCCGAGCAGAATAAACACATACACCGAAGCCGTTCCCATGTCCGGCTGGATGACGATGAGCCCAAACGGCACAACAAAGTATAACAGCACGGGGATGATTTCACGCAGCGTGGTGATGCGCCCTTTGTTTTCAGTGATATTGGAAACCACTTTTGCCAGCGTGATGATAATAGCGATTTTCGCCACCTCGGACGGCTGGAAACCACGCTCGCCGAAACGAAACCATCCGCTGATGCCGCGTGTTTCGGAAGACGCCAGCACCACGACAATCAACAAAAGAATATTGATCGCATAAATCCAGATATAGAAATCACCGATGGCTGTGTAATCGGGAATGGTCATGATAATCATGGCTGTTAAACCAATGAGAAACCAGAGTATCTGAAGACGAATGGTATGGACATCCAAATTCGCAACGATTTCGGATACCGAATTTTCTTCGCCTGTAAACAATGACGCCGTCGCATTGGCCACCGCTATGATTCCGATCGAAGCGATGCCGAACAGCATGACGATCAGCGGCCAGTCCAAATATTTAAAAAGTTTAAAATCAATAAATCTGTTTTTCATATAATAAAGTCTTCTTACAAAAAAAGAGACGGCTCCTTTACAGCTTCAAAAAAGATTATACCGTCTTTTGTTTTAAAATATCATCTTATAATAAAAAGTTTACACTTCGTTGATTTAACGTTTTTTGTTTTACTTAATCTTTGTGATCGGTATTTCGGCAGTCAGATGCGCCGCATAGCCGCTCTCATCACGAATTGACTGACGAATCTCCACATCCAAATTCGCGACATCCACTTCAACATACTTTGACAGCACATCCACGATATCCCGTTTGATCTGCGTGATGACATTACGGTCGGGGCTGGTGCCCATCCGATCATGCACCAAAACCAGCTTTAAGCGTTCCACCGCAATATCGGATGATGATTTTCTGCCGTATCTAGACATATCAACCTCTACTTTGTGCTAAAGAGCTTGGAGAACAGCCCTTTATCACCCAAATTAATATATTCAACCACTTCACCCAGTACGCGCTTTGCCAGATTCTTAAACGCCAATCCGGCAATGGATTTTTTGTCTTGCAGTGCAGGTTCGCCGATATTGGTCGAGCGCAAAATAGCTTCGTCTTCAGGTACCACACCAATGAGATCAATCCCTAAAATATCCAAAGTGTCTTCAATGGTCAGCATATCGCCCTTCTTGACCAATTCCGGACGAATCCGGTTGATGACAAGCGCCACATCATCGATGCCCTCGGCGTTTAGAAGACCAATAATTCGGTCGGCGTCCCGGACGGACGAAACTTCGGGTACCGTGACAATCAGCGCCGATTTTGCTCCGGCTACTGCGTTTTTAAAACCCTGTTCGATGCCCGCCGGGCAGTCGATGACCACATAATCAAAGTCTTTTTCCAGCTCTGCAACAACTTTTTTCATCTGTTCAGGATTAACCGCCATTTTGTCACGCGTCTGTGCGGCAGGAAGCAAAAACAGCCCAGGATAACGCTTATCCTTGATGAGTGCCTGCTGCAGACGGCAAGTACCTTCCACCACATCGACCAGATCAAATACGATACGGTTTTCCAGCCCCAAAACAACATCCAGATTCCTAAGCCCGATATCCGTATCAATAAGCACGGTGGTTTTGCCGAGCAGCGCCAACCCTGCGCCAAGATTGGCCACAGTCGTGGTTTTACCCACACCGCCCTTGCCGGATGTTACAACAATCACGTTTTCCAAAGTTTATCGTCTGCCTTTCCTTTTTTCAGGTTTACTTGGTGCCTCTGCCGAGCAGCGGCGCCACAACGATTTTATCATTAATGACACGTGCGATCTCGGGAACTTTACCGGACTGTCCTTCGGGGAACGCGGCAATTCGCGTACCGATACGCATCTGTTTTGGCGTTAAGCGCACGGCCGAAACGACCGCACTGTTCTCGCCCTGCGAGCCGGCGTGTACCAGCCCTCTCAGTGCACCCATCACTGCAATACTGCCGGTGGCAAACACTTCTGCGCCGTCATTGACATCGCCGATCACCGTGATGTCGCCCTCCACTTCAATCCGCTGACCCGATCTGATGGTGCTGTATAAAAAAACAGAATGGTCAAAGACCTTGGCGTGCTCATGCTGCGCACGTTCCTCTTCGTCCATCATTTTTTCAAAGTCATCTTCATTACCAAGAAATGTCTTCACCGATAAGTCACTGACTTTTCGGATCGGCGTCTGATTGGGTTCCGCCACTTCAGAGCCGCTAATCAGCTCCATCTCGTCTTCGTCCAACTCGTCCTCAAACTTGACGTTGGTGATATCATAATCCATGGCAAGCAGGTTCCGGATATCCCATTTCTGAGCTTTGTTCATCTCCCTGCCCCAAATAATCACTTTGGGGTTGGAGCCTTGAAAAAAAGCCTTCGATCCCGAGAGTTTGTCCACAAACCCTTCACGAATCTGTTGATAGGCAATATCCTGCGCAAACCGAATTTCAATCAGTCCGCTGCCCCTGCCTTTTATCGAAACCACATTGATATCCAAACACTTTCCTCCACAGCTTAAAACTTAATTTAATTTTACACGTAAATTGTATATTCCGCAAGCGTTAAACCACTAGATATGGCCTATCTGACCACCGATTCGTTGATTTCGGGTACAGTTTCGGGCGCTGCTTCCTTTTTTTTGTCTAAATAGTAGGTAACAATATCCTGTGCCACCAGCGCCGCAAGTCCGCCGGAATAACCTTGGGGAATCATCACGCAAATCGCAATCTCAGGGTCATCGTACGGCGCAAAGGCGATAAACCACGCCGAGTTTTCTATATCGATTACATTGGTTTCCGCAGTACCCGTTTTCCCGGCAATCTCGTCAATGTATTCATAATCGGAAAAATAGGCGGCTGCCGTTCCTCTCTGCACCACATCTCGCATACCCTGCCGCATCTCTTGCCAAAATTCATCTGGCACATCGTCCATCTCATTGAAAACTGAAGGTTTAATTTCCTCAATCACCTCGCCCTCCGGCGATATGATTTTGTCCACCAGATGCAGGTTGAATACCGTACCGCCGTTGGCCGCCGCGGCCATATAGCGCACCAGTTCCAAAGGCGTAACCGAGGTAACTCCCTGACCGATCGCGGTAGCCAGCGTCATGTCCGGACTCCATTGCAGCTCAGTGAGTATCGACGCGATGCCTTTGTCCCAAAGTCGCTGATGCGACATGGTCTCCGAGATATGCATTTCTTCCGAA
This sequence comes from Christensenellaceae bacterium, assembly GCA_963666035.2. Classification (GTDB taxonomy): domain Bacteria; phylum Bacillota; class Clostridia; order Christensenellales; family CALMFG01; genus CALMFG01. The sequence continues at coordinate 179,566 of CAXXJI010000016.1, read as the reverse complement.
AGAATCCGCCGGATGGCCGGTCCTGTTTGTGTGGTGCCCGATCCTGCCACTTTCAACAGCTTAGACGCCGTATTGAATATCTCATCGTCCGTATATTCCACGCCCCGAAATTCCGCAATTTCTCTTAATTCTGCGCGTATCAACCGATGAACCAGGTAAGGAATCGATGTCGCCTGTTCATAAACCGATTTCGTGTTATCATAAAGCACCGTTTGGTTGCCTACCTGTCCCACAGGTTCACCGACAAGTTCGATGCCGGTCGATGCATTCAACCCAAACTCTGTGGCCCATTTGACAACATTGTCGTTGCCCGTCGCGTCCGCAATAGTGAAAAAATAGTAGTTACAGGAGTTCATCAGTCCGTCCGACAAATCCTGATTTTTGTGCAGATAGAAATTCGGCGCCACCCAGCATTGTTTCGATTTACCATGAAGCACATATTTGGTATACGGCCCTAAGTCATCAATACGGGTATCCAGCGTGATGCCGCTGTCCGGATTCATCAGCGCGCCCAGCGCAGTTGCCAGCTTAAAGACCGATCCCGGCGCAATCTGTGTGTATACCGCTTTGTTAAACAGGGGTGAAGCGGGGTCATTCGCCAACGCCTGATAGTTTTCATCGCTGATACCACCGGTGAACAGATTTAAATCATAGCTTGGATAGGATGCGATACCCAAAATCTCACCGGTTTTCACATCCATCACCACTGCGGCGCCTGAGTTGGCAAATTCAATATCGTATTTAGTGCCATTGATGTCAACCGCATTTTCCGCGTCATCTTCTGCGATATATTCTGCGTACCGCCATGGCCGGTTGACAATCAGCTGATGCTCATACTCTTCAATTTCGGGTACTCGGGCAGCCAAAGATTCCTCCACCGCCATCTGCAGACCGATGTCGATCGTCAGCATCACCGAATTTCCCTGCTTTGCGGGTGTGGAGGTTAAAACCTTGGTGATCGCACCGCGGCTGTTCACCTCAACTTCCTGCGTACCCTGCCGCTCTGTGCTGTTACCCGTCAAAACGTCTTCCATCGCCGCTTCAATACCGGCAATACCCACCAGATTATCCAGGTCGTAGCCCTTGGCCGAATACTGTTCGGCGGCCGCCTCAGTATTGATTTTTCCCAGATATCCGATAACATGCGCCGCTACATCGCCCTGCACATAGGTGCGCACCGTTGACTCTTCAATCGATACACCTTCCAGCTCGTTACCGCGGGTTTCAATCTCGGAAACGGTATAGAAATCGACGTCCTCGGCGATGGTCACCGGCACATACGCGCGGTAAGAGGAAAGCTGAACTTCCTGCCATATGGACAAAAGCTTTCGCGCTTCTTCATAATCATATTCTTCGGGTATCAAAAAACGTGCTCTCAGCTCCACATAGATCTCTTCGGGCGTGCGCTCGGTACCCACGAACATGTTTGTACGCCATGATGCCTCACGTTTTTTCTTGGCTTCAGCGTTTTCGATACCAAAGTCGAAATAGAAATTGCCGTCCGTATCCCGTTTAATCACAAACGTATCGATGATATTGCCTTCATGCGCTTCGACAATATCAATGGCTCTAATAAAAATATCCGTATAATAGGCACGCGCCGCGGTAGAGTTGATCGTCGGATCTTTCACCACAGAAACGTTAAAGGATTTTTCATCATATGCCAAAGGCAGGCCGTTTCGGTCCATGATGGAACCGCGCGTACCCTGAACTGCAACGGTTTTTCTTTTACGGTTTTCGGAGAGTTCCAGATAATCCTCGCCGTCTACAACGGTGAGCTTGGCCAATGTGAAGACCAAGACCATAAACATGGCAAACAGAACGATGCCGAAAATTTTATAACGGTTTTCCAAGCTGTGTTTCATCATCAATATCCTATAGGTTATCCAAAAATTCCGTGGTTGCTTTTCTTGTCATAAACTTGAATCTGTAGAGCCATTTCATCATAAGTTCGGTCAACAACGTCAAAACACCGGTGGTCAACGCAGCGGGAATAGCATAGCGCACCAGCACATACATGCCGCTGAAAGGCCTACCCATAAAAAAGACGATCATCATTGCGATAATCTCTTTGACCACCACGCCGGCCGCAGCCAACAGCGAAGCCGCGTAGAAATTATATGTGTACATGCGCGAGGCAAAATAGTACATGGCAATCGCCGCAATAAAGTATTGAAGCGTATAAAACCCAATGCTGGGTCCATACGCGATATCCATCAAAAGCGCTCCCGCCATCGCGAATATCACACCATTGACACGTTTTTCGATGGCAATAATCGATGCGGTAAAGCAAATGAGAATATCCGGCGTAATCCCGAACATATAGATTTGGGAAAACACTGAGCCGGAAAGGATGACATTGATGAGAATCAGCACACCCATTACAACAAGTTTCATGTCACTATTCCCCCACCACGATAATGTTGTTCGGGTCTTCCGAAGGTGTCGGAGAAGGTTCGGCCGCCGCTTCGGCTTCTGCGGTGTCTTTTTCCGATTCAAACTGGGTGATAATCATCACTTCTTCGAGGTGCAGAAAATCAACCGCCGGATTGACATAGGCTTTTTCCTGGCTGTTGTCACTGCTTCGGGTAATCTCCACCGTATCGCCGATAATCAGACCCTTTGGGTATACACCGCCAAGGCCGGAGGTTATGACACGATAGCCCGGCAGAATATCGGCATCAAAGGGCAAAAAATCCATCTCTAAAAGCGGTTCGGCCGTGTTGCTTAGGGTGGTGCCCTGTACTACGCCGTTGTCACGCGTCAGTTCCACAATGGCCGAGACCCCGCTGTCATAATCGATAATGCTCATCACCTTTGACCAATTCGCTCCGGTTTCAATGATGCGCCCGACCAATCCGTCTTCGGTTATCACCGGCATATCTTGCTTTACGCCGTCCAGCACCCCGCGGTTGATGGTGAAGATGCTGAAATAGTTACTCGAATCTTTCCCAGTCACCTTGGCTGTGACGACGGTATATTCGGTGTTCTCGTCTTTAAACACCAACAGCGCTTTCAATCGCTCATTTTCCTTTTTCAGCTCTTCCAGCGTATTCAGATCGTTTTTATACTGCGCAATCTCCTCGCGCAGGGTTTTGTTTTCTTCTCGCAAGTCACTGGGCGCAAAAACGCGCTCAAAAAAATTCCCGATTTTATCGGTCACCGAATAGATACCGCTTTGAACCGGCATCAAAATGGAACCAACCACCGATTCTCCGCCGCTCATGTTCTGGTCGCCCGAAGTCATCACCATCAAAGCGATGAGGATGAAGACAACGATGACCGTAATCAGTGCCGGCCTGTTTTTAATAATCCCTTTTTTCTTAGCCATAATTTCTACTTTTTTTTCGATTTTAGATGCTAACGCATTATAGCATATTTATAATTTCGGGTTAAGCGGTAACTTGATTATTTACAGAATGGTTTAAATTGTTACCGCTGACACTTCCAATAAAAAAAGCGCCGTTGACCGCATGGTTTAGATCAATGACGCGATTGATATTGATAAATTAAATTTACTTATAAAGCGGGAACGCCTCACACAGCGCTAAAACTTCGGTTTTCACATCGGCCACTGCCGCGCCCTTGGTGTTGACCACCCTTACGATCAATTCCGCGATCTTGACCATCTCGGGTTCTTTCATGCCCCGCGTGGTGACCGCGGGTGTGCCCAGGCGGATACCGCTGGTAACAAACGCACTTTTGGTTTCAAAAGGAATCGTGTTTTTGTTACAGGTGATATTCGCTTCGTCCAGCCAGGTTTCAGTCTCTTTGCCTGTTACGTCATTTTTGTTTAAATCCACCAACATCAGATGATTGTCTGTACCGCCGGAAACGAGGTTCAAGCCGTTTTCCATCAATGCACCAGCCAACGCCGAAGCATTATTGACGATCTGCTGTTGATATCCTTTAAAATCCGGTCCTTGCGCTTCTAAAAAGCTGACGGCTTTGGCCGCAATCACATGCATCAGCGGGCCGCCCTGCGTACCCGGGAAGATCGCTTTGTCAATCGCCTTTGCGTACTCTTCCTTGCACAAAATCATGCCGCCTCTGGGGCCGCGCAAAGTCTTGTGCGTTGTGGTGGTAACAAAATCAGCATACGGCACCGGAGACGGATGCAGTCCTGCAGCAACCAGTCCCGCAATATGCGCCATATCCACCATTAAATATGCGCCGACTTCTTTGGCGATGTCGCTGAATTTCTTAAAATCGATGATTCTAGGATAGGCCGATGCGCCCGCCACAATCATCTTGGGCTTACTTTCAAGCGCCAGTCTTCTGACTTCGTCATAGTCAATCGTCTGCGTCTCTTTCGTGACATGATAGGGCACGATATTGAAATATGTTCCCGAATAATTAATCTTCATGCCATGAGTCAAATGTCCGCCGTGTGCCAAATCCATACCCATCAGCGTATCGCCGGGCTGCATCATCGCAAAATATACCGCTGTATTGGCCTGTGCGCCAGAATGCGGTTGTACGTTGGCGTGCTCGGCACCAAAAAGCGCTTTGGCACGGTCAATGGCTAACGTTTCAGCCACATCCACAAATTCGCATCCGCCGTAATAGCGTTTGCCCGGGTACCCTTCTGCGTATTTGTTGGTCAGATGGGACCCCATCGCGTTCATCACCGCTTCCGAAACAAAGTTCTCGGATGCGATCAGTTCAATATGCGTTTCCTGACGATTAAGCTCATCCATCATGGCGGTATAGACCGCTTCGTCCACCGCTTTCACCTTACTAAAGTCCAACATATTTCATCACTCCTGTCTAAATTTTTTAGGCACAATCTTGAGTGCTTTTTTCGCTGCCAGTTGTTCTGCTTCTTTTTTGGTTTTTCCAGAACCATTGGTGAACACCTGCCCGTTGACGATGAAATTGACATAAAACGTCCTGCTATGCGGAGGTCCCTTTTGTTTGTAGACAATATAGGTAATCTTGGTGTTCGGTACTTTATGGAAATATTCCTGCAAACGCGTTTTATAGTCTTTAAACCCGCCGCCAGAAAGCACCGATTCGATATTGCTGCCAAACAGCGCCAAAACCACCGCTTTGGTGTTCTCATATCCGCTGTCGAGATAGATGGCTCCAATGGTCGCTTCTATGGTATCCGCAAGAATTGACGACTTGTTCCGTCCGCCGCCCTGATCCTCGCCTTTGCCGAGTTTAAGATATCCTGCTATCTTAATATGCTTGGCCACCTCGTACAACGATTTTTCGGTGACGATGGCCGCACGGGTCTTGGTGAGTTTTCCCTCGTGAAAATCTCGTTTCAGCGTGAACAGGTATTCTGAAATAATCAGATCCAGCACCGCATCGCCCAAAAACTCCAGACGTTCATTATTCTCTTCTTTGGACAGGCTGGAATGCGTCAACGCTTTTTCAAGCAGACTTAAATCCTTAAATTGGTATCCCAGCGTATCTTCAAGTTTTTTATATTCGCTCATCCGTTAAATTTATGATGTAGGATTAAATATATCACTTAATACATCTTTGATCTTAAGTCATATTTTTAATACTGCAATCAAGGTTTTTAAAGAAACGAAGCCTCAAAGGATATGAGGCTTCATCAAATAACATGGTTAAGGACTAATTCACTTGCGATTCAATATAGCTTACGATATCCTTGACGGTTACAACCGCCGGTAAATCTTCATCAGGGATGGTGATGTCATATTCCTGTTCAACATCCATGATGAGTTCAACGATATCCAGTGAATCAGCGTTCAAGTCATCCACCAGGTTGGAGTCCAGTGTGATTTTATTCTCCTCAATCTCCAGTTGGTCAGCCAAAATCTTTCTGATTTTTTCAAATACCATGATACTTTCTTTCACCTCCGTAGAAAACTAAAGCGTTATTCTGTAATACTCTGTATATCATTCTTGATGTTTTCCACAACACCAGAAATAATAAACTTTCTTGCCTGCCGGATACCCGACTGGAAGGTTTTTGCGTCGGACGACCCGTGCACCTTAATGACTCCGCCGTTGACCCCGAGCAGCAGCGCACCACCAAGCTCGGAATAATCCAGCCGCGCCTTAAACCGCTTAAACCCAGGTTTGGCCATCAACGCGCCGATCTTGGTAAAAAATCCTTTGGTCAGCTCATCTTTCAGCATTCCAGTCATCGTCTTGGCCAGTCCCTCCACCAGCTTTAAGGCCACATTGCCGACAAATCCATCGGCCACCACCACGTCGTAATCGCCCGAGAGCATTTCCCGTCCTTCAACATTGCCCTTAAAATTGATGTGCTTCTCTTCTTCCATCAGCTTATAGGCTTCGATGGTCTGTGCATTGCCTTTACCGGGTTCGGTACCGTTGTTGATTAAACCGACACGCGGGTTTTGAATGTCCATTACACACCGCATATAAACCGAGCCAATCACACCCCACTGGGCCAAATAGAACGGTTTGCAATCTACGTTGGCGCCGCTGTCCAACAACAGAACGCTGCCTGTACGCGTGGGCAAAACCGGACAGAACGCCGGACGCGATACACCTTTGATGCGCCGAACAATCAGCGTGGCTCCGGCAACCAGTGCACCCGAATGGCCCGCCGTTAAAAAAACATCGCAGTCTCCGTCCCTCACCAGCTCAAAGCCGCGCACCATCGAAGAATCCTTTTTCTTCTTGATGGCGTCCACCGCTTTGTCTGTCATCTCAATCACTTCGCGGCAATCGACAATCTCAATCCGTGACCGATCCACTGAATACTTGTTCAGCTCAGTTTCGATCACTTCTTTTTTTCCGGTCAGCACCAGCGTGATGTCATCAAAATCCTTGATCGCCGCCGAAACGCCTTCAATCACCGCAGCTGGAGCATGGTCTCCGCCCATGGCGTCTACACAAATTCTCAAAATTTTTCACCCTTAGTCCGTATACTAGCTAAAAGTATATGGGATTGTCATCTTTTTTTCAAGAGAAAAAGGCACAATTAACAATGTGCCCTTCAGCTTTTCGCTTCTCTATTCAGCCGCTTTCTTGACTTTGTCGGGTATCACCTTCACGCCGTTATAATAACCACAGTTTTTGCATGCCCTGTGTGACAACACAGGCTGCTTGCATTGCGGACATTCGCTGATTCCCGGTAAAGACAGCTTCCAATGTGCTTTTCTCGTGCGTTTTCTTTGTTTCGAGGTTCTTCTCTTTGGTACTGCCATATCGCTTACACCTCCTTAAAAACTATTAATCCGAAAACAGTCCGTCCAATGCCGCAAACGGGCTGTTTGCTTTATTCTTCTCTGTTTCGCAATCACAATTTTCTTTGTTTCTATCTTTTCCGCAGTGCGGACACAAACCTCTGCAATCCTCACTGCACAAAACATGCATCGGCATGTTTAAAACGATGTTATCCATCACTGCCTTGTCAATCACAAGATCATTTCCCGCAAATAGATAAGTCTCTTCACTATCAATAAGTGAAAAAACTTCGGCCATCGCGGCATCTACCGCCACTTCAGTTTCCGTGACGCACCGATCGCAGGGTGCCGCAAGACAAGCGCTGATCTCGGCTGTCACCATCAGTTCGGTCTCGCCGGGTTGATAGAAACCGGATACGATAACGGGTTGAATGATACGATACGTCGTACCGTTATATTCAAAATCCGGTAAAACTTCCGAGATTTCAAACGAAAAACTTTCACCAATCGCATCTTTAGTTCTTGTTAGATCAATTTTCATTCGTCTGCTGCCAAAAGAAATTTTGCTTTTTTAGAGCAACAGCCTCAATTATAATTTCCTTTGATAAAGATGTCAATCCTTTTTTACAAGCAAAGCGCTTTGGTTTCCTGCGCAATTCTCAGTTCCTCATCGGTGGCCACACAGACAATTTTGACCTTGGAATCATCAGCCGAAATCACATGTTCCTCACCTTTAAAGTTGTTTTTTGAAGCATCAAACTTCGCGCCTAGAAATTCCAGCCCTTCGGTGATCATCTCACGCACACGCGGGTCATTCTCGCCGATACCCGCTGTAATCGCGATCACATCCAATCCGCCCATGGCCGCCGCATAAGCGCCGATATACTTTTTAACGCTGTAACAAAATGCGTCCAATGCAATTTTAGCGCGCTCATTTTTCTCATTATCCCAAGCAATCCATAGATCTCTAAAATCAGAGCTGACACCCGAAATGCCGAGCACTCCGGATTCTTTGTTAAGGTAGGTGATGGTTTCGTTGATGTCCATACCCTTTTCGTTCATCAAAAATTCGATAATCGCCGGGTCAATGCTGCCACACCGTGTTCCCATAATAAGTCCTTCCAAAGGCGTCAGTCCCATGGAAGTATCCACGCTTTTACCTTTGTCAATCGCACAAACCGAAGCGCCGTTGCCCAAGTGGCAGCTGACGGTTTTCAATTCTTCGGGTTTTTTGCCCACCATTTTCGCGGCTCTTTCAGCCACGTACGCATGTGAAGTGCCATGGAATCCATAACGGCGGATTTTCATTTTTGAATATAATTCATACGGCAAACCGTAGATATACGCCTTTTTAGGCATCGTCTGATGAAATGCCGTATCAAAAACGGCCACCATCGGTACATTCGGCATAATCTTCTGACAGGCTCTGATGCCCATCAGGTTGGCTGGATTGTGCAGCGGTCCAAATATTGAATACTCCTCAACCGCTTCAATCACCTTGTCATCGATAATAAAAGAACCTGCATACTTTTCACCGGCATGAAGCACACGATGCCCCACCGCAGTGATTTCGTCCATGGATGCAATCACACCGTGTTCCGGACTGGTCAGTGCTTCCACCACCAGCTTAAACGCCTCGGTATGATCCTTTAATTCTTTTTTTACCTGAACCTTGGTATCCTCATCCTTCTGATGTTTCAAGATCGTTCCTTCAAAACCAATCCGCTCTACAATTCCCTTTGCAAGTACCGATTCATCACTCATATTAATCAGCTTATATTTAAGCGATGACGAGCCTGCGTTGACTACCAAAACATTCATTTTATATTCTCTCTTTCCATATCTTTAATCAAAAAGCTTTTATTTACGCCATATTCTGAGCTTGCACCGCTGTGATCGCCACCACACTGACGATATCATCCACATCACATCCGCGGCTCAAGTCATTCACCGGTTTAGCCAGCCCCTGACAAATGGGTCCGATCGCTTCGGCGCCTGCCAAACGCTGCACCAATTTGTATCCAATATTGCCCGCCTGCAAATCCGGGAAAACCAATACATTCGCTTCGCCCGCCACCGTGCTGCCAGGAGATTTCAGTTTGCCCACCTTGTCCACCAGTGCGGCATCCGCCTGCAGTTCGCCGTCCACGTTCAGATTCGGCGCTAACGTTTTAACGATGCTTGTCGCTTCGGTCACCTTGTCTACCAGCTCATGTTTTGCACTGCCTTTGGTTGAGAAAGACAGCATCGCCACTTTGGGCTCCATACCCGCCAAAGTTTTGGCAGTTTCGGCCGAAGACACTGCAATCGCCGCCAGCTGTTCGGCTGTAGGACAAATATTGACTGCACAGTCAGCAAAAATCAGAACACCGTTCTTTCCGTATTCTTTTTTATCAACTTCCATAATGAATGAGGAGGAAACCACCGATATGCCGGGTGCGGTTTTGATAATTTGAAGTGCGGGTCTTAATGTGTTGCCCGTGGTGTTGATGGCGCCGGCCACCATGCCGTCTGCTTCGCCTTGTTTGATCATCATGACAGCGAAGTAAAGTGTATCTTTCATCGTCTCCAGTGCGGATTCTTTTGTCACACCTTTTTGTTTACGCATCTCATAAAACGCGTTTGCGTAGGCTTCCAGTCTGCTGTCTGTCTTCGGGTCAATGATGGTCACATTGCTGTAATCCAAACCCGCTGAAAGCTTTTTAATTTCTGCTTCGTCTCCCAGCAGAATCACTTCGGCGATGCCTTCCTTGGATATGGTTTCAGCCGCCTTGATGGTTCTTTCTTCAGTCCCTTCAGGCAGGCAGATGCGTTTGATATCCGCTTTTGCTTTGGCTTTGATGTCGTCCATTAGTCCCATGTCGTTTTGGTGCTCCCTTCAAGATCGATAAAAATTCGCTTCTTATCATAAAATAAATTTGATATACTAGTTAATAAAGATGTTGTAAACAAACAATTTTCATTATACATAGTTTACTCGGATTTGAAAAGGCGAAAATTATGAGAATTTGCGCAATAATAGCTGAATATAACCCATTTCATGCCGGTCACGCATATCATATCCAAAAAACCAGAGAAATCTCGGGATGCGACCACGTGGTCTGTCTTTTAAGCGGCGCTTTTGTCCAGCGCGGCGAGCCCGCCATATTTGATAAATGGCATCGCGCGCAAGCGGCCGTGGCCTGTGGTGCCGATTTGGTTTTGGAGCTCCCTTCAATTTACGCGCTGCGTTCCGCCGAAGGATTTGCCTGCGGCAGTGTCCGGATTTTGCAAGACTTGAATATTGATGTGCTGTCTTTCGGTTCTGAGACAGATGACATCCATCAACTCAAAGCGCTGTCCGAAGTGCTTTTAGAAGAACCCCAGCAATACCGCGCACTATTAAAAACCAATCTCGACCAGGGCATCTCCTATCCCGCTTCCCGAAGCAAGGCTTTGGAAAACTATCTCAGCGATCCAAAAATCAGTATGCTGTTGACAGGCTCCAACGCCATTTTGGGTCTGGAGTATCTCAAGGCTTTAAGTCGATTAAATTCGGAAATCACCCCCACCGTCATCAGACGCACGGGTGATGAATATAATGACCAAACACTCTCGCTCTCGCTCTCCAGTGCCACGGCGATTCGAAAACATATTTTTAAAAAGGGTTTGGATGATGCGGTGCTCGCCAATGTCCCAAAACCCGCATACGATATCTATGCAGATTTGCTGGACAGTGGATTTATGCCGGTTTCTCCGCAAGACTTCTTTAAAGAGATCATCTACGCCATCCGCAGAATGACGGCCGCCGAGATCGCGAAAACTCCTGATGTGTCCGAGGGGCTGGAAAACCGTATCAAAGCCGCATCCAACACCGCAAAAGACTATCATGATCTGGTGAAAAAAATCAAAACCAAACGCTACACCCAAACCCGTATCCAGCGCATATTGGCCTATATTCTTTTGGGCATCTCTCGCGAGTTGACTGAATATGCCGATCATCATGACCCGACCCACATTAAAGTGCTCGCCTACCATACAAAAGCCGATCATCTTATGTCTCATTTTGCCAAGAATACAAAGATCAATCTGTTTCACAGTGCCGCGGGTCTGGAAAACGACCCGTTTGTCAGTTTGGATATCCGCGCCGGCGATATATACGCGCTGGTTCAAAAAGACCCAAAGTTTTTCTCAAGCGGACAGGATTTTACTCAGAAAACATTGACCGAGACAATATAATAATTCAATAAATGTATAAAAAAAAACGGCGCCACTGTTGATGACGTCGATTTTTTTATAATTTTTCTCAAAGCGGTTTGATTAGGCCAATTTCTTTTTGGCTACTTCCGCCACCTGAGCAAAAGCCTCTGGGTCGCTGATCGCCATCTCAGAAAGCATCTTACGGTTGATATCAACACCAGCCAGTTTCAGACCGTTAATCAATCTGGAATAGCTGAGACCATTCAGTCTTGCCGCTGCGTTGATACGGATGATCCAAAGTTTTCTAAAATCACGCTTTTTCAGCTTTCTGCCCACATAAGCGTAACTCATCGAACGCATCACGGCCTGTGATGCAGTCTTATATTGTTTGGATTTTGCGCCAAAATAACCTTTGGCAAGCTTCATCACTTTTCTTTTTTTCTTGCTTGCGTTTACTGCTCTTTTAACTCTCGCCATTTTTTCTTACCTCCTCTGCTTTTAAGCGCTTACTTGTAAGGAATCAGAACGCGTACGTTCTTTTCTTCCTGCGGCGAAATATAGGTGCCTTTGCGGAGGTTTCTCTTCCTCTTGGCCGATTTATGATTCAAAATATGGCTTTTGTAAGCCTGTTTGCGCTTCACTTTGCCCGATTTTGTCAAAGAAAATCGTTTTGCCGCGCCCCTGTGTGTTTTAATCTTTGGCATGCTTCGTGCCCTCCTTGCTTTTAAGAAAAACTTATATATTAACTTTTTGGAGCTAAAATCATGAACATATTTCTGCCTTCAAGTTTAGCGTTTTTTTCAACCACTCCATACTCGCTAATCATCTCTTCAAATTTGTCCATGACTGCCTTACCATTTTCGGTATGGGCCATCTGTCTGCCTTTAAAGCGGATAGAAACCTTCACCTTGTCCCCCGCCTGTAAGAATTTGTTGACGTTTTTGGCCTTCACCTGCATGTCATGCACATCAATGGTGGCCGAAAGCCGCATTTCCTTAAGCTCGATCACTTTTTGGTTTTTCTTGGCTTCCTTTGCCTTTTTAGCCTGTTCAAAGCGGAATTTGCCGTAGTCCATAATCTTGCAGACTGGCGGCTTTGCATTTGGGCTCATCATCACGAGATCCAGCCCTTCATCTTCCGCAAGCGCTCTGGCCTCGTTGATGGGTTTAATTCCAATCTGTTCTCCGTCCGATCCGATCAGCCGGATTTCTCTTACTCTGATTTGTTCGTTAATCAGCATTTCGTTTGCGATGGGTAACACCTCCAATACTGTACCGTATCACATATCCCTCTAGTGTTTTTCACATATAAAAAACGACCAGCTTTCGAAAGCTGCCCGCTCATATAAAAAACCATCTTAAAAAAACTTTTGGTTCTTTGCAACACTGCCTGGCTCAATTTCGCCGACAGGTGAGAAACGGGCGTTTCTGCTTCCAGCTTTAATAATTTAACATAACTACCCCTCGTCTGTCAAACCTTTTCTACTCACTGTCCTTTCTCTTTTTCCCGCGAAAATACTGATAGTAATTGCATTTGATACTGCCGTTATACAGCTTTCGCTTCTTGTCTGCTGGTTTACCAAAATGTTTTTCAAAGCCCATATCCGCCGAGATGATGAACGCTTTAAGATAGGGGTTTTTCAGGATGCAGTCACCCATCTTATGATAGAGTCTTTCGGTTTCTTTTTTTTCCCCCATCCTGACCGCATAAGGTGGATTGGTCACCAAAATACCTTCCGGCTCGTCCGCCAGCGCTGTTCGGATATCCGCTTTATAGATTTTGATATGGTCAAAAACACCTGCGGTTTTGGCGTGCACCTTTGCTAATTCCAGCACATTTTCGTCCACATCCGAAGCAAAAACAGGCACCGCACCTTTGATGATGCTGGCTTTGGCATCCCCGCGTATCTCATCAAACCGCGGATTATCCAAAAAAGGAAATGATTCAAAGGCAAACTTTCGCTGCAACCCCGGCGCGATATGCTTGGCGATCATTGCGGCTTCGATGGCGATGGTTCCCGAGCCACACATCGGGTCATAAAACGGGCCGCCGCTGTAGCGTGCAATATCCAAAAGCCCCGCGGCCAACGTCTCCCGCAAAGGGGCTTCGGCATTCAGCCGTCGGTATCCCCGCCTGTTCAGCCCCGCGCCGGAAGTGTTAATCAGCACACTGACTTGATCCTTTAAAATCGCGATATGCACAGGAATCTTGTTTTCGATCTCGGCAAATACTTTCTGGCCATATGTCGCCGCCAGAGTATCCACGATCGCTCTTTTTGCAATTTTCTGTACATCGCTGACGCTGAAAAGCGCCGAGCGCACCGAATCCCCGGTGACCGGGAAAGCATCGTCCCTGCCAATGAAATCCGCCCAAGCGATTTTTTTCACTCCTTGATAAAGCGCTTCAAAGTCCATTGCTTCAAATTCATCCAGCACCAAATAAACGCGGTCAGCGCTTCGAAGCCAAAGATTGGCCCGCGCAATTCCTTCCGCGTCTGTGCTGAAATAAACTCTTGCGTCAAATGCCGAAATTTCAGAAAAACCCAGTGTCTCACACTCATGCTTCACCACCGCTTCCAAACCAAAGGAACATGCGGCATATAATCGATAGGTCAAATTGTCTCCTTAAAATTTAAAATTACATGTTGATGCGCACACTGTTAAAGCTGAGCGCAAATGTACACCCAAGGTACTTTGCCGCACGTTCGCACATCCGCATACGCTTTAGGTATATCTCCAAAAACTCTGTGATTGAGGAAGTGCTGTCCATGGTGTAATCAATAGCAATCACTCTATTCTCATTATCCACATGCATGGATGTAGCCTTAATGGCAAAATTCACCCGATCATGAATATCTTCCGGATTATATTTTTTAAGGCGCACCCGCGCTTTGTGCGCATCGACCTTGTCCGCAATAATCAGCGCCGCCGATATATCGCTGACCGTCTGCCCTGTTTCCTCTTCGTGGTTGCCGATCGCCGAACACACGTCGCAGACCTCTTCAAAGTCCATCCCCGCTTCGGTGAGAACGGGAAAAAGCAGAACCGATGAAAGCAGTCCGTGATGTTTCCGGTTGACCATGTTGCCGACGTCGTGCACCCATCCGGCGATTTTCGCCAGCTCTACACGCCGGGGTTCAAAACCGAGTTGTTCCAAAATATTACCGGCAATTTTTGAAACATAGCCTACATGCCGCGGGCCGTGATCGGTGTATCCGATGGCTTCCAAACACTGATTGGAGTGGTGGATCATTGTTTCTATCTTCTGGTTGGTCTTGATGTCGCTTAAACTGATATCACTCATCCGTTTCCCCATCTTCCTCTTCTTCATCCTCGGGCAAGGTTTCCTCTTCTTCACTGATCGAGACCATATATTCATAGTCAGGATCACCCATAAAATCGCGAACCACAGTGGTTTCCCCACCCAGTTCCTCCAGTGCTTCCTTCACACGGCAAAAATCAAGATACCCGATATCCGGATCCAAAAGCCGTTGCTGCATCGCATCCACACAGTCCGCAATGCCCACCTTAGTCAGCATATGCGCATACATGCCGCATTTGGACGGCTCATAAACGAAATTTTCATAGATATACTTGTAAGCGTCAGCATCCAGCACAAGCTCGGACAAAATATCCAAAAAAGTGTCCTTGCCAAACTCATGCGGTGCTCCCAGATAGGCGGCGATCACGTTGTCCTTTACCTGCGCGGCATTGTTTTTTAAAACTTCCACCATCGCTTCCACGCTGTCGGATGTGTATTCACTGTTTTGGATCGCGGTAATATAGCTTTCCAGCGGATGCGGTTTTTCCATCTCGCTGATGAGTTCCACCGCATAGGTTTTCAGCAAATCCGGATGTTCACTGCCGCCCTTCACCACGTCCAACAGCAACGCATATCCTTCGTCTTTTAAGGCCGTCATGCGTGTCAGCAAGGGCCCCGGGACCGCAATGTCCGCTTCAATATATTTTTTTAACAATTTAAAGCAGGACTCCGCGCTGTCAATCTCATCAAAGAAATGATGCGGCACCTTCCCGCCGAACGCTTCCAGCGGGGTATGCATCCACTCCTCATAGATCTCATCCAGATGATCGTCCACCACCTGATACGTATTGGGACTAAGCCCTTCGCGTTTCATCCAAACACTGATATATTTTTGAAATTCTTTTTCATAATCAATCATGACCATCACCTCTTATCCTATAACCAACAAAGCCGTTACTGGTTCAGATCGTCCAGCCGGTCAATTTGCTCCACCTTGCCATTGACGTCCACAAAAAATGGCGGTTTCTCGTCAATAACCATGAGCCCGCGTATGATATACTGCTTTTCTTCCTTTTCAATTTTCGGATTCAACAGCTGGCGGTAAAGCTCAAACAACGCTCGGTCATCGCCGATATCTAAAAGCAAATCAATGAGCTTATAATACAGTTCCCCTTCAAAATTGCTGAGCGCCCAGATCAGCAGACTGCGAAATCCAAAATCCTGCTCCCAGTTCGCCTTGATATCATCGGCGCTTTGAATCAGCGCTTCCTGTAAATCCTCTACTTGCGTTTCCGCGTCGTCCATCGGAATATCAAACAGATACTCCAGTTTTTCTTCGCTTCCGCTCTGTTTGCTCTGCTTGGCCTTATTGATGTAATACTGCGCCGTCACATTGTCCGGCAACAATTTTTGCACCGCTTCCCAATAATCCATCGCTTCGTCAAATTCGCCGATATTATAGGCGCTGATCGCCGCCATATGCAGCGCATTCGCATCGTGCGGATTATAATCCAAAAGCTCCATCACGCAGTCATACGCCTTTTGATATTCGCCCGCCCAGGACAATATAAACGCCGCTTTATGCAGATCGTCCGGCATCGATATTTCCAGTCTGGACAAAAGCGAAGTATATTTTTTGGCCGAGAATTCATTGCCTTCACTTTTATAAAAAACGATCAGGTTGGATATAGCCGCCACATTCTCAGGCTCAATATCCAGCACTTTCTTATTATTCTCAATCGCTTTTTTAATATCCCCGACCGCATAATACGCCAGCGCCAGGTCATTTAACACCGTGATGTTTTCAGGGTCGTCCTCTAAAATCTCGCTGTAAATCTCAATGCTTTGATCTTCCTTTTTCTCAATCATCAAACGCCTTGCCGTGTAAATCTTAGAATACGTGTTGAGTGATTCTTCCGAGACAGGATTCTCCATCGCTTCCATCGGCATGTTCCCGACAAAGTCGAAAAAGTCATTGATTTCGTCCGTATATTCGCCATTTGGATGTTCTTTTTGGTACTGTTTAAAGCACATATCTGCGTTGGCAAGATAGCTCATTCCCATATAGTTACAGCCCATCAGGAAAATCAAATCTTCACGTGGTGTTGGATCTTTCCTTAAAGCTTCATAAATGAGCGCGTTGGATTCCTCAAAGTATTCAAGCTCAGTATAAATATCGGCCATCGCGGTCAGCACGCTGATATTGCCGGGCTCCATATCCCGCGCTTTTCGATAATACACCAATGCGTCTAAAAGCCGATCACTCTTTTCCGCCTGGCTGGCTTTTTTGATAAAATATTGCGGGCTCTGTATAAAGGGCACCACTTTTTGTTTTGCTTCACTATTGTCTTTCATTATCTATCCTTTTTTAGCACAGAATTGGATGCGTTCACTATCGATTTTCGGGGCTTCAAATCCAAAGCACTCAAAAACCTGTATTCCATCAAACCCTGCCAGCATCAATTTGCTTTTTAATAGCTTTATGCTGTGAATATACTGTGTGTGTTGTTCATCCGAACGTTCAAACAAGTCGCCTTTTTTTTTGAACAGTGTGATATCCATGCACACTTTTTGCTTCTCAACGTGATTCAGCCAGATGTAAGTTAAATCATCCTGATCCTCGTAGAAAATATTGTTACCTAAAACCTGCTGTAGTTTATAGTCAGACGAGATATCAAATAGAAATACACCGTCTTCATTTAAGTTTTGGTAAACTGCCTCAAAAAATGGTGTCAAGTCCTCCGGTGCAATATAATTGACCACATCACAGGACGCATTGATGACATCCACCGGTTGATGCAGGTTAAGTGCGGTTAAATTCTGGCAGATAAAGGTGACGGCCGCTCCCGCTTTTCGCGCTTTTTCTTCCGCCACGTTCAGCATATCCTGCGATACATCCACGCCGATCACACGCATACCAAAACGGGCGAGCGCCACAGCCACATTTCCCGTGCCGCACCCCGCGTCTAAAACACTGGCTTCATCCGGTGCGTCGCACCTGGCCATCAGCTTTAGTATATAGTCCACCCAATCCTCATAGGATACATCGTTCATCAGGCGGTCATAAACGTCGGACAACGTGCTGTATGCTTCCACTAAAAACGCTCCTTTTTTTCTCTGAATACACTTTTACTATACTCCAAAACGGCCCAAAATGCCACTTAAACCGCATGAAAAAAGCGGATGCATCATGCACCCGCTTTAAGATACAATTTCGAGTTATTTTGCATATTCAATCGTGCGAGTCTCACGAATGACATTAACCTTAATCTGACCCGGGTAATCCAATTCCTGTTCAATGCGCTTAACAATATCCTTAGCCATCACCTGCATTGCGGCATCATCCACATCTTCGGGTTTAACGATGATGCGCACTTCACGTCCGGCCTGGATAGCAAACGTGCGGTCTACACCATCAAATGCGTTTGCAATCTCTTCCAGTGCCTGCAGACGTTTTACATAATTCTCAAGCGTTTCTCGCCGTGCGCCGGGGCGTGCCGCACTGATGGCGTCCGCAGCCTGAACCAGCACCGCTTCCACCGTTTCCGCTTCCACGTCGCCGTGATGCGCCATAATGGCATGGATGATATTATCTTTTTCGCGATATTTCTTGGCTAAATCCGCACCAATCTGAATATGCGGTCCTTCAATCTCATGGTCGGCCGCTTTTCCGATATCGTGCAATAGCCCAGCGCGTTTTGCAATTTTTATATCCGCGCCAATTTCTGCCGCCATCGCCGCACAAAGGTGCGCGACTTCCATGGAGTGTTTCAGCACATTTTGCCCATAAGAAGTTCTAAATTTCAGGCGGCCTAAGAGCTTAACGAGTTCTGGGTGCAGATTGTGTACACCCACGTCAAACATCGCTTGTTCGCCCGCTTCACGAATCTGGGTATCCACATCCTTTTTGGCCTTGTTGACCATCTCTTCAATTCTTGCCGGATGGATACGGCCGTCAATAATCAGCCGCTCCAGCGCCAATCTCGCCACTTCACGGCGTACCGGATCGAACCCGGAAAGAATTACCGCTTCAGGGGTATCGTCGATGATAAGATCAATACCGGTTGCGGTTTCCAGTGCCCGGATATTTCTGCCTTCTCGGCCGATAATACGGCCTTTCATTTCGTCATTGGGCAGCGGTACCACCGATACGGTATACTCAGCCACATGATCGGCCGCGCATTTTTGAATCGAATTGGCCAAAATCACGCGTGTTTTTTTATCCGCTTCGTTCTTGGCCTGCTCTTCAATCTCGCGCACCATCACCGCCGCGTCCCGTTTGGCTTCGATTTCAATTTTCTCAATCAAAAGCTCTTTTGCTTCATTGCTTGTCATTCCGGATATTTTTTCGAGCTGTTCAACCTGCTGGTTGAAAACCACCTGAATATCCTCTTTCGCTTTGGTCAAATCACGTTCTTTTCGAGAAATATTCTCTTCCTTTTTCTCAATATTGAACATTTTTTTGTCTAAAAGCTCTTCGCGCTGGAGAATACGTTTTTCCATCCGCTGAACTTCCGCCCTGCGTTCTTTCGTTTCCGCGTCCAATTCATTCCGAAGCTGAAGCACTTCTTCTTTTGCCTCCAGAACGATTTCTTTTTTAATTCCTTCCGCCCGTTTTTGGGCATCCACAATCATTTTGCGCACCGATTCCTCGGCACGTTCAACTTTCGCTTCCGCAATATTTTTTCTATAAAAATAGCCAATAATCAGGCCTGCTAATAAGCCAACTGCCGAAGGGAGTACGATCGTCAGTAAGATTTGCCCTATTTGCAAAGTTGTCACCTCCATCACAATATATTGTGTATTTTTTAAAGTTTATTTTTCGTTTATTAACGATATTTTAAAAATAATCTATTTATTTTATAATTATACATCTTTAGTTGTCAAGTTAGTTCGTACGCTTAATCAAATAATCGGCTAACATGGTAAGATCCTTGGCTTTCGGACCAAACACCTTTAAAGCTTCCTTCGCTTCTTTAATCAAATCGTCTGCAATCTTAATCGAATTTTCCAAGCCGTACACATGCGGAAACGTCATTTTTTTGGCTTCCACATCTTTCCCCACTGACTTACCAAGACTGCTTTCGGTACCGGTCACATCCAAAATATCGTCAGTGATCTGAAAAGCCAGGCCGATCTTTCGCCCGAAGGTTTCTACCGCCAGCGTTTCTTCCTTGCTTGCCTGGCCGATTATTGCTCCGGCGCACAACGCGGCAGACAAAAGTTTCCCAGTTTTATTGATGTGAATCTTGTCAACCACATTGATGTCAATATGCTCTTCTTCCACATCTTCGTTCAAGATATCCGCGGTTTGACCGCTGATCATACCCGAAACGCCCGCCGCTTTAGCCACATAATCCATGGCTAAAATATGATTTTCCAAGTTTTCACGATGACGAAGTGCATTATCCAGCATCACTTCAAACGCCATATTCAAAAGTCCGTCGCCAGCCAGAATGGCAAACGCTTCGCCAAAAACAATATGGTTGGTCAGCTTACCCCGCCGAAGACGGTCATTATCCAGCGCCGGCAGATCATCATGGATCAGCGAATAGGTATGTATCATCTCCATAGCACAAGCCATATCCAGCGCTTCTTCCATCTTTCCACCCACCAGACGGTTAGCCAAAAGGCAGAGCACAGGACGTACCCGCTTGCCGCCGGCCGATACGCTATACCACATCGCTTCAAAGAGTTTCGGTTCAATATCACGTTCATCAAAAAGCTTTCCCAATCTGCTGTTCACTTCGGTGATGCAGTCGGTCACAAATAATCGGTCACTGCTCATTTTTTTCAAGACTCTTTCTTTATAATTTCTATTTTTTTCTTATACTCAGCCAGTTTTTTTTCGCATTCAGCCGCCAGTTTCATGCCCGAATCAAAGAGTTTAAACGATTCTTCCAAAGGCATCTCCCCGTCTTCAATCTGCTCCGCGATTTTTTCCAGCTCTTTCATTTTTTCATCAAATGATACACTCATGATTTTTCGTTCCTCGCTTCGGTTACGACCGCGTCCACACTGCCGTCCGCAAAAGTTGCAGAAAACGCATGTCCCACAGCCAGCCGTTTTACGGATTTCACCGCATTGCCGTGTTCGTCTGTAATACGCGCATATCCTCTGGCCAAAATTCCTGCCGGAGATAGTGCCACCAGTTTATCTTTCAATTCATGAAAACGATGACTGCGCTTTACAAAGGTTTCTTCCCATTGCCTCAATATACGTTCGCGTATCCGCTCCAACCGATTCTCGGTCTGCGCCAATTTTTCGGCTGGAGAATACCGCTCCAGTATGCGTTTCATATCACTGATTGTCGCCTGCTTAGCGGTCACTTTCTGCGCCAAAACCGCCGCAAATCGTTCCTTCCAATAGGCAATATTGTCTTTGATATCATCATACAGCGGTACACATATTTCGGCCGCCGCAGACGGCGTGGGCGCTCGTAAATCGGCGGCAAAATCGGCGATTGTAAAATCCACCTCATGCCCGACTGCCGACACCACCACCACATCGCTCATATAAATCGCGCGAGCCAGATTCTCATCGTTAAAAGCAAACAGGTCCTCAAACGAGCCCCCGCCACGGCCGATGATGATAAGGTCAACGTCTTTGGTTTTGTTAAAGTGCAAAATCCCGTCAATCAGGCTTTTGGGTGCGTCATCGCCCTGTACCACCGAAGAATACACCTTGATGGTGATGCCTGGAAATCGCCGTTCGGCGATATTGATGATATCATGCATCGCCGCGCCAGCCGCCGAGGTGATGACCCCGATGGCAAACGGATAAGCCGGCAATGGCTTCTTATGACTGATATCAAAAATACCTTCTTCTGAAAGCCGCGCTTTGGTCAGCAAAAATTGCTCATATAGATCGCCCTGTCCTTCGGCCGCAATCTTTCTGACCACCATATTGACTTTGCCAAAGCGTTTATAATATCCAATCTCACCGGTCACCACCACGACCGCGCCGTTTTCGACGCTTTCGGTGATGATGCCCTCATCAAAAATCACGCATGCGATTTGCGAAACATCATCTTTTATTGAAAAATATGCCTGACCTTTAGACGAGATTGAAAAGTTAGTCACTTCTCCCCGCACATTGATGCTGGACAGCATTGGATCCAAAAGCATTTTTTTCTCCAGATATTCGGATACCTGGGAGACACTGAAAACCGTATCAGCCATACATTTCCGCGGCCAACACCGTATTTTCCAAAAGCATGGTACGCGTCATGGGGCCCACACCGCCGGGCACCGGCGTGATAAATGCCGCCTTTTTTTCGGCCTGCTCAAACACCACATCGCCTTTCAGTTTGCCGGCCACCTTGGATGTGCCGACATCGATAACAATCGCGCCCTCTTTGATGTAATCACCTGTAAAATATTCCGGAATACCGATTGCCGCCACCAGAATGTCGGCATTGGCGCAGATTTCTTGCAAATTTTTGGTTCTGGAATGACAGATGGTCACGGTAGCATTTTCATTTAGCAGCAGCATAGCCACAGGTTTTCCAACGATGTTGGAACGACCCACCACCACCGCGTTTTGTCCGCTGATCGGCACTCCGGTGGTTTTGATCATCTCAATGATACCCTTCGGCGTGCAGGCGATAAAACCATCGTCCCGTACAAACAGCGCTCCGGCATTTGTCACATGAAACCCGTCCACATCCTTTTTGGGATCAATAGCCCGAATGATCGCCTTCTCATCGATCTGGGGCGGAACCGGAAGCTGCACCAACAGCCCATGTACCGTTCTGTCCTTGTTGAGTTTTCCGATCAGTTTTAAGAGTTCTTCCTGCGTCGTTTCCTCTGGCATTCTTAACACTTCCGATTTAATCCCAACCTCAGCACAATCCTTGTGCTTGTAGTTAACATACGATTCACTGGCTGGATCGTTTCCAACCAGAATCACGGTTAAGCCCGGAACGATATTTCTTTCAGACTGCAGTGTCTTTATTCTCTCAGTCAACTCTGATTTTATTTTTTTTGCCAGCGCTTTACCATCAATAATCTCAGCCATCTTATGCTCCTAGAAATATTTAAAATTTAAAAAACCTTGTTTACAGAACAAAACAAGGTATGCAAACACGCTATTCGTTTTTCTTTGCTTCTTCCAAATGCTTTAGACAGCCGGCCAAAACCCCGTTGATAAACTTAGGGGATTGATCGGTTGAATATTTCTTGGCCAGTTCTACGGCCTCATTGATTGAAACTTTTTTGGGGATTTCGTCACGCTTTAAAATCTCCAGCAAAGCTAAACGCAGTATGGATATATCCACTCGGGATAACCGCTTGATGTTCCAGGATGTCAATGCAGATGAAATAATCTCATCCAGCGCGTCAACGCCGATTAGGAATTCATGATAACTGCCTTCAATGTATTCTCTATCAGCCTCAGACAAATCACTGGACAGCACATCGCCCATCACATTCATCGTGTCATTACCCGCTTCGCCAGTCACGGCGTGCTCATACATCAAACATAGCAGGCTTTCTCTTGCATATCTTCTGCTCATCGCATTTTTTAAAAGTACAAAATCACAGCCCACTAATCCGGCTGATCTATCGACTGTATCCTTTTCTAAATCACTATTTAATTTTCGCTGGATCCAAAGATCCGTTTAAGTGCATCGCCTATAGACTCGCGAATCCGTTCGTTGCCAAGCATAAACCCAATAATGCCAAGCAAAATGAGAAGCAGCGTACGCCAAAATCCGATGACCATAAACATCACACCGAGAAAAATGGCGATGATTGCACCGATCAAACTGCCGATATTTTTGTTTAGAAAATCTTTCATCTTCTTTTGCTTTTACTCCTTAAAAGCTTTTGCTTTAAATTCTGCCAATCACACGATCCAGCAGTACTTCCACTTCGGATATTTTAATACCGCACTGTTCTACCAAAAAATCTTCCGTGTCTTTTTTCACTTTTTGAGTTACCGCTTTAATATTCGCATTCCGGCGAAGTGTTAGAATCGCCAAAACGTTTAGGCCGTCTTTTGTCTCTTTGGTCTTAACCCTTATCCGTGCAATGCTTTCTTCCTGCTTTGCGAGTGATTTAATCAGCTCGGTGATTGCCATATGCGAAATCTTAATCGATCCGTCATAGGACGTTAAAACCTGTGAAGACCGATGCTTTTTCGTTTTTGGTCGAACCAACGCAACCAGAACGGTGATGAGAATAACGAAAACACAAGCCGTCGCTACCACCGCACGCGTCCCCAAGCTGCTGTAAAACGCTTCGGATATCAAGCTGATATGCATTTCTCCCACGATGCCGAGCGCACATAACAGCGCAAAGCCGGAGATTAATACCGTTAAAACCAGAAGAACAATGATGATGACTCTACCGATCAGTTTCAAAATGCAACCTCCCGTTCGCAGTCAATCCGCTATGATTGCGTTTTTGAAGCAGTCTTTTTGCTTTTGCTGTCAGCTGCTTTTTCTTCCTTTGCATATACGCCCTGAACATGCACGTTGACTGCTGTCACATCCAGACCGGTCATGGTCTCCACTGCTTTTTTTACATTCGCCTGAACACGATCAGCTACCGAGGGCACCTGTGCACCGTATTCAACGATCAAAAATAAATCCAACGTTGCTTTTTCATTGTCTGATTCTACTTTGACGCCGCGGTTGGGCATTTTTTTCCCAAACAGTTCAGCGATGCCCGTACTTAAGTTACTGCACATCTTATTGACGCCGTCAATCTCAACCGCCGCTTTGCCGGCAATGGTTGCGACCACGTCATCCGCGTAGGACAGACTGCCGTTATCTTCTTTTATTATATTGATGTTATTTGCCAAATTAATTGCCTCCAATGTTCGCTTAAAATTATTATATCAGATTCATTTTTAAGTTTCAATGTAAGGGCTGCAAGGTGTAACGAAAAATTTTCATTCGTTAATAGGTTTCATAATGTACTTTTTCGTGCTCAATTTCGCCTCTTTGCGCTTTTTCCTCAGCAGGGTAACCAAACGCTATGATTCCAAAATAGATTTTCGGTTCGGGGATCGCCAAAATCCCACGCAACATTTTCATCTGTGACTCATCCAAAAGTCCACCCATCCAACAGCTCCCAAGACCCAGCGATGTGGCGGCGACCAGCATGTTTTGCGTAGATGAGGCACAGTCCTGGTACATATATCCCAGCTTTTCCTTATCGTCCGCCTCCGGATTAATCAGCACCGCAATCGCACAAGCCGCCTGATGCAACGGTTTTCTATAATATTCTTTCACCTCACAAAGCGCCGAAATGGTCTCTTTGTTCTGGATCACAATAAACTCCCATGGTCGCCCGTTATGTGCCGACGGCGCGGAACAACCAGCGGCGAGTATGGTCTCAATCTGGCTTTTATCCAATGGTTTATCCTGATAGGCTCGAATGCTTCGTCTTGAAAATATGGCTTTAATGGCGTCCATGATCGGCTCCCTTCGAAAAGTATTGGCGCGTCTTTTCCACATCATCTTCAATTTTTTCTTTCAATGCCTGCTTATCACTGAGCTTGATCTCTTCGCTGATAAAATGGACAAACCCGACCGTGACATGTTTGCTGTAACAATTCTGGTCGAAATCCAGAATATGCGTCTCCACCGTCACTTCGCCGTCATCAAAAAAGGTGGGTCGGATGCCGACATTGGTCACCGATTGGTAATCCTGACCACTGATGGTGGTGATGGTGGCATATACACCGCATTTTGGCAGGAGTTTACGCTCCTCCTGATGCAGGTTGATCGTAGGAAATCCCAAAGTGGAGCCCACCTTCTTACCGTGCACCACGATGCCCGAAACCGAGTAGACATCGCCTAGCATGGCGTTGGCTTTCCCCACCTGGCCTTCCATCAGAAACTGACGAATCTGCGATGAACTGACCGCAATGCCGTTGACCGATACCGCATCAATCACCGTCACCTCAAATCCCATCTTTTTCCCGAATGCGATTAAATCGTCCGGCGTCCCTTGGGCATTGTTCCCAAACCGGAAGTTAAATCCCACCACAATATGCTTAAGGTTAAGAACATTCTTAATATATTTAACATACGCTTCCGGCTCAACATTCGCGATATGATGATCGAAAAAATCAAGCCAAAGGTAATCAATCTTTAAACGGTTAAACGCCGTAATTTTTTCGTGACGGGTAAACAGGTTTTTTTTGTCCGTCTCGCGATACAAGTAGCTTGCCGGTATGTTTTCAAACGAATAAACAGCGGTCACATAACCGTTTTCATCTGCGATTTTCTTTCCGTCGCGGATCAGCTTTTGATGCCCCACATGGACACCGTCAAATGTACCGATACAAAGCACAACCGGTTCCTTGATGAATTCGGTATCATACCTGATGTTTTTCATTCCCATTCCCCTCGCATAAATTCAATGTGACCTTTGCAGTGTTTCCCGAAACCCTGCCTAATCCAAAAAACATCTCTCTACAGTATATGCGGCTAAGCCCACAGCTACTATACTCCGCATCACCCACTCGACCGTCCAAGCCATTGGCGATGCGTTTAAAATCCTCACTTTTTACGACGATTTTCGGATAATCCGCAAGCACCTGTTCAATCGGCATAATCAGCTGACCGGGTTCTCCGGCTTTTACCAGCGCTTCCGCTTCGTCCATGGTCACCGCGCCAGCCGACTGAAACTTTCCCGATGCGGTACGCTCTAGAAAAGACATGTAGGCGCATGTACCCAGCGCATGCGCGATATCCTCAAACAGCGCGCGGATATAGGTGCCTTTTGAGCATTCAACTTCCAACAAAAAGCGGTTTTCGCCGGTCTGCTCCAAAAAATCCAACCGTTCAATTTTCACTTTTCGCGCTTCGATGACAAATTCCTCGCCCTGCCGTGCCAGCGTATACGCCCGCTTACCATCCACTTTAATGGCTGAATACCTTGAAGGTGTCTGAATGATCTCGCCATAAAACTGCGGAAGTACTGCTTTCAGCATCGCTTCCGTCACTATTCTTTCATCTGTTCCGGTCACGCTTCCATATGCGTCCTGAGTATCCGTTGAAGCGCCAAACGTAATTTCGCCGATATAGGTTTTACCGCTGTTCATCAAATAATCAGAAAGCTTAGTCGCCTTACCCACCAGTACCACTAAAACACCGCTGGCCCCAGGGTCCAATGTGCCCGCGTGTCCGATTTTTTTGTAATTCAACAATTTTTTAAAAAAACCGACGGCATGGTTGGATGACATCCCGGGCGGTTTTAGAAAATTTACGACACCATTCATTTGTTTTTAAAAAACATATCTTTAACCAGGCAGATGACGTTGTTTTTAACGGTATCAAAATCGCCGTTTACCGCACACCCGGCCGCATTCTTATGCCCGCCACCGCCGTAGACCTGCGATGCTTTGGCTACATCGTAATCGCCTTTTGAGCGAAAAGACACTTTGAAAAAAGATTTTGTAATCTCGCGGATAAACACGGCCACCAGAACGGTTTCTACGTCCACAGCGATGTTCACCAGTGTCTCGCAGTCGCCCTCTTTCGCTCCAACAGAAGCCATATCATCCCGCGATACTGAAATCAGCGCGATTTTTTCGTCCTCGTACATCTCCATCTTGCTGATCGCCAGCCCCGTCAAACGGGTTTGCGGCAGTGATTTTTCTAAAAAGAGCCGCCTTGCGATATCAACAAATTCAAAGCCCGTATTAAAAAGCCGAGCGGTTTTTACAAAAGAATTCTGAGTGGTATTGGAATACATGAAATTGCCGGTATCGGTCGCGATGGCCGTATACAGGCAGGTGGCGATTTCCTTATCAATTTCAAACCCAAACTCATCAAAAATATCGACGATGATTTCTCCAGTCGCCGCCATATGTTGCACAATATTGATGTCGCCAAAATGATCGTTCGTTACATGATGATCGATATTGACCACTATTTTCGCTTTTTTTAAATAATCATCCGAAAGATTCAGCCGGACTTTATCCGCACAGTCCACACCAATGATTAAATCCAGATCGGACGTGACCAGTTCCAGCGGCAGAAAGGTGTAATTCTCGGACAAAAAACGATATTTGTTCGGTATGGGCGTATGTGAAATCAGCCACACATTTTTACCCATACGTTTTAACGCAATATAGAAAGCCAGCGCGGATCCCAAAGCGTCTCCGTCCGGATATTTATGGGGCACAATCAATATATTGGATGAGGATTTAATTGCCTGGTACAGTTCTTCGTACTTTTTACTCATCCTTTACCCCGATGTCGTTTAGTATTTTTGATATTTTGTCCGATTGTTCCATCGAGTGATCCTCAACGATGCGAAACTCCGGGGTTTTTCGTAAGTTCATGCGCTTGCCGACCTCGGTACGCAAAAAACCAAGCGCGTGCTCTAAAGCCGCGATGGTGGATTTTTGCATCTCCTCGGTATCGTACACGGATATAAACGCGGTTGCGTAAGAAAGATCGCTCGTCACATCCACCCGAATCACACTGGTCATGATGGATATTCTCGGATCTTTCATCTCCGAACGTATAATATCAGCAAGAATTTTCTGCATTTCGCCGTTAATCCGGCGCTGTCTGTTTCCTGCCATAATCAAATTCCTGTTTTCTTTCTAGCGTTCAACCTTTTTCATTTCAAACGCTTCTATGATATCTCCGACTTCGATATTATTGTAGTTCTCAATCGAAACACCACATTCGTAACCCGTGCTGACTTCCTTCACATCGTCTTTAAACCGCCGCAAAGTACCGACAGCCCCTTCATGGATGACAATATTGTCACGCAAGAGACGCAGCTCAGCGTTACGATTGATTTTACCGTCCAGCACATAGCATCCCGCAATGGTGCCGACACTGGAAACTTTGAATATCTCACGCACTTCCACATGCCCGATAATCTCTTCCTTGAATTCAGGATCGAGCATACCCACCATGGCTTTTTCCACATCTTCAATGGCGTCATAGATGACACGATACAAGCGAATATCCACATTTTCACGATCAGCCGCCGCGCGTGCCATATTATCCGGCCGTACATTAAAACCGATGATGATGGCGTTGGCCACGCTGGCCAAAAGCACATCTGCCTCGGCAATCGCACCGACACCCGCGTGCTTAACGACCACTTTCACTTCATCGTTGGATATCTTTTCAAGCGCCTGTTTAATCGCTTCGGCCGAACCCTGCACGTCGGCTTTCACGACGATATTCAAGTTCTTTAAATTACCTTCAGCGATTTTATCAAACAAGTCATCCAGGCTGACCTTGGACATATTCTTGAGTTTTTCAGCTTTTTGCCGATCCTTACGTTCCTCAACCACCTTACGCGATAGTTTGTCCATTTCCACGGCATGCAGTGTATCCCCAGCAGCTGGGACTTCGCCAAAGCCGATGACTTCCACAGGAATGGACGGACCCGCTTCCTCCACAGGTTCACCGTCGTCGTTAACCATCGCGCGGATACGGCCGGATGCCGTTCCAGCTACAATCATATCTGTGACTTTCAGCGTTCCATTGGTGACCAGCACCGTAGCCACAGGGCCTCTGCCCTTATCCAGCTTCGCTTCGATGATGGTACCTTTGGCCAGACGGTTCGGGTTGGCTTTCAGTTCCAAAACTTCCGAGACCAGTTGGATCATTTCCAACAGTTTATCAAGGCCTTCCATGGTTTTGGCCGATACCGGCACCATGATGACATCGCCGCCCCATTCTTCGGCCAGAAGATTATATTCGGTCAATTCCTGCTTGATTTTATCAACACTGGCGCCGGGTTTATCTATCTTGTTGATAGCCACAATGATCGGCACATCCGCGTCTTTTGCATGGTTAATCGCTTCCACCGTCTGTGGTTTTACGCCGTCATCCGCCGCGACCACCAGAATCGCAATATCTGTAGCCTGCGCACCTCTGGCACGCATCGCAGTAAACGCCTCATGTCCCGGTGTATCCAAAAAAGTAATCGGCTCATCTTTGTGCTTAACCGTATAAGCCCCGATGTGCTGAGTAATGCCTCCGGCTTCGCCTTCGGTTACCTTGGTTTTTCTGATCGCATCCAAAAGGGATGTCTTACCATGGTCAACATGACCCATGATGGTAACCACCGGTGGACGCTTGACCAAATCTTTTTCATCATCAACAATATCTTCATCGTCCAGAACATCTTCGGCAGTTTTACCAATTCTTTGTTCCAGAGTAATTCCAAACTCGCCGCAAACCAGCTGAGCCGTATCAAAATCGATTTCCGAATTGATGGTGGCCATGATGCCGAGCAGCATAAGCTTTTTAAGGATATCCACCACCGGCTTGCCGGTCTTTTCAGCCAGCGACTTCACTGAAACTTCACTGCTGGTGATGATCGCGGTGTCGATCACCTTGGTTTCAATCACGATATTATCTTTTTGCCTCTTGGTTTTCCGAGGGCCGCGCATTCTTGCGTCATCCTGGAATATATCAATGTTGTTCGGATTAAAATTCTGTTTCGAACGTTTATTCCCGACTTTTGTGTATTGTCCTTTAGGGTTGGTTTTTCCGCCCGTCTGCCTATTATTATTGTATGGTGAATTCCCCTGTACAGGCTGAAAACCGGATTTGCTCTTATGCGCAGGCTTTGCAGAATAATCGTCGTTGACCCGTTTCTTAACTTCGGGTTTCTTTTCGGTTCTTCCTTTGGTTGCCGCGATATCCACACGTGGCTGCTGGCTGGTCTCCCGTCTGACAGGCGGTTTCGCCGCCGGTTGGTTTTTAGGCTTTTGCGCGGCTGGCTTTCTTTCAGGCGGAGCGGACACTTTTTTCTCTTCTCTGGGTTCGCTTTTCGCCTGTTTTTCGGCCGCTTCCACTTTTGCTGCCTCGGCTTTCGCTGCTTCGGCTTTTGCTTCTTCAGCTTTCTTCTTCTCGGCCCGCGCCTTTTCCTCTTCGGCTTCCTGCGCTTCTCTCGCCGCTTTTTTTGCCAAAACTTCTTCCGCCGCTTTACGTTCTTTTTCCAGCCGCTCTTCCTGTTCTCGTTTCAGCCGATTCTCTTCCGCCTGTTCTTTAGCCTTTTTAATCATATCGGCTTCAAGCTTTTTGACCACAGCAATACTGCCTTGCGCTTCTTTAATCAAATTATTATAGGATTTGATTTTTTCATCCGCGCTGGTCTTCAGCTGTTTGTTAATTTCCAGTACTTTCAGTTTGCTCATTTACTTCTCCCTTTAAGGACGGTTCATTTTATCGATCAATGCCTTGGCAAATTTCTCGTCTTTTACGCCCACCACCTGGTAGGCAAATCCGGTCTGCGTTTCAAAGCTGCCCGCAGCCATCAACAATAATTCTACACCATTCTCTTCGCAAAGTGAATGATAATTTTTGATGGTACGCGGTGCGCTGGCTTCGTCCAGCATAAGCAATGTGATCTTTCTGCGTTTGATCGCTTTCTCGCAGGCCATGGTTCCCATCACATACTTGCCCGCCTTGACGCCGATGCCAAGCAGGTTTAAAAAATCACTATAACTCACGTCTTAAGATCACCCGCTTCAATGCATTATAAAGCTCTTCGGTCATGGCAACGTCCAAAGCGCGCTTAAACGCCCGGGTTTTCTGCGCTTTATCCAGGCATGCAATTTTGGGGCAGATATAGGCACCGCGGCCGTTGGCCTTTCCGGTTTCATCCACCGTCAGCGTGTTTTCATCCACACGCACCACGCGAATCAACTCACGTTTTTCGATGTTTTCACGACAGGCGATGCACATCCGCGTCGGGATTTTCTTTTTCTTTTGTACCGCCAAGCCTATCCCTCTAATTCTTCTTCAATATCAGCCAGCAGATCGTCCAGATCGACGTCCTCCAACTCTTCTAAAGCATCTAAAGCGCTTTCTTCCATATCGCTCAAATCGCTGTCCACACTATCATGCGCCTTTTTTGCCGCATCCGCGATCTCTTCTTCAATCTCGCCGTTAGCCGTGCTGACAGCGTCATCAATGGCTTCATCCACATCAGTGGCGTCCATCTCGTCATCCAAAAGGTCTTCTTCGCTTCCGCGTCCAAAGATATCCCCTTCAATCTGCGACTGGCTCTTGATGTCAATCTTCCATCCCGTCAACTTGGCCGCAAGACGTGCATTCTGGCCTTCTCTGCCAATTGCCAATGACAACTGGTTGTCAGGCACGATCACTTTGGCGGCGCGCTCATCCTCGTCCACCTGTGCCATCACCACTTTTGCAGGCCTTAATGCATTGGCGATGTATTCCACGCTGTCTTCGCTCCATGGAATCACATCGATCTTCTCACCTTTCAGCTCCTCGACCACCCGCTCAATGCGCGATCCTTTTTGGCCCACACATGCACCGACCGGATCCACATTATCCTCGTTGGCTGCTACCGAAATCTTGGTACGGAATCCTGCTTCTCTTGCGATGTTTTTTATCTCAACAATATTCTGTTTGATTTCGGGAACTTCTATCTCAAACAGACGCGCCACCAGATTGGGATGGGTTCTTGACACCATAATCTGTGGGCCCTTTGACGTTTTTTTCACTTCGGTGATATACACTTTTATTTTTT
This sequence comes from Christensenellaceae bacterium, assembly GCA_963666035.2. Classification (GTDB taxonomy): domain Bacteria; phylum Bacillota; class Clostridia; order Christensenellales; family CALMFG01; genus CALMFG01. Next base: position 147,489 of record CAXXJI010000016.1, on the reverse strand, counting down.
CGTTGACATTCAATCGTTCGTTACGGATACATTCGGACGGCAGCATCAACCCTTCGGCTTTACCGATCTCTAAAAATACTTTGGATTTATCGATGCGGTGCACCACAGCCGTCAGCACCTCGCCTTCTTTTTCGGTGTACTGTTCGTATATAACGCCACGCTCCGCTTCACGAATTTTCTGCATCACCACCTGCTTTGCGGTCTGCGCCGCCAAACGGCCGAACGCCGCCGGCGTCACTTCACTTTCCAACCGATCACCCGGTTCGTAGGCCGAGTTCTTTTCTTTGGCTTCAGCAAGACTGATCTCTTCGCTGGGGTTTTCCACATCCTCCACAACGGTTTTTGCGCACAGCACTTTGATATCGCCGGTGTTTTGGTCGATATTAACATATACGTTATCGGACGAGCCGAAATTCTTTTTATAAGCCGAAATCAGCGCTGCTTCAATGGTCTCCAGCAGAATTTCCTTGTTGATTCCCTTTTCCTGTTCCAGCTCTTCCAAAGCATAAATGAATTGTTCGTTCATAACTCTCCTCGTTCAATCGCTTAAAAATCGATATGCTGTTTGATAACAGCGATTTCTCCGCGGTTTAAGCGGACTTCTTTTTTATCCATCTTAATCGTCACCGTCTCGGCATCATACGCCGAAAGCAAAGCGACAAACTCTTTTTTCTTATTCACTGCCCGATAGGTTTTGATATATATCTTTTTGTCTAAATTACGCTCAAAATCATTTTCGGTCTTTAGCGGCCTGTCCAGCCCCGGCGAAGAAACGCTTAAAATATATTCGTTTTCGATCGGATCGGCTTCGTCCAACAGCACTTCCAGCTCTCGGCTGACGATTTCGCAGTCGTCCAGCGTAATCCCTCCAGGCTTATCAATATAGAGCGTCAGCGTATAATCCTGCCCGCTTTTTGCGTATTCACAGTCGATCAGTTCAAACCCACGCTTTTTCAATATGGGATTTGCCAGATCGACGGTTAATTCCTCAATCTTTTTTGCCAATCCGGTTACCTCATTCTAGTTTTTACCCTCTAACAATTGAAAAGAGCGGGTAAACCCACTCTTTCGCTCGTCCGCTAAATTCAAAAGTATATTACCACAGAAATTGGATTTTTTCAAGCATTTTTTTACAGGCGCTGGCGCGGCAGCAGTCTACAGCTTACGCTTTTTTAATTCCACTTCGGACAAAATCACCGATGCCAAAATAATCAAGCCTCCGATCGGAATATTGATGCGAAAGGCTTCCAAACCGATCAGAATTGAGAAGAGTGAACCGAAGAGCGATTCCATGCTCATCATAATCGCTGCCTTCGAAGGCGTTGTAATCGTCTGCGCCCAAGTCTGCAGAAAATAACAGACCGCCGAGCTAATCAGCCCCAGATAGATGACCGAGAAGATGCCCATCTGCCAATTGACTCCCGTGAGCGCCGATGTGTCGGTGGCAAGAAAAACTATAAATCCCATGACACCCGCCGTTGCCATCTGCAAAAACGTGATATTGACCGGATTAAAATCCCGCGCTTTTGCGCCAAGGTATGCAATATGCGCGGCAAACCCCAACGCACAGAGCAGCAACAGGATATCACCCGAGCTGAATGAAATCAAGGGCGTATTCTTTTGGTAGGTTAAGAAAAACACACCCGCCAAAGTGGTGAACACCAGAAAAAACATCTTCAGTTTGGGCGGATGACCTTTGAATATCCAGATGATAAAGGGCACCAGCACCACGTAGATCGCCGTAATGAATGCCGCGTTCGAAACCGTAGAATAAGCCTGCCCTAAAGTCTGGGACAAAAACGACAGATACAGCAAAACGCCCGCAATCACGCCGGTGATGAGTTCCTGCTTTTTAATGCCGAATATGGTTTTGGGGCTGAACACAAACACCGCCAACGCCGCGATGGTAAACCGCGCCGCCACAATCAGCGACACGGGCAAACCCGATTGGATGGCATACTGTACAGCGATAAATCCCGCCCCCCATAAAAAAGACACTCCGATGAGTGACAGATCCGCCAGTCTTTCCTGTGATCTCAAAATGTTTTCCTCTTCTTTTGTCAATATATTAATCGCGAAGCAATTGATTTCTTCTTAAAAGATCGCCTGCTTTCAGCGGATAGGGGCAATTGATGGTGAGCACCTGTTTGGGGTGCGGCGCACTTTCCTGCGCCTGCCCATCTTCGTTGACGATGCTTTTTACTTTGAACACAGCGGTTTCAGCATCCGGACTCAGCACTTCCAGTTCATCTCCCAGCACAAACTTATTCCGCTGTTCAATCAAAACACTGCCATCAGCCGCATCTTGCAGTACCTTGGCGATAAACACCGCCGGTTTAATCTCGGATGTTCTTTGAGTGTCCTGCCCTTCAGCCATGGGGTTGCCCAAGAAAAAGCCCGTGGTATACTCACGCGTGCCGCATTTGGCCATCTCATCCAAAACTTCTGCGTTGAAACGGTAATTTTGTTGATCCCTTAAAATCTTATCAATTTCAGCTCGGTAAAGTTTGACCACGCTGCCCACATAATAGGCCGATTTCATGCGTCCCTCAATTTTGAACGAAGTCACACCCGCTTCGATCAACTTGTCCATATGTTCAATCATCATCAAATCTTTTGAGTTAAAAAGGTATGTGCCTTTTTCATCACCAAATACCGGAAAAAGTGAACCGTCTTTTTCTTCCTGCACATAATACTTCCACCGACAGGGCTGGGCACACTCGCCCTTGTTGCCGCTTCGGCCGGTTGTGAAGTCTGAAAACAAACATCTGCCCGAATAGGAGATGCACATCGCCCCATGGACAAACGCTTCCAGTTCCATCTCAGGGACCGCGTCTTTCATCCGGCGGATATCGGAAAGGCTGGCTTCTCTTGCCACAATGACGCGCGATATACCGATTTTCTCCCAGAATTTCACACTCATCGCATTGGTTGTACTGGCTTGGGTGGAAAGATGGATGGGCATATCCGGCACAGCCTCTTTAGCCGCCATCACCACACCCGGGTCTGATACAATCAGCGCATCAATCCCGGCCGCTTCTGCCTGTTTTATATATTCATCAAAGCCGGTAAAATCATCCTCATGGAATACCGCGTTGCTGGTGAGATAGATTTTTTTGTGCTTCTTATGCGCCTTACCGCACGCTTCGATCAAATCCTCCATCGAAAAATTATCGGCAAAGGCACGCAGTCCGTAGGCCTTTCCCGATAGATAGACGGCATCGGCACCGAAGTACAGCGCCGTATCCAAACATTCCATATTGCCCGCCGGCGCGAGCAGTTCCAAATTCGTATTCAAACGTTCCCTCAAATTCTAATTTCCCAGTGCAGCGTCGTACGCCGCCCACAAATCCTCATACATCGCGACGTTCTTTTCGTGTTCCGAGTATGTCTTGGCAAAGGCCAGTTCCCCGCTCTCGGGGTCTTTGGAGCAGAAAAAATAGTATCCATCCGCCAAATAATCTTCGTCCGGATACAATGCCGCTTCGATAGCCTGTTTCCCGGGGTTAGAGATGGGGCCGGCAGGGAGCCCTGCGTTGATGTAGGTATTATACGGCGAAGCGGTATCTATCTCACTTTGGCTGAACTGCAATTTACGTATGCCGACCACATATTGCAATGTGGCGCAGGACTGCAGTTTATCATCCTTCTTTAAACGATTATGAAACACCGCTGAAATCTTTTTAAAATCCTGCGGCTTGCCTTCACGCTCAATGATAGAGGCCAGCGTGACCACCTCATCGATGCTCATCCCGATCTGTTCTGCGCGCGCAATATAGTCGCTGGAAAACACAGACTGAAAGCGATTCAACATCTTATTGATAATCGTTTCTGGTGCCGAATTGATGTATATCTCATAGGTGTCCGGGAAGAGATAGCCTTCCAGCAGGTATCTGACATTGCTTTTGGCGGCGTCCGTCGTTTGTGCGGTTTCATCCACACCGGTATCCGGCTTTAAAAACACCAGACTGTCCACACCCACACCCGTTTCACAGATTTCCAAAAAATCGGTTTGATCGTCCAAAATGCCCGATTCGATAAACATATTTGCCATATCACTTATCGTCATACCCTCAGTGACCGTAAAGGTGGTGACTGAAATATTCGAAGTACCCGTACCCAAAATGGCGATGACATCGTCCATGGTCATGCTGCGGTTCAAATCATACGTGCCCGCCTGCATCTTGGAGGACATGTCGTTAAAATCGACATACAGCTTAAAAACCGCGGTGTTGCGGATGATCTCTTTTTCGTACAGCGTATCCGCGATGGTGGACACCGAAGACCCGAGCGGAATCTCCACACGAACCGGCATAGTGTTCTCTTCATCGACCGGATCGAAATAGTTATGCTTTAACGTGAAAAAGCCAACCAGTACGATTACCAGCGCCAGCCCAAGCGCGATTAGTGAAATCGTCACCGATCGCAGGGTGCCGAGCAGCGGCGACTCAAATCCCGCCTTGCCTTTTGCGGTTTGGTTCAGCGCTCTTTTGTTTACGATTTTGGTATGTTCTCTCGTGCTCTCAATATCGCTGTTCATCCGGTCACTCCTTAAACATATCCAAATCCAGCTCGCACGCGTCACCGATGATTTTGTATATATCGCCGATGAGCGTATTAAAATTATATTCCGCCATCAGATAGGCCGAAACGTCGGGATTAAACTGTAACACTTCCCCCAGCTTGGTCATCCGCTCCATCATCTCAGCATCGGGCTCACCGCCGGTCATGTAAGCGGTCTGCGCCTGCAGTTGCATGGTTTTATAATTCTTTATAAGACCTTTGTTCTTTTCATCTGCCAGCGCGATATCTTTGGTGCGTTTATATTCCTTAAACACATCGCTCTCACGGATGCTGGATGCCAGTTCATTGGCTTTGTCGTATACGTACATGTGCGTAACCTCGCTTAAATTTCGATAATCACAGGCAGGATCATCGGGTTTCTCTGGGTCTGGTCATACAGATAATCGCGGAGTGCCCGTTTGATTTTCGCTTTTAGCACACTCCACTCTCTTACCTTTTTCTTTTCCGAATCCTTCACGATATCCAGCACCAAATCTTTGGCATTCTGAATCAGCCCTTCCGATTCTTTGACATAAACAAATCCGCGAGAAATAATCTCAGGTCCCGCAATCAGCGTTCCGGTCTGTTTGTCGATGGTCACAATCACCATCAAAAGTCCATCCTGGCTTAAGAGCCGACGGTCATTTAAGACCACATTGCCCACATCACCGATGCCAAGTCCGTCAATCAAAACACGGCCGGAAGGCACTTTCTTACCAATTTGCGCACGATTGCGGCTGATCTCAATCGGCATGCCGATTTCCGGAATAAAAATATTCTTTCGTTTGATGCCCAAGTCCTCAGCCAGTTCGGCATGTTTATACAAATGCTTAAATTCGCCATGCACCGGAATAAAGTATTTGGGCTTTGTCAGCGTATGAATCAGCTTTAGCTCTTCCTGACAAGCGTGTCCGGAAACATGCACGTCCGCGTTGGCTTCGTTGATCACATGCGCGCCCTTGTGATGCAATAGATTAATGACGTCGGCCACGCCGCGTTCATTACCCGGGATGGGCGATGCCGAGATAATCACCGTATCGCCTTCCTTGATGGTGATCTTGGCGTGCTCGCCGGCCGCCATACGCGTAAGTCCCGCCATCTGTTCGCCTTGCGAACCGGTGGTCACCAGCGTAACCTTTTTATCGGGCAAAGAGTTGATCTGCTCGATATCGACAATCATTTTGTCGTCAATATTGAGTATGCCAAGTTCCTTGGCCACACCCGCAATGCGCAGCATGGATCTTCCGGTGATAATAATCTTTCGGTTTAAACCGTTTGGCCGCTTCCACGATCTGCTGCAGTCTGTGGATATTAGAAGCGAAGGTGGCCACAATAATCCGACCGTTCGCCTTCTTAAAATGGCTTTCAAACGAATCCCCCACGATGCTTTCGCTCATCGTATATCCGGCCGTCTGTGCATTGGTGCTGTCCGCCATCAGCAGCAAAACGCCCTTGGTGCCAAGCTCGGCGAATTTAGCCAGATCAATCACTTTACCATCCACAGGGGTATAATCCACCTTAAAGTCGCCCGTATGCACCACGGTTCCGATCGGGGTTTCAATCGCATATCCCACCGCGTCATCAATACTATGGCTGACCTTGATAGGCGTCAGCTTAAACACACCAGCCGTAATTGTGTCGGTTGTTTTAATATCGTATAAATCCTTTTTGACTATCTCATGCTCTTCAAACTTGGTGCGGATCAGCGCATTGGTAAAACGTGTGCCATATACGGGCACCTTCAACCGCTCCACCAGATAGGGCAGTGCCCCGATATGATCTTCGTGTCCATGTGTAATAAAAACCGCTCTTAACTTGTCAATGTTTTTCTCTACATACGTAATATCCGGCAGGACATAATCGACGCCGAGCATATCATCGCGGGGGAAAATTAACCCGCAATCGACCATTATCATATCATCGCCGTATTCGAACAGCGTCATGTTTTTGCCGATTTCGCCCACACCGCCAAGCGGTGTGATGCGTAATTCATCTTGTTTTTTACTCAAATTCGTTCCTCTTTCCGTTTCCGTTTAAGTCCATTTATCTATATAATAGTCGAATCCATGCCTTAAAATCAAGGCTTTCAATCCGCATCTATTTTATTTCTTTTTTGCATAGAAAAACCGCCGTATCCCATCACGCCGGCAGTTAATCTTTCGAATTATATCCGATTTATCAATATTGTTCAAGTATCATCACTTCGACGCCCAATATTTCTTCCACCGAAGCCGCTCCGCAGACACGTCTTGCCGCCTCGAAATTGATGATTTTCATCATCGCATACTCGGCCGTCTCAGCGCCTTGAATATCAAAACTGTCATCCAGATAGATATAGCCGCCGTGTTCTTTTGCGAGCGTACTTACAGCATTTTTTGCCGCTTGGGCGTCCAAGAACAACGCCTCTGTTCCGATGATTTTTTTTCGCTTTAGAAAATACAAAACATAACCGACAGGCTCATCGTTCTGATAAGCTATAGTAAATCGACCGTCGTCCACGGCCATGGTTTCCATTATATCAACAAAGTCCTGCTTGGACCTGACAAAAAAACTGTGCTTTGTAAGGCCGACGGTTTTGTAAAGCCCAACCAGCACCTCAGCATCCGGCAGATTTTTCTTTGTGTAGTGTTTCAGCTCAAAGCCCTTACCGGGATCTGCGGCGTTGCTTTTTTCAAGCTTTACTTTTTTCATCCAGGAGACGGTATGGTATCCCTGTTTTTTATAAAACTGATGATTAAAGGGATAAAGATAGACAACCGGCACACCAAGATTGAATAGAAATCGGTCTGCTTCTTCTAAGATTTTGGAAGCAATCCCTTGTCTTCTGTATGTTTTATCGGTGGCAACGCCAACAATAAAATACACTTCGACGGTTTTCCCATTCAGCGTACACGCCATGCTTTTTTTAATCATAAAAAGCATACATGCCAAAACATCTCCGTCGAATGCGCCGATCGAATATGACAGGTCTATATTCCGAGAAAAATTGAAGTCAATATATGCGTCGCTGTCTTCAAACGCCTGCTTCCAAAGTGTTTTCGCCTTGGGCAGTTCCTCTTCTTTTATCGCTCTAAATTCCATCACAATCTCCATCAACTGAGCAGGAATACTTTTCAACCATAAAGGCTGGGTTATAGGAAAGCTTGGCTTTCCTTAGGCCTTCAATACCCATATCTTCCTCTCTGTTGATGTATTTAAACTCCGACCACTCCCGAGTGACAAACTCGCGGTTGATATAGGGATACAAGCCCCTGATATTCGGATTGGCTTTTTCGATATGAATCAGCGCCATGTCCTGATTCAGTGCTTCACCGAATGTCAGCGCTTCCACGCGGCCGTTGACCAGCACCACCGCGCCTTTGACATTCAGCTTTTCGTATTCATCCAAAATGGTATGCAAAACGCCAATCTCGTCCCGCAGACTTTTGGCATCCTCTTTTTGATCCACCCAGTCCTCAATATGCGCAATGCACTCTTCTTTTAAAGACGCATCATACGGGCGGTATTCATAGCTGTACGTTTTTTCAAAATAATTGATATGATTACGCTTGGCGTGCAGTTTTTTTCCGCCCAGATTGATCAAATCCTCTGCGAGGTACACATACTCAAAGTTATTTCTATCTTCAAAAATTTGAAATACCGGTTTAATCTCTTGCTCAATCTTTTCCCGGACTGATTTTACCACACCTTTGATACAGAACGTCTTATCCTCTGCATGTATGTGTTTTCTCAGTTCAGCCAGCGCCGGTTTAATCGGCGCTTCAAAGTCATAAAGAAAAGGAGCAAGATAACTCTTTTCGCCGTCGCCGCCGACAAAACTGATATACATCGCGTATTCGCCAAACGCAATTTCAATCTGGTACGGCTTTGACCAAAGGTACAGGTTGGTAAATGAACTTTCAGCATTCTGATAATGATGCTTATTAATCACTTCTCTAAATCGTTCTTTGTCTTCGCATGTTAGTCTTTTAAATTCCAAATATTTAGCCTCCGTGTTTTACCCTTATATTTTATACGATTAAAACAAATTGTCAAACCACTGAGGAACGAATTAAAGAAAAATTAATATCTCCGAGTGTTTTACTATGTATTCAGAAATGTCAACCGCTTAGTAAATTAAAGGTTGACATTTACGTGTTCTTCTATTAAGATTCGTAAGAACAATAAAAAAATGATACGAGGATATGTCCATTGAGACAAAAAACACTTCATCTACGCTATATCGTTCTGGCTGCATTGTTTGCCGGTTTAATGGCCATCAGCGCATGGTTTAAGATTCCTTTGCCGCCGACCATGACCTCTGTGACGCTGCAGGTACTCTTTGTGCTGTTTTCTGGGCTTCTGCTGCCTCCGGCTTATGCTTTTGCCTCACAGGCTGTCTATGTGCTGCTGGGTTTAATCGGCCTGCCGGTCTTCACCGAAGGCGGCGGGTTCGCTTATGTGCTCAAACCCACCTTTGGGTTTTTGCTCGGTTTTATTCTGGCCGCTTGGCTGATCGCCCTTTTGGCAAAAGCCGTTTCGTCCAAACGACTGATTTCTCTTTTCCTCATCGCGCTTTTAGGTGTCGCGGTCATCTACCTCGTCGGTGTCCCATACGGATACATAATCTTTAATCGAATCCTCGGTATGGACTGGACGCTTTCACAGGTGATTACCGCGTTTTGTACGCTCTATCTGCCGCTTGATATCATCAAAGCTGTGATCGCAGCGTTCATCGTTTTTGCCGTCAAAAAAAGAATCCATATTTCTTAAATTCTTAAATCACCCACAAAAAAAGAGCAATGCCGGTTTGCCTGGCACTGCTCTTATTGTTTTTCGCTTATACTGGATGAACCAAATTTTCTTTATCCAAAAGCTCAGAATCAATCTTGTACTTCTGCGCCTTTCTATATTCAAAGAACTTTAAGGCCACCTGCGGGAACAACGCATAGGACAAAACATCTTCATCCTGTTCGATGTATTCCTTAATTTCTTCACGGTATTTATCGAGCTCGGGCGGAATATCATCGGCCGGTCTGTGCGTAATGACTTTGTCATCGCCGATACATTTCTTGCGGACTTTCTCGTCCACTTCTCCGGGAAGCTGTCCATATTCGCCGCGTAAGAGCGCCTTGGACTCATTGGTCACCATCTTATAGCGCTCACCCGCCAGAATGTTAAACACAGCCTGTGTGCCTACAATCTGAGAGGTCGGTGTGACCAACGGCGGATAGCCGAATTCTTTTCTGACTCTCGGCACTTCATCCAAAACTTCCTGCAGTTTATCCAGCGCATTGGCTTTTTCAAGCTGGCTTAACAGGTTGGAGTACATGCCGCCCGGAACCTGATAGATCAGGGTATTGATATCAACAGCCAAAGAGTCCGCTTTGATAAATCCGTCGTCTTTCAAACGCTGTGCCACTTTCTTAAAGTGCTTTGCGATCTCATTCAGCTGAACCAAATCCATGCCAGTGTCATACGGTGTGCCATGCAGCGTCGCCACCATCGATTCGGTGGTCGGCTGTGCGGTGCCGTTGGCCAGCGGGGACAATGCGGTATCAATGATATCCACACCCGCTTCAATCGCTTTTAAGTAGGTCATATCACCGGTACCCGATTTATTATGCGTATGCAGATGAATCGGCACTTTGATGGTTTTTTTCATCGCGGAAACCAAATCATAAGCCTCATACGGCAGAAGCAGGTTCGCCATATCCTTGATGCAGATTGAGTGCGCACCCATCTTTTCAAGTTCCTGTCCCAGTTTCACAAAATAATCAAAGGTATGCACCGGGCTCTTGGTGTAGGAGATAGCCACTTCACACCAGCCTTTATACTTGTTGGTCGCTTCAATCGCTTTTTTCATGTTGCGGACATCGTTGAGCGCGTCGAAAATACGAATCACATCGATCCCGTTTTCGATGGCCTTCTTTACAAATTCATCCACCACATCGTCTGCATAGTGCTTATAGCCTAAAATGTTCTGGCCGCGAAGCAGCATCTGCATCTTGGTGTTCGGACAATGTTTCTTAATTGTTCTCAGTCTTTCCCACGGGTCTTCATTGAGAAAACGCAAGCAGGAATCGTATGTTGCACCGCCCCACATTTCCAAAGACCAGTAACCCGCTTTATCCAATTGTTCCAAAGCAGGAATCATCTCGGCTGTCGTCATACGCGTGGCTGCCTGAGATTGATGTGCGTCCCTTAATATGGTATCGGTAATTAATACTTTTTTAGCCATTTATCTTTTCCTCCTGTCATTATTTTATCCAAAGAGCGAAAGCAGTACGCCGGCCGCAACCGCCGAACCGATAACACCCGCCACATTGGGGCCCATCGCATGCATCAAAAGGAAGTTGGAAGGGTTCTCCGCCTGTCCTACTTTCTGCGAAACACGAGCCGCCATAGGCACTGCCGAAACACCGGCAGAACCGATCAGCGGATTGATCTTTCCGCCCGAAAGTTTGCACATGATGTTACCAAATATTATACCACCAAATGTACCAAACCCGAAAGCAAACAAACCTAAAACAATAATGAACAAAGTTTGTTTGTTCAGGAAATCAACCGCGTTCGCTGTTGCACCAACAGTAAGTCCTAGGAAAATGGTCACAATATTGATAAGCTCATTCTGCGCGGTTTTGTTCAGCCGCTCTACCACACCGGATTCACGGAACAGGTTACCCAGCATCAGCATACCAACCAAAGGAATCGCCGCCGGAAGCATCAGGCAGATAAAGATGGTGACTGCAATCGGGAAGATGATCTTTTCAGTCTTGGAAACATCACGCAGCTGCTCCATCTTGATTTTTCTGTTTTCCTTGCTGGTAAACGCTTTCATAATCGGGGGCTGGATGATCGGCACCAGTGCCATATAGGAGTATGCCGCCACCGCGATGGGACCCAAAAGATCGGGCGCCAGTTTGGACGTGACATACAAAGCTGTCGGGCCGTCTGCGCCGCCGATAATACCGATCGAAGCCGCTTCGTGCGTATCAAACCCGAGCACGATGGCGCCGATAAAGGCTATGAAAATGCCAAACTGTGCCGCCGCACCCAAAAGCAAAGATTTTGGGTTGGCAATCAGCGGACCAAAGTCGGTCATGGCTCCCACACCCATAAAGATGAGCGGCGGATAGATGCCCAATTTTACCCCTTGATAGAGATAGTGGAACAATCCCCCGTCTTTCGCATGATGAAATACCAGCTGCGGGTCACTGTACCCGGTCACCACCTCATTGGTCGCCACCCAGGTCGCATCATCCATAATCCCCGAAAGGGGCAGGTTGACCAAAAGCATACCAAAAGCGATTGGCAACAGCAATAAAGGTTCGTATTTTTTAACTATCGCAAGATACAAGAGTACACATGCGATCAGAATCATAATCGGACTGCCCCACTGGTATAGAATTTTTTCAAACCAGCCGGCTGTCGCGTAATTGTCCATCTGCGTTACATCTTTCAGTATGTTCGCAAATCCGGTTTCTTGAATAAACGAACCAAAAGATGTGCCGATATTAAACGTATATGTATTCACGCATCAAATCCTCCTTATCGTATTTTTTGCGTCCAAGCTTTCGCTTTTCTTTACGCAATCACAAAGAGTACTTGACCCGCTTCAACTGAAGCACCTTTTTCCACGTTGATGGAAGCCACCTTGCCCGCTTTGGGAGCCAGAATTTCATTTTCCATCTTCATCGCTTCCAAAACCAAAATGGTGTCGCCTTCGGCTACTTCCTGACCGACTGTTGCATTCACCGACCAGATATTTCCCGGCATCGGCGCTTTCACCTGTTCGCCGGCTGCAACCGGTGCCGCAGCTTTTTTCGGTGCAGGGGCAGCGGACGCCGCCGGTGCGCTGACAGGCGCAGCTACAGGCGTGGGTGCGCTGTATCCGCCGCCGATTTCCTCAACTTCCACTTCATAAGAAGTGCCATTAACGCTTATGTTAAATTTACGCATGAATGTTTCCTCCTAAACTTATTTAAAATTTATTAAAAATCGAATCACGTCTGCCCGCCTGCCTCCAGGCCGGGGTGTTGGCGCCAATTCTTCTGTAGGACTTAATCACCACATTACCGGCAGAAGTGCCAAGTGCCATGGCAACCGCAGCCGAGATCACCGCGATCAGTTCGTTTTCGTCTGTATCCACCTGACTGACAAAGTCGTTGCTGGGCTCTTTAGCCGCTTTGGGTACAACCGGTTTAGCCTTTTTTCTGGTGTTCTTCTTAAAGAAAAGCGACTGCAAGCTGATGTAAGTCAAAAGAACAATCAGCCCGACAAAAACGATACTAAACCCAAACAGGAAGATACCGCCGCCATATTTTAATTGTGTAAGAATCAAATTCCAATCAATATTCATCGTTAAGCCTCCTTAAGACTAGAGCGGCATCACGCTGTGTTTTTTAGGCAATAACTGTTCACGCTTACCAAACGCCATCTCAAGTCCGGCGATCACACGCTGACGGGTTTCGCTGGGTTTGATAATGTCGTCCACTGCGCCCTGCTTGGCCGCTTCAAAAGGATTTGCGAATTTTTCAGCATACATCGCGCCAAGCGTTTTACGCTTCTCAATCGGATCATCCGCGCCCAGCAGTTCTTCAGTCATGATGATATTCGCCGCAGTTTCGGAAGCTAGGCAGGAAATCTCAGCGTTCGGCCATGCATAGACCATATCTGCACCAAGGCCTTTGGGGCACATAGAAACAAAACCGTTGCCAATGGCTTTTCCGATAATCACGGTGACCATGGGAACGCTGGCTTCGGCATAGGCAAAGATTAGTTTTGCCGCATCCGATACCACACCCGCTTTTTCGGCTTCGGCATCCGCCGCATAGCCTTCGGTATCCACCAAAGTCACGACCGGTGTGTTGTAAGCGTCACAGAAACGAACAAATTTAGCCGCTTTCTTTGCGCCTTCCTTGCAGAGCGGCGCGCCATTGTTGGCCACAACTCCTGCGACAAATCCGTTTAGGCGGATAAAACCGGTTACAATACTGGATGAATAATAAGCTTTGGTTTCAAGAAAAGCACCGTTATCCGCAATCGCCGAAATCATCGCTTTTACATCCATTTCGCCCGCATCAAATTCCGCAATCTGACGGTTTAAATCGTCAGTCACGTCATAAATCGGTGCGTCTTCTACATTATTAAAGGGTAAAAATTCCATCAGTTGTTTGACTTGTGTAAAGCATGTGTCTTCATCGCCTGCGAAGAAGTCCGCAAGGCCGGAAAGCTGGTTGACAGCCATCGCGCCGCCAAATGCCTTTGCATCGGTTCCGTATACCGAAGGTGCCGCCGATGTGATGGTCGATACCTTATCGGTAGTAAATACAAAATCAGAAAGGGCTGTCAGGTAGGATGCTGAACCCACACACGGGCCGGCCACGACCGAGATGATCGGAACCACACCCGATAGTTCGGTGAGTTTCTTCATGATTTTGCCAAGGCCGTTTAAGCTGGCCGCGCCTTCGCCCAGTCTGGCGCCCGCGGAATCCAGAACAGCGATCACCGGTACACCCGATTTACCCGCCATATCCAGCACTTTCAAAATCTTCTGCGTATGCATATACCCAAGAGAACCGCCAAGTACAGTGAAGTCTTGGGAAAACACATAAACCGGTCTGGCACCCACCGTACCGAATCCGGTTACAACGCCTTCGCCCGCCGCCGAAACAGCTTCAAAGCCTTCGGCAGCCATAGAGCCCTGCACAAAAGCATCCGTCTCCACAAAACTCTTGTCATCCAAAAGTCTTGCAATCCGCTCTCTGGCTGTCAGTTTACCGTCGTCATGCTGCTTCTTGACTTTGGCTTCCCCGCCGCCCGCAAGCACAGACTGCTTTTTTGCTTCAAGTTCATTAAGCCTGTCGAGTTTGCTCATTCGTTAAACCTCCATAAATCCTTCGTCATATTAAAAATTATTGCTGGGATATGAGTTTATTAATCCGCAAATCAATAAAAATTTAACTATATTACCCCATTTTACGATGATAACTTAGTCCATTATCCAACATATCCCGCTAAAAATCAACTTGTTTTTGTAGAAACAAAACTTTTGGAGACGGGTTTTTTTCAGGTTTTTCATCAAAAACAATGGTTTGATAACCGGACATGCTTTTTTTGCGCATCATACGCATAACAGCCCGATATTCCCGCCTTCCGCCGGGATGAGACACATAGGCAGTGATGCAGATAAACCCGGTACATTTCAGCAAACCCATGATGCTTTTGACCGCTTTTTTTGTGGATTTCGGTTTTGTAGTGATTTTGCGGGCGGCTCCAGGCAAGTAGCCTAAATTAAAAACAGCCCCATCGATCTGCTCCGTGATATACTTCACGGTATTTTCGTGACTGTCGTTGAATATACTGATATGTTTAAAACCCGCTTGCTTTGCGCGCGCTTCGGTGGCTTCGCAGGCTGCGGTTTGAACATCAAATGCAAAAACATGGCCGCACGCCGTTACCGCTTCCGCCAGAAAAGCAGTATCATATCCGTTGCCGCAGGTGGCGTCAACCCAAATTTGTCCGGGCTGTATATTTGCTTTCATCAATTCATGCGACAAACTGACCGCATTGAATTTGCCAAGATATTTTTTGATCAAGACGGCGTTAATCCTTTTAAGTACTCAATTTCTTCATTTGTCAATTTTCGATAATCACCTTCGGAAAGCCCCGCCAGCGTCAGTCTGCCTAGCCGAACACGCGTCAGTGCTTCCACATGCCCGCCCACAGCACGGAACATCTTGCGTATCTGCCGATTTCTGCCTTCGTGGATGATAATCTTCATTTCGCTATCTTTTTTACTGCTCCTGATGACCTCCACCACGGCCGGATGCGTTTTTTTACCGTCAATGTATACGCCAGTGCGTAATTTATTTAAAATGTCTTCTGAAAACTCTCCTCTGACATGCGCGATATATTCTTTTTCAATCTCAAAGCTGGGATGAGTGACGTGGTGTGTCAGTTCGCCGTCATTGGTTAAAAGAAGTAATCCGCTGGATTCAAAATCAAGCCGTCCCACCGGATACAGGCGCGCATCGGTTTTGATAATATCCAGCACGGTTTTTCTCCCTTGTGGGTCATCACAGGTGCTGACGACACCCACGGGCTTATACAGCAAATAATAAACCAACGCTTGTGCCGGTGAGATCACCTGCCCGTTCAACGTCACCCGATCGCCCGGGCATACCTGATATCCCATCTCGATGATGTTTTCCCCGTTGACCGAAACTTCGCCTGAAGCGATCAGCGCGTCCGCTTTTCTCCGACTGCAAACACCGGCGTTCGCAAGATATTTATTTAATCGTATTGTTTGATTTTCCATAGGCTTTTATTATATCAGCGCAAATAAAAAATACCAAACGGTTTGTCTGGTATCCGTGTGTTTTTTATTCCTGTTCCGCCGATTTAAGCTCGGGTAGATCCTGCAGTCCCCTCAGATCAAAATGCCGCAAGAATTCATCGGTAGTCGCGTACAGAAGGGGGTGCCCCAGCGTATCTTTTTTGCCTGCTTCACAGATGAGACCCTTGGCCAGCAATGCACCTAGCGAGTAAGTGCAGCTGACCCCGCGGATTTTCTCAATCTCACTTCGTGTGACCGGCTGGTTGTATGCGATAATCGAAAGCGTTTCAATCGCCGCCTGTGTGATGGTGTAAGTGTTGTCCGGCATAAACAGCTTTTTAATGTACGGCTCATACAGCTTACTCGTGGAAAGCTGCAGCTTATCCCCCAGCCGTACCAGCTCAATACCGCTTTCGTTTTTTTGGCGTGCTTCAATCATCCGGTCGGCTGCCAAAGAAACCGTCGCCTCCGATTCCTCCAACGCGCCCGCAATTTCGGATATTTTCATCGCCTCGCCCGCCACAAACAAAATGGCCTCTATCGCGTTTTCTATGTTTCTTTCTTCCACTTTTTCTTTGTCCATTCCTTATCTATTTCTTTGTAATGATGATGACATCCATGTTTTCCTTTTGTTCGGCTTTCAGCTGGCCGATATGAAAAAGCTCCAGCAACGCAAGAAATGTGACCGCCATCATCAATCGTGACACAATGCCCTCAAACAGCATATCGAAGGATATGGTTCCCTTCTCTTTTAACATATCCATGATATCCTTGCGCCGCTGGCGCACTGAAACCACTTCGGGGGTGAATTCGATTTTCTTATATTGATGCTCTTCCTGCTCGGTCACACGCTGCATGATGCGGTTAAACGCCGCATACAGCTTATCAATCGTTGCGCCTTCAATGGAGAACGTATCCGGCTCAAACGGATATTCCTGCGGCAGTTTAAAGTGCCTTCCCCGCGCTGTGCCTTCCATACTCTTAAGGTCCTGCGATGCTTCTTTGAAAATCTTATAGGCCTTTAAGCGCTCGATCAGTTCCTGTTCGGGATCCTCTTCCAGTTCGTCATCTTCCACCGGTTTTGGCACCAGCGTCCGTGATTTGATATAGACCAGCGTGGCTGCCATATTCAAAAAATCGCTCGCCCTGTCCATATCCAGTTCTTCCAGCCCTTCCATGTAGCAAAGGTACTGTTCGGTAATTTCGGACACGAAAATATCTTCAATATTAATTTTTGATTTTTTAATCAGATGCAGTAAAAGGTCCAGCGGGCCTTCAAACTGATCCAGTTTAAATTGATAATTTTCCATTATATGAATAATTTAAAGAAACCGTAGAATAAATTGATGATACCACTCATCACACCGCTTAAAATACCCGTTCTATTCAATAAAAATATCACACCAATTAGAACAAGCATGCCATAGCGCGCGATGGAATAGTAAAAACGCTGGGTTCTCGGGAACATCGCGGTAATCAGATGGTGGCCATCCAAAGGCGGCAGCGGAATCAGGTTAAACACCGCCAAGACCACATTGATCTGAATCAGATAAGTCAAAAAGCCCAGTATAACACCGAGCCGGTCATACCAGCCGTTGACCACCAAAAGCACATATAGGCCCGTAGACAAAAACGCCAGCGCCAGATTGGTCGCGATTCCCGCAATACTGACCACAAACTCGTCTTTTCTCGGGTTCCTGAAATTACGTGAATTAATCGGTACGGGCTTAGCCCACCCAAACCCGATAAAAAGCAGCATCAGGGTTCCTATGGGGTCCAAATGCCGCAGAGGGTCCAGCGACATCCTGCCCATATTCCGGGCTGTCGGGTCTCCGGCGCGAAAAGCCGCATAGGCATGCGCCGCTTCGTGAAAAGAAAAACCCACTGCAAGTGCCGGTATCAGGTAAGCCAAAGTGACTAGAATTTCCGAAAATGATGCCCCGCTTGAAATAGCCTGTAAAAGCATATATTAAATCTCCTATATATTTCCTTTAAAACAACCAAACTATTATAACGTAAAACCCCCGCGACAATCAACAAAAGTAAACACAGTTTTTATTTCGTTAATAAAGCTTTTAAAAAAAGCGGCCATTTCCCGCCGCTTTTTCATATATTAACGTTGAAAAAATATCGCTTTTCCTAGACATGCGCCACAAAATCGTCGATCAAAGCCTTGGTCTTATCGGCCGCAAGTTTCCCTGTTTCCAGCACTTCGGCGTGATTCAAAGGCTGATCCAGCATTCCCGCCGCCAGATTGGTGATGCATGATATACCGGCACATCGCATGCCGCCGTGTACCGCCGCAATCACTTCGGGCACCGTGCTCATGCCCACGGCTGACGCGCCGATGGTACGCGAAAGACGAATCTCGGCCGGTGTTTCAAACGAAGGGCCGGACCAAAGGCAGTATACGCCCTGTTGCAGCCGGATACCCAGCCGGCTGGCCCCATCCTTCAACTGCTGGCGCAATTGCTTATCATACGCGTAAGTCATATCCGAAAAACGCGGGCCCAGATCATCATGGTTCGGTCCCGTCAGCGGATTGAATCCCGCCAGATTAATATGGTCGGTAATCAGCATAAGATCGCCCGGCTTAAACTGTTCATCCACTCCACCTGCCGCGTTAGTGGCCAGCATCATCTGACAGCCGAGTTTAATCATCGTGCGGACAGGGATAACCACTTCCTGCGGCGAATACCCCTCGTAGCAATGAAAACGCCCCTGCATCACCGCCACCGTTTTGCCGTGTTTCTCTCCCACCACCAATTGCCCCGCATGTCCGGGGACAGTGGATTTCGGGAACCCGGGAATATCCGAGTATGGAATCATCGTAGCATGGCTGAATGTATCCGCATAATCGCCTAAGCCCGAACCCAATATAATCAAAAGCTCTGGCGTTTTGATTTTTTCTTTTAAGTATTTTACTGCCTGCTCTATTCTTGTTTTTGGCATGTTTACTATTCCTATTTTGTAATCTCTTTTAAAAACGATTCTCCAACACCAAACGTTACATCGAAAAACTCAGCGACCGTGGCGCCGATATCCGCAAAGCTCTCTCGTACGCCGATATCCGTCCCCGCCGCAACGTCTTTCCCATAAGCCAAAATTGGAATATACTCCCTGCTGTGGTCGGTGCTGGCCGTGGTCGGGTCACACCCATGGTCGGCCGCGATGATCAGCATATCCTCCTCGCCCATCAAATCGATAATATTGGGCAAACGTTCGTCAAAATACGAAAGCGCCTCGGCATAGCCGTCCACATCATTACGGTGACCGTACAGCATATCGAAATCCACCAGGTTAGTGAACACCAGCCCTTCAAATTCCTGTTTCATCGCTTTGTATGTCGCCTCAATCCCCGCCGCGTTGTTGGTGGAATGAATCACATCCGTGATGCCTTTTCGGTTGAAAATGTCTTCAATCTTGCCGATGGCAAACACCTTTTTGCCTGCGTTTTTCAGCGCGTCCAACACGGTATCCCGCGGCGGCGTCACTGAATAATCGCGCCGGCGTTCGGTGCGTTTAAAGTTTCCGGGGTCCCCTTCAAACGGCCGTGCAATCACACGCCCCACCAAGTGTTCGCCCTGGAGCATATCCCGTGCAATCTGACAGATTTCGTATTGTCGCTCGATGGGGATAATACCCTCATGCATTGCAATCTGAAACACCGAATCAGCAGATGTATAGACAATCGGGTACCCGGTCTTCAAATGCTCTTCGCCCAGCGTTTTGATAATCTCGGTTCCCGATGCCGGATAGTTGCCCAACGTTTTAGTGCCGATTTTCGCTTCGAACGCATCCATGACGTCTTTTGGAAATCCGTTTGGATAAGTCCGAAACGGTTTTTCCAAAACCAAACCCGCGATCTCCCAATGTCCGCCAGTGGTATCTTTTTCGTCAAATTTCTCTTTCGCCTTGCCAAAAGCGCCAGCGGGGGTTTTCACCGCCATATCGCTGTTAAGTCCTTGAATATTGGCTAATCCCAGTTGAATCAGATTCGGTATTTTCAGCTTGTCCGACATTTCTGCAATATGCAAAAAAGTGTTGGATCCCTCATCGCCGAATTTATAGGCATCCTCAAGTTCTCCAACACCGAAACTATCCAATATAATCAAAATCAATTTTTTCATCGGTTTTCTCCTTTGTTTTTTTAAGTCTCCCTTGGGTGCTTGGTGGTCACCCGCCGTCTTAAGTTTTCCGACTTCGCGGCCTCAAAATAGGCCTGAGTGGTCGAAATGTCCGAATGCCCCATCATCTCCTTGATATCGGTCACATCGGCGCCGTTGTTGATTAGATGCACGGCAAATGAATTGCGAAGCGTATTCGGGTTTATTTCATCGGTCACGCCAGCCTTGGCGGCCTGCTCCTTGATGATTTTCCAAAAGCCCTGACGCGTCATGCCTTCGCCCTTTAAATTGACGAACAAAATATCACTTGGATGATTTTTGGTAATCATCGGCCTTGCGTCGGTTAAGTAATGCTTGAGCGCACGTTTCGTGCTTTCGGGATACGGTAGAGTGTTGTATCCCTCCCGTTCTGGCAATGTCACGTCCATTTTTTCCAAGGAAAGATCAAAGAGTTTCAACGAAATCAACTCGGAAACCTTCATGCCCGTCGCATACAAAAGTTCAAGCATCGCTTTATCACGAAGGCCTTTATGTGTACTGGTATCAAAAGAATCGAAAAGTTTATTGATTTCTTGCGACGAGACATATTTGGGCAGTGATTTTTTGTGTTTGGGTAAATCTTCAAAAGAGCCGATATCCACGCCTGTACTATATTTGATATTTAAATAGCTGTAGAATTTCTTAATCGATGACAGCTTTCGCAAAATACTAGCTTTGGAAAGGCCCTTGCTTTGTAGTTTGGCACAGTAAGCCAGAAGAATGGCATTGGTGATATCCGCAAAACTGGAAAACCCCGTCTCTTGCAGATAGACCTGAAACTGTTGGATATCCGTCATATAAGCATCAATCGTATGCTTGCTGAGTTTATTATTCTTTTTTAAATAACTTTCAAACTCACTGATCTGATTCTTCACTTATGATTTAACCATTCTCATCTCATTATCCCTTTGAGATACGGTTGTTTAGAAAAAACACTAAATGAGCTATCGCCGAAACCGTCTGTGTGTGGTTTTACAAATATACGAATTTTAAGTTACTTTTGGTATATTTTGTCTTTTTCTGCGTTTTTCTTCGTAAGGGATTGCTCTAATTATCGCAAATAATTTTCCGATTTGCAAGCGAATTCCGATGAATCGCATAATTTAACATTTTAGAGGCGCAGGTGCTTTTATTTAGGTGGCGGTAAAGAAAAAGGATCAGTAAACGCCGACCCTTTTTGGCTAATCATTCATTTTCTCCATCATCGTCCTGCTGGCCCCGCCTGCGGCCGCCTCCTCCGCCATGTCCTCCGCCGCCTTCGGGCAAAGTCTCATCCGTCGGTAATGCACCACTGCTGATAGCCTGGGACAGCGCATCCGCCACCGCATTCTTGATGCCGACGCTGGTGTATGTCGCCCCGCTGACGCTATCGACTTCAGTGCTCTGGCTGTCTATAATGGCTTCGGGAACGCTGTCCATCGCACGACCGTAATACTGAACCCCCACCTCGTTATGGGATACAATCACAATATCCGTTATCAGGCCGTCTTCGATGGTCACGCTGACCGTTAAGTCAGGCCCAAAGCCATCAGCCATCCCCGTATACGTCCCGTCATTAAACGTCACATCGCCCGAATCCCCGAGGATATCATCCATCGCGTCCTCAGCCAGTGCGGCCAGCGGTTCTTCCGAAACCTGCGGCAAGGCTTCCGCCGCCACCGTTTCGCCCGAGATGCTCGCCTGCGACAGCGCATCTGCCACCGCATTCTTGATGCCGACACTGGTGTATGTGGCGCCGCTGACGCTGTCTACAGCAACACTTTGGCTTTCAATGATTTCATTCGGGACACAGCTCATCGCCCGTCCGTAGAATTCCTCGCCCACTTCGTGATGCGATACAATTTCGATGTTTGAAATCTTACCATCCGTAATAGTCACCGCTACAGTCAAGTCTTGACCATAACCGTCCGCCACACCGGAATATATGCCATCCCTATAAACCGCCCCATTTTCAGTATCCATCATAGCCAGTAATTGGTCGGATTCCGTCGGTTCTTCCACCTGCCCGGATATCTCTGCAAATAGCTGGCGAGTGGCTGGTGCGCCGCCGATATCATAGATATGCAGCGCCAGATAGACAATCAACATGGCGGTCAGCAGACGATGTACAAGAAGCCAATTGCTTCGCTTCACTTTTTTCTTGACTAAATACATCGCCGCCAGCAAAATGGCGACCACGATGACGACCGTGCCATAGTTGATGGAAAACAGCGCCTGAGAAGAAAATATGGCATGCAGAACGCCGGTGACAACAAATGCAATACCGATACCGATATGGGAAATCCGCAAAGATCGATGAGCACGGCTCAAAAAAGACCTTGGCGGTATGATTTTTTTCTTGATGAGTACGCGCAGCAGCCAAATGACGGTTGCCAAAAAAGCCAGCACCACGCTGGCCCACGCGAAAATGACATTGAAAAGCAGCTTAATATCCATGATGCACTTTCCTTAAATCCCGTTTTATAAACTATACTTAAGGCTTCTGTCAATATCATTACATGTTTATGAATAAAAGGTGAATGTTTTAATAAAGGCGTTGCTCTTGTTTTATCGGCTATCCAAGCCTGCCTTTTGCCTGCTCAATCATCTCGCGCGCGTGTTGCAGCGAAAGATCCGAGTCATTGCCGCCGGCCAGCCTTGCCACCTCGCGGATTTTGCCTTCCTCATCCAATGGTGTGGTTGCGGTTGATGTGTTGCCGTCCGCCACCGTCTTTTCAATCAAAAAATTCTTATCCGCAGACGCCGCAATCTGTGCCAGGTGCGTCACACAGATCACCTGACGCATTTTAGCGATTGCCGCCAGTTTTTCGGCCACCACATTACCGATGATGCCGCTGATACCCGTGTCAATTTCATCGAACACATTGGTTTGAATCACGTCGGTTTTGCCGAGGATATTTTTAAAACTCAGCATGATTCGCGAAATTTCACCGCCCGACGCCACCTTGGACAGGGGTTTTAACGGCTGTCCCGGATTCAATGTAATATAAAACGCCACTTTATCCAGTCCGTTTGCTGTAAAATCGGCTTTTTCTTTTTCTTCAATTTTATTAAAATAGACTTCAAAACCCGCGCCGCTCATCCCAAGATCGGAGAGCTCGGTCAGAATCGCACGTTCAAATACCTTGGCCGTCATTTTTCGCTCATAAGACAGCGCCATACAGGCTGAATACAGCTGATCGGTGACACTGCTGATCTTCCCGTTTAAAATCTCTAACTGTTCTTCGGCGTTGGTCAGACGGTCAAGCTCAGTCTCGCTTTTCTTTAAAAACCCAAAAATCTCATCAATGTCCCTGCCGTATTTACGCTTCAGATGATTGATTTCGTCGATGCGTTCTTCCACTGCTTCCAGCTCAGCAGGGTCATAGTAATACTCGTCTTTTTCGTTTCTGATGTCCATACCCGTTTCTTCGGCCATGTAATACGCTTCATTCAAGCGTTCGAAAATCGCCGCGTATTTTGGGTCGACATCCTTGATTTTTTCAAACAGATTGATAATATCCTTAAACCGGTCGAGTACCGCAAACTCACCATCCTGCCCTTCAAAGAGCGCGCCATACGCGCCGGAAAGCGCCCCGATCACATTTTCGGCCGCCTGCATTCTCTTTTTTTCAGCGATCAAGGTTTCATCTTCGTTTGGTTTCAGCGCCGCCGCAGTAATCTCATCAATCTGAAAACGCAATAAATCCATACTCCGCTCGCGTTCTTGTTCGTTTCCCCCGAGCAGCGCGATGGAGTTTTTAATGTCGCTGTATTCTTCATACAGCTTGATCACAGATTGTTTAAGCGGTTTTATTCTAGCCCAGCCGTAGCGGTCTAAAAAATCAATATGATTTCCCTGATGCATCAGGGTCTGATGTTCATGCTGGCCGTGTATATCCACCAAAAGATCACTGATGGATTTCAGCGTATTTAAAGTTACCAGCGTACCGTTGATACGGCAAACGTTTTTTCCTTCCGCGCTGAGCGCACGAGAAAGCACCAGTTCTCCGCCCATATCTTCAAGTGCGTTATCCTGCATAATCTGCCGGACGCGCTGATGCTGACCGATATCGAATGTGGCTTCCACATCCGCCCGATCGGTACCCGCTTTGATGAGTTCCCGATCTGCGCGTTCACCCAAAACCAAGTTGAGCGAATCCACAATAATCGATTTGCCCGCGCCGGTTTCGCCTGAAAGCACATTAAGACCATCGCAAAAATCAATATTCAGTTCGTCAATGAGTGCAATATTTCGTATATTCAAATGCTTCAGCATGTATCGTTCTTTGCCTTTCTTCCTTGCTCCGCTTATTTGATAAGTTCATTCAGCTCCGTGCAGATATGATCGGCTTCTGCTTCGCTGGCCGCCGCCAGAAATATGGTATTGTCTCCGGCTAAAGTACCGACAAGTCCGCTTAAATCCATATTATCCACTGCCTCCGCAGCAGCGTTGGCCGATCCGGTCAACGTTTTGATAACAATCATATTACCGGCGGTTTTGATGGATTTCACCGATGTTTTGAACATACGAATAAGTACCCCGATGTTCTTCATCTCGCTCTCACCCGCGCTGGCCGCGTACTTATACCGCCCATTATCCGTTTGGACTTTAATCAGGTTCAGCTCTTTAATATCGCGTGATACCGTCGCCTGCGTAATGACGATACCCATATTCATGAGTGCACTCGCCAGGTCTTCCTGCGTTTCAATGTCATTGGTCTTGATGATATCCAAAATCAAATTCTGTCTGGCTGTTTTCATCCCTGTTTTCCGCCTTTTTATTTATTTACGGCATGGACCAGTCAATCAGCTTACCTTTAAGACGCGGATAGAAATAATCCCGGTCAAAACGGATAAACTGTGCTTTGTGCTCAAACACGACCACTTCGATCGCCGCTTCGGCCGCAAACTCGGTCTGAATCTGACCGTCCAAGGTCAGGCAAAGGTCATCCAAAGGATAAGACGAGCGGATGGTGACTTTGCTGGTGATTGGGATCACCATGGAGCGGGTATTCAGCGAATGCGCACATACCGGCGCAACCAGTATCGCTTCCACTTCGGGTGTAATGATCGGCCCCCCTGCCGAAAGCGAATAGCCGGTGGAACCCGTGGGCGTGCTGACTAAGATGCCGTCCGCATTAAAGGAGTTGGCTGGAACGTCGTCGATAAATACATCGATGCGCATGATTCGGGCAATGCCCTGGCGTGTGATAAACGCATCATTCAGCGCCAGACTGCGAAAATTGGTATCTCCATTTTCGGTCACACGTGTTTCGATCAAGAGACGGTTTTCGATATAATAATCGCCCGACAAATATCGCGTCAGTAGCGTCTCCACCTCCTGAATCTCGCAAGCCGTTAAAAACCCCAGTCGGCCTGTGTTGATGCCAAAGATGTTGACGTCATATGGCGCTGCTCTTCTGGCCGCAGTCAGAAGCGTACCGTCACCGCCCAGCACGATCAGCGTGTCAATCGCATCACATTTCAGCTTTGGAGTGTCTTTGGAATACTCAACAACATATGGGATATTCCGCTGATCCAAAAAAGCGCATACGCCGGGCAGTGCTTGGTCGAAATCTTTGGTTGAATTGACATAAATGCCGACGTTTTCCATTTTTTCTCCTCGTATATTTATAAACGGATATTCTTAATTATAACAAAAAAAAACGCACATTCATAGGTTATAAATGTGACCAGGCCGTATTCACGACCGAAATGATATCGGTTTCGGCGTCATTACCCTCGCGGACAAGATATAAAAGATACTCGATATTTCCGTTTGGACCCTTGATGGGCGAAAAATCCAGTCCCTGTATCAAAAAGCCGCTCTCTTTGGCATACGCGGTGACGTTTTGGATGACCGAAACATGTACTGCCTTATCACGTACCACACCTTTTTTTCCGACATGTTCACGTCCGGCTTCAAACTGCGGTTTAATCAGGCACACTACTTCGCCGTTCGGCTTTAATATTTTTTTCACCGCCGGCAGAATCAGGCTGAGTGAGATAAACGATACATCGATCGCCGCAAAATCAACCGGTTCTTCCAGCGAATCGCTTTCAAGATACCGCGCGTTAAATCGCTCCATGGGCGTAACCCGAGCGTCACTGCGTACTTTCCAGTCCAATTGACCATATCCGGTATCCACCGCAAACACACGCTTTGCCTCGTTTTGCAGCATACAGTCGGTAAACCCGCCGGTACTCGCCCCGATATCGGCACAGACTAGACCGGTCAGTCTAACCCCAAACACCTGGATCGCTTTTTTCAGCTTGTACCCGCCCCTGCTGACAAATTCCTTTTCGAAACCCTTCACTTCAATTTGGCAGTTGGGCGCCACGCCTTGCGATGCTTTGCTGATGCGTTCGCCGTCCGCAAACACGCACCCAGCCAGCACCATCCGCTTGGCTTCTTCTCGGCTCTGCGCCATCCCGCTTTCGGTCAGTGCCATATCAATACGGATTTTACTTTCCGCCATGCTCCGCCACCTTTTTTAACAGGTTTTCTGACGTCAGACCAATCTCTTGATTCAGCCGCTCGATGCTGCCATGTGTGATAAATTCGTCGGGAATACCCATTTTGACGATATGCTGATTGATATTCTTTTTGGCATAGTAATCCTCAATCAAAGAACCCAAGCCGCCAATCATCGCATTATCCTCAATCACAATGATCGTATCCGCTGTTTTTGCAATCATATCCAGTGTTTTTGCATCCAAAGGTTTAATGGCTCTGGCGTTATAAAGACCAAAAGGTTTTTCTGAAGCTTCCAGCGCCTGAAGTGCGGTATCCACATGCGCGCCGCACGCGATCACCGTGGTTTTCATCGCAGGCTCAATGACTTCCCATTCCAGCACAGTGCGGATCGGGCCGTCTTTATCCCGCCCAAAGCTGCCGCGCGGATAGCGTATAACCACCGGCGCTTTTAAGCCCACCGCATACTCAATCATATATTCCAGTTCCTCGCGGTTGCTGGGCGCTAAAATAGTCATATTCGGCATATGTGATAGATAGGAGATATCAAACACCCCGTGATGCGTCTCGCCATCATCCCCCACAAGCCCGGCACGATCCACCGCAAAGATCACCGGCAGATTCTGAAGGCAGACATCATGGAGTACCTGATCGTAGGCGCGCTGCAGAAAACTGCTGTAAACGGCAAACACAGGGGTGTAGCCCTGCGCCGCCATGCCGGCACTCATGGTGACGCCGTGCTGTTCGGCAATGCCGACATCAAAAAATCGGTCGGGGAACGCTTCTTTAAAGACGTCCAGCCCCGTACCCTTGGGCATCGCAGCCGAGATGGTGACAATTTTTTCATTGGTTTTGGCTAATTCCAAAATCTTTTTTCCGAAAACCTCCGAATTGCTGGGCACCTTGGTTTTAGGCACTATGCCCAAACAGCCGGATACGCCATGGTATTTTTCCGGATCCGCTTCGGCAGGCGCGTAGCCCTTCCCTTTGGTGGTATGCACATGCACCACCACCGGTTTGTCCGCACGCTTGGCTTTTTTAAGTGCCTTGATGACGTGCGATATATTGTGCCCGTCCACCACACCGATGTAAGTGAAGCCCAGTTCCTCAAATAAAACGCCGCGCACAAACAGGTATTTAATCCTGCGTTTTAAGCCGTCAAAAAAACGATACAGAAAATTACCGATCAGTGGAATTTTTTTAAGCAAATTTGCAAACCCGCGTTTGAAACGAATATAGCCCGCCCGCGAACGCAGTCCGCCGAAGTAGGTATGAATCGCACCTACATTTTCCGCAATGCTCATCGCATTATCATTGAGTACGATAATAAATTTATGCTTGGCCTGTCCCGCGTCGTTGAGCGCTTCAAAGGCCATGCCGCCGGTGAGCGCCCCGTCTCCGATCACGCTGATCACCGAATAATCATCGCCCGCCAAGTCTCTGGCCCGCGCGATGCCCACGCCCGCCGAGATGGATGTGGAACAATGTCCCGCGGCGAAGATATCGTGCTCGCTTTCATGGGGCTTTAAAAAACCCGAAAGCCCGCCGTACTGGCGAAGGGAACCAAACTGGTCCTTTCTCCCTGTGAGTATCTTGTGCGCATATGCCTGATGTCCTACGTCAAAAACAATCTTATCTGTGGGTGAGTCAAACACGGTATGGAGCGCAAGCGTGACATCCACCATGCCGAGCGAGGACGCCAAATGCCCGCCAGTCTCGTTGACCGATGCGATAATAAACTCGCGAATCTCTTTCGCCAAACCTTCCAACTGCTTTATGGTTAAGCCCTTGATATCGCTAGGGCTGTTGATGCCGTCGATAATTTTTGTCATGTTGTTCCCTTCAATAATCAAAATAAAAAAAGCATCATATAATTATTTGCTTTTCTATCATACACCTTATTAAAAAATACTTAAACCTTATCTTTGCCTTTAAAAAACACCATCACCGAACCGATCATCGAAACAATCTCGCGATTTTTTTTCATCGCAATGGTCTTGCCGATCGCTTTGCCCGCTACGGTGGAAGCCGCAATCAGCGAAGAAAGGCCAATGGCAACCGCACTCTCCGCAAAAGGCTGGGCTTCGGAGGCCATTTCGGTCACAACTTTCAGCGCAATCGCTGCACCGGCAGCACCCGAAACGATACCGCAGATGTCGCCGATCACATCATTGCAAAAATTGGAGACAATATCCGCATTTTTTAAAAGATCCAGCGCCGCACGCGCATTTGGGATGCGCTTGGCGGACATGGCAATAAACGGCTGCTGGTCACATGTGGCAAAGGCCACCCCGACCACATCGGCCACCACGCCCAAAAGCACGATAAAAATCAAAATAAAAAAAGCTGCGAAGATGGATAACCCTTGGGTGAAATACTCCGCAACCACACTAAAGACAACTGCCAGCAGAAAGGAAATAAAGAAAATTTTCAGTGCCCAATTCTTGATCTGTTTCGTTTTCTTTCCTGTATCCGCCAAAGTCATCTACCTAATTTTTTAATAATACGGTGGTAGCACGAAGGGTAAACCTTGCAGCATAGGTCCGGTAGAATTTCTCAGTGCGTGACTCCTCGTCGCCGAAAAGAGCGGTTTCCCATTAAAACACACTACGCGGCGTTACCGCACGCGTGACCGGATTACCATTAAGACCACACTATAATCCCCAACATACCTGGTATACAGTCTAGGAGCTTTCCTCGACAGCACTACCACATCTTCTATCCTCTTTTGCAGCACTAGGTTTCAATCAGCAATCACGCATGTCCAGTATGGCCACTACTTACGACCGCGTGTAATCCGAAATCCACCTAATCCACTCAAGGCAAGCTACTCTGTACATAGCGTTTGGCCACATAACAGGTTTAACCCAAGCAGTAATCAAAAAAGACCACCCTCTTGGGCCCTCCACGGAAGCTGGGTCAACGCCTGCATGCCATTGCAGATCGCCCTTCAACCTTAACCCCCAGCATCAGCACCCGACTGGGCGTCAGCTGCCAACACAAGGGACTTCATCGATGTGCTCTTTAACGGATTTTTAGCCCCGTCTTCGAAGATGTGCGTACCGACTAGAATACTGCACCACCGTAATGGATTATATTATATATCCAAAACGCTTTCAAGGGGTAGGGTTTAAACGTAAAAATTTATTCACAACTGGTTTTTTATGCAAAAAAGACCGTCTCCGGCCTTTTTAATCTCTTTTTAGTCGTCCGACCCAGCGGAATCATCCTCACTTGCCGATTTTGCTTTTGCCTTGGGCTTGGCATCATCCTTCTTTTCACCGAGTCCGTATTCGTCCAAAATCTTAGTTTTCAACTCGGCCGCGATTTTGGGATTTTCAATTAAGTATTTACGCGCGTTATCTCTGCCCTGCCCGATTCGCTCGTTGTTGTAGGAAAGCCATGCACCCGCTTTATCGATCAGCCCGCATTCCACACCCAGCGAAATCAGGGAGCTTTGATATGAAATACCTTCGCCGTAGATGATATCGAATTCCGCCTGCTTAAAAGGCGGCGCTACTTTATTTTTGACCACTTTGACGCGGGTACGATTGCCCACCATCTCGGTGCCGTTCTTTAAGGTTTCAATCCTTCGCACATCCAGCCGCACCGATGAATAGAACTTCAGCGCTCTGCCGCCCGGCGTTGTTTCGGGATTGCCAAACATCACGCCCACTTTTTCACGCAGCTGATTGATAAACACCGCTACGGTATTGGATTTGTTGAGGACGCCGGCAAGTTTCCGAAGCGCCTGGCTCATCAGTCGTGCCTGCAAGGCCACATGGGTATCCCCCATCTCGCCGTCAATTTCGGCTTTGGGCACCAGCGCCGCCACCGAGTCGATGACCACAATATCCAGCGCACCCGAACGGATCAGCATCTCGGTAATCTCCAAAGCCTGTTCGCCGGTATCCGGCTGAGAAACATAGAGGTTGTCGATATCCACGCCAAGGGCTTTGGCGTATTTCGGATCCAGCGCGTGTTCAGCGTCGATAAACGCCGCCGCACCGCCCAAGCTTTGCGCTGAGGCAATCATATGCAGTGCCACTGTGGTCTTGCCCGAACTTTCAGGCCCGTACAGTTCCACTACGCGTCCGCGAGGCACGCCACCGACGCCGAGCGCGATATCCAGCTCCAAGCATCCGGTCGGGATGACTGAGACATTGACGCCCTCTTCTTCACCCAGTTTCATAATAGCGCCTTTGCCAAACTGCTTTTCTATCTGTGCCAGCGCCAAATCAAGCGCCTTACTCTTGTTGTTGTCCATATTTTTCTCCTCATCGAATAAACTGCGAACATCTGTTTTTATAGTACTATATGTTCGCACTTTTTGCAAGCACTATTTATAAATTTCTTAAATCCAACGCACTGCGATTTTTGACGATATAATCCACGCATGACCAAACCGAAAACACCACGCTGATGTACAGCATCGCGTATCCAAAATAATAGAATACTTTTGGCAGCAACTCCACAATCAAAAGGACACAGATAGCGATAAATTGCGTCACTGTCTTGATTTTGCCCAAAAAACCCGCCGCCATCACTTGCCCTTTGGCCGCCGCCACCAATCTAAACCCGCTCATAATCATCTCGCGGCCGATCAGAACAAACGCGATGATTGGATGGACTTTAGCAACACTCATCAGCATGATGATGCCCGCCAGCACCAAAAGTTTATCCGCGATAGGATCCATAAACTTGCCAAAGTCGGTCACCTGATTATATTTTCGGGCGACCATCCCGTCCACCAAGTCAGTCAATGAAGCTACAATAAATATGATCAGCGCATAGACGGTTGCGCTCGGTATCTTCAAGTAAAAAAACAAGATAAAAACGGGTACCAGCAAAATGCGTATGGATGTCAGTATGTTTGCAGTATTCATCTATTCTTTAATCTCTCCCATCAGGTCATGATATTCCGCGTTGGTGATGGTCACATCATAAAACTCACCGATTTTCAGCGGTTCCGGTGATGACACGTAAATCTTCCCATCCGATTCTGGCGCGCACTCAGCGGACCTTGCGATATACATAAAGATATCCGCATCGTATTCGTCGATCAGCACCGAATAGGTGATCCCGATCTTCGCCTGATTCTTCTTCAGCGAAATATCGGACTGCACGGCCATCACTTTTTCTTTGCGTCTTTCCTTTTCCTTCTCGCTGACCGTTTCGGGCATGCCAAACGCTTTGGTTCCTTCCTCTTTGGAAAAAGCAAAGCATCCCAGCCGATCAAACCCGGTTTCTTTGACGCTGGCGAGCAGCAACTCAAAATCCTTTTTAGTCTCACCGGGGAAGCCCACCAACAGCGTAGTTCTTAAAATCATGTCCGGATACTGCGTCCGAATCTTTTTGAGCAACGCCATCACCGAAGCATAGCTGCTCTTGCGGTTCATCGCCTTTAAAACCGAATCGCTGAAATGCTGAATCGGCATATCCAGATAATTCACAATATTCGGCGTATGGTATATCACATCCGAAAGTTCGTCCGTGATGCGTTCGGGGTAGCTGTACAGCACCCGAAGCCACTGAACGCCCGCCACAGCCGACACCTGTTTTAAGAGTTCAGCCAGTTTTGTCTGTCCATAGATATCCATCCCATAGTAGGTGGTGTCCTGTGCAATCAGCGTGATCTCTTTAACACCCATACCGACCAGAATCTTGGCCTCGCTCACGATGCTCTCCATCGTCCGACTTCGGTAATTCCCGCGGATCATCGGGATGGCGCAGTAGGCACAACGGTTATCACACCCTTCGGCGATCTTGATATACGCGCTGTGCGGATAGGTGGTCAGCACCCGTTCTTCACTGACATAGTCGATGTCTTCATTTTCAAAAAAGGTTTTTCGTTCACCGCGGTACGCGGCCTCCACTGCCTTTACGATTTCGTGGTAATTCTCGGTGCCAAGGAATACATCCGCTTCAGGGATTTCATCAAACAACACATCTTTGTATCGCTTGGAAAGACATCCGGTCACGATGACACCCTTAAGCCCCGCACTTTGCTTCATCTGCGCGGTCTCAAAATCGTATCAATCGATTCCTTTTTAGCGTCATTAATAAACCCACAAGTATTGACGATCATGACATCCGCTTCTTCCGGATCGGACGTAAAACCATATCCCGCGCGTTCTAATATGCCCATCATCATCTCGGTATCCACCGTGTTTTTGGCGCACCCCAAGGAGATAATTCCGACAATTGGTTTTTTTTCTTCTTTATTTTTCTGATTATCTATTTTCTTTAATTTCCTTTAAACATATCGTTGTACTGTTCCCAGCCGATCAAAACCTGCCGGGGTTTCGGCCCTTCGGACCGCGAGACGATGCCCCGCACTTCCATCTCGTCAATCAACCGCGCAGCTCTGGCATAACCGACACGCAGACGCCTTTGCAGCATGGAGATGGAGGCTTGCTCATACTCCAAAACAATTTCAACCGCTTTTGGCAGAAGTTCGTCCGCCTCATCGCTTTGACCGCCGTTTTCGGATTCGCTCACCGTACCGTTTTTGATGCCCTCCACCGCCGCTTTATCATAACGGTTTGATTTTTCCGACTTTAAAAATTCGGATACGGCGTTGACCTCGGAATTGGTGACAAAGCAGCCCTGCACACGCACCGGCTGATCCTTACCTGCCGGATAAAACAGCATATCGCCGCGTCCCAGCAGTTTTTCCGCGCCGCCGATATCGATGATGGTACGCGAGTCGGTGTGCGAAGAAACCGCAAACGCGATACGGGACGGGATATTGGCTTTGATGGTACCGGTGATGACATCCACCGACGGCCGCTGGGTGGCTAAAATCAAGTGGATACCGCAGGCTCTGCCCAACTGTGCGATACGGTAAATCGCATCCTCCAGCTCTCTGGCCGATACTTTCATCAGGTCGGCGAGTTCATCGATGACCACGATGATTTTCGGCATTTTCTTTTCGCCCTCGGCAAACGCTTTATCGTTATATTCGTCGATATTCCGGCTGCCATCCGCCGCCAGCACCTGATAGCGCCGCTGCATCTCAACCACCGCCCATGTCACGGCGCTGGCCGCTTTTTTAGGGTCAGTTACCACCGGTACCAACAGATGCGGTATATCATTGAACACCGAAAGCTCCACCACCTTGGGGTCGATGAGTATCATGCGCACATCCTCAGGCGCGGCGTTGTAGAGCACGCTCATGATGATGCTGTTGATACAGACCGATTTGCCCGCGCCGGTCGCGCCGGCCACCAGAAGGTGGGGCATCTTGGCGATGTCTGCAAAAATCTTTTTGCCGGTGATATCCTTGCCAAGTCCAAAGGTTAGATAGCTCTGTGTATTTCTAAATTCGGATGAATCGATGAGTTCTTTCAAATAAACGGTCGAGAGTTCATCGTTCGGCACTTCAATGCCGATCGCCGCACGTCCAGGTATCGGCGCTTCGATTCGAATGCTCTGTGCCGCCAGATTCAGCGCAATATCATCGGCCAGACTGACGATGCGAGACACCCGCACGCCCGGAGCCGGCACCACTTCAAAACGGGTCACCACCGGTCCGCGGCAGATATTGACCACATTCGCTTCGAGGTTAAACGAGCGTAAGGTTTCCTCCAGCACATGCGCCTGTTCACGCAGTTTGGTTTCCCCGCCGCTTTTCCCGCGTTTGGCAGGCGGCGCATTCAAAAGCGCATACGGCGGCTTGACGTACGGCTCAATGTCCTCAAGCCCTTCGTCCAGCGCCTGTTCGGTTGTCTCCGGCCGGTCAGTGCTTTCCGCTTCGCTTGCGTCGTACATATCGGTAATCTTAATCGGCCTTCTTTGCGTATCGTCTCCAGCCGTGTATTCGTCTTCAATTGTTTCGGGCACCACGACTGGGCGTTTTCCTTTTTTCACGCGCGTGGAGATACGGTCAATCTCATCCAGCTCGCCGTCCTGTCCCACCGCATTACCCGTCGCTTCAAAAACAAACATCTCTTTTTTCTTTTGCTTTGTGTCCACCCCTGATACGGTGTTCCTTGGCTTTGGCGCCACGTCCCGTCTTGCCGTTTCCGGACGATTTGCGCGTTTTTGCTGTATGTTCTGTCTGGCCTGTACACCGGCGGCTTTTAAGTTTTTCACCATCGCTTTGATCGAAAAGTTGGTGATGACCATCAAAGAAAGCAAAAGCCCCAGAATAAATATCAGATAGCATCCCGTTTTGCCCATTAGAAAATTGATGGGATGGCTGAGCAGCGCCCCGACGGCCCCGCCGCCAAAATTCAGCTTGGCCCCCGCGCGATAGGATTGCGCGATAAACGCAAAATATTTTTGTGTTAAATCCAGCG
The DNA here is from genome assembly GCA_963666035.2 of Christensenellaceae bacterium. Lineage (GTDB taxonomy): Bacteria > Bacillota > Clostridia > Christensenellales > CALMFG01 > CALMFG01. Next base: position 112,680 of record CAXXJI010000016.1, on the reverse strand, counting down.
AGCCAAATGAGATGGTGTGCAAAAGGGAAACCAGCGAAACACCGCCTGCAATATAGAAACCAGTCAGATTGGCAAACGCATTTGACTTAAAATCGGCGATCATAAACACACCGATGATGAAAAGAAGCGGCGCCAGCGCATAGGCAAACACACCGGTCAGCCCCAGCATCAGGCTTTTAATAAAATCCCCCGCCATCCCCATACCGTCCGAATAGATCGCAATCGCCAGTGCAACCGCCACAGCAATCAGGATAACGCCTTTAAACTCTTTGACCAGTGGATGCGTCTGTTTTTTTGCTGGTTTTTTCCGCGTTGTTTTCTTTCCGTTAGTACTCGTTTTAGACCCCGTTTTTTTTGCAGGCATGGTATATCCACCTTTATCTGTATTTCTCTAATACTATATTATACATTTGTTTCAGCATTTCAACAAAACTTTTTATCCACCCATGCTTTTATATGATATAATATCCGCTGATATCAATCAACAATACAAATATAAATTTTATGCTTACATCAAGGGGCTCACATGCTGAAAAAATTCTTCAAGACCAACAACAAAAATATCATCATCTTCATCTTTACCCTCGCTTTTGTCAGTCTGGCGTTGGGGCTTTCCAACATCGTTTTTTCCAACTATTTCAAGGAAGCCTATAACGTCACGTCATACCAGCGGGGTCTCATTGAATTCCCGCGCGAACTGCCGGGTATATTAAGCCTTTTGGTCATCGCGGTTATTTCCTATCTTGGCGATATCCGTATCGCTGTGGTGGCGCAGGTGCTTTCTTTTATCGGCATCATGGCACTGGGGTTTTTAACCCCCATGTTCGCTGTCATGACCATTTTTCTTTTCATCAACTCCATGGGCATGCACCTGTTTTTCCCTTTGGAAAAATCCATCGGCATGTCCCTGGTTGAGGACAAGCGCACCATCGGTAAATGGCTGGGCACCTTCGGCGGTGTGAAAACCGCGTTTAATCTGGTGGCGGGACTCATCGTATTTTTCGGTTTTCGTTTCGGTATTTTTTCCTTCACCACAAAGGTTAAATGGATTTTTATTTTGTCCGGTGCGTTTACCCTGATTGCTATGATCCTTTTGATCAGCCTCAACAAAAATATCGGTGCGGCAGTGCAGTCCCACCGAAAGGTCAAACTGGTGTTTGATAAGGATTATAAGTTCTATTACATATTAGCTGTATTATATGGTGCACAGAAACAGATTGCGGTGGTATTCGGTCCTTGGGTGCTGATCGAAATCTTGAGCAAAGGCGCGGATACACTTTCGGTGCTTAACATGCTGGGCGGATTTTTCTGTATGTTCTTTGTCCCCGCTATTGGAAGATATATCGATAAAATCGGTATTAAAAAAATGCTGTATTTCGACGCCATTTCGTTTATCGGTGTATATATTCTCTATGGGCTTGTCAGCGGCATGTTTGCAAGCGGTAAGCTGGCACTTGTTGGTTTACCTGTGTTTTTAGCTTACGGGCTGTATGTGCTGGATATGATGAGCGAGAGCATGGAGATCATCCGTGTGTCGTACTTGCGTTCCATCGCCAAATCCGAGATGGATATCACGCACACCCTGACTACCGGCATGAGCATGGACCATGTGGTCAGTATCCTTTGCGCCTATCTTGGCGGCATCGTCTGGACTCACTACGGCCCGCAATATGTCTTTTATGCGGCGGCGGCGCTTTCGCTGACCAATCTGGTGGTGGCGATACTCGTTAAAATCGACCATCCGGTACACACTGACCTGAGCGATATCGCGCTTGAAGAGCCGATGGATTGATCATAATCGGTTTTTAAGAAAGCTTAAGCGGTTTAACCGCCTAAGCTTTTTTTAATCCCTCAATTTTTTCAAAGCCAGATACAACGCGTTCTGACTGGCGTATTCGCGAATTGCCGCGCGCTCATCCGTCCGGCCGCGGCTCAGGCGAAACTCGTGGGTTTCTGTGCCGCCCGCCGTACTGATGCCGATATACACCAGCCCCACCGGTTTTGTTTCGGTGCCGCCGCCCGGCCCTGCGATGCCCGTGACCGCAATGCCGATATCCGCGCCGCTGATTTTTCGAACGCCGTTGGCCATCTCGGATGCGGTCTCGTGGCTGACCGCCCCATATTCCATCAGTGTCTGCGTCTTGACACCAATCATTTTTTCCTTGGCTTCATTGGCATAAGTCACCACACCGTAACCGAACACTTCGGATGAGCCGGATATCTCAGTGATTTTTTTTGCGATCAACCCGCCGGTACAGCTTTCCGCCACGGCGATGGTCAGTCTTTTTTCTTTTAATTTTTCAACCAGAGCGGTCTGCAGATTCGGCGTATCCACCGCGTAAATCGCGTCTCCAAAGATGCCTAGAATCTCATCCACCACTGGATTGACAATCTTTAGGCCCGCCTCTTTTGTCTCTGCTCGGGCCGTCACACGCACAGTCACCTCGCCTTGTTTGGCGTAAGGCGCCACCGTGGGGTTGGTCCCCGTCACCATCATCTCGTGCAATATGTCTTCCACACGGGATTCCCCCACCCCGAAGATATGGATATTTCGTGAGACCAAAGTATACCCGGTTCGCGCTTCCAGAATCGGGAACAATTTGTTTTTCAGCATGGGCGCCATCTCATAGGGCGGCCCAGGCAGCATCACCGCCGTTTTGCCGTCTTTTTCATAATAAATCCCGGGAGCAAGCCCATACTCGTTTTCTAAAACCACACTGCCTTCAATCACCAGCGCCTGCCGCATATTGTTTTCCGTCATCAAACGGCCTAATGAATCAAACAGGTGGTTAATGTTTTCGATCGCTTTTTCGTCGTACACCAGTTCCTGTCCAAAATACTCAGCCACGATATCCTTGGTAATGTCATCGTACGTGGGTCCAAGACCGCCAGTGGTGATGACCATGTCCGCGCGGGAAAAGGCCGTTTCAATCGCTGCCTTTAAACGCGCCGGATTATCCCCCACCACCGTCTGATAGAAACTGTCGATGCTGAGTTCGGCCAAAATCTGCCCGATCGCCGCGGCATTGGTATTCACCGTATCGCCCAGCAGAAGTTCGGTGCCGATTGAAATGATTTCTGCAGTCATTTTTGTTTCTCCGTTTTTCTTTAAGTATCGTGGTCAAACCAGGTTGAGGATTTAACAAAATATTTCTTCTTCAGCGTGATTCGCTTGTGATATACTCTAAACCATAGCACTATAAAAATCAACATAAAGGAAAACTTATGATCAAAACATACTCGCTGAAAAACGGTATCACCGTGGTTTCGGAAAGCCTCCCACACTTCAGTTCAGTCTCCCTCGGCGTATGGGTGAAAACCGGTTCGGTTTTTGAGAACGAAAAGGAAAATGGCATATCGCATGTCATCGAACATATGCTGTTTAAAGGTACAACCACGCGAAGTGCAAAGGATATCGCAATCGCCTTCGATAAAATCGGGGGTCAGGTGAACGCCTTTACCTCAAAGGAAGCCACCTGCTACTACGCCAAGGTTGTGGCGGATGAAACCGAGGTGGCAGTCGATGTGCTTTCCGACCTTGTCAAAAACGCCGTGCTTGACGATGCTGAGCTGGATAAAGAGCGTTTTGTCATCTTAGAAGAGATTGCCATGATCAACGACCAGCCAGACGAGCTGGCGCATGAGCAGGTATCCATCGACTTCTTCGAAGGCTCTGAATACTCTAAACCCATCATCGGTCCTGCCGAAAACATCAAACGGTTCAAGCGCAAGGATTTAACCGCCTATATGGACAAACACTATTATCCCGAAAACATCGTCATCTCGGCGGCGGGCAAAATGGACGAATCCGCGCTTTTGGAAATGCTTGAAAAATATTTCGGCGATATAAAGGCACCAAAAGCAGCTCCGCATACTCCGGCCAAAGCAGATGTGTTTTTGCCCCAAAAAAATATCCGCTTTATCACGCGGGACATTGAGCAAACACATATTTCACTCGGTTTTAACGGCGTTGCGTACGACAGCGACGATCGGATGGCCTATATGGTACTGTCCAACCTGTTTGGCGGCTCCATGAGCTCCCGTCTGTTCCAATCCATCCGCGAGGAACTGGGGCTGGTCTACAGCGTCTATGCCTATCTTTCCGCTTATGTAGGCGCAGGGATGTTCGGCATCTATGCCGGAACCGGCGCCAAAACCGCCGAAAAAGCGCTTTCGCGCATTTTCGATGAAGTTCGGCAGATCAAAGACAGCGGTGTTCCCGAAGAGGAGTTTTTAAACTCCAAAACCCAGTTGCACGGCAACTATATGCTGAGTCTGGAGAGCACCAGCGCACGGATGCAGGCGCTCGGTAAATCCCAAACCCTGCTGGGACATGTAGACAGTCAGGAGGAGACGCTTCGCAAACTGGATGCAGTCACACTGGATGATATTCACCGTATTATCCCCAAAATATTTGACTTTGATACACTGAATGCGGATTTTGTCGGCAATATTGCGGACGAGAAAGCATTGGCGGGGCTCTGTGAATAAGACATGAATCTAAAAACTGACAAAAACATTATTTAAAATGCGCTTTTTTTATTACTCTTTATTTATTGTTTTTCCTTAAATGGACTTCCGTGAAATATAAACCCTTTTTTGTTACATAACCCCTGCATTTGGATAAGCTTTAATTACATGAACAATCTTATCATTAACAAGATAAAAATAGAGATCCGCACGCCAAGCACTCTCTGCCATATCTTTATCTCTGCATGCTGCTTTGTACTCTTTAATAGTAACGGGCTGTTCGTCAATGAAATATGAGGTATATTTGATACTGGTGACGCCCTTAATGTTCTTATTTTCTTTTTTCGCAGCAAACACAGCTAAATCATCATATTTTCTAGTGAATAATTTAAATCGTTCAATGGTACAAGGTAAGCCAGCATATGCTTTTACAATATCATCCAGTCCATCGGTAACATGGATATTACGTAACGTTGAAACATCCTGATACGTGTCTCCATCTGCAAGAGCAAACATAAGATTGCCACCAAAGATATCATAAGGATACCGCCCATCTTCAACTATCGCTTGTCCATGTCTATAGTACCTAAACTCTTCCACAGCCATCATCGTCGCAGGCTCATAGTAATGCATCATCACAGGAAAAATCATAATCAATGCAATATATAAAGCACTTGCACCGAATACAATTATTATCATTATTGGATTGCTTTTTTTACTTTTTTCTTTAGTCATAAAATCATTCTGTCCTTCTACTAAATGTTACGCACCATTTATTCTGAATAATTTACTAATGAAATTAGCTAATACTTATACAATAAAGCGATATTTTATCATTCAACGTCCCACCGTTTAATCCAGCTCCCAATGCCTTATTGTGATATTTATCGCTTTATTATCTTCTATTAAAAAACGTGTCGAAAATACATAAGAACTCCCAATAAACAAAGGATAATCTTCGTATTTATAAACTGTGTCAGGAAGTGAATTAAAAACAATATTTCTTCTATCAAAAAATTCGCCTTTTAGACAAGAATCTTCTCCTGCATAGCAAGCTGTGATTCTAATAATATATGTGTCAGAAAATCTGTCAGTGAGTTTATCTGAATACCGCGCTTTCCCCAATCGTTGTACCGGAAGATAGTCATGTTCTCCGTGGTAATCAATTACCATACATTCCATCCCAGAATAAGCTTCAATGATATCCTCCGCCGTGCTCCCGATTTTTATCCCGCGTTTGGTCTCATATATGCTACCAGCGCTTTTCGCTTCCTGTTCCAAAAAATCAAAATATTTCTCGGTCAATATCCGATCATTCATCAACATTACCGCAAAATCATTGTTAGAATAATCAATCACTTTGCTTGGAAATTCACTGGTTTCAATCACAATACCCTGTTCACTAAATACACTGGATTCATCTTCTAGCAGATGTTCTTTGTATTTAAAAAGTGGTAGGTCTTCTTTGATAACTAGATTTACTCTAAAAACAAAAAAGTAAAAAAGTGCCCCTAGCATGATAATGGCCATGCTAATGATAATGATAATGGCAGCAAACCTTCTTTTCTTATACTCAGATTTGTTCATCAGTTCTTATCCTTGAATTTAGTTTTTATCATTATAACCCAATTTCGTCCATCTATGTAAGCAATGTCTATCTCTACGTCATCTTTTTTTCAACAATGAATCGCATAATACAAAAAAAGACTATGAATACCATAGCCTTTTATATCAACTAAATTCTTTATTATTCTTTGGGTTTCATGGTCGGGAACAAAATCACGTCCCGGATGGAATAGCTGTCGGTCAACAGCTGAACCAGACGGTCAATACCCATGCCCATCCCGCCGGTCGGCGGCAGGCCGTATTCCAGTGCCTGGATATAGTCATCATCCATCATATGCGCTTCCTCGTCCCCTTCGCTCCGATGGCGCGCCTGCTCCATAAACCGCTCACGCTGGTCGATGGGGTCGTTGAGTTCGCTAAACGCGTTGGCCATCTCTCGGCCGGTGATAAACAGCTCAAACCGCTCGGTCAGCCAAGGTGCGCTTGCCTTTCTTTTAGCCAGCGGCGAAACCTCCACCGGATAGTCGATGACAAACGTCGGAGCAAACAGTGTTTCCTCAACAAACGCCTCGAACGCGGCATACAACAGCTCACCCCGCGTGCTGTTCGCTTTGGCTTCCAAACCGATTTTCTTAGCTAAAGCCATCGCTTCTGTGTCGTCCTTGACCGCGCCAAAGTCCGCGTCGGTTTTTTCTTTCACCAAATCCACCATGGATTTTCTGGCGAATCCCGCTGAAAGATCCACTTCCTCACCCTGCCAAATCACTTTGGTGTTTCCCAATACTTCCTTGGCGGCGTTGACAATAATTCCTTCGGTGATATCCATCATGCGTTCAAAATCGGCATATGCTTCATAGAGCTCAATCATGGTGAATTCAGGGTTATGCTTGTAATCCATGCCTTCGTTGCGGAACACCCTGCCGATCTCGTACACCCGCTCAAAACCGCCCACAATCAGACGCTTCAAATGCAGTTCCAACGCAATACGCAGGAACATATCGATATCCAATGTGTTGTGGTACGTGATAAACGGTCTCGCCGCCGCCCCGCCTGCTGTGCTGTGCAGCATCGGTGTTTCCACCTCAATGTAACCTTGGTTATCCAAAAAGCTTCGAATGGATTTGACAATCTTGGAACGCGCGACAAACACGTCCTTGACTTCGGGGTTGACGATGAGGTCAAGATACCGCTGACGGTATCGTAAATCCGGGTCCTTTAATCCGTGAAATTTTTCAGGCAATGGTGTCAGAGATTTGGAAAGTAGAATAATCTCATCCGCTTTCACCGAAATCTCACCCTTTTCGGTCAAAAAAACAACGCCTTTGACGCCTAAGATATCGCCGATATCGGTTTTTTTACGAAAAGCCATGTACGGGTCCTCGCCCATCACATCTCTTCGCGCATACACCTGTATTTTATCAGTTGCGTCCAGAATATGCAGGAAACTGGCTTTGCCCATCACCCGCTTTTGCAGCATCCTGCCCGCCACGGTGACTGTTTTACCTTCCAGCGTTTCGAAATTTTCTTTAATCTCTTTCGCGCTGTGGGTTTTGTCAAACTTGGTAATCGCGTAAGGGTCGCTGCCCGCCTCGCGCAATTCGGCCAATTTTTCCCTCCGGATAATCTTTTGTTCGTTTAAATCCTCCAAAGGGTCTTTTACCTGATTGTTCTGTTCGTTGTTATCCATTTTACCTGCCTTATCTGTGTATATCCTTTATCTCCATAATCAAATCGCCGCCGGGGGTTGAAACCGTGACCGTATCGCCCACTTTTTGCCCGATCAAAGCACTGCCGACCGGAGACTCATTGGAAATTTTGTTTTTTCTTAAGTCCACTTCGGCCGAGCCGACAATCTGATATTCGATTTCCTCTTTATAGGTTTTATCAAACACCTTAACCACTGTGCCCACACCGACTTTGCGCACATCCACCTTGCCCTCGTCCACCACAACGGCGTTACGGAGCATCTTTTCGATATTCCCAATTTCGGCTTCCACACGTGCCTGCTCGTTTTTGGCTTCATCATATTCGGCATTTTCCGAAAGATCGCCAAATTCGCGCGCAACTTTAATCTGTTCCGCAATTTCACTGCGTTTGGTGGTTTTTAAATACTCCAGCTTATTTTCCAGTTCTTTAACGCCTTTTGCGGTTAAAATAATCGCATCGTTTGCCATTCAAGTTCCTTTCACACTTATAAAAATGTCTTTCATAAGTTATGCATAATTCGTTGGTATGAAATGTAATTCCGTGTGTGTATTTTGCAATTATAAAGTAGCCATTCCTGCTTGTCAAGTTTCTATCAAAACACATGGTGCCAAACAGGAATGTCCGTCTTTCAATTTAAAAACATCAATCACTTTCTAAAGATGATCCTCGATCAGTTTCACCAGCGCACGCTTGGTTGTGAGCCCCACGTTCTGGTTCACCGCTTTGCCGCCTTGGAAGAGAATCAGTGTCGGGATGCTCATCACGCCGTAAGCCTGTGCTAATTCGGGGTTTTCATCGACATCCACTTTACCGATAATCGCGCGCCCCGCATACTCTTCTGCCAGCTCTTCCACTGTGGGCGCAATCATACGGCAGGGGCCGCACCATGTTGCCCAAAAATCAACCAAAACCGGCTGATCTGCTTTTAATACTTCGGTTTCAAAATTCGCAGTCGTCAATGTCTTTGCCTGTCCCGCCATATTCGTTTCTCCTTATTTACGGTTTACTTTTTCTGTTCAACCAATTTATATGTGCTCTTCAGCCGCTTTTTTAACACAGGTTCCAGCAGTCTGATCACCACATAGGATACCAGTGTAAAGCCGATACCGAAAATCGCGCCTAAAATGTTTTTGTCCATTCCAATCGGTGTGCCTCCGCCCATCGCAAAGCCTAAAACCGCGCCGATCATCAGCATACCCAGCGGAAAAACATACGCGATAGCCGATGACGCCAACGCTTTTTGGGTCTCAATCTCCACATCAACAAAATCGCCTTTTTTCACGTCAGTGCTGTTCCAAACCTGCACCGTCACATCTTTTTCGTCCTTGGCCATCCCGCACGCTGTGCAGTTGCCGCAGGCCGATGTCCGCATAAATTTTACGAAGGCCAGTTTGCCTTCGGTACCGACCACTTCGCCTTTTTCAATCATTTTTCTAACTCCTTACTTTTTTCTGTCAAAATCGCCACCGCTTTTGCCGCCAGTATCAGTCCAGCCGCCGAAGGTACATAAGCCACTGAACCCAAAGCGGTGCTGTCCGACGGATCAATTTTCGGTGTCTCGGTGGAATACACCACTGGTAAATCAGTGACGCCTTGCTCTTTCAGCTTTTTTCGCATCACCTTGGCCAACGGGTCCACACTGGTCTTGTAGATATCGCCGAATTTCAGTTCCAGCGGATCTGCTTTATTGGCTGTTCCCATTGAAGACAGAATCGGAATCCCTTTTTGTTTCGCATAAACAATCAGTTCGGTTTTAGCGTTGACACTGTCTATTGCGTCAATGATAATCCCGGAATGATCAGGTATCAGCTCCGCGGCATTTTCTTTGGTCAGAAACGCCCGATGCGGAATGATATCGATATTCGGATTGATATCCAGTGCATGCGCCTTGGCGACTTCCACTTTTGGCTGGCCTATGGTACTGACCATCGCAACCAATTGGCGGTTTAAATTGCTCTTTTCCACCACATCATGGTCGATGACAACCATATGGCCTACGCCTGCGCGCACCAGCGCTTCAAACGCAAACGAACCCACGCCGCCAAGCCCCACCACCACCGTGGTGACGTCCTTTAAGCACAACATTGCCGTTTTGCCGAGCACCCGCTCGGTGCGAATCCGCCAGTCTGCTTCCATTGTTTTTAAGACTCTTTATCCTCTTTTTGTTTGGCACTTTCTGCAATGCGCAATGCCAGTTCTCTCAGCTGCTTGCTTTCCACCGGCGCCGGCGCTTCGCTCATCAGGCAGGAAGCGTTCTGCACTTTGGGGAATGCAATCACGTCTTTAATCGAATCTCTGCCCGCCAAAAGCATCACAATGCGGTCGAGGCCAAAAGCGAGGCCGCCGTGCGGCGGTGTGCCGTATCTTAATGCTTCCAAGAAATATCCAAACCGTTCAGCCGCTGATTCTTCGCTGAACCCCAGCGCTTTAAACATCTTTTGCTGGACTTCGTTGGAATGGATACGGATGCTGCCGCCCCCGATCTCATTGCCGTTTAAAACCATATCATACGCTTTGGCACGCATCTTTTCGGGTGCACTTTCAAACAATTCAAGATCCTCATCCATGGGTGCGGTAAAGGGGTGATGCATCGCGGTCAGGCGCTTTTCTTCTTCGCTGTATTCAAACATGGGAAACTCGGTAACCCAGAGCAAATCATAGGTGCCGGCTTCGATTAATCCCAATTTTTCAGCCAGTTTCAGACGCAGGTTGCCCAAACTGTCAAAGACGACTTTGTCGGTATCCCCCACAAAGAAGATGATATCGCCGGTTTCCGCGTCCACAGCTTTTAACAGTGCAGACAGCTGATCCTCTGTAAAAAACTTGGTAATCGGGCTCTGCATGCCCTCTTCCTTCATTGAAATCCAAGCCATGCCCTTGGCACCGTAAATCTTCACAAAATCCACCAACGCGTCAATCTCACGGCGGGCAAAGGTTTCCACCGCGCCTTTTACGTTGATGGCGCGCACACTGCCGCCTTTTTCCACCACCGAAGCAAACACTTTAAAATCGGTATTTTTTACAAGGCCGCTGACATCGACAAGTTCCAAACCAAAGCGCGTATCCGGTTTGTCTGAGCCGTAACGCTCCATGGCTTCCTTGTAGGTGATGCGCTTAAACGGAGTTTTAATATTCACATCCAGTGCGCTTTTAAATATCGATTGAATCAATCCCTCGTTAACGTTCATTACGTCGTCCGCTTCCACAAAGCTTAATTCCATATCAATCTGGGTAAACTCAGGCTGGCGATCGGCACGCAAATCTTCATCACGAAAGCACTTGGTGATCTGATAGTACTTATCATACCCCGATACCATCAGGATCTGCTTATAGATCTGCGGCGACTGGGGCAATGCGTAGAACGAACCCGGATGCACGCGGCTGGGCACCAGATAGTCTCTTGCGCCCTCGGGAGTGGATTTAATCAGCATCGGCGTTTCAATCTCTAAAAAGCCGTTTTTATTCAGATACTCTCGGGTCACCTGCGAAATGGCGTGCCGCATCATCAGCACTTTTTGCAGTTCGGGTCGTCTTAGATCCAGATAACGGTACTTTAAGCGCAGTTCATCCCGAACCTTGCTTCCGTCTTCAATCTCAAACGGCGGCGTTTGGGCTTTGGAAAGCACTTTGAGCGCTTCCACCTTTACTTCGATCAAACCGGTCGGCAGTTTTTCATTGATGGTCTCCTCAGCGCGCTTGACAATTTCGCCTTGCACAGCAATGACAAATTCACTGCGGATGCCCTCCACAGCCGAAAAGTCTCCCTTAAACTTGGACGCATCAAACACCACCTGCATCAAACCCGAACGGTCTCTGAGGTCGATAAAAATCAAAGCGCCCAGATCGCGGCGTGTCTGTACCCAGCCCATCAAGGTGACCGGCTTGCCGATATCCTGTGTACCAAAATTAGCGCAGTAGTCCGTGCGCTTCCATCCCATCAATTGCTCACTCATGGTTGTTCTACTCCTAAAAATATATTAAATAATAAGAAACTCAATCATCAAACTCTTCGTCATCTTCCGATTCATCCTCATCGTCTTCATCACAAAACACGATGATTTTTCCAGTCAACTCTTCGACCACCAGCCGCTCAACATCCTTTTCCGGGAACTTGGCTTCCTCGCCGTTTTCGTATTTCAGCGTGACGATTCCTTCCACCAAGCCTTCATCTGTGATGATTACTGTCTGAACGCCGTCATTCAGAGCATCTGCAAACGTGCTTTCCAACCGCGTTTCGGATGCTCTGCCTTGATCCAAAAGCCGTCTTTCAATCTGCATCAAAAAAATACTGGCCTGAAAGCCGCGACCGCCAATATAAAGATCGCCTTCTTTGTTTAAGAGAATATCCATTTCCGTTTCCCTCTTTTTTATCAGTTTCTGGAGAGCGCCCCGACCAATTCTTCAATGGTCAGTTCAATCTCCTGATTTGCCTGCATATCTTTTAACTTGATGATACCGCTCTCAAGCTCGTCATCGCCCATCACCACCACGTGGCCGGCACCGCATTTGTCCGCGTACTTCATCTGAGCTTTTAAGCTTCGTCCCATATGATCCATATCGGCTTTGATGCCGCCCTGCCGCAAAGCGCTGACCACCTCAATCGCCTTCATTCTGGCCGCGTCACCCGCTGTGCAGATAAAGACTTCATACAAAGCGGGTTCGGGAATCTCAATGCCTTGCGATTCCATCACCAGCAAAAGCCGCTCCATGCCCATGCCAAAACCCATTCCCGGCATCTCAGGCCCGCCGATTTCGGCCACCAGTCCATCGTAGCGTCCACCGCCGCAGACCGTACCTTGCGCACCGATGCCAGTTGCGATAAACTCAAACACTGTTTTGGTATAATAGTCAAGGCCGCGTACGATCATCGGGTTGATGGCATAATCGATCTTCAATATCTTTAAAATTGCCTGCAGTTCATCAAAATGGCTCTGGCAATCGCCGCACAAATGATCGATCATCTTGGGCGCATCCTTCACCACCATTTGACAACCTTCCTCTTTGCAGTCCAGAATACGCAAAGGGTTGGTTTCAAAGCGGTCATTACAGGTTTTACAGAGCTGGTCCAGATGATCTTTTAAGTAATCTTTCAACACCTCGTGATAAGCCGGACGGCATACCGGACAGCCGATGGAATTGATATTCAGCGCAATACCCTGAATCTCCAGTGTATCCAACAGATTTTTGGCCACACTGATGACTTCCGCATCGATCGACGCCGCACCCGAACCGAATACTTCGATGCCGAACTGATGATGCTCACGTAAACGCCCTGCCTGCGGGCGCTCATAACGGAACACCGGACAGTTTAGATAATACATCTTGGTCGGCTGCGCTCCGGCGTATAAATTGTTCTCAATAAAGCTGCGTACCGCTCCGGCTGTGCCTTCGGGTTTCAGCGTCATCGAACGGCCACCTTTATCGTCAAACGTGTACATTTCCTTTTGCACGATATCGGTGGTGTCCCCCACCCCGCGCAAGAAAAGTTCAGTGCTCTCAAAAACCGGCGTGCGGGTTTCCCGAAAACCGTATTTTGCTGCCTCGCGGTGGATAATGCCCTCTATATAGTGCCATTTGAAGCTGTCCAAAATGGTAATGTCTTTGGTTCCTTTGGGTGCTTTAATGCTCATCGCTGCCCTTTCCTTAATTTTAAAAAAATAAAAAGATACCACGTAATCTTGGGACGAGCCAAACCCGCGGTACCACCCTTCTTTCCTAAAAAGAAAACTTTTTAAGACACTTTAATCCGTATATATCACCGACAGAGATGGTGTTATTTTTAAGAAAACCACGCGATGCTTTTGGTTGCAGTCTTTCGCCAAAAACTCCCTGAAAAGGCGTGCAATGCTCTTTTTCTTAAAACGTCCTTCTCCGTTTGTCAAACTATTATACATGGCTTTATTTCGTCTGTCAATCCAACCGAAAACAAACTTAATGGTCCGTTAATACTTCTTGACCTACAGGGTAATCATCTCGTACCCTTCGTTTAGGTACTTCAACATGCTGGGGTGTCCGTTTAGCTCATCATTAAAAGGAATACCGCATGTTTTGTTGTATTCGTATACGCCCATCTTGATGGAACAGGCTTTGCAGACCGAATCGAACAGACCGAGCTCCCGAACATGCTGATAGACCGGATGGTCGGCCTCGTCCAGTTCTTTAATCACTTTAACCGCTTCACCTTCTAAAACGATGATCGCTTTGACCCCTTTGCTATGCATCTCTATTGCATTGATGAGGACATGGTTAAAGCACATAATATCGCCCTTGAATGCGAAAAATACGTATTTTTTCATCCCTTTACTACTCCTGTTCGTCTTCCTCGTTGATTTTGTTTCTGTTCTTGATAAATATAGGCACATCCAGCTCGCCGCTATCGTCAAAATCGCCAAAATCCATATGGACTTTCTTTTTTGGCACGCTCTTTGTCGTGCCGGTACCCAGATCAGTATTGAAGATATCCGTCATCAAATCCGGTTCATAACCAAAATCCTCTTCGGTGTCATCTGCCGCTTCGGCTTCGTTTTCATCCGGCATCTCAACAAATCCGGTCGCAATCACCGTAATATGTACTTCATCTTTCATGCTGGCCTGCGTATCTGCCCCAAAATAGATATGCGCTTTGGGGTGAACCGCACGTTGAATCAAGGACGCTGCGTCCTGAATTTCAGTCAGGCTGATACTTTCGTCACCAATCACATTAAGTAATACACCGGTGGCACCTTTGATCGTGGTTTCCAAAAGAGGCGATGCGATGGCCGATTTAATAGCATCCAGCACTTTGTTTTCGCCGCTGCCGTCTCCGATACCCATATGCGCCACACCGCGCATGGACAGCACTTTGCGTACATCGGCAAAGTCGAGGTTAATCATGCCGGGTCGGCTGATAAGGTCGGTGATGCCCTGAACGCCCTGGCGCAAAACATCATCCGCTTTTTTAAAGCATTCAACCAGCGGCGTACCTTTGGGCAGAATCAGTGCCAGTTTTTCGTTAGGGATGGTCACGATGGTGTTGACCGATTTCATCAATTCTTGATGTCCATCCAGCGCCGCTTCCATGCGATGCCCGCCTTCAAACACAAAAGGCAGTGTCACCACGCCGACCGAAAGAATGCCGAGTTCAGAAACGATATCCGCCACGACCGGAGCCGCGCCTGTGCCAGTGCCGCCGCCAAGACCTGCGGCAATAAACACCAAATCCGCGCCCGCCACCGCGTCCTTAATCGCCTGCCGCGATTCCATCGCCGCTTGTTTTCCGGTTTCGGGGTCTCCGCCCGAACCAAGTCCGCGTGTGATCTTTTCTCCAATCTGGATTTTTACCGAAGCTTTTGAGATGTTCAATGCCTGCATATCCGTATTGATCGCCAAAAACTCCGCGCCTTGCAGCCCGATCTGAATCATCCGGTTGACCGCATTATTCCCGGCCCCGCCGATTCCAATCACCTTTATTTTTGCATACATACTGCTTCCTACTTCAAAATCCAGAGACATGATTTGTTTCTCCTGTTTGTCGGCATTCGCCTTGCGGGCATACGCCGGATATACTTAAAATATTTTTATATTTCTTCATTCGACAGCACATGGTCCAAAAGTCCGATGGCATTATGGTAATTCGGCGACGAATAGTTCGTGGCGTCAATCTGCGGCAGAATCACTTTAAGCCCCAGATTATCTTCTAAAAAGGCCACACTGCCCGTCATCATCGATATCCCGGCTCCGGTTAAATACACCTTGGTTGAATCCGGCAGTTCCACATGCGAATCTTCCAGCGCTGTTTTTACCATATTCAGCAGATGATCGGTTCTTGAAAGAATAATCTCGGCGATCATCTGTTTGTCTACTTCAATAATGTTCCCGTCATGGCGTACCGTTTCCTTGACATGCTGAGGAAAAATGGTGGTCTCAAACGAAAACCGGCGTTTAATCCGCTCAGCAGATTCCATATCAATATCCAAAACCAATGCCAGATCGCTGGTGATCTGTGCCCCGCCTGCCGGTATCACCCGTGAGTAGATCACCGTATCGCCATAGATGATGCTGACCGAAGTATCATAAAACCCGATATCCAACAGCACGGATGATGCGTCGCGCTCCTCCACCGGAATTAAAAACAACGCCTCGCAAAGAATCTCCGGCTTAAACCCCGCAATCGGGATATTCAGCACATCCAAAAGGGTTTTTACCTCATACAAAAACCGCTTTTTTGCAAAGATGAAGGAAAACTGGCCTTCAATATGCTCGGCCTCCACCCCCACCGGATCGATAAACAAGTTGTTTTGATCCAGTTTAAAGTATACCGGATTTGCGCTGACCATCTCATATTCATCCGGCACGTCAAACCGCTGTGCGTTTTTCAGCATGCGCTGGACAATCTCCGGCGTAATCACCTTGTTTTTACCGATGAGGTCCATCGCAGAAGAAGCACAGTGCACCCTGCAAAAACAGGGAGGTATGCCGACAAACACGGCAGCAGGGTTTTGTCTTGCCTTGGTTTTGGCCTCCTTGATGGTCTTTTTTAGGATCTCGGGAACCAGTTCCAGCTCCTGCCAGCGGCCTTTTTTGATGCCGGCGTAGTTCACCTGAGCCAGCGAGACGATCTCAAACCGCCCCCTAGACCGCTTTCGGCCTATGGCGCAAATAACTTTTGATGTGCCAAATTCCAATGTCATCACAGATTTGCCCATGCCGGTTTGTATCCTTCTTCGTATCCAATATAGTGTATATATAAACACATATACCACTACATATACATAATATCAGATGTAAACAAAATAATAAACAAGATTTTGTCAAAAAAACCCCCGCTTATACCGCATATTGTACAAAAACTACTCTGAATATGCGGCCGAACTGCCCGATACTACATTGATGGTGCCGGTTTTAATGTTGCTTTTGGTCAATTCATCAATCGCTTTATTGAGCCAAATTATTTTATCAGATACTTTTTCGGCTTGTCCAAACTCAACAACAAAGCCGATATCCGTCTGCATCATAATCTGATTGATATCCGATAGATCCATCTTGCTCACCACGTCATCAAGTTCATTGAATTTAACATCTTTCAATATCGCGGTCAGCGCGTCGTACTGATAGGGTGTCTGGGTCATCAGACTGTCCCCCGGCACAGCGGTAAATCCCTTAAGTCCGGTAATCTGCAACAGCGTATAATCCGTCTGATCGATCGCCGCCAGCACGTTTCCCTGATTATCAAGAACATAGTTGCGGTTTTCGCCGATCAACAGTGCCGCGGGTATCCGCTCATATACCTCCACACGTACGGTGGAAGGATAGATGCGTTTTAAATCATAGTATTCCAGATAGGGGTCTGAGTTGATATAGGTTCTGACTTTATCCGTATTGATGGAAAACAAATTCTGATCCATCTTGATACCCGTGAGTTTGGCAATATATTCGGTTTTGATATTGACATTGCCTTCCACTTCAATCTTTGATACCCTAAAATACCGCCAGCCGATAAACAGCAGCGCCATCATCAAAACAAAAATGAATATAAGCATCCCGATGCCCGAACGCCGTTCCTGATTTTCCATATCAGTGCCCCCTTACCGGCCTGCCGGTGTGTACCGAAGCTTTTGCATGCTGCATCTGCAATTGATCCTGATAGCGGTTGCCTTGATATGAGATATTTAATACGATGCCGATTTCAGCCATAAACATCACAAGCGCCGTTAAGCCCTGCGAAATAAACGGCAGGGATACCCCGGTCGGCGGCATTGTGCGCGTGGCTACCGCTAGGTTTAGGACCACCTGAAGCCCGATCATCGCGATTACGCCCGCAGACATCAGCATGCCGAAAACATCGGGTGAACGCAGGGCTGTTCGAATGCCGCGATAGATCAATACCACAAACAGAATAATCAGCACCATGGCGCCGACAAAGCCGAGTTCCTCACAGAGGATGGAAAAGATAAAGTCGGATTCGCCATAGGGCAGATAAAGAAACTTTTGCATGGAATTGCCGAGTCCGCGGCCCAAAAAGCCGCCCGAACCGATGGCATAGAGCGATTGCAGAATCTGATATCCTTTGCCGAGCGGGTCAAGCTCGGGCGTCAGATAGGCAAATATCCGCACGCGAATATACTCCTGCGTGGAAAGCACATAGGTGGCGGCGACTCCCGCGAGAATCACAAAGCCCACAAGATAAAACAAATTCGATCCGCCGCAGAGCATCATGATAAACGCGATGACGACGATAATCATGATCGCCGAATAATTGGGCTGGGGAACGATGATGGCCGAGATTGCTCCCACCACTACCAACACCGGCCAGATGCCGTAGATAAACGATTTCACTTTAGGCTGGTTATCATCCAAAATTTTTGCGATCGAAACAATTAAAAAGAATTTAGCCACCTCTGAGGGCTGAATGGTCGTGACTCGTAAATCAATCCAGCGCTTGGAGCCATTGATTTCCACTCCAACGCCGGGTATATACACCAAAACCAACAGCACCGCTGCAATCAGAAGACCCCAATATTTAAACTTATCCCAAAAATGATAGTCAATCAGCATACCAGCTACCATCGCTGCCAATCCCAAAAGCGCGCCGAAAATCTGCTTTTTAAAGAAATACAGACCGTCGTGATTATACTGCGCCGAACTTTCGGCTTGATAGAAACTCGCCGAAAACACCATCACAATACCGATCATCACCAAAACGATGGTGACGACCAGAATGGTAAAGTCGTATTTTCTGTCTCTAAACCGTTCTTTCAAGATTTTGCCCCCTAAAATCCGTTGACGATCGTTTTAAATCTCTCTCCTCTGATTTCAAAATTCCTGAACATATCGTAAGATGCGCAGGCCGGAGAAAGCAACACGTTATATCCGCATTTTGCATTGTGTCTGGCTTTAAAGACCGCTTCCTCAAATGTATCGGCCGTGCAGACTTCCCGGTAATCCGCTTTCATTGCGGCATCCAGCAATTTTTCTTTCACTTGTCCCAGCACGACAACGCCTTTAATATATTCGTTAAATGCTTCAAACAGTGTATCAAACTCGCTTTTTTTGTCGTATCCGCCAAGAATCAGAATCGTCGGACGGTCCATCGCCTTGATCGCGTTGATGGTCGCGTCCGGGTTGGTGCCTTTGGAATCGTTGATATACCGCACGCCTTCATATTCTCGGACAAACTCGATACGGTGTTCAACCCCCTGGAAGGTTTTTAGTGTATGCGCGATAACCGAGGCCGGAACACCGCAGACAAACGCCAGCGCCGTACAAGCCAAAGCGTTCTCCAGATTGTGCTGGCCCGGAATAAAGACGTCATCCGCTCGGCAAATTTCGGTGATGCGTTCACCATCCTTGAAGATAATCATCCCGTCTTTCACAAACGCTCCGAAATCCAGCACCTCGGTTCGGCTGAACCAGGTGTTTTTCGCTTTATGCTTTTCCGCCATGGCGCGGGTCATGTCATTATCATAGTTTAAAACCACAAAGTCGTTTTCGTCTTGATTAGCAAAGATCATCTCTTTGCAGGCGATGTAGTATTCCATCGTACCGAAACGATCCAGATGATCCTCGGTGATGTTCAAAACAGCGCTTGCGATGGGTTTGAAATCCACCGTGGTTTCCAGCTGCAGTGCCGCAGCTTCTAAAACCACCATATCGTCCTCTTTCGTTTCGGGGGCCATCAGCGCAAAAGGCGTGCCGATGTTACCCAAAACAAAAGTCTTTTTTTCGGTGTTACCAAAGATCGCCCCAGTCAGCGCCGTACAGGTGGTTTTCCCATTGGTGCCGGTGATGGCAACCAGCGGCGCACGGCACGTGCGGTACCCCAGCTCAATCTCGGCGATGATCTCAATGCCCCGTTTTTCGGCTTCCTGTATAAAAGGCACTTTCTTGGGCGGTACACCCGGCGACAACACCAGCATATCCACCGTATCCAAAACGCCCATCGGATCTTCACCCAAAAAACGGCGTTCGCTGAAAGCGTCAAAAAGCGCCAGCTCTTCGGCGGTGAATTCCTCCGCTTTGCGGCTGTCGTTGATATAAACAGTTGCTCCGTTGTCCTTTAACAGCTTCCCGCAAGCAATGCCGCTTTTGGCCATGCCCACGACCAATGCCGTTTTCCCGTTCACTTCCAGCATAACTATCTTTCCTTTTGTACTATGACAAGCCCAGCAGTGTGAGCAGGCACAGAACAGTTGTAATGATGCAGTATGACGCTACAATTTTCGGTTCCTTCACACCGCCCAGTTCAAAGTGGTGATGCAAAGGTGCCATGCGAAATACCCGTTTTTTGGTCTTCTTATAATAGCCCACCTGGATGATGACCGAAAGTGCGGTTAAGACATACATGATGCCGATCACAGGCAGTATCAAGCTCAGTCGTGAAAAAATACCCATCACACTCAGCGCCGCTCCCAGCCCCAGCGAACCGGTGTCCCCCATAAAGACTTTGGCAGGATAGGCGTTGAAATGCAGGAAAGCCAAAAGCGCTCCGGCCAGCGCCGCCGCGAATACGGCCATGTTCTGCATATCCGCAAGGCTTGTGGACCCCAGGACAAACGTGATACCCAATGCGCTGGAAAACACAAAGATAAATGTACCGGCGTTAATCAAGGTGACAGAACCCGCCAAACCGTCCACCCCATCCATCAAGTTGACACTGTTGACCATAGCCACCACCATGAACACGGTAAACGGGATATACCAAACACCTAAATCCCATTCCACATTGAAAAACGGCACAATGATCTTGCTGCCTATGCCCGGATTAATGTAAGCATAAACCGCCACCAGCAAAGCGACCAGAATCTGCGCCGAGAATTTCTGGGAGGCACGAAGGCCCATTGAGCGTTTTTTGGTGACAATAATCATATCATCGACAAACCCGATGAGTGTATAGGCCAGATAAGTGCCCAGCGCCACCAGCACCATCTGGTAGTTATCTTTCGAAAAAATCAAAGTGGCCGCAAAAACGCCGAAAAGCGTCATGATGCCTCCCATGGTGGGCGTACCTTCTTTTTGCAGATGCGACTGCGGGCCGTCGTCCCGCACATGCTGCCCCGCCTTTAAGCGTTTGAGCAGCGGAATCACCGCATAACCGCTGGCCAGCGAAACCGCAAATCCGATTAATATCGCCAAAACTTGTATCTTCATCGTATTTGTTTCCTATCCTTATCCTATAAAATATCAATAAACGTCATTATATTTCACAAAGCAGGTCTTTGACTACTTTTTTTTCATCAAAATCATATTTTACTCCATTGATCTCCTGATAGGTTTCGTGTCCTTTGCCTGCCAAAATCACAATATCATCTTTCTCTGCCATCTGCATCGCATACTTCATCGCCGCTTTTCGGTTCTCAATCACCGTATATTCGCCGTTTGTCTGCTTCATGCCCGTTTCAATCTGATCCAAAATCTTAAACGGATCCTCAGTTCGGGGGTTATCCGATGTAATCACCGAGAAATCCGACAACCGCCCCGAAATTTCACCCATAATCGGGCGCTTTTTAGCGTCTCGGTCGCCGCCGCATCCAAATACCGTGATGATGCGCCCTTTGGCGAATCGGCGCACCGAGGAGATGGTGCTTTGCAGACTGTCCGGCGTGTGTGCATAATCCAGAATGACCGAAAAACCTCTACCGTCGGTAGGCAGCACCTGACAACGTCCGTCCACTGCATGCATGGTTTCCAAAGCGTCAATGCCCGCTGTGTCCGGTAAGCCCAGCACATCCAGAGCGGCCAGTGCGGCCAGTGCGTTGTAGGCATTAAAATATCCGGTCACGTGCATGTTAAGCCGTTGGAACAACTGACCGCTTTTATAGTAGTTAAAACTCAATCCCTCGGGCGTGACGACAATATCATCCGCTGAGTAATCGGCCTTGTTTTCAATCCCGTAGAATTTAACATCCCCCGCAGCCGCCGTCCGCATCGTTTTATAAGCATCATCATCAGCATTCAATACGCTGATGCGCGACGCCGCAAACAGCTTGGCCTTGGCCGCCGCATAGTCTTCAAAATCGGTATGGAAATCCAGATGGTCCTGCGTTAAGTTGGTGAAGATACCGACATCAAAGGTGATCCCCGCCACACGCTTCAAGGCCAGCGAATGGCTGGAAACCTCAATGACCAGCGCATCGCACCCTGCTTTCACCATCCGGTCAAGCAATGCGTTGAGGTCGGGCGCTTCGGGCGTGGTATGTTCGGTCTTGATGACCGTGTCCCCGATCATGTTGTGAATGGTGCCGACAAGGCCCACCTTTTTGCCTGTGTTTTCCAGCGCGCTTTTCAGCATATAAGTGATGGTGGTTTTCCCGTTGGTACCGGTCACGCCGATCATCGTCATTTTTTTGGCTGGATTATCATAGAACCGGCACGCGATTTCGGCCATCGCCAGTCTATCATCCGCCACCAAAACCTGCAGTATATCCAAATCCAGCTTCTTTGTCACCATCAGTGCCGCGGCGCCCGCCTCCACAGCAGATTTCGCAAAAGTATGCCCGTCCGTCTTAAACCCCGAAATGCAGAAAAAGAGATCGCCTTTTTTTACCTTTCGCGAGTCATACTGCATCCCGCTGATCTCGGTGTCAGATTTCCCGATGATTTCACAGGATATGGTAGCTGTTAATTCATCCAATCTCATATATGGTATTTTTTAACCTTCTTCTATCCATTTTGTTTCCAATATATCATAATGGCAAAGCCCGTTCTTAGCAAGCGTTTTTACATTCCGCTTAAGGTGATAATTGTCCCTTTTTGCACAGTAAAACCGGCCGGAATGCTTTGGGTGGTCACAATTTCACCCTGCTGATCCACAAATACGTCCAGTCCCAACGCCTGCAAGGTGGCTATCGCCTCTTCCAGCGTCATCCCGACCACATTCGGCACATCAACATATGCAGTGTTCTCGGTGGTCTTGACACTCATATAAAGCTGCACCGTTTCACCTTTGGCCAAGCTCTCTCCCGCCGCCGGTACCTGGGACACCACAGTGCCTGTGCCGTCCATGATGAAATTGAGTTTGGCGTTGTCAATCAGCGCGGCCGCCCGGCTCGAAGTCATGCCTGTCACATCGGGCACGGTAACAAATACATTGTCCGTATTGTATGTAGCGGGAATACCAAGGTATTTCAGCGAGCTTTCCAGCACTTCTCTGACATAAGGCGCCGCCACAACTGAACCAAACGTCTCGCCTTCGCTCGGTTCATCCACCAAAATCAGCACCACCAATTCCGGGTCGGTTGCCGGGGCAAAGCCGATAAACGAAGCGATATATTTATCTTCCAAGATTTCGCCGTCGTCGCCGTATTTCTGCGCGGTACCGGTTTTCCCGCCCACCGCGTATCCTTCAATCTTGGCCTGACCACCGCCGCCTTTTTCCACCACGCCCTGCAAAAGTTCCCGCATCGTCTGGCTGGTTTCGGCATCAATCACGTGGCTGACCGCATTGGGCTCATATTCCTGCACCACATAACCTTCGTTGTTGGTGATCTCTTTGACCAAAAGCGGCTGCATCAACGTTCCGCCGTTGACCACTGCCGAAACCGCTGTCACCAGCTGCAGCGGCGTGACCGCAATACTCTGGCCAAAGCTGATATGCGCCAGATCATAATCCTTGATGTACTTGATATTCTGCACAATGCCTTCGGATTCATAGATGGTTTTCACTCCGGTTTTTGCGCCGAACCCGAAATTATAGATATAATCGTAAAAGATATCCGTACCCATCGCAAGTCCCATATCGACAAACGCAGGGTTGCACGAGTTTTGCAGCGCTTCCTCAAACGTCTCCTTACCGTGCGGCAGATAACTTCTCCAGCAATTGATGCGCTTATCGTCCACCATGGTGTACCCCACGCATTCAAAATCGTTAGCGACGGTCATCGCGCCGCTGTCCAGCACGGAGGCGGCTGTGATGATTTTAAACGTGGACCCCGGTTCATAGGCATCCGAAAATACTTTGTTTCTCACCCGCTCCTGCAAAAGGGCGGAATCATTTCTCGGCGGATTATTCAGGTCAAAATCCGGATAATTCGCCACGGCCAAAAGTTCACCGGTTTTCGGGTTCATCACCACGCCTTGTGCACCAATCGCCTGATGTTCTTTCACCGCATCTTCCAATGCGCTTTCCAGAAACATCTGTATCACTTCGTCGATGGTCAAAACAATATTGTTGCCGTCCTCAGCCGGAATATACATACTCTCGCCGTATGGGATGGTATTGCCCACCCGATCGGTTTCTCCGATCAGCCGGCCGTCTTCGCCCGAAAGCTCTAGGTCATAGCGTCCTTCGATGCCCTCCAGCCCTTCGCCGTCTGTGGATGTGATACCGAGTACCTGCGTTAAAAACGCATCATTCGGATAATAACGCTTGGTTTCCGTGTAATATCCCACACCCGGCAGTTCCATCGCTTTGAGCACATCCGTAATGCTGCTTTCCACCTGACGTTTGATCCATACTTGAGACTTGGTTTGGTCAGTGACACGCGCATACACCGTTTCGTAATCCATCTCCAAAATCTCGGACAGCTTCTGCGCCAAAAAAGCCGCGTCCTGAACCTTGTCAATATCGACATACACCGTGTCGATAGCGGATGAATGCGCCAGCACGTTACCGTTTCGGTCCAGAATATCCCCGCGCTTAGCCGTTTCGTCAAACTGACGGGTCCACTGAGCTTCGGCTTTGGCTTTCAGGTCCTCAGCCTCCACAAACATAATGCTCACCAATCGTATGATGATGACTATAAAAAGCAAGCTGATTATCCCAAGTACGACAATCAGCCTATTTTTGCTCGATATCGAAGGTCTCGCCAACCGTTGTTCACGCTCCTAACCTTTAATATATAACGCTATTGTAAATTTGTTTCGTTTTGAATCAGCTCATTTTCCGTATCCACTGTTTCTTCATCAAACTGAACATAGACGATCTGATCGTTGCTGGGATAATACAGTCCCAGCCGGCTTTTGGCCTGTTTCTGCACCATACCGATGTCATCCTGCAGTGATACCTCCAGTCGAAGCGTTTCGGCTTTTGCCTGCATCTCCTCAATCTGCGCTTCAATCGCATCCAGCTCATCGTCTGTCTTTATTATATTCGAATATCGCGCAACCATCAAGGAACCGACAAAAAAACCAACCACCGCATAGATCATCATCACAGTCAGCGTGACACTACGGTTTTCATAAGGTTTTCTTCTGTATTTCGATTTGCGCTTTTTAGGACGCGGCGAATAGCTGCTTTTGGGTGCAGCCGCCGCGGGCTGATCTGAGGTTTGGGTGTTTCGTCTCAGGCTCTCCGAAAAAATCTGCAATTCCCCCTGCGCAATCGGTTTTTTCTCGCTTTCGCTGGGTAAATCATAGAAGGGTGAACGGGTATGATTGTTATTTCTTTGGTCCATCCTTTTTCACCGCCTAAAACAAATCTCTTTTTGAAGTCTATAAAAGCTCAACCACACGTAATTTGGCCGATCTGGCCCGGTTGTTGAGCGTCGTTTCGCTGTCTTGCGGCACCACCGGTTTTCGAGTGAGCACTTTACCCGTCGGTTTTTTGCCGCATATGCATATCGGAGCATCCGGAGGACACTCACAAGGATCCTGCATCTGATTAAAGAACTGCTTGACGATTCTGTCCTCTAATGAGTGAAAAGTGATGACACACAGCCGCCCCCCTGGCCGTATCACTTTCGAGAAACCATCCAATGCCATTTGCAGGTTTTTTAGCTCATCATTGACTTCGATACGAATCGCCTGAAACACGCGCATTTGCGGGTATTTAACACCTTTGCGCGCTGCAAGTGGCACTGCTGCTTCTATGACCTTTGTGAGCTCCCCGGATGTGGAGATTTCTTTTATCTTTCTCCTTTCAACGATAAACTCCGCAATGCGTTTTGACCATTTTTCTTCGCCGTATTTATAGAATATATCCGTAAGCTCATTTGCGCTATACCCGTTGACCACGTCAAGGGCTGTTTTCCCTCTTGTGTAGTCCATGCGCATATCCAGCTTTACGTCGGCTTTATAACTAAACCCCCTAGCATGGTCATCCAGCTGGAAAGACGAAACACCCAAGTCCAAAAGCGCTCCGTCAATTTCCTCTATATTAAGATGTCTTAATATACTTTGTATGTTCATATAGTCGTCATGCACCAATCGTACACTCCGGCTATATAGGCTAAGTGCCTTCTCGCCCCGCAAAATGGCTTCGGGATCTTTATCTATCCCAATCAGCGTTCCGTCTGGCAGAATCCTTTTTAAGATCTCCGCCGAATGACCCCCTCCGCCGAAGGTGCCGTCCACGATAGCCATTCCCGGTTCAAGTTTTAAATACTGAATACA
Source organism: Christensenellaceae bacterium (assembly GCA_963666035.2). Lineage (GTDB taxonomy): Bacteria > Bacillota > Clostridia > Christensenellales > CALMFG01 > CALMFG01. The sequence goes on along the minus strand of CAXXJI010000016.1, from coordinate 86,631 downwards.
CTCGCTGAGCAAAACAGGTATGTGTTTGCCGTCTGACATATCACTTCCCCGTTTCTTTTAGTCTTTCAGCTTATCTTTACGCCAAATTTCAATTCTGTTGCCAAGCCCGATGATAGTGATTTCATCATTCTCACCGATGCCCGCATGTGAGCGGTGCTTATCGGGGATACCAACCCGTCCTTGTGCGTCGAACTTGACCTGCTGTACCGTGCGGGCGATTTTTCTGAGCTCTTCCAATTCGGTTTCATGCCCTTTTTCGTCGTCCACATGGTGTTTTTTAAAGTACTCGCCCCAGTCATCGGATGTATAGACTGTCAGATATTCACCGCTGCCGCAGACAATGAGAAAATTGCCCTCGCCCAGATCGTTCCTGAACGAAGTCGGAATGGTGATTCTTCCTTTGTCATCCACATTTCGTGAATACTCTCCGAAAAACTGAGCCATATTAAGACCCCTTTTGCCTTAACCGTGTCCTGAAAACGCTTCCAATGCCCTATATTCATCTACTTTATCTTGAATTCCTTGACATTTATCTGCATTCTCTACCACTGGTTATAATCATACGACTTTTCTTACCCCTTTGCAAGTATTTTTTCATACATTATTTGCTTAATTTGTTCGTCTTTTATAGGTTGTGGCGCGTGTTGAAATCAACCACAACATATAGTGGTAGGTTTTATTTTGCCGAATAAATAAATCATGATATAATAGAAAATAACAAAGCAGAAAGGAAACACACAATGATATACAGAGAAATGGGAAAAACGGGGGTCAAAGTGTCTCAATTGGGATTTGGTTGTATGCGTCTCCCTATTTTAGACGGAATCAACACGCAAATTGACGAAATCAAAGCAACCGAAATGATTGAATATGCGATCGAAAATGGGGTTAACTATTTCGATACGGCCTATGTTTATCATGGCAACTCCGCAAGTCAGGGGCGCAGTGAGTTTTTTACAGGCAAAGCTTTAAAGCCACACCGTGATAAAGTATATATCGCCACCAAGCTGCCCTCATGGATGGTACATGCTCCGCAAGACAACATGAAATTCTTAGATGAACAGTTATCCGCGCTGAATACCGATTATATCGACTTTTATCTGCTGCATTCACTGAACAAATATGACTACGATAATTTAAAGAAAAATGATGTTTTCGCGTTTGTTGATCAAGCGAAAAGCCTGGGCAAAATTAAACATGTCGGCTTTTCATTTCATTCCGATTATGAGGATTTCGATTACATTATGAATGATTATGATTGGGCATTTTCACAGATTCAATACAATATTTTGGATACCGACTATCAGGCCGGTAAAAAAGGTTTGGATCAGATCGCCGCCAAAGGCACAGGTGCGGTCATCATGGAACCGCTTCGCGGCGGATCAATCATTGATGTGATCAAATCGGCGCGTGATCTCTTGGAAAAAGTGGATCCCAGCCGCAGTATGGCCGACTGGGCTTTTTCATGGCTTTATGACCAGCCCCAAATCAGCACGGTCTTAAGCGGCATGAGCACGCTTGCGCAGGTGAAGGAGAATATCGAAATCGCCAGCCGCGTTGGAGCAGGCAGCATGAGCGCATCTGAGCGTGAAGTGTTGAACCATGCCGCGGACATCGTCAAAGGCGCAATCAAAGTGCCCTGCACGGCTTGCCAGTACTGTATGCCCTGCCCGCAGGGTGTCAATATCCCCGAGAACTTTTCCAACTACAACACGTATTATTACTATGAGGAAGGATCAGACGCGCGAAAGAACGCCATCGCACATTATCATAAGTTCTTCTCACAAAATGAGTGGGCGGATAAATGCATCCAGTGCGGCCTTTGCGAAGCGCACTGCCCTCAGCAGATCAAGATCAGCGAACGGATGCCCGAAGTGGCCGAGCTGTTTAAGTAATCATGATTTAGGCAACTTAGAAGGGCGGGCGGTTCTAATCCGGCTGCTGCACATCGGTGCGCGGCAATGGGAGCAGAACGCTCACCCTTTTTTGATACTCCGAATACCCGGGACATTTTTCAGCGATATGCGTTTCCATCATAGGGATGGAGACAAACAAAAACATCGCGGTCATGGCCAGCGGTGCCAGCACCGTCACCCAAATTCCAGGTGCCGCACCCATCTGCATCACCCAAACGCCCCACCAGAATGTGACCTCGCCCAAATAATTCGGATGCCGTGAAAACCGCCAAAGCCCCGTCTCTATATACTCCCCCGACTTTTTAGACTGCTTAAACTGCCGCATTTGCCCATCCGCCGTCATCTGCAAATATACCGCGGCAAGGCACAGAACACTACCCAGCAAGCCGAGTGCCGACATGTCCGATCCATTTTGCACCGTATAATACGCCGGAATCATGCAAGCAAAGACGATCAGCGTCGGGAACAGGTTGATGCCGAAAAGATTGGTGAGCCACCACAGCTTGGGGTTTTTATCGCGCAGCATACCGTACCGCCAGTCCTGATGGACAAGCCCCTGCCAGCCAACCAAAAAATTAGCTGTCAGCCGAACGCCCCAGATAACCAGTGCCGTAATGAGTAGCTTCTGTGCTCCGCCGAAACTTCCCGCCTCCAGCATCCACGCTCCCGCCATCACCGCCGGCGCCACGCTCCAGTACGGATCATACGCACTGGCGTTTTTCACCGCAAGTCCTGCCGCCCAGACCACCAGCGTCGCCGTCACATCTGCCGCCAGCATAGGCCAAAACCCGGCTAAAGCGCCGCTGAATAGACGGTAGACGACCAAACCGACCGCAAAGGCCGCCGCATACACCAAAGCCAAAAACCAGATACTCCCGCTTCTTTTCTTTAACATTTAAATATAAGTCCTTTACGTATAATAGTAATCCCGTCTATTATAACGTCGCGACAGAACATTTTCAAACCCTTCGGGCGAGGCTGGACAATCACGCAAAAATCGGATAGACTAAATTTGTTTTTATTCTTTTTTTATACACTTGAAGGATGGGTTTTATGAACAAGGCAAAAATCGGGCTGTTCACTTTTTCGGGTACCGGCCACACCGCAAAGATCGCTGAGATGCTTTCGCGCGCGTTCATTGAAAACGGTGTGGAATGCACACGATACAATATCGAAACAATCACGCTAGGCAAGCAGGCGATGCCGGATATGGCGGCTTTCGAATATATCGGCCTCGGCTACCCCATCCATGCGTTTAATGAACCGCCGGTGGTCACGCAATTTATCAAAGCCCTGCCCCATTCCAGCGGGCAAAAGACCTTTATCTACAAGAGCGCAGGCGAACCTTTCTTTGCCAACAATGTTTCATCCCAGCGCATGATCCATCTCTTACAGAAAAAAGGCTACACCAACGTCTTTGAGCGGCATTTTTTGATGCCCTACAACATCATGTTCCGCTACCCGGACGAATTGGTGAAACAGATGGTCTTAACCGCCGAAAAGCTGTCGCGTCATATGGCGGGCGCTATTCTTAACGGTCAAATACATATTCAGGACTTTTCGCTGTACGCCAGAGCAAACGGTATCCTCTTTCGCTTTTTTAAAAACTACGGCGTAGCGCTGAACGGTAAGTTCTTTTTTGTCAACAAAAAATGTACCCACTGCATGAAGTGCGTGCGTGAGTGCCCGGTTAAAAACATTACTTACGACGGCAAGCGCTTTCACTTTGGGTGGAAGTGCATGCTGTGTATGCGGTGCGCCATGTTCTGCCCCGTGGATGCCTTAAAGATGAGTGTGCTGACGCCCTGGGTGTTAAACGGCGAATATGAGTTTGGGCGGATTATGGCCGACTCCGAAATCAGCGGGGATTATGTTAACGAAGCGACCAAAGGGTATTTTCGGCTGTTTCGGGGGTATTTTGAGTGGGCGGAAGAAGAAATTAAAACAGATTGATAGCGAATTATCTGCTACCATTAATATGTTAAACTGCTCTTTTCATATCCAAAGTCAGTCGCTACTGAGTTTTGCCATTTGATGTTGAATCGGTATGAGTTGAGTCAGATTTTTTATCTCCGACAAAAATACTGGAAATTAAACTATGAAATTCCGAAGTTGTATTTTTAAACAGCCCTTGGGCAACGACAGTGACCAATCCGATCACTTCTATAACCAGCGCAGACAGCCAATAGGGCAAGGCTTCGGTATTGATGGGATTCGATTTGAATAACGAAAATACAAGAACTGCATCCATTAAAAACAATTGTGTGCCGAGGAAAACCAACAACCATTTGCCATATTCTTTACGCATTCCCCTGTCTTCTCTTTGCTGACAACTCCATGTCTCAATGACTTGCTCGATTTTAAATTTCTCAATATTGAATTTATTAATCTCCAATTGCTCGCTAAATGTCCCAGGCTTTAACTCCGCACCCCGAAACAGCTTGACCGATTCCGCAATTTTTATCGAATCAAATATTTCGGTTGTTTTCTCTTCGGGTTTTACCTTGTCTTCTGACAAATCAGCCTTATCCTTATTCTCTTTTGTCTTTGAAGACGCTGCCGCTTCCTTTAATTCTTCCTGGTTGATTGTTCTTGCGGCGATTAGGCCCATATCCAGCAGCCTTTTTTGTATCATCACCGTCGATACATCAAATTGTTTGGCTAAGTACGGAATGCTGCTGTTGCTTTGCCAAATCTCACGAATCATATCTTCATTCATCAGCAATTCATCTGCAAATCGCTTGGCTATCCACTCTTTTGTGCCTTCTTCGCATGTATCCTGGCGGCCTTTAAGGATATCAATGGTGCCCGAGTAAGGTATCTCATTAAAGTTTAAAAAATAATAACCCAATCCGCATGCGATTGCATACTTTTTATTATACCGATGCAAACTGTTGTTAATAAACATCCGCGTCTCATCGCCGTTTCTAATGATTGTCCCATAGTTATTATCCGGCTGAATCCCTCGGTATACTTGAATTCCGTATTTGTAACATATAAATGTCGGGTCAACAGGAATTCCGCCGCCCATTTCGGTAAACAAACCGTCCGCAAATGCTTTTATCGCTTCTTTGGATTCCGAGGCCATCACGCAACCCTCCCAATAGTAATGATATTCTTTATTACTGAAATTATTATACCATATAAAGGATATTGTTTCTATATTCTTCTATTCGAATGCTGTAAAATCTCCGCAAAAAACCGCTTTTCTTGTTTTTCGTTTTGTATGCGAAGGAGAGGGAAGTTGGCGGGGATGATGTGAATGAGGAGACAAAAGGGTGTTTTAAGTTGTTTCGGGGGTATTTTGAGTGGGCGGAAGAAAATATAAATAACTAATTTTTATCATAATTATTGTGATTACACCCACACCTTGTAATTATATACTTATTTATGTAAAATAAGTATATATTTTTGAGTGGAGGATTGTCATGAATTTTAAAGAAGCTGTAGAAAACGCTAGTACCAATTCAGATTTAATACGTTTCGCCAGTGCATATGTAATCGACTACTCACACCTGAGCCCCGACGAATTATTATCTGCTGTAATCAAAACTGCACCTCAATACTATCATAAAGAAAATGTTCAAAAGGCACTCGATAATGTCGTATATAACAAAGACCGCAATATCCGTGTTCTAGGAGACCTAATTCTAAAGACAATTCTTTTGAATGCCGATGATTTCATTAGTACACAATCTGATACTGAAAATGATATTCTTTTATATGAGCAAAATATAATCCGTGAATCAGCACAGGGTCTAATTACAAAAGATACAGAAGCTAATAAGAATTATGAGTTTTTTCAGTTCATTCTTGAAACTGCTTGGGAAAACAATAATGATATTTCTCCAGATGAGAAAAACCTAATCGAAAAAATTAGACGAAGACTTTGTATAACTGATTATGAATATCAAATTATAGAAGCTAAAATTAATAAATACCCTAAAGCAAATAATGAAATTCACACAAGAAAGGACATCAGCAATGTACGTCTATTTCTACAACGGATGGGCATAATCATTTCAATTAGAGATTCTAGTGGAATTGACTATGATGTTCTACCCCTTGAGATTGCAAAATGTTTAAGAAGAATTCTTAGTATCGAAATTAGAGAATATGGCTATTCCGAACTATTAAAAAGTAAGCATGTGCGTAATAAAGCATATTTATTCGGTATTTTAGAAAAGGGGCGTGTCCCCTTCTCTCAATCAATGAAAACTGAAGAATTACAGGCTCTTTGCATTAATCGTGTCAATCCTAGTGTTTTACTTGGTGGGTATTCACCAAGAGACGGCTTAGATATTTCGGAACTATACACATGGTGTCAAGAACTCGAAGTGAAAGTAAGTGGTCAAAAAAATGATCTTATTTGTAGAATCATAGAACATTATGATGATATACGAAAACGTCCTACAACAGATAGTCAAGAAGATAACCGTAGTATCTACTTTGAATACTTTGAACATCTCGCCTCTAGGAATATAGGTGAGTTAAGACATCAAGGTATTATCGATAAAGATTTACAATGTGAGAAACACTTTGAAGAAGCAACTGATTATATATTTGAAAAATATCTAAATCATAAGCCACTAGTCTTAAAGGGCAATGAACATCCCGACGGGATACTATCCTTTAATGATCGCTTAATTATGTGGGATAACAAATCCAAAGAAACACCTGTCAATCTCTCCGATCATATTAAGCAATTCGAGAGATATTTAAGCGCTTCAGAGAAGCCTGTCGCTAGCTTTCTTGTTATAGGTCCTTCTTTTACTGCGGATTCTATAAAACTCTGTACAAAGTTCTCCATGAGCAATAACACCACTATTTGTTTAATCACAGCATCGCAACTAAAAAAACTTGCGTTGAAATGGAAAAATGATAGTCCTTTTCCATTACAGAATTTTAGACAATCCGGTATCTTTGATATGGATGTCGTTGTAAGCTGAATATGGAGCCCCCGCAAAGCTGTAGCTTTGTGGGGAAGAGGAGGAGCAAGGCAGCGGGGCGACCGTTTTTTTGTATAAAAAAACGGAGCAAAGCGAACTTTGCTCTGACGTGGTGGGCCATCAGGGATAAAGCCTGCTTCGCAGTCTTCTCCGGCTCGCTTAAGCTCGCCGCGCTCCGCTAAAAAACCTGCCACTGGCAGGTTTTTCTTTCCGCTGCGCGCCCACTCTGGGTTCGAATCCCTTTCTGGCCCTAACCAAAAAAGCAAGACCACCGTGTAGGTGGTCTTGCTTTTTTGGTGGGCCATCAGGGATTCGAACCCGGGACACCCTGATTAAGAGTCAGGTGCTCTAGCCAACTGAGCTAATGGCCCAAAAAGCCTCTTTTTAAAAAATTATCACCGTGCCCCCACTTTTGGAAACAGGTGATATTGGAGCGGGTGATCGGGATCGAACCGACGCAACCAGCTTGGAAGGCTGGGGCTCTACCATTGAGCTACACCCGCGAAGTTTGGAGCGGAAGACGGGATTTGAACCCGCGACTTCGACCTTGGCAAGGTCGCACTCTACCACTGAGTCACTCCCGCAAAAATCCAAAATCAGGCTGATACTTATTATATATGAGCTGGCAAAAACATTCAAGTGTGCTTTGCCTTATAAGTCTTGTTGCTTTGGTTGGTGCGGGCGAAGGGAGTCGAACCCCCACACCGTAATGGCACTAGATCCTAAGTCTAGCGCGTCTGCCAGTTCCGCCACGCCCGCAAGTTTCGCAAGGCTTAAAAGCGATATTTCGCCTCTAAGCCCGCAAACCAAAACAATATGTAGCGACACCCCCCAAGCGCATCTTCGCAAAGGAAGCATCTATTGGTGACCCATCGGCGATTCGAACGCCGGACACCTTGATTAAAAGTCAAGTGCTCTACCGACTGAGCTAATGGGTCACGGTTAAAGTGGCTGGGGTGGCAGGATTTGAACCTGCGAATACAGGAGTCAAAGTCCTGTGCCTTACCGCTTGGCGACACCCCATCGGTTTTTATGGGGTGAGTAGTGGGATTTGAACCCACGGCCTCCAGGGCCACAACCTGGCGCTCTAACCAACTGAGCTATACCCACCACATTCTTTTTTGCCGCCTGCTTAAAAAATAAGGCGAATGGCGCGTCCGCGGGGATTCGAACCCAGGACCTACGGCTTAGAAGGCCGTTGCTCTATCCAGCTGAGCTACGAACGCAAGCACGTCATGCAAACCGCCAAGATGCTTTTTCCCACTGACAATTCACGATTATACTATACCGTCGCTGCCCTTGTCAATGCCGCGTTTGCTTAAAAACAAGCGAAAAAAAAACGTCTCACGCGCAAAAACAAGTATAAACGAAATGCCCCATGATGTCAACCAAAAAAGCACCTTTTTTTAACGCGGATACGGCACAGTTTTAATGTCGATTCTCCGTCGCGGATTCTCGCCGATTTCGATGATGCCGTAGCTTTTACCAAAGCCGTGCGGCACGGCGATGGTACCCGGATTCAGAACATACAGCTCGCCCGTATTCCTCACCATCGGTGCGTGCGTGTGTCCAAAGATCACGATATCCGCACCGCGTTCCAGCGCGTAGTAATACAGCCGATTGATGCCGGTCTTGACGCCCTGTCGGTTCCCATGCGTCAAAAATATCTTAACGCCGGATACTTCCACCATCTCTTCGCGCGCAAATTCGCTGTCATAATCACAGTTTCCGCGCACAGCATAAAAAGGGACGTCTAAGCCCTCCCGCTCCGCCAGACGGGCCAAATCCTCGCCGTAATCGCCCGCATGCATCAGCATATCAAAGCGCTCGATTTTCACAGAAGCCGCCATCTCGCCAAGATGCCCGTGGCTGTCACTAAACACCAAAATCCGCATCCTACTCTTTTTCCTTCGCCAGTATCACTTTAAGTTTTTCCAGAGCTTTGCCCCGATGGCTGATCGCATTTTTTTCGTCCGCAGAAAGTTCGGCCATCGTGCGCCCGTATTCCGGCACAAAAAAGCATGGATCGTACCCAAACCCGCCTTTGCCGCTGGGCTTTTGGGTGATGATGCCTTCGCATTTTCCTTGCGTCATCATGTCCGGCTTATCCTTTCGCACCAGCGCCACCGTACAGACAAATCGCGCCGTCCGTTCATCATTTTCCACGTCAGTCATCTCAACGAGCAATTTTTGATAATTCTCTTCATCCGTCGCGGTTTCGCCCGCGTACCTAGCCGATCGTACGCCCGGGGGCCCATACAGCGCATCCACGCAGAGTCCGCTGTCGTCGGCCAATGTATCCAGACCGGTGGCATCAAACGCCTCACGCGCTTTTTTCAGCGCGTTTTCCTCAAAGGTCTCCCCGTCCTCGACCGTATTCAATATAAGGCCGATATCTTTTAAAGAAACCACTTCGTCATATATGCCGGTAAAAATCGCTTTAATCTCGGCGGTTTTGCCCGCGTTACCCGTAGCAATCAGTAATTTCTTCTTCATGCGCCTATCCTACCACTGCCGCCTGGATTTCACAAAGCTCAGCAATGCCTTTTTTGGCCAGAGACAAAAGGTTCGCAAACTCGGCTTCGGATATCGGCCGCTTTTCGCCTGTACACTGCACCTCAATCAGCCCTCCCGAATCGGTCATCACCACATTCATATCCGCTTCGGCCCGTGAGTCTTCGGTATACTCCAAATCCAGCAAAGCTTCGCCGTCCACGATGCCGCAGGAAATCGCAGCCACCTGTCCGCGAATCGGGTTTTTGGCTAAATCGCCGTTTTTCAGCAAGTGTTCAATGCAAATTTTCAGCGCGGCATATCCGCCGGTGATCGAAGCCGTGCGCGTACCGCCGTCCGCTGAAATCACATCACAGTCGATATAGATCGTCCGCTCGCCCAAAATCGAGAAATCCATCACCGAGCGCAAACTCCGCCCAATCAGCCGCTGAATTTCGGTACTGCGTCCATCCGGCTTCATCTTCTCCCTCTTTTTCCGGCTGGGTGTGGAGGCCGGCAGCATGGCGTATTCGGCGGTCAGCCATCCCCTGCCTGTTTCGGCCAAAAAAGACGGTACTTCGTCCACCGCCATCGCACTGCAGATGACCTCAGTATTCCCGCAGGAAACCAGCACCGATCCGTCGGCATTTTTTAAAATATTCGGCTTGATCGTCACTTTTCGTTTTTCATCGTTTGGTCTGCCGCTTGCTCGCATCATTTTCTCCTTAAATCAACATTTATCAATTATAGTATACGATAAACTGAGGCGCTTTCAAATCTTTTGTTTGAATTTGCGGATTTAATGCGTATAATGGTTTTAGCTTAAAGGAGAAAAAAATGACCATTGACGGCCTTACGCTGTATGCATGCGTTCAGGAACTCAACGCGAAAATCATCGGCGCAAAAATCGATAAAATACATCAGCCTGTGCGGGATGAAATCCTCCTGCATCTTCGCACCCAGAGCGAAAACCTAAAACTGCTTATCTCGCTGTCGGCCGGAGACTGCCGTTTGGCACTGACCGAGAATCCTCGGCCGAATCCCCCGTCGCCGCCCACCTTTTGCATGTACTTGCGAAAGCATATCTTAAACGCGCGTATCACTTCGATCGAGCAGGTGGGTTTGGAGCGTATTGTGCATATCGGTCTTGCCGGCAAAGATGAGCTTGGCCTGCCCAAAAACACCACGCTGGTCGTTGAGTTGATGGGCAAGTATTCCAACGCCATCCTGATCAGCCCAGAGAATAAAATACTGGAGAGCGCCAGACATGTGCCCTTCGGCATGTCCTCGGTACGGCAGGTGCTGCCCGGTCTTCCATACGAAACACCAATATCGGACAAATATAACCCGATGACGCTGACTGCGGGGACATTTCTAGAATTAATTGAGAGTCTCGGTGAAAAACCGATGCCCAGATTTTTGGTTCAGCGTTTCCAAGGTGTTTCTTCGCATACCGCCGAGGAGCTCTGCACACAGTTTTTAAGCGCCCCTTACAGCACTCTCTCTCGCGGCGATCAAACGCGATTCATTGAGGATGTTCTGGCCTTTTTCTTCCGCGTGCAAAAGGGCGATATCCAGCCGACTATTCAGTACAACGATTTGGATACCCCTGTTTTTTACAGTGTTCTTCCGTTTAAAACGCAAAGCACCGGCCATACCGAGACTTTTGACAGTGTTAACACAATGCTGGGATCGTTTTATGCCGCAAAAGACACGGCCATTGCGCTCAATCGAAAAAAGCATCAGATATCGGCGATCGTGACCAAAGCACTGGCGAAATGGACCAAAAAGCTGCGTATCCAGACCGACGCCCTGGACGGCTTAGAAAAAGCCGAGAAGTTCAAACGCTATGGTGATTTAATCATGGCGCATATTTATCTGCTAAAACGCGGGATGGATAAAGCCGCGGTAACCGATTATGAAACCGGCGAAGCAATTGATATTCCGCTGGATAAACAGTTCTCCCCCGCTGCCAATGCGCAAAGGTATTTCAAGCGCTACAACAAAATGAAAAAAGCGGCGGAATTGAATGCCGAATACATCAAAACCACAAAAACCGAGATTGCGTTTCTCGAGTCCGTACTGGCGTCTGTTGAGACCTGCGAGACCGAAGGCGAACTGGCCGAAGTGCGCTATGAGTTGATCAAATCCGGCTACATCAGTGAAAAACCCGGGGCCAAACGCGAAAAACCCGTACAGGAAACGTCCAAACCTCACGCATTTGTTTCGTCAGACGGCTTTGAGATTTTTGTCGGCAAAAATAATCGTCAGAATGATATGCTGACGCTGAAAACCGCAGAGCCGGAAGACCTTTGGCTGCACACCCAGAAAATTCCGGGCTCGCATGTGATTGTTAAATCAAACGAGAAAGAGATTCCAGACAAAACTATCGAAGAGGCTGCCTCCTTGGCGGCGTATTACAGCAAAGCAAAAGCCTCCAGCAAAGTGCCGGTGGATTATACGCCAAGAAAATATATCAAAAAACCAAACGGCGCCAAACCGGGATATGTGATTTATGAAACATATTATACCCTTTTGGCTGAGCCAGACGAAAGCTTGACGAAACGGCTAAGAAAATAACTCAGCATAAAAAAAACGGACAGCATAATGTCCGCCTTCGTTTTTTCGTGATTATCTGCGTCTGGTGCTTTCACAGGACTGGTTGGCCACCGTGCAGGAAGTTTTGCAGGCAGACTGGCAGGATGTTTGGCACTCGCCGCATCCGCCTTTTTTTATATCCTTTTCGATGCTCTTTTTAACAATTGTTTTTATGTGTTTCATCTAATATCTCCTCTTAAAAAATCAATTCATGCGTATTATACCGTTAAACGGTCGTGTTTTCAATGCTAAAAAATGATAAAAAGAAAAACGCCTGAAAGCTTTTCTTTAAGGCGCTTTAACAAAATCGTGTGTCGATTATTTAGACCCGGGTTCCGTGTCGTTTTCCACGTCCGCGTTTTCAACCGTCGCAACCGCCGATTTCGAAATGGTCAGTTTTGTTGCATCCGGATCAACTGAAATCACAACCAGCGCGTCATTGACTGAAACCACTCTGCCGTAAAAACCACCGATGGTCTTAATCCTGTCGCCCGATTTAATCGCACTCAGCATTTCCTGCACTTTTTTCTGACGTCTTCTCTGCGGAATAATCATCATCGCAAACATCACCACAAAAATGAGGATGATGGGCAGCATACCGGTTAAACCGCCGCCAGCCGCTGTTCCTGTGCTTCCGGTAGATGCTGTACTGGTCAAATCTCCAAAACAACTTGTTGGCAAATAAAACACCTCTTTTCCTTTTCTTACTTTAAAAACAGTTTAAACTATATATTATCTTTTGTTTTTCGTCAACCGCTATCACGGGTGCTTTACGCTTTGTTCTCAATCTTTAAGCATACAACGCATCGATCTCATCGCGCAAAGCAAGAAGGGTATCTTCTCGGATCGCTTGTTTAATGCGATCCATCAGATGGTTGGTGTAGTAGATATTATGAAAGCTGAGCAAAGTTGCCGCCAGCATCTCGTTTGCGTTGATGAGATGGCGGATATACGCCCGCGTATAGTTTCGGCATACCTCGCAGTCACATTCAGGGTCCAGCGGCGTAAGATCCCGCTTGTACTCGGCGTTACGAACGGTTATCTTGCCTTGGGATGTGTAAGCTGTTCCGTTTCTTGCGATGCGCGTTTGGATGACGCAATCAAACATATCCACGCCCCGCATCACGCCTTCCACCAGACAATCCGGCGTACCGACGCCCATCAAATACCGCGGTTTTGCTTTGCTTAAATGCGGCACAGTTTTTTCCAGCATATCGTACATCACAGGCTTAGGTTCACCAACACTCAGACCCCCGATCGCATTTCCGGGCAAGTCCATGCTGTCCACGAATTGCGCGGATTCTTGTCTCAACGTCGCGTTCATACCGCCCTGCACGATGCCGAAAAGCGCCTGGTCTTCGCGCGAGTGGTATGTCTTACAGCGTTCCAGCCACCGATGCGTCATATGCATCGCCTTTTCGATGGTTTTATCGTCACTGTCTGCGGCTGAGCAGACATCAAACGCCATGGCAATATCACTGCCCAAGTCCTGTTGGATCTGCATAGATTTCTCTGGCGTAATCATATGCCGCGACCCGTCCAAGTGTGACGCGAACTTAACACCCTCTTCGGTGATGGTCCGAAGGTCGCCCAGCGAAAACACCTGAAACCCGCCGCTGTCCGTCAAGATCGGTCTGTCCCAGTTCATAAATTTATGCAGTCCGCCCGCCGCCTTAACGATATCCTCTCCCGGGCGAAGATACAGGTGGTAGGTGTTGCCAAGAATAATCTGACTGCCCGCTTTTTTGACCATGTCGGTGGTCAGCGCCTTCACCGTTCCTTGTGTGCCCACCGCCATAAAGCATGGCGTTTCAATGTCCCCGTGTGCTGTGTTTAAAACACCGATCCGTGCGTCGGTCGATTTGCTTTCCTCGAGTATTCTATATTCAAACAATGTGTCGTTTTTTTCTCCTATTTTTCTAAAATCATCACTGCATCGTCGCCGATGGCAAGAAAGATAAACACCGGACCCGGCAGCAAGGTGGGGTTGGCCATATGGTTGGTGTCATACAATGCCTTGGCCGAAGCCATTTCGTCCACCACATAAGTAAAGAATCCGACATCTCGCGTATAATGCGTTTCGTCGTTATAGGCAACCATGGTCTGCTCCTGCACCGTAAAATTCACCTCTGGCACATCCGCGGCCTCCAATGTCAGTCCAGTATAGATCTCACGAATCACCTCTTTGTCATATAGCGATGCATCCGCGGTTTCGTTCACCAGCGAAAGCGGCTGTACAGTGAGCAGCACATCGCCATTGGCGAGCTTTTCGGCCCCTTTAATCATGCCGAAATATGCGCCCAGCGCATCTTTGGAAATCACCGAACGATATACTGACAGCTCGATATCCGAAACCACAGCGGCCAGTGCCGTATTTTCGTCGATCGCCGCTTGCGTCTCCTGTGTGCTGGCTGCCTTTTCATCCAACAGAGTGTTGACTTGGTCGTTCAATGTATTAAAGCTTTCCAGCAAGTCCTCATAAGCGCTCTGCCGCACCATCGGTCCAGCGGATGCCGTCGGCTCGGCTGCTTGTTTCTGTGTCGATAGCTCCGTCATCGCAGAATAATCCACACATGCCGCCATCATCGCCAAGAACAGAAAACATAAGACCAACAAGGTCAGTTTTTTCATTTTCGCTTCCTCCATCAAATTATTATATAATCAGCATCGCATCACCAAAACTGAAAAACCGATATTTTTCGGTCACGGCAGTCCTGTAGGCGGCGAGTGCATTTTCCTTCCCCATAAAAGCCGATACCAGCATCAGCAGGGTGGATTCAGGCAGATGAAAGTTGGTGACCAGCGCATCCACTGCTTTAAAGCGGTAGCCCGGGTAGATAAAGATATCTGTCGTTCCTGCCGCGGCTCGCACTTTTCCGTCCGCGTCGGACACCGATTCCAGCACGCGCACCGATGTGGTCCCCACCGCGATCACACGTCCGCCGTTTTTTCGCGCCTGATTAATCATGTCCGCACTTTTTTGGCTGATATGATAGCTTTCCTCGTGCATCATATGGTCAAGAATATTCTCCTCCTTCACCGGCCGGAAAGTACCAAGACCCACATGTAAAACCACCGGTGCCACCTTGACACCCATCGCTTTAATCCTGTTAAGTAGTTCGGGCGTAAAATGCAGTCCTGCGGTCGGAGCTGCCGCCGAGCCATCTTCTTTGGCATAAACAGTATTGTACCTTGTTTTATCGGCCAGTTTTTCTTTGATATATGGCGGCAGAGGCATCTGCCCCAGTTCGTCCAATATGGCTTCAAAAACGCCGCTGAATTCAAAACGCACACGCGCCACGCCGTCTTCCAGTTTCTCTAAAACCTCAGCAGACAGAGCATCTGAGAACACCACCGTCATGCCGGGTTTCAGCCGCTTTCCCGGCCGCATGATGACATGCCAGTCGGTGACTGACACCCGTTTTAAAAGCAAAAACTCAGCCGGATTCTTAAGGCCCTCACGCGTACCAAAAAGCCGCGCCGGAATCACTTTGGTCTCATTGACGACCAACACGTCTTTTTCGCTTAAATATTCAGCGATATCCGAAAACACGCGATGCGTGATCGTATCTTCTTTTCTATCGTACACCAGAAGCCGTGATGCGTCCCGTTGCTTTAACGGGGTCTGCGCAATCAATTCTTCGGGCAGTTCAAAATCAAAATCATGTCGTTTCAATGTTGGGCTTCTCTTCCCCTTTCCTTATACGATACTATATCATAAATACATTTATCCTGTATACAATAAACGCATCGTACTTGAGCGCTAGAACTATCATCTTCATGTTCCCCGGCACTGTCTTTGTTTATGTGATTATGCTATAATCAAGTCGTAAATTCCATCTATTCTCAACGAAACAGGTGTTGTTATGAAGAAAAATTCATTGTTACTTTTTGCATGCATACTGGTTTTCATCCTATCCGGATGTAACACAGGCAATTCCGCGCCGAATATTACCACCGAAGAATCCAAATCTATTCTCTCAGCCGATGAATTAAATTCCCAAGCCCAGCAACTGATTCTTGGCGGCGATTACGCCTCAGCACTGGCCTCGGTTGAACGGATTTTGGAACAAAACCCCGGGGACGATGCCGCATATGCGATGAAGGTCGAAATATACCTGATGGCGATCAGTCAATCCTATGATGACCTAAGTCTGATGGTGGCTGAGGACTTTAAAAAAGCCACCGACCCCAATGCCTATCTTTCGGCTGTACAACAACTGTCGGATCAATACGCAGTACAGCTGGAAATTCCCGAAGTCCCTTACAACGGCCCCGTCAACAGAGCCGGCAACCAATCTGCCAATCTCAGCGCAGTGGTCTGGCCGAACGAAGGCGATGACCGCAGTTATGCCATGGGCGGGTTCGCCTTTCAGGGCGATACGTTGTTTTATGCCGACTATGCGGATGATGATGCGCTGTACCGAATCAATAAAGACGGATCCGATAAAGTGAAAATTTCAGATGACAGCGTTTCGTTTATCAATGTGATCGGCGAATGGGTCTATTATATTGCAAGCAATGACAACCATACGATATACAAAATCAAAATCAGCGGCCAAGACAAAACTAAGCTGACCGAAGACAGCGCGGGCTATCTTTATGTTCACGATGATTCCATTTTCTACACCAATCTTAACGAAGATAACGGGCTTTACGGCATCAATACAGACGGTGGTGATATCACGCCATTTGGCGAATCCGCGAGCGTTATGTTTTTGGATGACGACGGAATCATATTCTCCTCTGCCGATGAATCTAATCTGGCTAAAATCAATGGCCAAACCGGTGAAGTTTCATATTTAATTGAAAATGAGTGGTTCTTTAATCCTCAGCTTGATGATGGTTGTATCTACTTTATCGGAGAAGGCGACGGCAATCCGTTGAGCATCAAGAAGATTAACATGACCAGTGGTGAACGCGCTGTTGTATTTGCTTTTGAATCTAAGATTAACGCTTATGTGATTGTTAAAAACTATCTGATTGCACATGTTCGCGAACCCGGGGGGCATGAGTTTTTTATCCGCATCAATCTTGATAATTCTAAAGAAGAAGGCCGAATTGATAATTGCCCGGGCGAGGGGCTCTGCGCCGATGACGAAGGCAACACTTACTTTGTCAGCACGCAAGGACTTTACCGTCTGAATTGGGACGCACTTAGCTATGAACGTATCGACTAATGGATACGACCAATGAAATAAGGATAACAAAAAGCCTTGCTTTCGGATATTCCGGCAAGGCTTTTTTCCATAGAATTAGTATACTAGCTATTTCCCATCGATCACCGCACGCTGGCGCTTGATAAAAAAGAAGACAAAGACGCCCGCTACCATACAGATGATAAGATCGATAAATACAAAGGAATTATACCCCGCAGAATACAGCCATACATTCTGTCCAACCGGCGCATATTCGGCAAAGAAAATGGCCCCCGAGACCGTATGCGCGGCAAAACGCACCAGCCCTGCCAGCGTCATGCCCGCAAAGAAGGAAACAAGCGACACTTTCTTACGAAAAACGCCCGCCAATGCCAACGCCATAAACGCTACGCCGTAATCCAAAAATACCTGCAGCCAGTGCACCGCAAACAAATCCTGAAACATCTGCAGTGCGCCGTAGGCTAACCCAACAATGAGACCTTTCGGCACACCATAAAGGTACGCAAACATCATAATCGGCAACATGGACGCCAATGTGATGGAACCGCCCTGCGGCATATGCCAAACGCGGATATACGAAAGCACAAATGCAACAGCAATGCTGAGCGCCCCCACTGACAACTGCTGTGCCGTCCAGCTTTTCTTTTCCCGTTTACCCGAAAAAACCAAAAACAGGACCGCGGCCAGCGCCAGTACGCACACCACAATTAAAACTTCAATGCGAAGATCCAAAAAACTTTCAAAAATCCCTTTTAACCAATCCATTGCTTATAAAACCTCATTTCTGTTGTTTTTTTACCGCCCATCATGTAGAATTGTTCTAAAGAAAAAGGACTATCTGCTGTTGATAGTCCCCTTTAAAAACGAAAACCGTACAAATCTGCACGGCGTGAAAAGCTATAATTTTAGCTTAACCGCTTCCCTACGCAAGAATTATCTAACAAATACAGGTTCTAAGGGTTTATATCTCAGCCCAAGGTGTTTTAAACACCCTGTTTGGCACCCCTAGCGGTAATATTAATTTTTATGTATTATACCGCGCGATACCGTTTTCGTCAAATGTTTTGAAAGGTTTTATAAAAATGAAATCCCACTTTTTCGCTTATATGTCCAAAATGAAATATATCAAGCGCTGGGGCATCATGCGCAATACCGTGGAAGAAAACATTCAGGAGCACTCCCTGCAGGCCGCGATGATCGCGCATGCGCTGGCGCTCATTAAAAACCGTATGTTCGGCGGAAACGTCAACCCCGAGCGCGTGATGGCGCTGGCTGTTTACCACGAAGCAGGCGAGGTCATCACCGGCGACTTGCCTACACCGATTAAATATTTTAATCCCGAGATCAACAAGGAATATAAGAAAATTGAGGCGATTGCCGAGGATGCACTCTGGCACATGCTGCCGGATGAACTGCAATACGATTATGAGGTGCTCATCAAAGATCAGGCGCAGGAAGCCGAGCACTACCAACTCGTCAAAGCCGCCGATAAAATCTGTGCCTATATCAAATGCATTGAAGAGATCGGCACCGGAAATGACGGCTTTAAAAAAGCCAGACAGACTCTTGAAAAAACCATTAAAAGCTTAAAGATGCCCGAGGTGGATTATTTTATGGCTACTTTTATAGACAGTTTTTCGCTGACGCTGGATGAATTAAACTAATAATCGATTGAAACCGGCCGGATTTTGTGCTAAAATGGCGGCTGGAAAAAATAATGAGGTGTAAATATGTCAGGACATTCAAAATGGTCAACCATTAAACATAAGAAAGGCAAAGCCGACGCCCAGCGATCTAAGATATTTACCAAGCTGGGCCGCGAGATTTCGGTGGCGGTCAAACAGGGCGGCGGCGCCGACCCCAACGTTAACGGGCGGCTTCGGGACGTGATCGCCAAATGTAAGGCGGCGAATATGCCGAACGACAATATCGATCGTTCGATCAAAAAAGCTTCCGGCGAAGACAACAGCGTCATTTACGAAGAAATGGTCTATGAAGGCTACGGTCTCGGCGGTGTTGCCGTCATCGCCGAAGCGTTCAGCGACAACCGCAATCGTACCGCCGGCGAAGTGCGACACATCTTTGACAAGATGGGCGGCAGCCTTGGTACCACCGGATGCGTCAGCTATATGTTCGACAAAAAAGGCGTGATCGCGATAGAAAAAAGTGGTGATGTGGACGAGGAAACTTTGTTTATGGCGGCGCTGGAAGCGGGTGCCGAGGACATCAACGGCGACGATGACGATATCTATGAGATTACCACAGCCCCTGAAACTTTCACCGATGTATCCACCGCGCTTTTAGATGCCGGATATACTTTCCTGGTGGGCGAAGTGCAGATGGTTCCCCAGACCACGGTGGATGTGCCTCCCGAAAACGAGGATAAGGTGATGAAGATGCTGGATTGGCTGGAAGACCACGACGATATCAATAACGTCTACCATAATGCCGTGTTCAGCGACGAAGAGTAAATCAGAAAAATCGCCGTCCATACTAAAAATGGGCGGTTTTTTATTACAAAAATCAAACTTTGATGTTATAATAACCAAAAATCTGTTTTGAATTTTATTTAAGGAGTATACGTAATGGAACACGTACGCAGGCAGGCCGAAGCCGCAAAAAAGGCGTCATACGATTTGGGGCTTTTGGGCACCGACACCAAAAACGCGATTCTGCACGCCATGGCTGATGCTCTGGAAGAAAGCAGCGCAGAGATTTTGGCCGAGAACCAAAAGGATGTAGACGCAGCCAGAGCCGTGGGACGTACCGACGCGCTGATTGACCGTCTGGTACTCAGCGAAGCGCGCATCAAAGGCATGGCCGACGGATTGCGTCAAGTAGCCGCGCTGGATGACCCCATCGGCGAGGGCCTGGGTACCGTCAAACGCCCGAACGGTCTTGAGATTACTAAAAAGCGTGTTCCTTTGGGCGTGGTGGGCATCATCTACGAAGCACGTCCCAACGTGACCGCGGACGCGATGGGTCTCTGCATCAAAACCGGGAACGCCGTGGTCCTGCGCGGAGGGTCCGAGGCGTTTGCGTCCAACAGCGCGGTGGTGAAAGCGGCTGTGAAAGCTGGAGAAAGAGCAGGGCTGCCCCAAGGCGCGGTGCAGCTGCTCCAGGACGTCAGTCGGGAAGCTGCCACCTATATGATGACCTTAAACGGCCTGATCAGCGTGCTGATTCCCCGCGGCGGCGCAGGATTGATTCAGAGTGTCGTAAAAAATGCCACCATCCCCACCATTGAAACTGGCACCGGGAATTGTCATGTCTACATCGACGATACCGCCGACCTTGATATGGGTGTCGATATTCTTTTTAACGGCAAAACCCAGCGCCCCGCTGTCTGTAACGCCGTTGAAAGCCTGCTGGTGGCCGAATCCGTCGCTGAGGTTTTTTTACCCAAGGCGTATAAAAAATTGAGCGAGAAAAGCGTGGAATTCCGCGGATGCGAGAAAACCTGCGCGATTTTAAAGGAAGCCATTCCCGCTACCGAAGAGGACTTTTACACCGAATTTTTAGACAATATTTTATCAGTGAAAGTGGTCAAAGGTGTTTCTGAGGCCATCGACCATATCAACCAATACGGCACCATGCACTCGGAGACCATCATCACCAACGATTATAATAACTCCAAGTTGTTTTTTGACCGCGTAGACGCCGCCGCCGTGTATACCAATGCCAGCACGCGTTTTACCGACGGCGAAATGTTCGGCTTTGGCGCCGAGATTGGCATCTCAACCCAAAAGCTGCATGCCAGAGGGCCGATGGGCCTTAAGGAACTGACCACCATAAAATACGTCATTGAAGGTACAGGACAGATCAGATAATTGAAGATAACACAAAAAAACCATCCGCAAGGATGGTTTTTTATCCAAGTATTTTCTTTATTTGTCCCGATTAATGCTTTTCTCCACACTAAACCCATCCGGATAACGCTTTTTCAGCTTCTCCACATTCATCTCCATCACTTCCGAGAGCGTAAACCCGAGGCCCTCACTCATAATAGCAATATACCAGAGAATATCACCAAGTTCATCGGCCAGATGCGCTTTGTTCATCTCGTGCCCCTGAAACCGCACTTTTTTGATATGGTCGGCCACCTCGCCCGCTTCGCCGTTTAGGCCCAAAACACCGTTTAGAATCATATCTCCTTCGGTCATCTTGCTGGCTGTTCTTAAGGCTTTTTTTTGATAATCATCCGCCTGCATATTTATTCCCCTTTTTACCAAATCGGTGAGAATTCTTCCTGTTTTTCCACAGCTGACTGTTTTGCTTCGTCCAGCACCGAGACTTCGTATACATCATAAAAAGCCCCTGAGGGTTTCAGTTCCACGTCCAAGCCGAGCTTTAAATCCCGCGTCAGAACATACAAATACACGTTGCCTTCCGAATCCTTAGGCGCACTGCGGGAGATGAACAATCCCGGATTTTCGCTGAATCCGGCCGCCACCGCCGCGCTGAAAACCGCATCGGTTTGCTCAATCTCATATGCGATCGTATTGACATCCGAAAGAAAAGCCGCCTGATCTTTGTTGATGCTGTTTCCGATCAGGCTGTCCACATATCGTTGTGCCACCACACGCTCATCATGATTGATTAAAAGATTATAGAGGTTAACGCCCGAAAAAATGATCAACATCAAAAGCGCCAAAAAGACGGTGACCACCGCCGACTGGCGCATTTTTTTGTCTTTGTATTCGTTCCATTTCAGCATCGTGACATAGCCGATCGGTAAAATGATTAAAAGCGCTGTCACGATTAACATCAAAGTGATTGTATTCATAATATCATGTTATCACAAAAGCGAATTCTTCGCTATATCTTCACGTTGGTTTTGCTCAAGAATGCGCGGGTTCTGGCTTCTTTAGGGCTGCCAAAAATCTGCTTTGGGCTGCCCTCTTCAACAATTCGGCCTTCATCCATGAAGATCACACGGTCAGCCACTTCACGCGCAAAATTCATCTCATGCGTCACCACCATCATGGTCATGCCCGATTTTGCGAGGTCCTTCATGACCTCTAAAACCTCACCGACGAGTTCCGGATCCAGCGCGGAAGTCGGTTCATCAAACAGCATAATTTTCGGTTCCATCGCAAGCGCTCGCGCGATGGCCACACGCTGCTGCTGCCCGCCCGAAAGACGGGATGGGTACTCGTTTGCCTTGTCGGCCAACCCGACCTTTTCCAGCAGCGCTTTGCCTTTTTCCGCCGCTTCTGCTTTCGCCGTTTTACGCACTTCAACGGAGGCCAGTGTCACATTGCCAAGCGCGGTTAAATGTGGGAACAGATTGAACCGCTGAAACACCATGCCAAGCTCCATACAAAGCTTGGTCACTTTACGGTGGTCAATCTTCATCAAGTCCTTATCGTCGCCGCGATAATCCACCATTTCACCGTCGATAAACACCTTGCCCGACGTGATGCGTTCCAAATGATTCATGCACCGGAGCAGTGTGGATTTACCCGAGCCGGACGGCCCGATGACGCACACCACTTCCGAATTTTCAATTTGAAAATTAATATCTTTCAGCACCTCCAAATCGCCGAACGATTTGTAGATATGCTCGCCTCTAATCATACTCATCTTTTCTCTCCCCCGTTTTCCCTATACAAAGATCGAATAGCGTTTTTCAAGTTTTGAAAACACCCATGTTGCCAGTGTGGTCATGACCAGATACACCGCCGCCGCGATAAACAAATATTCCCACTTTCCGGTAGCTGAAGACAGTTTTTCGGAAGCGCGGTACAGCTCTGCAAGCCCGATGGCTGACACCAGCGAGGTGTCTTTCAAGATCATGATGAACTCATTGGAGTAAGGCGGCAGAACTACACGGATAGTCTGCGGAATAATCACCTTGGTCATGGTTTGACTGTGCGTCATGCCCACCGCCTTGGCGGCCTCGAACTGGCCTTTGTCGATGGATAAAATCCCTGCCCGGAAAATTTCGGCCAGATAAGCGGCTGTATTCAGCGTCAGCGCGATACATGCCGACATAAAACGCGTCATGGCAATCGGTTCACCTGTAATCTGAATGCTCATCAGCGGTATGGCCAAATATACAATCATAATCTGCAACAGCAGCGGCGTTCCGCGGAACACCCACACATAAATCCATGTGACTTTGTTGAGGATTGGGTTTTTCGATATGCGCCCCAGTGAAATCACCAGGCCCAACAGCGTGCCCACGCACATGCTGAGCAACGTCAGCTCAACCGTCGTCAGCGTTCCTTTCGCAAAGAGTTCTACCTGGTTCCAGTTAATTGACATGGTTTTTCCCCTTATATAAAAACGTATTTATTATTAAAGCAATTAAATTATAATTGTTTTAATAATAAGGCTTGCACATTGCAATGTGCAAGCCTTTTCTAGGCAATTTTCTTTTTTAGCGTAATTCGGTATCGATATCCTGTGTTAAGTCAACATCCATGTACTTGATTGAAAGTGCACTTAAGGTGCCATCCGCAATCACTTCGTCCAAAGCCGCATTCAGCTTGTCCAAAAGTTCGGTGTTGCCTTTGTCAACCGCAATCGCAATCGGTTCATTGGTCAGCGCAACCGAGGAGATTTCATAAGCAGTCGGATCATCCTGAACCGCACCAATCGCTACCGCATAGTCGGCCACAATGCAGTCAACCTGTCCGGCCTTCATCGCGGTTAAGCAGGTGGTCATGTCGTCGAAAGCCACTTTTTCGAATTCAACAGATTCCAACGCTTTGTCAGCTGCTTCGTCCGCTGTGGTGGCAAATTGCACGCCAACATTTTTTCCAGCCAAGTCTTCCATAGAAGTGATGGAGTCATCGCCAGGCGCTACAACGATCACCTGTCCGTTTGCCATATACGGGTCTGAAAAATCCATGCTTTCCAATCTGTCCACGGTCATGGAAACAGATGAGATAATGCAGTCATACTGTTGGGCTGCGAGTCCGGCAAAAATACCGTCCCATCCGGTGGAGATGAATTCGACTTCAATACCCATTTTTTCAGCCATCGCTTTGGTCATTTCGATATCGAAACCAACCAATTCACCGTTATCATCGATGTATTCCATCGGAGGATAGGTATCGTCGATAGCAACCGTCAAAACGGTCATCTCTTCTGCCGGTGCTTCAGCCGCATCGGTTTCGTCCATGGTCACTTCGGTTTCAGTCACCGGAACCGCTTTTTCACAAGCGACCAGCGCAAAAGCCATTGCCAATATCAAAACAACAACTAAAACTTTCTTCATTCTTTTTCTCCTTTTAAGTTAATTAATGATTATTCAACAGAACCGGTTTTTAAGCATGTGAAACAAAACAAGGGTAATGGTTAAACCTTGCTTTACTTCGTTGTAAAACATGTTCTGTGATTGGCTAATATTAGATTTTACCGAGCAGCGCCCTGGCCTTTTTGATGTGATTTAAGACACTTGCTTTTGCGGGGCCGCCATACACTTTACGCTTTTCGACACAGGTTTCCAGCGAGATGGCCTGATACACATCCTCAGAAAACAGATCGGAAAACTCTTTTAAAGTATACAGTTCTACATCCGAAATTGCAAGTTTATTCTTTTCGCTGTATAAAACAACTTTTCCGGCCACTTCATGAGCGCTTCGAAAAGGCAAACCCTTCTTGACCAGATAATCAGCGAGGTCGGTCGCATTGGTGTAGCCTTTTCCCGCCGCCTCGGCCATGATGTCTTTGTTAAATGTCAAATTCTTCAGCATCTTATCAAAAACATGGATGCAGGTCTTCAGCGTATAGGCCGTATCGAACAAAGGTTCCTTGTCCTCCTGCATGTCCTTGTTATATGCCAGCGGCAGGCCCTTCATGGTGGTGAGCAGACCTATGAGGTTGCCGTACACCCGTCCGGATTTGCCCCGTACCAGCTCGGCAATATCCGCGTTTTTCTTCTGCGGCATGATGGAAGAACCGGTGGAAAAACCATCCGAGAGTTTCACCATATTGAATTCGCCGGTGCTCCATAGGATAATCTCTTCCGAGAACCGGGAGAGATGCATCTGGCAGACCGAGGACACAAACAGAAACTCTAAAATATAATCCCGGTCGGAAACCGCATCCATTGAGTTGTCGGTGATGTCGGAAAAATTCAAAAGTTCAGCCACATATTCACGATCGAGGTCATAGGTGGTGGCGGCCAGCGCACCGGAACCCAGCGGCATCACATCCGCCCGTTTTTTGCTGTCCTGATAACGAAAATAATCCCGCTTAAACATCTCAAAGTATGCCATAAGATAGTGCGCCAGTGTGGTCGGCTGGGCTTTTTGCAGATGCGTATAGGAAGGCATGATGATGGACAGGTTTTCTTCTGCCAAATCCGTCAGCGTTCCCATCAGTCCTTTCAGCGTCAGCGATATTTCATCGATCGCGTCTTTCACCCACATCCGGGTATCCAACGCCACCTGATCGTTCCGGCTTCTGCCCGTATGCAGTTTTTTGCCCGCTTCGCCGATTTTGGCAATCAGCAGCGTTTCGATATTCATGTGAATATCTTCATTGTCCGGCGTAAAATCCACCTTGCCGCTAACGATATCGGCCAGCACGGCGTTTAAGCCCGCCACAATCGCGTCGGCATCCGTCTGGTCGATAATTCCCTGTTTGCCCAGCATCTTAGCATGCGCAAGTGATCCCGCGATATCCTGCCGGTACAGCTTATAATCAAATGAAATTGAAGAATTAATCCCTGCGGCATCCGTATCCAGTTGTCCTTCAAATCTTCCGCCCCAAAGTTTTTTCTTTTCCATTTCTCTCTTTTCCTAAAATTCTATTTTCCTTCGATGCGTGCGTTGCGCATCGCGTTTACCTTCTGTGGCAGTCCGAACAGATTGATAAACCCGCCCGCGTCCTTGTGGTCATAGATGTCGTCATGCTCAAAG
This sequence comes from Christensenellaceae bacterium, assembly GCA_963666035.2. GTDB lineage: Bacteria > Bacillota > Clostridia > Christensenellales > CALMFG01 > CALMFG01. The sequence continues at coordinate 60,640 of CAXXJI010000016.1, read as the reverse complement.
GTCGCAAGGTCTTCGGAATACAGCGTGTAAGGCGACTTGACGCCCGCCGCCACGCAATTGCCTTTGTACAATTTCAGCTTCACTTTCCCCGTCATCAATGCACATGTGGAATCGACAAAAGCCGAAAGCGCCTCGCGCAAGGGCGAATACCACTGTCCATTATACACGATATCGGCAAACTTGACTGCTAAAACTTCGCGGTAATGTGCAGTTTCTCGATCCAACGTGATACTTTCCAGTGCGGAAAATGCAGTATACAGCATCTCCCCGCCCGGATTTTCATACACGCCGCGCGACTTGATACCAACCAGACGGTTTTCCACCATATCGTCAATGCCCACACCGTGCTTAGCACCGATTTCGTTTAGGGTTTCAATCAGTTTAACGCCACCCATTTTCTGGCCGCCCACTGCGGTAGGGATGCCTTTTTCGAAGTCGATCTCAACATACTCCGGAGTATCCGGTGCTTCCTCGGGCGGTGTGCAGATTAATAACATTTGATTTTGCGGCGTATTCCACGGATCTTCCAAGTCCCCGCCCTCGTGGCTTAAGTGCCACAGGTTTCTATCCATGCTGTACGGGTGTTTCTTGGTCACCGGAATATCGATGCCCCTTGCCGCCGCGTAGTCGATTGCGTCCGAACGGGATTTAATGTCCCAAATCCGCCAGGGTGCGATAATTTTCAGCTCGGGCGCCAGTGCTTTGATGGTCAGCTCAAAACGCACCTGATCGTTGCCTTTGCCGGTTGCGCCGTGACAGATCGCCACCGCGCCTTCTTTTTTAGCCACGTCCACCAGCGCTTTGGCAATCACCGGCCGCGCCATGGATGTGCCAAGCAGATATTTTTTCTCGTAAACCGCACCGGCTTTTAATGTAGGCCATACGAAGTCTTCAACAAATTCGTCTTTCAGGTCCGCGATATAGAGTTTGGATGCACCGGTCTTCATCGCTTTTTCGTGTAAAGGTTCCAGCTCCTCACCCTGTCCCACGTCACCGGCGACTGCGATCACTTCGTAATCATAATTCTCTTTCAGCCATGGGATGATAATAGAAGTATCCAGTCCCCCAGAGTATGCCAAAACCACTTTTTCTTGTGCCATTGTTTTCTCCTTGCTAAACTACCATATATAGGTATTAAAATTTATTTTTAATCATCAATTTGATTAATTATACACATATATGAATATTTATGCAAGTCTTTTTTATAAATTCTTTTTTCAAGCAAAGATGACAAACCCCCTCTCGTTTATGTATAATAGATGCAATGAAGTTTTGAGGAGAAACCTTTTTGATTATTCTCGGCATAGACCCCGGACTCGCTATTATTGGATACGGCGTGATTAAATATGACGGGCGCAAGCTTTCCATCATCGATTACGGCACCATCACCACCGAGGCTGGCGTACCCTTGCCCCGCCGGCTGTCTTCCATCTATGACAGTATGGGAACGCTCATCGACAGGTTCAAGCCGGATGCGATCGCTTTTGAAGAACTGTTTTTCAACAAAAACGTCAAAACCGCGCTGACGGTAGGCCATGCGCGGGGTACAGCGCTGGTCTGTGCTGAAAAAAGCGGTACCGAACTATTTGAATACACGCCGCTACAGGTGAAGCAGGCGGTATGCGGCTACGGCCGTGCGGACAAAAAACAGATTCAGGCCATGGTCAAGATGCTTTTGAATTTAAAGGAAATCCCCCGGCCGGATGACGCGGCCGATGCAGTGGCGGTGGCGATATGCCATGCGCACAGCAGCAACTTTAAAGAGAAATTCACGATTAAATAAATCAACGCAAGGAAAAACTATGTACGCATACATCAGCGGCCGTTTGGCCGAAAAAGGCACCGATTATGTGGTGATTGATGCGGGCGGTGTGGGCTATCGCATCTTCACCAATACGCATGCACTTTCCAATTTGCCCGCGGAAAACGCTCAGCTCTTTACGCACTTTGTGGTGAAGGAAAACGAGCAAAGTCTGTATGGCTTCATGACCGAACAGGAGAAAGATATGTTTATCAAACTCATCGGCATCTCAGGGGTTGGACCCAAGATGGCGCTGTCGGTCTTGACCACCTTAAACGCCTCCGAACTGGCGGCCGCAATCATCTCGTCGGACATCAGCGCTTTTTCGCCGGTTTCGGGCGTGGGAAAAAAAATCGCCGAACGTATTATCTTGGAACTGCGCGAAAAAGTAAGCAACGATAACCTGCTGGCCGATATCGGCGGCACCGGTGCGGCCAGTCCGGAAATTGAAGCAGTCAATGCGCTGGTTTCGTTGGGCTATAAGCGCAATGAAGCACTAAAGGCGATTACCTCGGTGAAAAACCTTGGCGACACCACAGAAGACCTGATTCTGCTCGCTTTAAAGCGGCTGGGATAACGTTTGCGAGGATAATATGGAAGAAGAAAGAAGAATTGTTAGTGCACTGAACGCAGACACCATCGACGCGGTGGATTTTTCATTGCGACCCAAAACGCTGGATGAATTTGTCGGCCAGCAAAAGGTGAAAGAGCAGATGCGCATTTATATTGAAGCCGCCAAAAACCGGGGCGAGCCTTTGGATCATGTGCTTCTGCACGGCCCGCCGGGTCTCGGTAAAACCTGCCTTTCGCATATCATCGCGAACGAGATGAACGTCAACATTCGTGTCACGTCCGGCCCTGCCATCGAGCGCCCGGGCGACCTCGCGGCAATTTTGACCAATCTCGGTGAAGGGGATGTGCTGTTTATCGATGAAATTCATCGCTTAAATACCTCGGTGGAAGAGGTACTGTACCCCGCCATGGAGGACTTTGCGCTGGATATCATCATCGGCAAAGGACCTTCGGCGCGGTCGCTTCGCATCGATCTGCCCAAGTTCACTTTGGTGGGCGCTACCACACGCGCAGGCAACCTAACTTCTCCGCTCCGTGATCGGTTCGGGCTGCTGAACCGCCTTTTGATGTACTCGCCAGACGAGCTGAAAGAGATTGTACTGCGTTCGGCTTCAATTTTGGATGTTCCCATCATGGATGATGCAGCTGTTGAAATTGCCATGCGTTCCCGCGGCACACCGCGTATTGCCAACCGCCTGCTCCGTCGTGTGCGTGATTATGCCGAAGTAAAAGGCAGCGGTACGGTGGATTTAGCCGCCGCCAAGGCGGGTCTGGATATGCTGGAAGTGGACCGTCTGGGCCTCGATAACATGGACCGGGATTTGCTTTTAACCGTCATCGAAAAGTTCGATGGCGGGCCGGTGGGGCTGGATAATCTCGCGGCCTCCACGGGTGAAGAATCCGGCACCATTGAGGATGTGTATGAACCCTATTTATTACAACTTGGCTTTTTAAAACGCACACCCAAGGGCCGTATGGCTACGCGTCTGGCGTACGAGCATTTAGGAATCACCCTGCCAAGTAGTGAAAGCCGCGATCAGGTCTCATTTTTGGATGAAGAATAAAAAGCGAAATCGAAAAAGCTGATGAATTATCATCAGCTTTTTTATTTATTCGTTATTCCCCGCTTCTTCCGCTTCCAGCCGTGTGACCCATTCATCAAAAGCATCGATTGCGTCGTCTAGATTCCCCATCATTTCGTCATAGGTCTCAATATCAATTTCTTCCTGTATGGATATCAGTTTTTCTTTCAGCTCCAGCATGCGGGTTTTATACCCTTGTGCCACCGCGGCGGTTTTATCGGCATTTTTTAAGTTGTTCCATTCCTCCGCCAGCGCACTGTTGTCGTCATTGATCGACTTGGCTTTGGTCCACCCTCTGTCGTAAGCGAAGTAATCCAGCGCAATCTCGGTGGTATTGTATGAATCGTTTAAAATTTCCATAAATTCTTCATAGTCTTTTTCGTTGATACCCTTTTGATAGGTTTTAAGCGTACGAATCATTTCGCCGAGTTCTGCCATATCCGAATTCGCCTGCTGCGTCGCCCGATCATAAAAATCATCAATCGCGTCAAAACTGGGCGTTGCCGCGTTCATCACTGCTTCTTCTTCCATCAACGCCGTCCACTCAGCATCCATCTCATTAAACCGCGCATTCATAGCCAAAAAGTCTTCGGTATAATCGAGTCCGCAGGCCGAAAACAGCAGTATCATTATCAGCATTGTAAGAATCGCCGCACACCTGAATTTTTTCATTTCTCTATCCATCTTCTCCGTCATGCTCTTTTTTTTGAGTATAGCACAAAAAAACGCTGTACATAAGATCCAATCCTTGCTTGATTCTTCAGACTTTCATATTTTCTATATTAATTTAACAAACGCACGTTTTAAATTATGGTATAATACTTACCGAATACAAACACCATCGAATTTTTAAAACAGGAGCGCGGCCAAGCAAACACCGGCCGCTGGTTTAAAATTTGGCTAAATTCTTTGATCTTTTTAAATCTAAAAAACAACAGCACGTGGTGGATAAAGATCATACATCGACCCACATCATACCGCGTTTCGACCATCTTTTCGGCCCGCACGGCGCCATCTTTATGCCTCGGCAAAAAAACCCGAATTTTATCATCGGTGTTTTTTTAAACACCATCAATATCATCCTGATCATCATGATGATGACCGTCATGGTCGGATTTGGTGCGGTCTGGGGCATTGCCAAGGCATACTTAGAAACCACACCGGTTTTGAACACCGCCAAGATCGCCGACCAGGCTGAGACCACCTACCTATATGATATGAACGGCGATTATCTGGCCGCCTATGTGGGTAGTGAAAACCGTGAGTGGGCTTCATCGGACGAAATTCCGGATATGCTGAAAAACGCGATCGTCTCGGTGGAGGATGTGCGGTTCTATTACCACGGCGGTATCGACTTTAAGCGCCTGATCGGGATGGCGGTCTCCAATTTTGTCAATTCCAGCATTCAGGGCGGCGGTTCCACCATCACCCAGCAGTTGATTAAAAATACCCTGCTTAACTTTGACCAAACCTACAAACGCAAAATTCAAGAAGCCTATTTGGCCATCCAGCTTGAACATGAATACTCCAAAGATGAAATTTTGGTTTCCTATATGAACACTATCGATCTCGGCGCGGGTAACTACGGCGTCAAAGCTGCCGCAAAGGATTACTTTGATAAGGACCTTGACGAGTTGACGATCAAGGAATGCGCGCTTTTAGCGGGCATCACCAAGTACCCTTATGCCTATAATCCAAGGCGGGCCATGTACGGTACCGGCAGTCTTGAGCGAGTGGAGAACCGTACTGAGCTGGTATTAAACCGCATGTATGAAGCGGGGTATATCTCAAAGCAGGAACGCGATACCGCGCTTTTGGAGCCGATGGAGATTAAAGAAGAATCCACCGTGCATTCCATGTACAATATGCCATATTTTGTGGAATACGTGATCGACGATGTCATCACCGCTATCCTGCAAAGCCGCGGCCTTAAGACCGATGATACGGCCAACCGCAACGCGGTTGAGCTTGAGATACGCAATAATGGCTACCGCATCTATACCACCGTGGACCCCAAAGTGCAGCTTTCGGTGGAAAGCGCGCTGGCAAATTGGGACAAATACCCCAGCACCGCTAAATCATCAGACAGCGTCGTCACCGCCAAAAACGCAGACGGAAGCATCATCGAAACCATCCAGCCCCAAGCTGCGGCCGTGGTCTACGATTACAAGACCGGCCAGCTTCGGGCGATTGTGGGCGGCAGAGAAGCCCCAGACGTGAAAAAAAGTATCAACCGTGTGACGGCCACCATGCCGGTGGGCTCCTCCATCAAGCCGCTGTCGGTCTACGCTCCGGCCGTGGATTTAGGCGCTTCGCCCGCCACCATCATCCCAAATGTACCGGTTGCTATCGATGGCTGGAATACCGCCACTGGGTACCCCGCGACATCGGCCAGCACTTACGGTCCCATTTCCATCCGAAAGGGCCTGACCAATTCCATCAATATCGTCGCGGCTCGGGTTCTGATGGGATATGTCGGCTTGGAAACCTCAAAGCAATACCTGATGAGCATGGGCGTCAATGCCAAGCATATCAACGTCAACCCTGCCGGACTTGCGCTCGGCACCTCGGGCATCACACCGCTGGAAATGGCTGTGGCTTATGGCTGCATCGCTAACGGCGGAGAATATATCAGCCCGGTTTCCTTTACCAAGGTGGTGGATACCGACGGCAGTGTTATCGTGGACGCCACAGAATCGCAAGTACACAGACAGGCGATTAAACCTGCCACCGCTTATTTGATGGTGGATATGCTGGAGGACGTTGTCAGCGAAGGCACAGGTAAAAACGCACGCATATCCGGTATGACGGTGGGCGGCAAAACCGGTACCAATCAGGAAAACCGCGGTATTTATTTTTGCGGTATCACGCCCTACTATTCCGCGTCGCTCTGGATCGGCCATGACGATTACAAACCTCTAAAATCCAATGCTTACGCATCGTCCTACGCCGCGCCATTGTGGCAGGACTTCATGAGCGATATCCATGACGGGCTTGAGAACAAAGCGATTATCGATGCTGATCCTGAATCGCTCGGTTTGGTCAAAGCGACAGTGTGCCCCGTTTCGGGCATGCTGGCTACCGAAAATTGTGCGCAGGACCTTTCGGGCAGAAAGATGATTACCGATTGGTTCACTGCGGATACCGTGCCCACCGAAGAATGCACATGGCATCTGCCTATCACCGAAATCTGTGCCGCCAGCAATAAACTGGCCACCGTGTATTGCCCCGAGGATACCGTCATCCAGGCTTCGCCTCTGTATCTGCACAAGGATTCCATCTATTTCGATATTGACGTATCCCTGCAAAAACAGCTGTTTCCGCTGCTCTTGCCGCAGTCAAACGGCAACATCTACAACCTCATACCGTCCGACCCGGCGTATTATACCTATTTTTGCGATATCCATACCGCCACTTGGAATGAAGATTCGGTGAAGCGGCCCCAAGCGGTCAAGGCGGCCAACAACCTCATCTCGGAAGTGCGTACCTTTATTCAGGAAAGCGTCAACACCATCACGCCCGATGAGGTGACCAAGTTGTATAATCTAGTCGGCACCTTGGAAACGATGGTCAATGACTCACAGGCCACGTCCCAGCAGATCACCACCGCCACAGAAGCGTTAAACACTTATTATCAACAGATTATTGCAAAGTATATGCCGCCGGATGGCAGCATGCCATAATGATTAAAACATAAAAAACACCTAAAAGGTGTTTTTTTTTCTTTTCTATGATCTTTTCAATTTTAGCCAGATAGGTTTCTAAGTCCTTTGGGTTGGCAATGCGTTCGTGCCGCCCTTCGCTTGGGTATATTTTTTTAGAAACGGCTCCCGCGCCAAAAGCCAAAATATCAGTCACTTCTTCCATCATATCGATGTTATAGATGCTGTGACTGCCAATTTTGGCATAGCCCACATTCTCTAAATTGCCCTTCATATATTTTTGACGATACATATAATATGGCAGATAACCTTTTCGTTCACACATGCGCCTTGCCGATGAAACCGCGGTTTCTATTTTTCGTTCATTCGCGGAATAGCTGATATCTCGTTGCATCGCAGATGCGTTTTTGATCGCCAGCGTATGCACCGTGATGCTTTCAGGAGCAAGCGCAATCGCTTTTTTGACGGATCTGCGCATATCATCTAGCGTTTCGCCGGGCAGTCCTAAGATGAGGTCGATATTGATATGGTGAAACCCAGTTTTTCGGGCCAGACTAAACGCGTCATACACTTGCGCGATACTGTGTTTTCGCCCGACATCGATCAATGTTTTTTCCTTGAACGTCTGCGGATTAATGCTGATGCGATTGACCCCATATCTCTTCAATCCCGCCAAAACTTCGGCGTCAATCGTGTCCGGACGTCCCGCCTCTACGGTGAATTCGCATGTCTCTCCCCACTCTTTCACCACGCTGAGCAAGCGTTCCAGCACCGGCAAATCCAGACTGGTGGGCGTTCCGCCTCCGATATAGACCGACCGAATATTCCGATGCAAAATCACCGGTTTTATCGCCTCAATTTCTTGAATCAACGTTTCTATGTACCGCATTTGTATCGGATCGCCTTTTTTTAAGCGTTTTGAGCCAAATGAGCAGTATGAGCAAATGCTGGGGCAAAACGGGATTCCGATATAGATATCCAGCGCGGCTTTGCCAATGCTTTCAATCACGCTCGCCTGCCGTTTAACTATCCGCTTTGCCAGATCGAATTTCTTCCGGCTGACTCCGAGCGACTCGATAAAATATGCCCTTGCCGATTTCGACCCAATACGGTTTTCAAGGTCTCTTAAGTATTTGGTTGGCCGGATACCGGTCAGCGGTCCCCATGGCCTTTTTTTGCCGGTGTAACGACACATCAGTCGGTACAGGTTGATTTTTACCGCGCTTTTTTTCTCTCGCTTCATCTCAATTGGTGTGCCGGTCAGCACGGAGAAAGGATAATCATGAGATGCCTTAAGCCTTCCGTCATCATATATCTGCGCGTGCGAAATATATGTCCCGTCCGCTTGCTTTTCCACCGCATGACGAACATAAACACCCGTCTTCGTCTGCGTTTCATCCGGCGGCAGAAGATCAATTTTATCCGCACTTAAAAAAAGACGAATCTCTTCACAAAGATCGTTAAAAAACTCAGGTGTATTGGTGGCAAGAAAAAAACTGCTCATACCCTGTAAATCTCCATCAGCGTTTTTGCCAGCGACAGTTCGTAGTCCATCTGGCCGCTCTTATACAGATAATCGATTTTCGCCATCGTATTGATGCCATCCATCAAGTTTTCGGCGGTAAATGCACGTGCGTCCTGCATCGCCATTTTGGCGGCAAAGGGGTGTCCGCCGATCAGCTTAATCACCTTGTCGCTTGGATACTTGGCATCCATCATGCTCCGCGCCTTATACATAGCGCGAAATTTACCCGCGATCAATCCCATCACACCGAACGGACTTTTTTCGGTATCCAATACATCGCTGAGCAGGCGCAAGGCTGCTGCTGTTTCCTTTTTCATCAGTAAGTCGTGCACTTTAAACACATTATATTCTAGGGACTGAGATGCGATTTTGACCACGTCTTTGGTTTTTACTGCATCGTCCTGCACATAGGACGCAATTTTCTCAATCTCTCCAGCAAGGCTGACCATATCCTGCCCGCTCCGCTCAATCAGCGCATTGACTGCAGGACGGTCAATGGTTTTTCCTAAATTGGCAAAAGCATATATGACCCACGCGAGAATATCGGATAGTTCGGGCTCGCCGAATTCGATAATCATGCCGGTTTCCGCGATGGTCTTATACAACTTTTTGCGCTTATCCGGCTTTTGCGACAGATAGAAAATCAGCACCGTACTGTCTCCCAAATGCTGGACGCAATCTAATACGTCGTCTCCCCCTGCTTTCGCCGCAGTCAGAGGCAAAAAATCCTCTACCACTACCAATCGCTTTTCTCCCATAAAGGGCAGCGTTTGGCATGCCATCACAATGTCTGCTTCTCTGGCTTTGGTGTCAAAACGGTCCACATCCAGATCATCCGGTGCGACATGAAAGTGCGCTAAAACCGCCTTGACGCTCTCGCGCATAAAGTATGTGTTTTCGCCGCAGATTAAAAACAGGCGGGTGTCGGTTTTACTTTTTAAGGCGTTCAAAAACTGCTGATATGTCACTGGTGCTCACTTTCTTCTTAGGGGTCCAGAACGGTCGCGGTATCTATCGCTTCGCCAAACGTCACAAGGATGCCGCCGTGACGATCGGTACGATAGATTATATCACAGCCTTCCCCCAAATTGTACAAGGTTTGCGGCGCAGGATGTCCGTAGTAATTCTCACCGCAGGAGATCACAGCTGTTTCAGCTTTAACCGCCGCCAGAAATTCGGGAGATGAGCCGTACTTAGTGCCGTGATGTGTCACTTTTAACACATCCAAGTCCCCAATGTCATCCATAATCTCTTTTTCTACAGTTAGGTTGATATCGCCGGTTAAAAGAACATGATAATCCTGATAAGTGATTAAAAGGCACAAGGAAATCTCATTATCATTGTCGTCGTCCGCATCGCCCTTCGGACTTAAAACCGCGGTGTACACGGTTTGGCTGAGCGCCAGAACCTCCCCTAGTTCTAGGTAGGTCGTCCACACTTCGCTGTCAAAGTCGAAAGTATTGCGCCCGGCATATGCCAGATAGAGATGGTCGACTAGACCCTCATCCAGCAAGGTCTTAGCACCACCGATGTGGTCGCTGTCCGCATGGGTTAAAAAAAGCCCATCAAGATGAATGCCCTGACTTTTCAGCACACGAATCAACTCATCTGCCATATATCCTTCGCCGGTGTCTACAAGATAGTTCTCGCCTTCGGGTGTAGTGATTAAAATCGCGTCGCCTTGCCCCACATCAGCAAAATAAATCCTCATTGCCTCTTCTTTCAGCATCGGCGGCAGAACCACCATCGCCGCCATACCCAGCACCAAAAGACAAGCGATGACGCGCTTTATCCACGGCTTAAACAGGCAATAGCCGGACACCGCAAAGATAGCAACAAACCAAAGCACGATGAATGCCGTGGGCAGTGCGGCCATATCCACTGTGGCGAAAGGCAGTGCGGTCAGCTTTTCGGTTATAGTCTGCATCAACCAAATCAACTTATCCGAAAGCCACGCCACCGGCACACCGGCAAAACTCCCAAGCAGGGCGGCGATAAACGTGAGCACGACCGCCGCCGATCCGATAGGGATGACCACGATATTGGCCGCAATTCCAACCACCGAAAAGTAATAGAAGAAATTAATGATAAACGGCGCAGTACCAATGGTGGCAGCAACCGGCGCCGTAAAAAGTCCCGTGATCCGGGACGGAATACGATTGAATGGTTTGGAAAAAATGGGCGACAGCACCAACAGCGCAAAAACCGCACCGAACGAGAGCATAAAGCCCGCCGAAAACAGCGTGGCAGGCGAGATAATCAGCGAAATAACAAATGCCAGCGAGAGGAAGGAAAGATAGTCTTTTTGTTTGCCCAAAAGATTGGCAAAAACCACCGCAAGTCCCATCACCAGCGCACGTGTGGCGGAAACCGAGAAGCCGACGATGCCGGCATACAGCAGCATAAAAACGGCCGTTACCACATTGGCCGGTTTTCGGGCCACGCCGACCAAACTGAGTATCCAAAAAATAAAGAGTGAAAGGATGCCGAAATGCAGGCCGGATACCGCTAGAATGCTGGCGGTTCCCCCGCGCTTGAACACCTCATAATCCGCTTCTAAAATATCGGATTTATCTCCGAGAATCAGTCCCTTGGCGATACCCGCCGAGCGTTTTGGGAAAATATTTTCAATCGTCTGTTTTAAGTATTCCCGCGTGCGCCAGAACACCGTGCCCAAGCTTTCCTTGTGAGTCAGCACAGTGACACTGTCCACAGTCCCCTTGGCTTTGTAGTCTATTCCCTTGCCCAATAGATACATTCGCTCATCAAATCCGCCGATATTGCGCTTTTCATCCGGCAGAACAATTTGGGCAGAAAAGGTGATGATATCGCCGGGAATCAGGGTTCTATCCTCGGTGGCAAATCGTATTTTTTTACTTGGCGAAACCAATTGGTCTTTATCCGCAAAATCCCAGCTATCCAGTATGTAGTAGGATCGTGTATCATAATGCGTAACATCCGTCACCCGTCCCGTCACTTGCGTTTCTGACGACGTCAGCGGTTGAGTGCTCGTTTGCAGATTAAAAAGAATCAGACCCGCTGTAAAACTTAAAACATACAAAAGCAAAACCGGCGCATTTTTATTTTTGATACCGTCTACAGCCGCCAGCAGTAACGCCGCTCCGCCAAAGAGATAGACCGCAGTAACACTTTTTTCCATATAGCGGCTGCAAAGAATGCCTAGCGTCACATAGATCGCAACAAAAAACGCCGGACGAAAGTCGATGATTCTGTTTTTGAAAATCACTTTTAACAAAACCTTTGTTTCCTCGACAGTTTTGCCCCTTTACGGCTAAAAAAAGAGCCGTGTAAAACAACACGGCTAAAGTAAAGGGGGTCTTAATATATTCTGCCAAAGCGGCCAAAAGCCACCCTGGACAAAATAACGTAATTTATTCGTCTTCCTTGGGGAAGAAATCCGCCAAGGTGACGGTTGCTTCCTGAACCGGGGGGATCACCACACGCTCAGCTTTTTCGCGTCTTGGTTTTTCCTCTCTCACTTCAGGTTCAAGCAGTTCCCGGATGGAAAGCGAAATCTTGCGCTCGTTGGGCTTGACTTCCATCACTTTTGCCTCAATCTCCTGACCGAGCTTCAGTTCTTCTTCCACACGCTCAACACGTCTGTTTGCGACCTGCGAGATATGGACCAAACCGTCAATACCCGGTTCCAGTGAGATAAATGCACCAAAGTCTGTGATGCGCACCACTTTGCCTTTAATCGTGGAACCTACCAAATATTTCTCGGCAGCCAGATCCCAAGGCTTAGCCTGTAGCTGTTTTAACCCAAGCGAAATTCTTTTGCGTTTGGGGTCGGTGCTTAAAACCATCACTTCCAGCTCTTGACCTTCCTCCAAAACGTCCGAAGGATGTTTCACTTTGTTCCAGGAGATATCCGCCACGTGAAGTAACCCGTCCACGCCGCCAACATCCACAAAAGCACCAAAATCGGTCAGTTTTTTGACCTTACCGACGACCGTCTGGTTTTTCTCAAAACCTTCGATCAGCTCCTGCTTCTTCTGCTTTGATTCTTTTATCAAAATATTCTTCAAAGATGCAACAAGGCGTCTTTTTTCCTTGTTGATGTCAATGATATTGACTTTCACATCTTTTCCGACAAACTCTTTTACGTCTTCAATGTACTTCAAAGACAGATGCGATACCGGAATAAATGCCTCGTATCCATCAATCTTTGCAATCACGCCGCCTTTGACTGCTTTGAAAATCTTGGCGTCATACACATTGTCTTCTTTGTGTGCATCCAAAAATTCCTGCCACTTGATCTTATCCTGCATGCGTTTCAGACTGAGCTTCACTCTGCCTTCACCGTCGTTCATGCTTAAGACCTGCGCCTCAATCTCGTCACCGACATGATATACATCTTTTGCGGATTGCCCCGCTTCGATCGGCAGTTCACTTCTTGGAATCAGCCCGTCAGATTTATACGCGATGTTCAAAGAAACATCATCATCTGTAACCTGTACGACAGTCCCCGTAATCAGCTGCCCTTTGCGGATCGTTTTAAATGATTCTTCCAGTTGCGTTAGAAAGTCTTCCTCGTCTGTTACAGCGGATTTTGTTTCCTCTTGGCTCATTTTCACTTCCTTTTCAGCCTCGAAAACCTCGTCCGTCTGTTCAACGCCTAAGACGCTCTCCTCAGCGCCCGCAACTGTCTCATCAGCCGCGATTGGCGTCTTGTCCACTTCACTCATCCTTTTCTCTACCTCCATAATCATCCAGTCGGGTGTTGAAGCACCGGCGACAACTCCTATTATATCATCAAGTTTCATTTTTTCAAGAGATACTTCGTGAGATTCCTCAATTAACTGTACGCTTTTACAGTATTTTGAACAAATATTATATAGTTTCTGTGTGTTAGAGCTTCTTTTCCCGCCAACTACCAGAATATGGTCCGCTTTCCTTGCCAATTCCTCGGCTTCTGCCTGCCTTAAACAAGTGGTCTCGCAAATACTCATAAAGCACTCGGCATCAGGATAGTGCACCAGTATCTCTTCCGTCACTTCCTCCCACATCGTCGATTCAATGGTGGTCTGCGCCACAACCAAAGGGTGAGTGAGCGCCGGCAGCTTTCGGACTCCGGCAACGCTATCCACGGCATAGGCTTGTCCGTTTGCCCAGCCTTCAATCCCCACCACTTCCGGATGGTCGGCTTTGCCGACGATGATGACATACCGCCCCGCCTCACTGGCCTTGTGCGCTTTTTGCTGGATGCGTTTAACAAAGGGGCATGTAGCGTCGATGATCTCAAAGCCGCGCGATTTAATCTCTTCCAGCACCTGCGGCGCGACACCGTGCGAGCGCACGATAACTGCCACGTCTTCGGTTTCAGTGATTTCATCTAAGCTTTCAATATAAGGCGCTCCGGCTTCTTTCAAGCGTTCCACCACCGCCTCATTATGAATCAAGGGTCCGTATGTAAAAACGTTCCTGTGCTTTTTGATGTTCTCATACACCGCATCCACCGCACGCTTGACACCAAAGCAAAAGCCCGCCTGTTTTGCAACAATGACCTGCAATTTGTTTCTCCTCTATCTTTTTAGCCCAACTGTTTTTTCAGCTCGAGCAATGTGTTCTTCAAAATCGTTGTACCCAGATCAATCGCCTGTTTATCCTTGGGATTTAGCATGTCCTTTAAAGCGAAAGCTTTACCGATGATCACACGAACCTGTTTAAACGGTTTGAACTCACCCTTGAAATAAACCGGAATGATCTTGGCATCCATCTTCAGCGCAATCGCGGCTGCGCCCCGCTGGAATTCACCCATCTCACCTTCCTCAAAGCGCGTGCCCTCGGGGAAAATACCGAGGCATTTATCCTCTTTTAATATCTCAAAGGACTTTTTCAAGGCCCCATAATCACCCTGGCCTCTGGCGACAGGAAAAGCCCCGAGGCGGGACAAGAGATAACTGGCGATCTTGGTTTTAAACAACTCCGCTTTGGCGATGTAGTGGACTTTGTGTTTAAAAATTCCGCCCATCATCACAGGATCGAACCACGAGACGTGATTGGATACAATCATCACACGCCCCTGATTGTTCCGGTTCTCTTTGCCTTTTACTCTAATAAAAAATATGCAACGGTTGATGGCGGCCGCCAGATTTTTGGCCACCCAATATAATGCATTCATCGTTTCTCCCCTTTAACCGTTTTTATAATCGCGTCCACCACTTCATCAATCGTCATGGACGTTGAATCGATCAGCACCGCGTCCTCGGCCTGCTTCAAGGGTGCCAGTTCACGGTGCGAATCATTATAATCCCGCTGTTCAATCTCCTGCTGGATTTGCGCAAGCGATTTTTCTATCCCTTTTTCGGCCAATTCCTTATGCCTTCTTTTGGCCCGCTCTTCGCAGGACGCCACCAGAAAGAATTTATATTCGGCGTCCGGCAGTACAAACGTGCCGATATCCCGCCCGTCCAGAATCATATCATATTGTTCACTGGTCTTACGCTGAATTTCCACCATCGCCATCCGCACTGCCGGATGCGCCGACACATCCGATGCGGCTTTGGATATCTCAGGTGTCCGGATTTTTCCGCTCACATCCTCGCCGTTCAGCCAAACCTGCTGGTGGCCGCCATCAAAGCGGATTAAAACATCCACTGCTTGCATCTCACTTTCAACCCGATTTCTGTCCAGCGGATCGATGCCTTTTTGCAGCATCGCGTACCCCACCGCACGATACATGGCGCCGGTATCCAGATATAAGATGCCCAGTTTCTTTGCCACCTGCTTTGCCGCGCTGGATTTCCCCGAACCCGCGGGCCCGTCCAACGCAATCGTCAATTTCTCCAAATGCCTTTTCCTCTTTGTCTATTGATTTAAATATATGTTATCTTTGAGTTCCGCTTCCATCTCGCTCTCCGGTCCGTGGCCCGGGAACAGCTTATATTCCTTCGGGATTGCTTTCTTCAACTTGGCCAGCGAAACGTTCATGGCCGCCGCGTCGCATCCGTAAAAGTCGGTCCGGCCGATAGAACGATAGAACAGCGTATCGCCGGTAAACGCAAGCCCATCGCATAGATAGATCACCGAACCCGGTGAATGCCCAGACGTATGCAGCACGGTGAACCTAAGACCGCAAAGCATAAGCTCCTGTCTGTCCGTCAGCGTTTCATCCGCCGGAGTGCATTCCACCAGTTTTGAAAACAGATAGGCTGACAAATTTTTCTTACTTTCGGGCAGCATCTCTGCGTCCGCTTCATGTATATATACCGTCACATCGTAATCTTCCCGAATCTGCGTCAGAGCACCGATATGGTCGAAATGTCCGTGTGTCAGCAACACCGCTTTGGGTAAAAGCCCATATTGCTCCAGCACGCCTTTAATCTTTTGGTAAGAACCACCGGGGTCAATGATGACCGTATCCTTGCCGCCTTCATCGTGGCAAAGATAGGTGTTGACCAGATATTCGCCGGTCTGTACACAGATGATATTCATGATTTTCTCCTGACATGCGAATCCAGACAGATGGTCACCGGCCCGTCGTTGATGAGGGCAACTGCCATGTCCGCACCAAATTTTCCGGTTTGGATATGTGGATACGCTTTTTTAAAATCCGCAACCATGCTTTCAAAAAACGGTTCGGCTTTGTCCGGCGGCATCGCATCGATAAACGACGGCCGATTGCCTTTTCTGGTGTCCGCGATCAGCGTAAACTGGGACACCAGCAGAATCTCACCCGCTATATCCCCCACTGAAAGATTCATCTTGCCATCCGCATCGCCGAATACACGAAGCCCCACGATTTTCTTAATGAGATAATCCGCATCGTCCTGCGTGTCTGCATTTTCAATGCCGAGCAGAACCAGAAATCCCTGACGGATTTCACCGACGATTTCATCCTGTATTTTAACACTGGCGTTTTTTACCCGCTGAATAACAGCTTTCATTGGCTTTTGACCTCACTATTTATTGATGCGGTACACGTCCGTGACGCCGTTGATGCCTTTCAGCTTACCGGTAATCAGTTTTAAGTCCTTGATGTTGGAAACCACCAACCCCAGCTCAATCACAGTTTCCTTGTCCTTTTGCCGCCGCGCGTTGGCCGTCATGATGGAGAAATTTAAGTTGTAAAGCAGCTGCGTCACATCGGACAAAAGGCCGTTGCGATCCTCGCCGCGAATCTCGATATCGATATTATAAAACGGCCGCTCTTCGCCCGCCCATTCCACTTCAATAATCCTGCCCGTCTCAAAGTCCACTTCGTTGATGTTGGGACAATCCTTGCGGTGCACCGAAACCCCGCGTCCCCGTGTGATATAGCCGATAATCTCATCACCCGGTACAGGTGTACAGCACTTGGCATAGCGTATCAGCATGCCCGATTCACCTTTTACGGTCACACCATCCCCGGTTGCCTGCTTATTTCGGTTCTGCTCAATAGCTGGCGCGGTTTGACTGACTGGTGCCGTCGGATGCTCCTTTTCATACAGCGCAATCAAGCGAGACAGAATCTGTTTGGTCGTGATGCCGCCGTACCCGACCGCCGCGTACATATCGTCCACCGAATTTAGCATAAAGCGCTTAAAGATGCCCTTCACCCATTCAGGCTTGACAAGATTTTTAAGCTGGTAACCCCGTCGTTTAGCTTCTTCAGCCAGCATGTCATGGCCCTTTTCGATATTCTCTTCTTTCAGCTCTTTTCTGAACCATTGGCGAATTTTGGAGCGCGCCTGATGGGTTTTGACAATCTTCAGCCAGTCCCGACTGGGCGTTTTGCCCGGTGATGTGATGATGGAGATGATATCTCCCGTGTTCAGCTCATAATCCAGCGGCACGATTTTTTCGTTCACCTTGGCGCCGGTACACTTGTTGCCGACCTCCGAGTGAATGGCATACGCAAAGTCCAAGGGCGTTGCGCCTTTCGGAAAGTCCTTGACGTCTCCTTTAGGCGTAAACACAAACACTTCGTTCTGGTAAAGGTCAATTTTCAATGATTCCATAAACTCCTTGGAATCCTTAAACTCATCATTGACTTCCAAGAGCTCGCGCACCCAGGTCAGCTTCTCGTCCAAGTCTGTTTCTGTCTCTTTGCCTTCCTTATACTTCCAATGCGCGGCAATACCGTACTCGGCCTGCTTGTGCATCTCTTCGGTGCGTATCTGCACCTCAAAAGGCCGCCCTTCGTCGCCGAGTAGCGTGGTATGCAGTGATTGGTACATATTCTTTTTGGGTACAGCAATATAATCCTTAAACCGACCGGGGATCGGCTTCCACATGGTATGCAGAATTCCCAAAACACCGTAGCAGTCTTTGATATTCTTTACTATACACCGCACCGCAACCTTATCATAAACATCTTCAAATTCGATATCTTTATTAATCATCTTGTTGTAGATACTATAGATATGTTTGGGTCTACCCGCGATATCCGCTGAAATGCGCATCACTTTCAGCCGCGCTTTAATCTGCGAAATAATTTGGTTGATATATGCTTCACGTTCCTGCCGAGTGGATTTCAGCTGATCGACGATGGCGTAATAGGTTTCTGGTTCCAGATATTTTAAGGACAAGTCCTCAAGTTCCCACTTGATGGTATTGATTCCCAACCGATTTGCCAGCGGCGCATAGATTTCAATGGTCTCCCGCGCTTTTTCCTTTTGCTTGTCGGGCGACTGAAACTTTAATGTGCGCATATTGTGCAAGCGGTCGGCCAGCTTGATGATGATGACACGGATATCCTTAGCCATCGCCAAAAACATCTTCCGAAAGCTCTCGGCCTGACGCTCCTCGCGTGATTTATAATCCACCTGCGTCAGTTTGGTCACGCCGTCCACCAGATAGAGCACCTCAGACCCGAACTCGCGTCCCAATTCCTCGGAAGAAATCGTAGTATCCTCCATCACGTCGTGCAAAAGCCCGGCCGCCACTGTAATCAAATCCAATCCCAAATCCATCAGAATGTTGGCTACTTCATAAGGATGCGCAAAATAAGGGTCGCCTGAAAGACGCACCTGTCCCTCGTGCGCTTTTTTTGCCGTTTCAAACGCTTTTTCCAGCAGCGCATAGTTCTCTTCAGAGCCATAATTCTGTTTTGCCTTTTTTAAGAGATCTTCCATATCTATTTCAACCTCTGCAAAGCCGCAAATGCCGCGGCATCGCGCAAGTCTTTCTTTTCGCTTATTGCGATAATTTTGACTACTATACTATCAGATTTTTCAAGTTCTATCAATTGTAACGATTCTAAGACCGCCACCCCCGAAACCGCCTGTTCGATATTAAGCCCGGTTTCCTTAGCCATATCGGCATACAGCTTTTCTCTGTCGGCCGGTCTGCGTCCGTTTTTCGCACACGCTTTCAGCCAAACAAACACCAAAGCCATCTCATCCTTGCCCACGTAAAAACGCCTGCCTTTATCCCGCATCATATCCAGCAGCTCTTTGACGATAAAACGCTTTGTCCGGCTCTCCTTGCTTTGCTGCGGCGCAAAGGAAAAACCGATGATTTCCCGATAGGGCTTTAAGGTGAGCGCATGTTTTTCGCTGAACACCACCGCGTTTAATGGCACATGATACTCATTTGCCATCTTTATTAGGAGGCTCCCTCTGGCAACCATCTCTTTAATCTTACTATGCGTCGCCAAAAGCTGATACTGGAATATATCCTCGATCAAAACAGCTGTTCCAAACGGACTTTGCTTTGTTTTTTCTTCAATATATACGACCCATTCATTTAAGTCCACTGCCGCAAGGCTGCTTTCCGCTTCGTTCACCATGGCCGTCAAATTGAGCAACGCACATTCATAGGCAAATGCGGGCATGGGCAGATATTCATCCAGATCAGTGGATTCCATATCATCGATAAATATCTCAGGCCGCCCCATATAGTCGCTGATATTGACACTGCCGACCACGTCGGCCCTTGCAATCGCATCGTCTTTTTGATCATAGTAAAACTTAATAGCGGACAGCGGTTTACCCGATTCGTTGAGGTTGAACTTAAAATGTGATCGGGAAGCCTTTCCGAAATAGTTCTTCTGTCGTACCGCACGGTCCCTAAACAGCAATCGTGGTTTGGGGTTCTCGGTTCCGTAGGGCGCAAGCCGCGTCACCGCCTCGGCAAAGCTATCAGTCAAATCACCCTGCACCTCAATGTCGTACGTGATGGCCGGAACAAATACGTCCTCGCTGTACTGCTGTGCCAGATGCGCATTGACCTTGGTTTTTAGCGTGTCATAATCGCGAAATTTAATCGTCAATCCGGCCGCCATATGGTGTCCGCCGAATTTAGTATAATATTCATTAAAATTATTCAGCACATCGTAGATGTTGATGCCGTCAATGCTTCTGGCCGAGCAGACCGCCTCGTCACCTTTTTTTGCAAAAGCCAGAACCGGCCGGCCAAAGCGCGCCGCAATGCGGGACGCACAGATGCCTACCACGCCGGGTTCCCAATCGCCGATAACGAAAATCGCACCGATACTTGCAAGCATATTCTCTTTGATCACCTGCGCCATCGCGTCCATCACAATGCCGTCACAAATGTCTTTGCGTTGTTCATTCAAAGTGTTCAGACGCGCCGCCGCCCGTTTGGCATCAGCCGTCTCTTTTTCGGCCAGCATCATATTAAGCGCCAGATGCGCCGATTCCATACGTCCCGCCGCATTGATGCGCGGGCCGAATCCGAACCCGATATGGTATTCGTCGATGGATTTATTGTCGGGCAGTACAAAGGGACGCAAAAGCTTTAATCCTGGCGACAACGACGTGTTCATCTTGGCAAGCCCCAGCTTGGCAATCACACGGTTCTCTCCGGTCAAGGGCACGATATCTGCCACCGTTCCTAAAGCCGCATAATCTGCGACATCCATCGCATCCCGCCCGCCCAGTGCCTGTACCAGCTTAAACGCAATTCCCGCACCCGAAAGGTATTGATATGGATAATGGCATTCGGGTTGTTTGGGGTTTAATATATACGGCGTATTCGGCAAAACCTCTCCGCATTCATGATGATCAGTCACAATCACTGCGACGCCAGCATCGGTCAGCATGGCGGTTTCGGCCACATTGGTGATGCCGCAGTCCACTGTGATGACAAGGTCGGTGCCCGCATCCACAATCTCCTTGACCGCCGAAGCGTTTAAGCCATAGCCGTCATTATTCCGGTCAGGTGTGTAGTAGTCAATCACAACACCGATTTTCTTAAAATATAGATAAAGAATACTTAAAGCCGATGTACCATCAACATCGTAATCACAAAAAACCGCGATTTTCTTGCCTGCCTTAACTGCCTCTTGAATCTTAAGTACCGATTCCCGCATATTTTTCATCAGATATGGATCATGAAGGTCACTAAACGTCGGCGAAAAAAAGGTTCTTGCTTCCGCTTCGGTTCCAATACCCTGGCGCACCAACAAAAGCGCCACCGCTTTGGGCAGTTTCAAAGCTCTGCTAAGCGCATCGGCGGTTTCGTGATCTCTCTTTGTAAAAACATATCTCGATTTAATCATGGCGGCCTTCTTCTTACTTCCTTAAATCATATCAGAAAAGCCCTTCCGATAGTATACGGAAAGGCTTTTATTAATAACTTTTTAATCATTTTTAGGCTTTTTTTGTCTTGGTTTTCTGTTTGATGCCAAGTTTTTTCAAAGAACGGTTCATCAGCGCTACCCAGATCGGGGAAGCGATAAAGATAGACGAATACGTTCCGCTGATAAGCCCAATGATAAGCGGGAATGCGAATTCTTTGATGGAATCCACCCCGAAGATATACAGGCACGTGATCGTGATAAGCGTGGTGACCGATGTATTGATGGTACGGGACAGTGTCTCTTTAATCGAAATATCCGCCACCTCTTCACGCGTAAATTCATTATGCGAGTATTTTCGGTTGTTCTCACGAATACGGTCGAACAGCACAATGGTATCATTGATGGAATAACCCACAATAGTCAGCACCGCCGCAATGTACGGGCTGTTGATCTGCTGTTTGAAGATAATGACCACCGCCGACATGATGAAAATATCATGCACCAGAGCGATGACCGCCGCAATGCCCGAGAACAATTCAAAGCGGATCCAGATATAGAGCAGCATCAGCACCGCCGCAATGGTGACCGATAAAAACGCGTTTATGATAATCTCGGAACTGGTGACAGCGCCGATGGTTTCACCATCGTATACCACCGTGTTCGGATATTTCACTTTCAGTCCGTCCAAAATTGCCGCACGCAGATCTTCGGATTTAATACCGGAAACATCCTTAATTCTGATTTGCGCCTGTGTCATATCGCCGCCGACTTCCGCACTGGTTTTGACCACCGGTGCATCCTTGATGCCATTAGCTACCAGCACTTCGTTAATATCCGCGACATCAAAAGCTTCGCCGAGTTCAACTGTCATCAACGTACCGCCGGTAAAGTCGATACCGAGATTGACACCGCTGAATATGCCCACAACAATACCAAGAACAACGACGAGTACGGAGGCAAGAATAAAGAATTTTGCTTTGGAAACAATCTTAAAATTACTCATTTTCAGCCCTCCTTACCCCATAGAGTACTTTGTTCTTAATGCCCATATTCATAAACAGCCTTAAGAACCAGCGTGTGACGAAAAGCGCCGTGAACATGGATACTACAATACCCAAGGTCAGCGTATAAGCAAAGCTTTTAACCACGCCTTTACCGAATATCATCAGCACCACTGAAGCGATAATCGTGGTGACGTTGGCGTCTAAAATGGTTCTCACCGCTTTATGATAGCCGCTGGTCAGCGAAGTGCGTAGGGTCTTACCCAGCCGCAACTCCTCTTTGAACCGCTCAAAGATAATCACGTTAGCGTCCACCGCCATACCGATGGAAAGTATAATACCCGCGATGCCCGGCAGCGTCAGCTGGATGCCATTGATAGTGGAGAGCAGCAGTAGCAGGATGAACATATAGATCACCAGCGCCATATCCGCAATAAGGCCCGGAACACGGTAATAAACAATCATAAAAATAAACAGGATCGCGATACCCAGTGCCGCGGCATAGAGGCTTTTGGAAAGCGCATCCACACCCAATGTCGCCGAAATGGACCGCTGTTCAATTTCGTGAATTTCCAGCGGTAATGCACCGGATTCAATCTGGATGGCTAAATCAATCGCTTCCTCTGCTGTGAAGCTGCCTGTAATAACACCTTCGCCGCCGGCAATGACGCCTTCCACGGTCGGTGCTGAAATCATGGTATTATCCACATAGATCGAAAGTACTTGACCATAATATTTCTGCGTGGCTTCCGCAAATTTTGAAGCCGCTTCGTTGGAAAGCTTAAACGCCACCTGATATTGAAGCGCGCCCGCATCGGAATAGCCCTGCTGTGCGACGGCCGAAACCATCTCGTCGCCTTCCACCACCACGTCGCCGTCCGGAGTGACGATGGTCAGCTTGGCGGCTTTGCCCAGCACTTCACTGATCATGTTCGGGTCCGCACCCTGACCGTCCTCCGAGTTAAACGGTACTTCCACGCGGATACGGTCGGTGCCCTGTTTGGCAATCGTCGCTTCCGAGAATCCTTTGGCATCCAAACGGTTTCTAAAGACCGTCATCGTGCCTTCCATCTTCGAATCCAAATCCTCAACCTGATCCGGATTATCTACTTCATATACAACATACGCGCCGCCGGTCAAATCCAATCCCAGATTCACCTGCTCAGCTAACGGATCGACTTTATAGATGCCGAAGTGAGCGCCGGTGAGACCGAAGAATATGAGTCCGCCGACGATTGCAATGATTGCAATGAGCAATATCACACTGCGTAACTTCATAAAAAAACTGCCTCCTAAAAAACAAGGGTTTTAAACAACCCTCGTCCTATTCATTTGTCAATTTAATAGTATATACGAGTTTCCTTTGATTGTCTATGAATTTATCCAAGTTTATGCAAGGTCAAAAAAACTCACCTGGTTTTCAGAAGTGATGCCCGAGAGGCACCCGAATTCCTCCAAAGCGGAGAGCACAGTGCTGCTCGCTTTGGCTCTGGTTTTAATATCCTCTTTTGATATATAAGGCTTCACCACAGCCTGTTCATAGAGGTTGTCGGCGGCGTTTTCTCCGATACCTGGAAGCGATACAAAGGGCAGGCGGATGTATTCCCCTTCAATCCGATAGTTTTTTGCATGCGATTTTTCTAAATCCACCGGCAGAAAACCGATCCCCCGCTCATACATCTCCAGCGCCACCTCGAGGTAGGTCACCATATTGATCTCATTGTTGGTGGCGGTGTTTTCATTTTGTTTTTTTTCAATAGCGGCGATATGCGCGCGGATGGTGTCTCCGTTTCCTGTCACGTAGCTGGCATCAAAGTTATCCGCCCGTACCGTAAAGTAAGCCGCATAGTACGCCTTGGGATGGTGCACCTTGAAGTACGCAATACGAAGCGCCATGGTCACATATGCCACCGCATGGGCTTTAGGGAACATATAGGAAATCTTAATACACGAATCGATAAACCATTCGGGCACGCCCTTATCCCGCATTGCGGCTTCCATCTCAGGGGTCAGTCCTCGGCCTTTTCTGACGTTTTCCATGGTGAAAAACGCGAGTTTCCCCTCCACGCCGTATTCTAAAAGCGTATTATAGATATCATCACGTGTCGCGATCACATCGCCCAAGGTCACCTTGCCTTCTCGAACCAAAATTTCGGCGTTTCCCTGCCACACATTGGTACCATGCGATAGCCCCGAAATGCGCACCAATTCGGCCATGGTGGTTGGCCCCGTCATCTGCAAAATACCCCGGACAAACTTGGTGCCGAATTCGGGAATGCCGAACGTACCGACTTCACTGCCCAGCATCTGTTTGGGGGTTAATCCCAGCGCTTCCAGCGAGGAGAACAGCGTCATGGTCTTCGCGTCGTTCAGCGAAACGTTTTTGGCGTCCACCCCCGAAAGGTCCGTCAAAAGCCGCAGCATGGTCGGGTCATCATGTCCGAGAATATCCAGTTTGACCAGCGTATCGTGCATAGAATCGAAATCAAAGTGCGTGGTCACCGAATCGCTGTCCAAATCATTGGCGGGTTTTTGTACGGGTGTGTAGTCGAAAACATCCTGATCCTTAGGCACCACCACCAATCCGCCCGGATGCTGGCCGGTGGTGCGTTTGACGCCCACAATGCCTTTGGCCAAGCGGGTGATCTCGGCGTTGGAAATATGCCTGCCGGTTTCTTCCGCATAGTTTTTTACATACCCAAACGCGGTCTTGTCGGATATCGTCGAAATGGTGCCCGCGCGAAATACATGTGACTTGCCAAAAAAGTTAATCGTCCATTTATGCGCTTTGGGCTGATATTCGCCCGAAAAATTCAGGTCAATATCCGGCACTTTATCCGCATTTAGTCCAAGGAAGGTTTCAAACGGAATATCAAACCCGTCAGCAATCATCGCCTGCCCGCATTTAGGACAGTTTTTGGGCGGCAGATCCACTCCGCATTGATACAGGGTTCTGTCCACTTTAAAGTCCGAATGGTTGCAATTCCCACAGCGGTAATGCGGCGGCAGCGGATTCACTTCGGTTACGCCGGTGACCCTGGCGGCAAAAGAAGACCCCACCGAACCCCGTGAGCCTACCACATATCCGTTTTCAAGCGAATCCTTAATCAGCATATGTGCGATGTAATAGAGCACCGAAAATCCGTGTTCAATAATCGGTCGCATCTCACGGTCCAGCCGTTTTTCAACGATATCCGGCAGGGTTTCGCCGTACATCGCGTGTGCGGTGTCATACGCCAGTTTTTTTAGTTTTTCGTCCGCATCCTCAATTTTGGGCATCGCGGGTTCACTGGGGAACAGCGCAAACGGCTCAATCTGCTCATAAATTTTATGCGTGTTCTCCACCACCACTGCTTTTGCCAAGTCTTCACCGAGGTATGCAAATTCCTTCAGCATCTCGTCGGTGGTGCGAAAGTAAAGCGGCGGCTGGAGATGGGCGTCCTGAAACTTCTTGGCCCGCATCAGAATCTCACGGAATACCGCATCCCGTGCATCCAAAAAATGTGCATCGGTGGTCGCCACCGTCAACTTGCCGTGTTTTTCACCCAGCGCGATAATCCTTTGGTTCATCGCATGCAGCGCTTCGGCGTCCTTCACGCGTCCTTCACGGATTAAAAAGCCGTTGTTCCCATCCGGCTGGATTTCAAAGTAATCATAGAATTTTGCAATTTCATCCAACCCCGCATCCGAAACACCCTGCAAAACCGCCTGAAAGACCTCTCCCTTTTCGCAAGCCGAACCGATTAGCAAGCCCTCGCGATGTTCCTCCAGCAGTGCTTTAGCGATGCGCGGTGTGCGGTAGAATCCTTCAATATGTGAATGGGAAACCAGTTTATATAAGTTCTTCAGTCCGGTTTTGTTTTTGCATAGCAGAATTGTGTGATACACTTTGCTGTTCTGACGGCTTTTCAGTCCGGCCAACCCGCTGTTGATCTGTGCAGTGTTTAAGATATTGATTTCTTTCATCATATCAAAAAACCGAACCAGAACCTCAGCTGTCGCGGTGGCGTCATTCAATGCCCTGTGATGATTCAGCGGGATATTAAAGTGCCGCACCACGGTGTCCAGCTTGTGATTGCGGTTTTGGGGCAAAAGACAACGCGATAACCCCAGCGTATCCAGCACCGGATTTTCAGCGAAATACACCCCGTACCGCGCACCTGTAGACCGGAAAAAGGACATATCGAAGTCCGCGTTATGCGCCACGATGCAGGCATCCCCCGCAAAAGCTTTAAACGCTTTAATCGCTTCCTCCTGGCCCTGCGCTCCCAGAACCATCTCGGGCGATATACCGGTCAGGCGCGTAATCTCCAGCGGAATCGGTTTACCGGGGTCCACAAACATGGAAAACGTCTCACCAAGTTTCCCATCTTTCACTTTTACAGCACCGATCTCGATGATGCGTTCGGCCACCGGCGAAAAGCCCGTGGTCTCAATGTCTGCCACCACAAATTCTCCCGAAAGCGGGATGTCTCGTACGCCCTTATAAGCGTCGGCTTTATCCAGCGTCATATACGCTTCCATGCCGTAGATGATATCGATGCCGGCTTTTTTGCCTTCGTTCTGCGCCGCAGGATAGGCCTGTACCACACCGTGGTCGGTAATCGCCACCGCCTTATGCCCGTAATCTTTTGCGCGCTTGACGATATCCGCAATCTGGATAGTCGCGTCTTCCTGACTCATCACAGTGTGTAAGTGCAGTTCAATCCGCTTCTTTTCTGCGCGATCTTCCGCAGTTTCTTTCGGAATGGTCATAATGCTTTCAATCGGGTTGACCACCAACTCTTTTGAGAATTTATCAAAGGATATTTTGCCGCCGAGTTTGATATGCCCGTCTTTCATCGCTTTTTTAATGCGGTCAAACTGCGGCTTTTTGACAAACATCTTGCAAAGGATGGTGTTGGTGTAATCGGTGACATGCGCCAGAATCAGCTCGCTTTCGTTCTTGCAGGTGCGGTTATCAAAGCTCACCACGTCCCCTTCAATCACCACCGTGCCGGATTCATCGGTGATGTCGGAAATCCTCATCGGCTTTCGTGCGATGGGCTTACCGAAGATCACTTTCCCGGCAGGCGCTTTGGCTGTCTTGACGGGCTTGGGCTTGGCGGGCACGGCTTTTTTTTCGGGCTTTTCGTTTTCCAGCATGGGTTCAATGATACTGACACCCGATACATCGCGTCCTTCCAGCGTACGGTCTATCCCCACCGCCAGCGCATAGTTTTTTCGAAACGTGAGAGACAGCAGTTCCTTGATACGCGAATCCACCCCAAGATCGGACAGCATCTGCTTGCCCGCTTCGGATTTAAAATCGATATGAAACCGACCCATATCGCAATAAGAATGGCTGAGTTTTAAGTATGGACGGAACGAAATAAACTCGTTGTAAATATGCGTAAAAATGCGATCAATCATCGCTTTATCTTTATTGATGAGCTCGGAATAGTCATAGAAAAACTTCACTTTTTGGCCGCCGGAAAACACCGTATGGCGTTTACGGTCCACAGCTGCTTCCTCGGCCAGCGTGAATATTTTTTGGGTTTTGAAAATAACGTAATAGGTCTGCGTGGCTTTGTGCAGAACAATCTCGCGAATATCAATCTGTTCAAGCGCTTCTTTGTTAAAGCAGCTGGCCACCATCTGATTGAATCTGGTTTTTTGTATATCGACGCTCGTCACGCCTGTTCCCCCTGGATTTCTTCTATTTTTTCAACGCTTTAATGTCTTCCAAAATCGCGCTCGGCACCAGCCCCGATACGTCCCCGCCAAAGCCTGCAACCTCCCGAACCACGCTGGAAGACAGAAAGGAATACTCGGTCCGCGTCATCAAAAAAACCGTCTCAATATCGGGCTTGAGCTGACGGTTCATCGCCGCCATGGCAAACTCGTGCTCAAAGTCGGATACCGCACGCAACCCGCGTAAAATGACATCCGCTTTTTGCTTTTCCATATAATCCACCAAAAGTCCGCTGTAGCTGTCCACCGAAACATTGGCCAAATGCCTGACCGATTCGGAAATCATCGCCAATCGTTTATCCAGCGTAAAAGCTGGCGTTTTTTGGGTGTTGACCAACACACAGACGATGACATGATCAAACATCTGGCTGCCCCGCGTGATGATATCCAAATGCCCCATGGTGATCGGGTCAAACGACCCAGGATAGATGCATACGCTCATCTGTTTTCCCTTCTTTCGTAGAATTCCAAAGTCACTGCACCGTAAGTTTTTTGCTTGGTCAGCGAAAAAAAGTCTTCACCGCCGCTGGTCATATCGGTCTTGATTTCTAGAACCAAAACCCCTTCCTCGGCCAGCATTTGATTTTGCGCGACATATTCCAATGCCGGAACATAATACCCCGCTGTATAGGGCGGATCCATCAAGATGATGTCATACGATTCCCCGGCCAACCGCTTCAGCGCCGACAGATAGTCGGCCGCCCTCACCTGATGCCCGTCTGTTATCATGGATAAATTCGTTTTCAGGGCTTCCAGCGCCGCACAGTCGTTTTCGATAAACGTGCAGTTTTTCGCGCCGCGGCTTAATGCTTCGATACCCAGCGCCCCCGACCCCGCAAACAGATCCAAAACCTTGGCTCCGGCGATACGAAACTGAATGGCTCCAAAGAGCGCTTCCTTCACCCTGTCGGTGGTGGGACGAGTATGCATGCCTTCCGGCGAAATCAGCTTCCGTCCTCTGTATTTTCCGCTGATTATCCGCATGACCGATAAACCGCCTTCTCGGTGACCACCACATCCATTAGCACGTCCTGTTCATCAAATGGTATTGCTTCCATCACTTGCAACTCATATGCCAGCCCGATTTTAACGATATCTTCCCCGTTTAAATAGCGGTCATAGTAGCCTTTACCATACCCCAGCCTGTGACCGTCTCGGTCGAATCCCACACCCGGACAAATAGCCAAATCAATTTTACCACTACCTTTCACGGCTGTTTCCATCGGTATCGGTTCATGAATGCCATATCGGTTTTTCATCAATTGCCCAACCATCCGGCAGGGCACAAATTCGATATCACTGATGATGACCGGCAGATAAATCCGTACATTTCGATGCTCCAAATCACTGATAATCACTTGGGTCGCGGTTTCACCATCAAACGCTGAATACACTAAAACCGACTCGGCTGTCCGATATTCCTCCAAGTCTTTCAAATTCTCAAATATCGCCTGCGATTTTTCCGCTGTCTCCGCCGGGCTTAATGCCCTGCGCTTTTCCAACAGGGTTTTTCGTAATATTACCTTATCCATGAATATACACCCTTGGCAGACGCGGCGTAAACGAGAGCAGAATCTCATACGAGATCGTCCCGCAGATTTTTGCAAGATCATCAGCCGAAATATGCTCATCGCCGTCCTGCCCGATAATCGTCACCATATCGCCGATTTTCGCGTCGTCAATATCGGTAACATCAATCATAGTCATGTCCATGCACACCCGACCTAAAATTCGGGCTCTACGACCACCCACCAGCATCTCCCCGCGGTTCGATAAAAGACGATTAAATCCATCGCCGTAACCGATCGGCACAGTGGCCACCCGCAAGGGCTTTTCGGCCGTAAAGGTGCGTCCATAGCTGATGCTCTCGCCGGTCATAACGGTTTTGATATGCACAATATGCGAATACACGCTCATCACCGGTTGTAGCAGAACACGATTTTTCATCACGTCTTCGCTGGGATAGCATCCGTACATAGCGATGCCCGCCCGAACAATATCAAATGCGTATTCGGGCATATCGATAATCGCTCCCGAATTACAGGCATGGCGGATGGGCGAAAACCCTTTCTCTTTTGCCATCTGATAAAACCGTTCAAAAACCTCAGCCTGCGTACGGCTGAAAGACTTATCCGTTTCATCACTGACTGCAAAGTGGGTAAACATCCCCTCAAAGGTCACACGGTCGCATCGCACCATGGTGGCCAAAAGCGCTTCAAACTCGGCTTCTGTCTTCACGCCAATGCGGTTCATGCCTGTATCAATCTTGACATGGACCAGTGCCTCGCCGTTTTTTTCTTCGGCTTTTTTCTGTAGATCCATCACATGCTGGGGCAAAAAAACACACTGACGCACGCCAAAATCCACAATGATATCCAAACTGTCGCTCATCGGCGCACCCATCACCAGCATTGGCGCATCCACATCCGCTTTTAAAACCTCACAGGTTTCGTTTGCCGTAGCAAAGCAT
The DNA here is from genome assembly GCA_963666035.2 of Christensenellaceae bacterium. Classification (GTDB taxonomy): domain Bacteria; phylum Bacillota; class Clostridia; order Christensenellales; family CALMFG01; genus CALMFG01. Next base: position 30,303 of record CAXXJI010000016.1, on the reverse strand, counting down.
AGCAGGTCCGCTCCGCTCTCAATCGCTGTGCGACTGACTTCCACTGCTCCGTGGCCGTACGCGTTGGCTTTCACCACCGCCGCAAGCTCACACCCCTTTGGCAGATTCGCTTTCAGCGCTTTTATATTGTGAGCGAGAGCGCTGAGGTCAATCACGACGCCCGTTCTTTTTTCGTCCAGTTGAAAATCCATCAGATATTATATACTTCCTCTTTGGTCAAAACTTTAATCCCGTTTTTCTGCAGAGTCTCCACCGCCGCATCCAGCTGCTCAACGCGAAAGACAATCAGCGCGTTTTGGCCTTTGTTTCGAACAAAGGAATACAGGTATTCTACAAAAAGTCCGGCTTCATTTAAATGCGCCAGCACACCGGCAAGCCCTCCTGGTTTATCCGGCACCTCCACCGCAATCACCTCGGTGATCTTCGCGGAAAATCCTGCGATTTTCAACATTTTCAGCGCCCGCTCGCTGTCCTCCACAATCCCCCGAACCACGCCAAAAGTGGACGTGTCCGCAATGGAAAGTGAAATCAAGTCAATTCCGGCGTCGCCCAGCGTCCGCGTAATCTCGGCCAAGTCGCCTTTGATGTTCTGCGTAAAAATCGAAATCTGTTTAATCAGCATCGTTAAAACCTCTGTAAACCATTCATCCAGCGTAGCTTTGGCACACCGTTTGTAATATCCACCCAACTGATAGTTGCGTTCTGTATACTGATACGGTCATTCAAACTGCCGTCTCCCATCAGAAGATATGACAGCGCTGTCTTGATAAATCCGTAATGCGACACCAGCGCAATCGTGCCGTCGTTGTCTGTCTTTTCCAATATCTCCGCCATCATACGCTGTACCCGCGCTTGATATTCCGGCACGGTATCGCCGTTCGGAAAACAAAAATGTCCCCAGTCCTTCTTATATTGCGCCCACAGTTGAGGATGTTTTTCCATCACGTTGGTAAATCGCTGCCCTTCCCAGTCGCCAAAATCAAGCTCGATTAGACCCTTTTCAATCTTGATGTCAGCTTTTTCTCCAAAGCTGAGCTTGGCGGTGTCGATACACCGTTGCATCGGTGAACAATATATTTTGTCCAAACTAATATTTTTAAAAAATTTATGGACCACCGCAAGCGACGCTTTGCCTTCCTTAGAAAGCGGTGTGTTCTTTATCCCATAGAAACGTTCTTCTTTGTTGCCTTCTGTCTGCGCATGTCGCAATAAGTAAATGTTCAAAAAAAACTCCTCTTATCTGTATTTATCCTTTAATCTTAATCGGAATCCCCGAAACCAGCAAAAATGCTTCGTCTGCCAGCGATGCCATTAACTGATTGGCCCGCCCTGTCTCAGCTCGAAAAAAGCGCGCAGTATCATTTTCGGGCAAAACCCCCATCCCGACTTCACTGGACATCACAAGCAGATTCCGGTCATGATCCTTAGCCGCCACCACCAGATTCATCACTTCGCGACTGACCGCCTCACTAATTTCACGCTTTTTTTCGGCATTCGTAGCATCTTTGCCTAAAAACCCGTCCATAATGCGCTGCTTGACCAGCGCTGTTAAATTATCCAGTACGAACAGGTCATAATTGTGCTCGGTGAGTACTTTGTCCAGATGTCCATCCGTCTGAATACGCTCCCAATTCCCAATCTTCCTCACCGTTTTTGTCTCCGCATTTTTGGTTTGCGCTTCGGAAGGCGTGCCGATAACAATGATACCCAGCCGCTCATAATTGGATGTGATATTTTCTGCAAACGCGGATTTCCCGCTGTAAGCCCCGCCGGTGATATAATATATCCTGCCCATGATCCTCTCCGCCCGTCATAATCGCTTGTTACTCTATATTCTACCACCGATGGTATGCAATTAAAATAGCAAAAGGCCAAATCTTGCGTGAACCATCGAAGTTCTTTAGCCATTCAGAACAAAAAAACCGATCAGTGATATCGGTTTTTTCTGCGTCTATTCCATATTTCTGTTTTTGCGCCCCACCTTCAGCCGCACCATCGCCCGCGCCAGCGCAACGTGGCTCTGCTGGTATTCGTTCCAGCTTTGCTTCTGCCGTAAGCGCTCACGCGCCCGGTCTGCGGCTTCCTGTGCCCTGCGCATATCAATCTCATCCGGCCATTCCACCGTCTGAGCAAAAATCATGGTCTCGTCCGGACGCACTTCCAAAAAACCCTCGGTCGTCGCGCACTCCACCCATGTATCGTCTTTTAAATGTATCTTAATCGGGCCGATGACCACCGCAGCCACCAGCGGCTCATGACTTTTCTGGATGCTCATAAAGCCGTCCTCGGACGGGAATATGCAGGAGATAACATCGCCCTGAAAGAATACCTTTTCGGGCGTGATAATCTCCAAACGATAGGTATTATCCACTATTTTTTGCGTCCTTTTTCAATCACTTCGTCGATCGTTCCCACCATATAGAAGGCCGATTCGTTGATGTCATCCACTTCGCCGTCCACAATCGCCTTAAAACTGCGTATCGTATCTTCAATCGGCACATATTTGCCGGGAATACCGGTAAATATCTCGGCCACGTTCATGGGCTGGGACAGGAAACGCTGAATCTTACGTGCGCGATATACGGTCATCCGGTCGGCTTCGGTCAGCTCTTCCATACCCAAAATCGCGATGATATCCTGCAGTTCGCGGTACCGCTGCAAAATCTCACCCACACGCCTGGCCACTTCATAATGCGCTTCACCTACATAACGCGGATCCAGAATACGCGAAGACGATTCCAGCGGATTGACCGCAGGATAGATGCCTTGTTCGGAAACTGAACGGGAAAGCACCGTCATCGCATCCAGATGCGTAAAAGTGGTCGCCGGTGCCGGGTCGGTCAGGTCGTCGGCCGGCACATAGATGGCCTGCACCGAGGTGATGGATCCCGACTTGGTCGAGGTGATGCGTTCCTGCAACGCGCCGAGCTCAGTGGCCAGCGTAGGCTGGTAGCCCACCGCCGCAGGAATGCGGCCGAGCAGGGCCGAAACCTCGGAACCCGCCTGAATAAAGCGGTAGATATTATCAATAAACAGGAGCACATCCTGCCCTTCTTCGTCACGCAATTGTTCAGCCATGGTGAGACCCGAAAGCGCCACACGCATACGCGAACCCGGCGGTTCGTTCATCTGCCCGAAAGCCAGCGCGGTTTTTTCCAAAACACCCGATTCGGTCATGTCCGAGATCAACTCATTGCCCTCGCGGCTGCGTTCGCCCACGCCGGTGAACACCGAATACCCGCCGCTCTCTTTTGCAATATTCCGAATCAACTCCATAATGAGGACAGTCTTACCCACGCCTGCGCCGCCGAACAGACCGATCTTGCCGCCCTTCGGATAGGGCGCCAAAAGGTCGATGACTTTAATACCGGTTTCAAAAAGCTCGGTTGCGGGGTTTTGGTCCGAAAAAACCGGAGGACGCCGATGGATGGGCAGCGTTTCCTTGGCCTCGATCGGGCCTTTGCCGTCGATCGGCTGACCGATAGCGTTGATGACGCGCCCTAAGACCGCCTTTCCTACAGGCACGCGAATCTTATCACCGGTGTTTCCCACCGGCAGACCACATGAAAGCCCCTCGGTAGCATGCAGTGCAATACAGCGCACGGTCTCGTCGCCGATGTGCATGGCCACTTCCAGCCACACTTCGCGCTTACCGATCTTAATAATCAGCGCGTTATTGATGGGCGGCAGCTGGCCGTCATAGAACGCCACGTCCAAAACCGGGCCCATAATTCTGATGAGTTCCCCCGTATTTACAAATGTTATCTCTTCCATTCTTCACATTTGATGTGACGGTTCATCACATCCGCACACAGAAATTTATAGTTTCATGCATGCTATCCTTTCAAAAATTTATCTGCTTTTAAAAGTTATCGCTTAATGCTTCCATCGCCCCGATAATCTCGGAAATCTCGTTGGTGATGTTGGATTGCCGGGCACGGTTATATTCCATCGACAGCTTGCCCAGCATCTCGTCCGCATTTTCCGTTGCGTTTTCCATCGCCGTCATCCGCGCGCTGTGCTCGGAGGCATACGCCTGCACCAGACAGCCGTACATCAGCCCCACGATATATTGCGGCACCATCCGGTCAAAAACATCCTTGACCGACGGGTGAAAACTTAAGTCCGCCGAATATTTGTACTCGGTTTCAATCTCCTCAAAGTTGGATTCCTCCACCGGAAGCAGCTGGATAATCTGCGGCTCCTGCTTCAGCGGCGAATAAAATTTGGTGTAAACCACATACACTTCATCCATCACACCCGTGTCATACAGCTCCAAAATATCGTTTGTGATATTCCTTGCGTTATACAGCGAAGGATTCTGCGCAATATGCAGAAACTCAACGTCGATCATATACCCTTTACGCTCAAAAAACGCACGCGCTTCCTGACCAACGGTCAAGATATACTGTTGTTTATTTTTTTTCATCTCGGCCAGCGCAAAGTTCAGCACATTATGGTTATACCCGCCGCAAAGACCTTTGTCCGCCGCAATCACCACAAACGCGGCCGAACCGCCCTCGCTGTGTTTGACGTACGGGTGGCTTAGCTCGGTGGTGTGCGCCAAAATATCCTTAAGCCCCGCCTGTACATGGTTAAAATGATATCGATTCTTTTCATAGTTCGATATCGCCCGCTTCATCTTGGATGTGGATATCAGATGCATCGCTTTGGTGATCTGCTCGGTATCGCTGATCGCCCGCATCGAATGCTTTATGTCACCCATGTTCTTCATGCGGATTCACCTTCTTTGTCGGGCGGTGTGATGTTGTGCAGCTGGAAGAACACCGGAACAAATTCGGTAGTCGCCCGCTTGATGATATCCGCCACGTTTTCAGGCAGGTCTTGGGTTTTTTCAATCTCCATCCGCACATTCGGATAATTGGCGTCAATATGGTCAATCAGTTCGGGCATCAGCGTCCGAATATGCTCCACCGGCACGTCTTTTAACAGCTTATTGACCACAGAATACAGCATCATAACCTGAGTGGACATAGGGTATGGCTTATACTGGGCCTGCTTTAGCACCTCGGTTAACCGAACACCGTGAGAAAGACTGTCCTGTGTCTGCTTATCCAAATCCGAAGCAAACTGCGCAAACACCGCCAATTCACGGAACTGCGCCAAATCCAGCCGCAGACGATGCGCCACTGCTTTGGTCGCTTTGGTCTGTGCCGAACCGCCCACACGCGAAACCGAAAGCCCTACGTTGATGGCCGGGCGAACGCCGGCATTAAAGAGCTCACTTTCCAGATATATCTGACCGTCCGTGATAGAAATCACGTTGGTCGGAATATAAGCCGAAATATCGCCGCTCATGGTTTCGATAATCGGCAGAGCGGTGATGGAACCCCCGCCCTTCTCGTCGCTGATTCTGGCCGCGCGCTCCAGCAGTCGGGAATGCAGGTAGAACACGTCACCCGGGTAAGCTTCGCGTCCCGGCGGACGCCGCAGAAGCAAAGACATAGTACGGTAGGCCACTGCGTGCTTGGATAAATCGTCATAGACGATGAGGACATCCTTGCCCTTATCCATAAATTCTTCAGCGATCGCACAGCCCGAATAGGGTGCGATATACTGCATAGGCGCCGAATCGGAGGCCGTGGAAGCCACAATCACCGTGTATTCCATAGCCCCGGTTTCAGTTAATGTGTCAATAATGCTGCACACGGTACTTGCTTTTTGTCCGATTGCCACATAGACACATATAACGTCTTTGCCCCGCTGATTGATGATAGTATCAATCGCAATCGCGGTTTTGCCGGTCTGCCGGTCGCCGATAATCAGTTCCCTTTGGCCTTTGCCGATGGGGATCATGGCATCCACCGCCATGATGCCGGTTTCCAAGGGTTCCCGAACACCCTGCCGGTCGATGATGGCCGGTGCTTCGTGTTCAATGGCCCGATGACGTTCGATGTGAAGCTTGCCTTTATCGTCCATCGCAATACCGATGGGGTTAATTACGCGTCCCAGCAACTTGTTACCCACCGGCACCTGCACCACATTGCCTGTCTTGCGCACCGGCGAACCTTCGGACACCTCGTTGGCGGCGTTGAGCATGACCGCACCGACTTTTTCTTTATCGAGGTTCATCACGATGCCGAACGAATTGTTCTGAAACTGCAAGAGCTCGCCGTATTTGCAGTTGTCAAGCCCCTTGACCTGCACCACGCCGTCGCCCGAAAAAGTGACCATACCAACGTTTTTTAAGTCCCGATCGCCCTCGTACTCATAGATGCGCTCCTTGGTGATTTCACCGAACGCGTCCGAATCAATATCAAAACCGCCCTCGATATATTCGTCGTCCTTATAGGGCGTTTCGTAGACTTCCTGAATGTATTTTTTGATCTCGTCCAGATGCGTCTTAATGCTCCGGTCGTAAACCTTATTATTTAAATAGACAATAAACCCGCCGATAATGTTCGGGTCTTTTTCAACGGTAAACTCAACTTCCTCGCCAACCATCGCCTCAAACTGCTTTTTGATGAGTGCGATCGCGTCTTTGTCAAAGTCCGCCGCTGTCCTGATCTTCCCTTTCATGCTCACCGCCTAGCCCACCTTTGTAAAGAAATCGTCGATGATTTTCTTGTTGTCTTCCATGGATACTTCACGCTCCAGCACCTTGCTGGCAATCTGCACCGCCATATTGGTGATTTCAAGCTTTAAGTTTTCCTTTTCCTGAAGCTTTTTGTTCTCAATATCTTTTTTGGCGCGCGCAATCATCTCGCGGCTTTGGTCTTCCGCTTTGGTGACCACGTCTTTTGCGTGATCTTTGGCAAGTTCGGTGGAGTGCTTAATGATCTCAGCCGCTTCCGAATGGGCTTTGCTTAATAATGCGTCGTATTCCTGCTTACGCTCGGCCGCCTCGATTTCCTTTTTTTCAATATCCGAAATTCTGCCTTCAAACCGCTCTTCTCTGCTTTTTAAAAACCTGTTGATCGGTTTATATAAAAGCATTCGCAGTGCGACAAACAGAATCAAAATATTGACCGCATGTAGAATGATATCCTGCCAATGTATTTCCATATTTCTACCTTCCGTAAAATACTTCCCTGGTCTTGCTGTTACCTAAAGCACTTAATCGTATGATTATTTAAATACCATCAAGATTGCAATAACAAAGCCGTAAATCGCTGTGGATTCCGCCAGCGCCAAGCCCAAAAGCAAAGCTGACTGAATTTTGCCCGATGCTTCGGGTTGTCTCGCTATCGCCTCACACGCTTTGGATGTGGCAATGCCCATGCCGATACCTGCGCCAAAACCGGTCAAAACCGCTATGCCTGCGCCAATCGCTACCAATCCGTCCATCTATTATTTCCTCCGTTTAAAAATTATAATCACATTTATATTTTAACCGAAAATCACCGGCTAATCTCTTTGTCACTATTCTGTGGCCTCATGCACAAACGAGAACGTCAGCATCAGGAACACATAAGTCTGCATCAACACATGGAAAATGTTGAAAAAAACGCTTAAGGCCGCCGGTATACCGATGGCGAAATTACCCATGGCGTAGTACACCAGCTCCATGACCACCAAGCCCGAAAGCAGGTTGCCGAACATCCGGCATGAGAGCGAAACCGGAACCACCAAATCCGACAGCAGCCGGAAAAACCCGATCAACGCATTGGGTTTTAAGTAATGCTTGATGCGTCCGCCAATACCCTTTTCCATCAGCGCCAGCGCATTGATAAGAATAAAGCTCATCAGCGAAATGGCGATAGTAAAATTGATATCTGTTCCAGGAGCACGGATGGTGATGAGTTCCAACAAACCCGATACAACCAAAAAGAAGGCCAGCGTCATGCCGTAAGCCGCCACCTTGCTGCCGTATTCACCCGCCGTGTTGTTGGCAAAGCGGTTGATGCCGTCCACGATCAGTTCCAAAACGTTCTGAAACTTTTTCGGGCGGTCTTTGAACTTGGGTACAAACATATACCGTACAATCAGCGCAAAAACGATTAGCGCAAACGTGACGCAATACGCCGTAATGACGGTTTCACTGATGCTGACCCCGAAGATGTTATATCGATGGGGTACGATTCCGGGAGAAAACCCTTCGCTCATCTTAACTATCCTTCCCTCGTGTTTTTATTAGATATTATCAGCCAGACCGTGATGGATGCCGCCAGCAATCCCACCGCCGCCGCAATCAGGCCGGGCATGGAATAGAATCCCAGCACAGCAAATGCCGCTACATTGGCCAAGAACTGCAGCATGACCCAAACAAAAGCGCCCTTTTTAGGTTCGGCTTCGCCTGTCATCGCCGCCACCACCCGGCTGATGACCAGCACCTGCAATGTACCAAATACAATCCCGACGCATGCGCCGATTATGATAGCCACCATTTTTCGTCCGTTCCTCTAATCCAATAAATAATCTATAGCCAATACTTTATACCCGTTTACATGTTTTTTCAAGGGCGGCCTTGATGTTTAACCTAAAGATAAGAGCGCTTGGGCAAAGACGTTTGCGTCAAATTCGCGCAAATCATCCAACTGCTCGCCGACACCAACATAATAAACCGGCAGGTCCAGCGTTTTTCGAATCGCACAAATCATACCGCCTTTGGCCGTTCCGTCCAGTTTGTTTAATATGATTCCGTCGATCGCAATCATCTCCATAAACGCTTTGGCTTGAACAATCGCGTTCTGTCCGGTGGCCGCGTCCAGCACCAACAGGTTCTTGCGGTAAGCTTCCGGCCATGCTTTGCTGATGACTCGGTCAATTTTTCTCAGCTCTTCCATCAGATGCGGTTTATTATGCAGCCGTCCCGCCGTATCGCAGATCAGCATATCCGCATTTTTTGCCTTGGCGGATTGGACAGCATCAAATATGACCGCACCCGGGTCCGCGCCTTCGTGATGCTTCACCACCGGCACGTTCGCACGTTTGGCCCACTTGGTCAACTGCTCGCTGGCCGCCGCGCGAAAGGTATCCCCCGCCGCCAGTACCACCTCGTTGCCCGCCGCTTTCATCTGGAATGCCAGCTTCCCGATAGCTGTGGTCTTTCCCACGCCGTTGACGCCCACCACCAGCACAACGGTGGGGTGCTTATATTCGGGCGGGTCGCATTTTAACTGCGCGGCAATGATTTCACTCAGTGCCAGCCTGATAGCTTCGGGCGATTCAATCCCCTCACGCTTAATCCGCGTCCGAAGGGAATCAATCAATACGCCTGCGGTTTCCACACCCATATCTGAAAGAATCAGCACCTCTTCCAGTGCCTCCAAAAAATCCTCATCCGGTTTCTTAAACGCAACAAACAGACCTTTCAGTTTTTCACCGAGGCCTTTTCTTGTTTTATTCAATCCCAATTCAATCTTATTTTCCTGCATATTATTCTATTCTGTCTCGATTTTCTAAAATATAGTATATCGGCTTCTTCACACAAAAACTATTAAAATTCCGTGGTCTTTGCCTGCGTGCCAATCTGTTTTGCCAGCATTTCGAGTTCTTCCAGTGTATTGATGCGCACCATCGCTTCACGAAAATGTCTTGCGTTTTTCAAGCCTTTGATGTACCATGCGGCATGCTTTCTCAGCTGAACCATCGCTGTTTTTTCACCTTTCAGCGCCACCGTCTCCTCCGCATGCCGCATCAGTGTATCCATCCGCTCTGCGGCGTCCGGGCCGGGCAAGACCTGTCCCGTTTTTAAAAAATGCTGTATCTCGCGGAACAAAAACGGATTGCCCAGCGCGCCTCTGGCCACCATCACAGCGTCCACCCCCGTTCGTTCAAACATCCGCGCCGCATCCTCGGCAGAAAAAATATCCCCATTACCGACCACAGGGATTTTAAGCGCATGCTTCACGCGTGCGATAATCTCCCAATCCGCCTTACCTGAATAATACTGTTCCCGCGTTCTGCCGTGCACGGTGACCATATCCGCACCGCTGTCCTCGCATCGTTTTGCAAACTCCACTGCATTTATAACGCTTTCGCTAAATCCTTTACGTATCTTCGCCGTCACAGGTACTCGGACGCTATCCTTCACTTTTCTTACGATCTGTGCAGCCAAATCAGGATGCTTCATCAAAGCGCTGCCTTCGCCGTTGTTCACAATCTTGGGCGCAGGACACCCCATATTGATATCGATCAGGAAAATATCATCCGAAAAATTTTCGGCCACCATCGCCGCCATATCCGCCATCACGTCCGGCTCACTGCCAAAAATCTGAACCGCCGCAGGCCTTTCGGTGTCGCCAATATCCAAGAGTTTCTTGGTTTTTCTGTTTTTGAACTGCAGGGCTTTGGCGCTGACCATCTCGGTATAAGTCAAATCCGCGCCCATTTCCTTGCATACGCCGCGAAATGCCCGATCGGTTACACCCGCCATCGGTGCCAGCAACACCTTTCCCTTCATCACTTCTTTAAAATCCATCGTTCCCTCATAATAAATCAGCCACGGTTCCCCATGACTGATCGGATTATTCTATTCCACAGCGGTCATCGCCATCTCCGGTGCTTCGCTGAGCCACTCCATATCCGTGATGCGCCAGGCAGTCTCGTGCCGCTCCAACGTCACCATGTATACTGCGCCCTCCCATTCCGGCGGGCGAATATCCTCTTCGGTCATATCCTCAGTCTGTCTGTCCTCAGGCAGTTCACCGTCAATCTGGGTGATTGTTTCAGACACCCTTACGGTCACCTTCTGCTGCCACGGCCAAATCAGCTTAAACCCGATATCAATATCCTGCAAGTAGGAACGCACGACATATTCATCGTATGTATCGTCCTTCAACCGATCATCCTGACGAAGATAAGCGTCAGTGAAAATCTGGGAAAGATTAGCGGCTTCCTCACCTTCCAGCACCACCCCGGCACGCGCCTTGAGACCGTCTGAAATCAGCACATTGATGTTCATATAATCCTTAGCCGCCATGAAACTGAACACCAAAAGCGTGGCCACCAGGAGCAGCAGCAGGAGCTTGCCGATAATATAGAACAGAAAACGCAAAAGATAATCTACCCAGTCTTTCAATACCTTATCGCCCTTTTTCTTTCGTATTTATTTTTGTTAGAATACCATATCCGGCTGTTTTTTTCAAACGGCTACCCTTCCAAAAAAACACCCAAATCTTTGCTGCCGCTTTGCCAAACGCCAGCGATGCCGAGCACCTCCGCCGCACAGGTTGCATGCAGCATCGAGATGCCGATATCCAGCGCTTCAGGAAAAGGACCACCGGGTATCATCGGCTTTTTTACGGCCAAATACCCGTCTTCTGTCCGGTACTGCCAGGGCTGACGATTGATGGCCGAAGGGGAGTTTTGCACACACGCCATCAATCTTTGGTATGTTTCATTTGTGGGCTCACCCTCAAATGTTTTCTCGATCGGTTTGCGCTTTCTCCGCGCTGTGATCGCGTCCTGTGCCCTGTCCTCGCCGTATCCAAATGCAATGGTGCTCAAAAACCGTTCACCGTGCTGGATTTCGACATACTTTCTCACATGTTGTTTTTTGATGGATCCTGACACCCAACAGGTTTTCAACCCACGGGCTGTCAGCGCAAGGCACATCGCTTCGCCATAAAACCCCGCTTTAACGTCCGCGTGTTGGCTCCTGTCGCTCAGCACTGCCAAAAAAGCAGGCACCCCCGCCAGTTTCGTATAGCCAAAGGATTCAAACAAGTCTGGGGCGGTATCATAGACGGGTAAAATCCGAACCCCATCCGCAAATCCGTTAATTTGTTCAGCAAGCGCATCCACCGCCGCTTTGTCTTCCGCTCCAATCGGCATGTCCCCATATTTTCGAGTGGAAAAGCGTAAGAAACTCGCCGCATACCACTCCGCAAAGTTCGCTGATAAATCCACTTCGCCTTTAAAAAACACTGTTTGCATTTGTTTATCCTTCATTGTACCATGTTACCTTAAATCCTCGTGCAGATTAAAAAAACGGCAGAAAGCATAAATGCCGCCAGCCGCATTATCAATAGTTAATCAATTTTTACGAATTCCAACTGTTTTTCCAGTTCCGCTTTTGGTAAAACGCCTTTGCCTGGCGCCGCGCCGTACACCGAAAAGCATCCGCCGAACACTGCGCCCGCTGCCGCCAATTTTTCTTTGATCGCGGCCGTTCGGCTGTCGTGCCCGTCCAAAGCCCTGTCCGCCTGTGTGGTTAAAACATACACCTTTTTACCGGCCAAATCCGCTTTTACCAACAGTGCATTCACCGCCGGCGTTGTTTTACCTGCCCAAACCGGGGATGCCGCCAGCACCGTGTCGTATCCGGTAATTTTTTTCAGAGTCTCTTCATCCAGCTTGGCCAGCTTGCCTGTGACTGCACGAAACCCGCCGCGCATAAAGCCAATCATCCCGTTATAGTTTGTTTTCTCGGTGAGTTCAATCAAATCCGCTTTTAGTTTTTTGGCCAGCATTTCAGCCGCCAGCCGGGTGTTGCCCTGCTTAGAATAATAAGCGATACAGGTTTTCATTCCTTTACCTCCTGTGTAAAGCGTCCCATTTTTTCATCAGCGCAAAATATGTAATTCCAATATAAACCAAAGATGAGAAATCCGCAATCGGTCCCGCAAACCAACCGTAATTGACACCAAACCAGCGATTAAAAAGATAAATCAGCGGCAGCAGCAGCAGGATACCCCGCATAAAATTACTGATCATGGTGACGTAAGATTTGCCGATGGCCTGCAAAGCGGACGCCATCATCACAATCGTTGCACCGATGGGCAGACCGATGGATAAAATCCGCATCGTGTAAATCCCGATATCCATCACTTCATCCGAAAGGGAGAAGATACCGAGCAGAGTTCTCGGCATGGTCTGGAACAAGATCAGTCCGATCATCGCCACCGAAAGTGCATACAGCCAGGCAACTTTGACGGTTTGCGTGAAACGCTTTTTATTATTAGCTCCAAATGAATAGCCGCAGATCGGCATCATGCCTGTGCTGAGGCCGAAGATCGGCATAAACACAACAGACTGGATTTTGATATATACCCCAAAAGCCGTAATCGCCGAGAAATTGATCAACGCCAATACTTTGTTGATGCCGACCACCATGACCGACACGATGGCCTGCGCCACCATAGCCGGCAGTGCCACCACCAGAATACCGCCTAAAATTTCGCGTTTCAACCGAAAGTTTTTAATATCCAGCTTAACCACATGCTCACGCGTAAAGAACATAAACGCTAAAAAGAGAAATGTGACAGTCTGCCCGATGACAGTCGCAATCGCCGCGCCTTTAATGCCCATCGGATCACAAAAATAGACACTCCCGATATGCCCGTAAATCAAGATCGGATCCAGTACAATATTGGTCACCGCACCCAAGATATGTCCGGTCATCGGGGTCTTCATATCGCCTGAACCCTGCAAAATGCTCATAAACGCCTGGCTCATCATCCGGCCGACCGAAAACGCCATGATGATGGTGATATAGGTGGTACCGTATTCAATCAGCACCGCGTCGGATGTGAATATGCCAAAGAAAAAGCGAGCGGTATACGCGCCAAGAAAAGCGAAAATCACGCTGAACAACGCCAGCAGAAGGATACCGTGTTCGGCCGAATTAGAAGCGCCTTTTAAGTCCTTTGCGCCCAGACTTCTTGAGATCATCGAATTGATACCGACACCCATCCCGACCGATACGGCGATAATGACCAGCTGAATGGGGAAAGCCAGCGACACCGCGGCCAGCGCATCCTCCGAATAGCCCGAAACAAAGATGGAGTCCACCACATTGTAGAGCGATTGAACCATCATAGAGATGATGGCCGGTCCGCTCATGGTGAGCACCAGTTTGGGGATGGGCATTTCGCCCAGTTTTGCCGCAGAGTTTTTCTGTTTTTCCATTTATTTTTCGTTTCCTTTGCTTTTTGAATATAAAAACAGCGCTTTCATACGCTGTTATTTGTTTTTATTACGGTTTATCATAAACGAATATAAATTGTTGCACAACCTTTTTTTAAAAAGGTTAATTAATCGTTAAAACCTTCTCCTAGCACCTCAGTGACCGTGGTCGCAATCACAAATGCGTTTTCATCCACTCTGGCCACCAGACGCTTTAGATAAATCACCTCGGAATTCCGCCGAATCACGCAGAGCAGTACAGCTCTGTGCTCACCCGAAAAGCCGCCCACCGCATCAATCAGCGTTACACCCCTGTCCAGCTCTTCGATGATGCCTTTTCTAATCTCGTCCGCTTTGGTCGTAATGATAAAATATGCCTTACCGGTCTTAAAGCCCGCCACCACCGCATCAATCAGCTTGGAAGAGATATAGAGCGACGCGATGGCATACAGCGCCACAGCCGCATTAAAGACCAGCGCCGCCGCAGTACCACAGCGACATCGATGATGAACAAAAATGTCGCAACACTGATTTTAGGCATCAGTGAATGCATAATCTTAGCCGCCATATCCGTTCCGCCGGTAGTCGCTCCGGCATAAATCGTCAGACCCAGACCGATGCCGACTGCTGTGCCGCCATAGACCGAAGCCAAGATCATGTCGGTCGAAAGCACAGGCGTCGGTACCAAATCGATATACGCCGACATCACCAGCGTGGCCAGGAGCGTTCGGATAAAGAACGATTTCCCTGCCACCTTGCCGCCTGCGATAAACAGCGGAATGTTGATGACCAGCATCGTCACCCCTACAGGAAAGCCGAACAGGTAAAAGAGTATGGTCGCGATGCCGCTGACCCCGCCGGCCGCGATTTTGTTGGGGATCAAAAATGCGTCCATCCCGAAACTGGCCAGAAGTACGCCTGCCAGAATCAGCGCGTATTCTCGCACAACGCGCTTGGTCACTGCTTGATTTTTTTTTGGTTTCATTTGCTTTTTTTTCATCAATTTTTTTCGCTATAAAGTATTATATATAATAGATACTGAGTGGCAACGCCGCCATACCCGCAAAATACAACGCCAGCGCCGTACCCAGTGCATAGACACTTTTTTCGGTGGAAAAATACTTATAGGCCAAAAAGAAATCGGATACCGCGATAAACACAACGCCGACCACCGCCGGCCAGGATGCGCCGGTGTTCATCACCTTAACCAGTGAAAACGCTTTAGCGATCATCACCACCGAAGAGAGGAAAAATACAAAAACCATGGCCTTGAACCCGGCTGAGCCGAAATCAAGCCGTGGGATACGCAAAAACAAAACCGCAAGCAGTATGCCCGCAAAGATGATAATAAGCTCGGTTCTGCTCAAAAGCGGCGCGCCTGTACGCAGTAAATACTGCGAAAAATAGACGGTTAGCAGCAAATGCGCGGCAAAGAACAGGAACATGCCGAATCCGAGCACCATCTTTTTGCCCCCCGCTCCCAGCATCACCATATCCCCGCCGAAACAACAGAGCATAGCACTGAACACCCATGCAAAATGCCGCGATGCCACTAGCTCGCCATCCACGCGGTTTAAGAAAAAAGCAAGAAGAGCCAGACAAAGATACAGAATGCCTGCCGATATTTTAGTCGCGCGTTTCATAGCGGCTTTGCCGCCATAATCGGCGTAGATATATGCCGCTGAAAACCCCATATACAACAAAAAGGTGATATATAAATAGACCATCATTCCTCCATTTTTCCCTTGATGATTATAACATAAATGCGAAAGAAAAGGCACCGCCAGAAATTTTAAAGCAATCGGCCGAAATGACCTGCTTTTTCAATCAAAGTCCGTCATTTTGCGTATAATTTACATGTTTTTAACGATTATGTCACATAAAATCAGTTGCTGATTGCCAAAGGACTTGTTATAATGAGCCTACGAAATAAACATACATTCAATTGGGGAAAAGCTTTGATTAAACAAATCATTTTTGACTTTGACGGAACGTTGGCCGATTCGGAATTGGTTTTCTTTCATGTCGCCAACGATGTGTGCAAAAAGTTTGACCTGCCGTTGTTCACAAACGAGCAGTACCAGCGTCTGGCAGCAATGCCTTTGAAGGACGCCATCAAGGATCTTGGCGTGAAATGGTACCAGATACCCAAGTACTGGGTTGAGGGGTGTGTTTCTTTTATGCGCCATATCAGCAGTATTCGTCTTTTTGATGGTATCGTGGAGCTGTTAAACGATCTGGAGGAGTACGGTCTCGGTCTTTCCATTATCTCTTCCAACTCCAAGGACAATATCCACCGGCTTTTGCAGAAGAATGATGTCGATCATTTCGACAGCATTATCTCGGTACAAAAGCTGTTTAAAAAGCATAAATTTATCAAAAGCTTTTTAAAAGAGCACCATCTTGAACCGGATGAAGTCCTGTATGTGGGCGATGAGGTGCGGGATATTCTGGCCTGCAAAAAAGCGCGTATCAAGGTTATCGCCGCTTCGTGGGGGTTCGACGGTCTTTCCCATCTGGCCGAGAAGAACCCTGACTATATCGTGGACAGCCCCTATCAGATCAAAGATATCGTTGAAAACCATCTGGTGGATGAATTCGCCTAAAAGAAAAATATCAATTTGAAAAACCAAAACGGATATTCAAAGTATCCGTTTTTTTATTCTATCTCCGTTTGTTGTTTAATATATTCAGTAAACCACTTTGCCCCTTTTTCGTTCAGGTGGCTTTCATCGCCAAAACAATCATTCGGCAGATAGGTGATGTCAGTCTCAATCACTGCATGCGGATGTGTTTCCTGCACTCTTTCCATCATCGCCTGATATCCGCTGATAAAATCGGCATGCATCGCCTGCTCTGTTTTCTCACTCATGGGTGCGGTAAAAAAATACACCTCAATCCCCTCATCTTCACATCGAGTCAACAGCCGGTCAAAATAGGTTTCAATCAAGTCTGAACCCTCAAAATCCGTCCGCGCAGTCTCCGAGTTCGGGCCCTCCGCCTGCTTGGCTCTGCCAAAGTAGAAATGTCCTTTTCCGCGCTTGACTTCTTTTGTCACCCAAGCATATCGAGCAGCGTTTATCTTGCCCTGCGAAAGGCCGGAGGATACATCGGCCATATAGTATGGCGGATATTTCAGCTTATAAAGCAGAAGTTCCCCATACTCCAAAAATCCGTCGTTTCCGTCGTTTCCCCGCCATGCGATATCATCTTTCAGCCGAGCCGATTCACGGACCACCTCGAAGCTTTGACAGAAGCTGAGAAAATCCAGCTTCACCGCCCGCTCCCAAAAAGTCTCACCCAGCTCAAAATGGTATGGTGCGTAAGAAAGAATCACTGCCTCGGGCGCCGAATTATGTTTTAAATATTCATCCAATACATAATAACCCTCCACCGCCGTGCCTCCGGGCAGGGTCAGCGAATAGACGTCTGAATCGAAACGACCTGCCAAAACTCCAGCCTGTGCGCGGGAATCGCCGATGATAATCACGTCATGCGCTTCGCTCAACTGCGCCTTGGTGTTGGCATACAGACCGTATTCGTCGTTATAAAGATATTTTGGAAAAGCGTAAACCACCGCCGCAAACAACGCCCACACCAACAGTAAAAACCCGATCAGCTTGAAGAGCAGTTTTTTCATGCTACTGCTCCTCCAAAAGCGAATCCAATTGCACCTGCAAATCTTGCGTAAACGCTTTTGCGCCTTGGTCATTAAAATGGCTGGCGTCCGAAAACCAATTGTTGGGCGATTCTGTGATGCCGTACAGCAAAGTGAAATGGCTGTACCGATCTTCCAGGCTCATCATATATTCGGTATAATGCGCTTGATAATCTTCGGTCAATGCCGAATAAGACGCCTCATTCATCGGCATGGTCACATAATACACTTGTATGTTTTCTTCTTCACATAGTTCAAGGATGCGGTTTAAATAATCGTCCAATACCATTGTGGCTTTAAAATCCTGATATCCGGCTTCTACATTGAGCTTGTCCGAATACTCGCCCAGCGCAAACCAATGGTATCCGGAAAAAAGCGACAGACGCGCACAGGTGGCTTTATTTTTTTCGATATTCTCTTTTGGGCTTACCAAAAATTGCTTCAACTCGGCCATATAGTACTTGGGGTATTTCACCCGGTAAAGAAGCAGTTTGGCGTAGTCTTTGACAAGGCTCGTTTTGCTGTGCGGATAGGCGCGTATAATTTCGGCCTGTTCGTGTAAAGACAAAAAGCCGTACTTCACCGTGCGGTACCACAGCCATCCATGCTCGGCCAAATCAAACGGTGCATAGGAAAGGATGATATATTCGGGTGGTTCGTTATATTCCAAATACCGTTTCAGCATATAATACCCTTCGGCCGGCGTTCCTCCGCCCACCGTAATGGAAACAGTCGGCTGGCTTAAGCTATTCGACTTAATGCCCGCCTTAGCTCTGGAATCCCCAATAATCAGCACATCACTTGACGTTTCGCACATTTCCCAGGCGGCTTTCCACATCACGTAGTCGGTGTTTTGGTACCACATCGGCGCGAAATACAAAAATCCCTGCAAAGGCAGGATGATAATCAGCATGATGAGCAGCAATTTTAACAGGAGTTTTTTCATGATATTAAACCTTTAGAACTGGAAGTAAATAAACTGGGCTTCGCTGTTGCCCATGATAAACATGATGACGATTAAAAATGAAACCGTAAAATACATGCTCCAGCGCAGCCAGCCAGGCCATGCCTTGACCATCGCATGAATCCCTTTTTTCTTTTCGCGCCGAATCCAAACGAACAGCATCACGCCAAGGCCGAAAACCAGCGGCAGAAGCACACTTTTAAAGCGCATCAGCATGGATGCCCGCACTGCATTGAGATAGGCAAATTGCGTCCACTGCCCTGCGTCCCGGAACAGGTTTTGCACAATATAAAACGCATCCGCCACGTTGTTGGCACGGAAGAATATCCAGGCAAAGCAGACAAACACAAACACAAAGATGCCTGAAACCAGATTGTATGCAGTTCTGCCTTTGCCCGATAGCCGCGATTCTAATGCTTTTCTTGGTTTCGATAAAATCTCCTCAACCACGCGCAAAGCCCCGTGCAAAAAACCCCAAAGCACAAAGGTCCATGCCGCGCCGTGCCACAAGCCGGACAGCAGGAACACCAACATGATGTTAAAATACTTGCGCAGCGGCTTCACGCGACTGCCGCCTAACGGAATGAACACATAATCGCCGAACCAGGAGGACAGCGAGATATGCCAGCGATGCCAAAAATCCTTGATGGACGTCGCAAAGTACGGCTGACGAAAATTTTCCATCAGGTCGATGCCCATCACTCGGGCCGAACCGATGGCGATGTTGGAATAGCCCGCAAAGTCGCAGAAAATCTGAACAGCAAACAAAAGCGTCGCCCCAATCAACGCCAGCCCCGAAAACGCGGAAGGGTTATCGTAGACCACGTTAACACATCCGGCAATATTATCCGCGATAAAAATCTTGAGGAAAAAGCCATACAGCATGCGCTGCAGTCCCTGGACCGCGCGGTCGTAATCGAACACAAAATCTTTTTTTAGCTGCGGCAAAAGGCGCTCGGAGCGCTCAATGGGTCCCGCGACCAACTGGGGGAAATAGGACACATACAATGCAAAATAGCCGAAATGCTTTTCGGGCGCCTGTTTGCCCCGGTATACGTCGATGGTATAGCTTAAAGATTGGAAAGTAAAAAACGAAATGCCCATTGGAAGCACCAGCGAAAATTGCTTGACCGGATAACCGATCCCCAACCAACTAAACAATGCGCGCACGCTCTCATTAAAGAATGATGCGTACTTAAAGACGACCAAAAGCCCAAGGCTTAAAGCTAAACCAGCCACCAGCCAAAAGCGCTTTGCCCCGCTGTTCTTGGTCCCGGCAATCAAAAGCCCTGCGATATAGTTGACCAGCGTCACAAAGACAATGAGCACAATGTATTTCGGCTCCCAAAACATATAAAAGATATATGAAGCCGCGAGCAGCATGATCCAGCGTAAGTTTTTTGGCAGATAAAAATAGAGCACCAAAACAATGGGGAAAAATATCAGAAAACTAACCGAGTTAAAAAGCATAGTCTACCCTTAAAAGAATTTTTCATCGTCAATAGAACATTAGTATCATATCAAAGTTTGGTATTTTTTGCGACAGGTTTTTCTTTTTCCGTAGAATAACGCAAAAAAGCGGCTGTCCGATCACAACCGCTTTTATTTTACTTTAAGACTTTCTCAAAGTCATACAGCTCATCCATCGGTACCAGCTCCTTGACCAGAAAAGCTCGGATATAGCCTTTGTCCCGCGTGATGCTGTGCACATAATACCCGTGCTTTAAATAAAACGCCACTGACGATGTCATTTTGGACGCTGTAAACAGAGTGATCGCTTTAACTCCCTTGGCCGCGCATTCGCTCGTCACCTTCTCAATCAAGACACTGCCAAGGCCCAGCGACTGGATATCCGGATCCACCCCAAAGCGGGTGAGATATGCGATGTCGTCATCCAGTATTTCATACCGGACCGAACCCACAATCTCGCCGTCCAACACGCATTTAATCACATGCTTGGTTTCGATATCGCGTTCCACATCAGCAAGTGTTTCGCTCAGCGCCTCAATCCGCCCGTCTTTAAGTATCTTTTCGGAGTAGACTATAAAGCACTTGTGCGTCAGTGCATGAATGGCTTCGGCGTCCGCCTTTACCGCAGGTAACAGCTGAATGGTCTGCATCAGGCCATCAAAAGCGCCATCAACGCTTTTTGTACATGCATCCGGTTTTCGGCCTGAATATAAACGGCCGATTGCTCGCCGTCGATAACCCCGCTGGTCACCTCTTCGCCCCGGTGCGCCGGAAGGCAATGTAAAAAGATACAATCGTCATTGGCCCGCGCGATCAGCGCTTCGTCCACCTGATAGGCGGAAAGCGCCGCCTGCTTTTTCTCGGCATCCGCTTCCTGCCCCATGCTGGTCCAAACGTCCGTATAGATGGCGTCCGCGCCGATGACCGCTTTTTTCGGATCGTCATAGATAGAAATCGCCACGCCGTTCTTGGTCGCTTCCTGCGAGATTTTTTTCATCATCTCAGGGTCGGGCATATGGTCTTCCGGGCAGGCCAGCGCCAGATCCAGACCCACCTTGGCACACGCCATCATCAGCGAATGCGCCACGTTATTGCCGTCTCCCACATAGCACAAAAGCTTGCCGTCAAAAGTGCCGTGCACTTCTTTAAAGGTCATCACATCGGCCAACGCCTGGCACGGGTGCAGAAGGTCAGTCAAACCGTTGATGACAGGCACGCTGGAATACTCGGCCAGTTCTTCCACGATGGAATGCGCAAACGTCCGAATCATAATGCCGTCGCACATGCTGCTGATGACCTTGCTGGTGTCCTTAATCGGTTCCCCCCGGCCCATCTGCAGGTCGCTGGAAGAAAGGAAGAGTCCTTGTCCTCCCAACTGAAAGATGCCGGTCTGGAAGGAAACCCTTGTCCGCGTGGATGATTTTTCAAAGATCATTGCCAGCGTTTTTCCGTCCAGCAGTTTATGCGGGATGCCGTTTTTCTGTTTTTCTTTCAGTTCAAACGCCAAATCCAGTATCTGATTAATCTCGCCGGGGGTATAGTCCGCAAGCCCCAGACAGTGTTTTTGATTAAATGTTTCGGTTGCTTTATAGTTTTTTAAATTCATGATTTTCTCCTTTATTCTTCGCCGGTTAAAATGGTTTCCAATGTGCCGATCAATTCATCAATTTGTCGCTTTTTGATGACATACGGCGGCAAGAACCTTAGGGTGTTCTGCCCCGCTGTCGCGGCCACAAAGCCAGCATTCAACAATGCTTTTTGATACTGTTTGGCCTCAAAACCATCATAGAAACTGACGGCCAGCATCAATCCCATGCCGCGCACTTCCTCCACCTGAGGGAAACGCTCCATCGGCTTTAGCTTTACCATAAAATATTCAGCGGTACTTCTGATCCCCGCCAAGTACTTCGGATCGGAAACTTTTTTCACGACATAGGCCGCACCCGCGCACACCAGATGGTTGCCGCCGAAGGTGGAGCCGTGGTCACCCGGTTTAAAAGCGCCTGCCACGCTTTCGGTCGCCAGCATCGCCCCGATAGGCAGTCCGTTGCCAAGCGATTTTGCCAGGCACACGATATCCGGTTTCACGCCAAAAACTTGTGACGCCAAGAACTGTCCACATCGCCCCACACCGGTCTGTATCTCGTCCGCAATCATCAGGATTCCGGCTTGGTCGCAAATCTGGCGTACCGCCTGGTAAAAAACCTCGCCCGCCGGCACCACACCGCCTTCGCCCAAAACGGGCTCAATCAGCACCGCACAGGTTTTGTCATTGATCGCTTCTTTCAGTGCCCCAATCTTTTGGTAAGGTACATACTTAAAGCCCGGCAGCAGCGGCTTGTAGGCCTCGTGGAACTTACTCTGCCCCGTGGCCGCCAGTGTCGCCAAAGTACGTCCGTGAAAACTGCCGTCCATTGTGATGATTTCCGTCTTGTTCTCGCCTTTTTCAAAAAAGTATTTTCTCGCAAGTTTGATCGCCGCTTCCACCGCCTCGGCCCCACTGTTAGAGATAAACATCCGATCATAACCGGTGGCGCTGTGCAACGCTTCCAGCAGTTCGGATTGGCTTTCGATATAGAAGTAGTTGCTGGTATGCAAAAGCCTGTCCGTCTGTTTTTTCAGCGTTCGTTTAAACCCTTTGTCCGAATACCCCAAAGCGTTCACCGCAATGCCGCTTAAGAAATCCGTGTAATGTCTGCCCCGCTTTTCGACCAGCGTCGCGCCAAAGCCTTTGGTAAAGCATGCATCCAGCCGTCCGAAAACATTAACGAAGTGTTCACTCTCCGCTTGTTTTATTGTCTGATATTTCATCTTAATTTCCTCTATTTATAGACCATCGTCCCAATGCCCGAATCAGTGAAAATTTCAAGGATAATCGGATGTTCGATGGTGCCGTTCAATATATGCGTGCGGTTGACGCCGCCGTCCAACGCCTTAATACAACCCGCCACTTTGGGCAGCATACCGCCCACAATCTGTCCGTTTTTAATCATCTCGGCGATTTCATTTTCCGATATGATATGAATCAGCGTGTCCGGGTCTTCCGGATTTCGTCGGATACCGTCGGTATCGGTCAAAAAGATCAGCTTTTCGGCCTGCATCGCTGTGGCTATCTCGCCCGCTACCGTATCCGCATTAATATTGTAGGTGTTGCCCTTTTCATCCGTCCCGATCGGCGCGATGACTGGAATATACACGTCATGGCTCAGCGTTTCCAAAAGTTTGATGTTCACGCCCGTCACTTCGCCCACATAGCCGTAATCCACCCCGCTGGCGCTCACCAGTTTTTTGGCAGTGATGAGGTTGGCGTCCTTGCCGCAAAGCCCAATCGCCTTTCCGCCCATCGTACAAAGGTTGCTGACGATATTTTTGTTGATGTTGCCGGTCAGCACCATCTGCACCACGTCCATGGTCGCCTGATCGGTCACCCGAAGGCCTTCCACAAATTTCGGTTCAATCTGCAGTTTGTCCAACATTTTGTTGATATCGTTGCCCCCGCCGTGTACCACGATAGGGTTCATCCCGACATATTTCAAAAGGATAATGTCCTGCAAAATCTTTTCGGTCAATTTTTCACTCAGCATCGCGGAGCCGCCATATTTGATGACCACAGTTTTACCGTGCAACTGCTGGATGTAGGGCAGCGCTTCAATCAGAATGCCCGCTTTTTCGATGTATTTTTCCATGCTCTTTTCTCCTATAAGTACATGCCGATCGCGGTAAGTCCTAAGGACTCTTCCAAACCGAATATCACATTCATATTCTGCACTGCCTGCCCCGCCGCACCTTTGATGAGGTTGTCGATGACCGAAACCACAATCAGCCGGTCATTTCGCGCGTCAATCTCAAAACCGATGATGACTTTATTGGAACCCGAGACAAACTTGATTTCGGGCAAGCCTTTTTCCATCACATGGACAAAAGGTTCGTTTGTATACCCACCGAAAGCATTGATGATCGCTTCTTCCGTTGTGCCAGGCTTGATGTTTGCATAGATGGTTTCCAGTATCCCCCGTTTAATCGGCAGCAGGTGGGGTGTAAACCCTAATGTCACAGACACTCCCGCCGCCTTGGAGACTTCCTGCTCTATCTCGGAGGTGTGACGATGCCCCGCCACGGCATAGGCCTTAAAGCTCTCATGCGTTTCGCAGAAAGACAGCGAAAGGCTTTCCTTACGGCCCGCACCGCTGATGCCCGATTTGGCGTCGATGATAATGCCCTTTTCGCTGATGATTCCGCTTTTTAACAGCGGACTTAAAGCCAAAATGGCACAAGTGGTGTAGCACCCCGGGTTGGCTACAATCTTTGAGGCTTTAATCTGCTCTCGGTAGTTTTCAGTCAGCCCATATACCGCGTCTTCGTTCAGTGCTTTGGCCGGATGCTGAAGCTGATACCATTTCTCATACACGGCTGTATCGTCATATCGAAAATCGCCGGACAGGTCGATGATTTTTATATCATATTCGGCCAGCTTGGCTACGGTTTCAGCCGAAGCACCGTGTGGCAGCGCTGTGAACACCACATCACTGTCTTTGGCGACCGTGTCGATATCCAAAGCTTCTAGCGTTTGATCATCCGCACCAAAATAGTTTCCGTAGACTTCGGATAGTTTTTTGCCCGCAAAGCTTTTGGACACCAGATGTGTCAAACTCACACCCTGATGCGCGGTCAATATCCGGGTCAATTCTTCTCCGGCATACCCTGTACAGCCGATAATACTCGCCTTAATCATTTTCCTGTTCCTGTTCTACGGTTAAAATATTTATTATTATACATTCTTTTGTATATTTATGCAAGTATTAATTTCCGATATTGACATTTTACATCAATTTGATAACACTTCTTTGAGCCGATATGATATGATTATTTTAAATGAATCCATTATGAAAGAAGTGAAAAACTTTGAAGCATGCAATCGTAGATATCGGCTCCAATACCATCCGTATGGTGATGTACCGGGTTTTCAACGGTAAAATCGAATATTTATTAAACTCAAAAATCATCGGCAGATTGGCCGACTATATAGATAACGGCGTGATGCACATTGACGGTGCCAAGGTGATGATCGATGCCATCAACCGGCACAAGAAACTCGCCTCACACCATAATCTCGACCATATCAATTACTTTGCCACCGCCCCGCTTCGCGTCTCCAACGTGGACGACGTTTTAGCCGCGGTTCGCGAAGGTACTGGCGCGCAAGTGGATGTTCTGACTGGCGAAAAGGAAGCCCGATGCGGCGTGGACGGCATTGCTTATGATTTTGATATCACCAACTGCATCTGTTTAGACCTCGGCGGCGGTTCTCTGGAGATTTCTCTTGTAAAAGACGGCAAGATCAAGGACGCTGTCTCGCTTCCCATCGGTTCGGTCTCCATGACCAAAACGTATGTTAAAGGCATCCTCCCGACGCTTGAAGAGATCGAGAGCATCCGTGAAAAAACTCTGGCGGCTTTAAAAGAAGTGGATTGGCTTTGCTGCGATAAACTGGACGTGGCTTACGCCGTGGGCGGTTCGGCGCGCGCGATGGCCAAGATGCATCAGATTTTCAATCACTCGGAGCAGGATCTCCACGGCTATCGCATCTTCAGCACCAATATTCATAAAGTCTATGACCAGATTCTTGAAATGGAGCTAAATGGCATCAAGCTGATTGACCAATATTGCGGCGGACGGTTGTTTACCATCATTCCCGGTATGGTCATCATCGATACCGTCATGGCCTATACGCATATCCCTGTGCTTCGCCTTTCCCAATATGGCGTGCGCGAGGGATATTTGCTGAATTACGTCATCTAATCTTTTTTAAGGAGTGCACATGTCCGAGCACGAAAGATCACCCTACATCAACCGAGAACTCTCCTGGATGGACTTCAATGCGCGGGTTTTGGAGGAAGCGCTGAAGCCGCATAACCCGCTGTTAGAACGCAAGAAATTTCTGTCCATCTATTCTTCCAATCTCGATGAATTTTATATGGTGCGCGTCGGTTCCCTTTTGGACCAATCTCTGTCCGACCATGATTTTACCGACCCCATCACCGGTATGTCTTCCTGCGATCAACTGGCGGCGATTTATAAAAAAACGGCCGAGATGGACAAAATTTACCTAAAAGCGGTTATAGCCCTGCAAACCGAACTGAAAGAGCAAAAAATCATCCATCTAAAACCGCAGGAGATTCAGAACAAAGCCGAGTTGAATGAGCAGTTTAACGCGCGCATCCTGCCTGTGCTGTCTCCCATTGTTTTGGACGGCAAGCATCCTTTCCCGTACATCCCAAACAAGTCCCTGTTTTGCGGTGTCAGCCTTTTGACTAAAAGCCAAAAAAAACGGACTGCGATCGTCATGTTCCCCGAAAATGCGGACAAGCTGTTTTTACTGCCTTCGGAAACCGAAGTCCGTTATATGCTGTTTGAAGAGATCGTTACCTATTTCATCAAACAGATTTTTGCCAAGTACAAAGTGCTGGAAACCGCTATGTTCAAGGTGGTGCGAAATGCGGATATTATTTTGGATGATGATGCACTGGAAGACGAGATGGATTATAAACAAGCGATGATTGAGATCTTAAGAAAACGCCGATGGTTGATGCCGGTGCGCCTGATGACCACCGCCAAAGCCGGATCCGATCTGGTTTCCCATATCGCGGATGCTTTATCCATTAAAGACGAGCAGATTTTTTACGGCTATCCCTTTCTGTATTCCGAACTCGCTTGGGATGTCATCCCCGCCGCGCAGGAAAAAGGTATGGCGCATCTGATGTTCCAAAAAATCCAGCGGGTGTATCCGGTGTCGCTAAACGCAGCTGAACCGCTTTTTTACCAGATTCAGGCCAGAGATCATCTCTTGACTCACCCTTACGAGCGCTTTGAGGTGATTTTGGATCTGCTAAAGGAAGCCGCAGACGACCCCAACGTGGTCAGCATCAAGCAGACGCTTTACCGTGTATCCAAGCACTCGGCCGTGGTGCGCGCGCTCGCGGACGCTGCCGAAAAAGGCAAGGACGTCACCGTGCTTTTGGAGCTGAAAGCGCGCTTTGACGAGCAGAACAACCTGCACTACGCGACTGTTTTGGAGGAAGCGGGATGCAAGGTCATCTACGGCAAAGACAACCTGAAAGTACATGCCAAAGTGATGCTGATTACCCGAAAAGGTCTTCGGGGTTTTGAGCATATCTGCCATATCAGCACTGGGAACTACAACGAAAACACAGCCAAGCTGTATACCGATGTCGGGCTGCTCACCGCAGACAAAACTATCGCCGAAGACGTCATCAACTTTTTCAGCGATCTTTCAGGCGGCGAAACCCGACCCTATAAAAAATTGATCATATCCCCTCTTGGCATCCGTCAAGCCGTGTACGGGATGATTGACGACGAGATCGCGCATGCCGAAAAAGGGCGTCCGGCCAAGATCATCGCCAAACTCAACTCGCTGGCCGATAAGGGTATGGTGGACAAGCTGATCGAAGCCTCAAAAGCCGGCGTCAAGATCAAGCTGATTGTCCGCGGCATCTGCTGCCTTAACGCCGGATTACCTGAAACGAAAAACATTCAGGTCAAATCCATCGTCGGGCGGTTTTTGGAGCATTCCCGCATCTTTTGGTTTTCGGGCGGCGGCAGTGCGCGTATGCACATTTCATCGGCCGATTGGATGACGCGGAATCTGGATCGGCGGATTGAGATTGCGTGTCCCATCGAAAACAAGGAAATACTGAGCCAGCTAAAGCACAGCCTGGATGTGATGCTGAAGGACTACGGCAAAGGACGCTATATGCAGCCAAACGGCACCTATGCGCACAGCTTAAAACCCGGCAATCATGTAGCTAACAGTCAAATGACACTTTATAATGAAGCCAAAGACAGGGCAAGGCAAAAGCAGGAAGGCATTCAGAGTGTGGGCGGCGGCCACCGTTTTCGGAAAGCGCTTTCTGAAAGTCTGATTCGTCTGGCGGGGCGCATCTATCCAGTTAAAAATCAATAAGACATTGAGCGCCCTTAAGCGGCGCTTTTATTTTACAAAAAAACATCTCTTTGCTAACTCCAAGCGGCTATTGTATAATAGCCCTAGAGCCATACTGATGAAGGAGCGCAACATGTGCCTGGACCGCATTTTGCTGAAAAAAGCACAAAACGGCGATATTGAAGCGGTTGAAAAACTGCTGAAGCGCTACGAGCGCTATGTGTTCAACACAGCGCTGGGCTTTTTCAAAAACGCCTATGACGCATCGGATGCGGCGCAGGAGGCGATGATAAAAATATACCGCAAAATCAACGATTTCCGCGGAGACGCTTCTTTTCGCTCATGGATCTTTCGCATCACCATCAACGTATGCAAGGATATTTTAAGAAAAACCAAAGATATTCTGCCGATGGAAGATGCTATGCTGATGAGTGAGAAGGTGGATCGGATGACCCCCCGGAAAAAGCGCTGGACGATAAGCTGGCGCGGGAACGCGTTATCGGAGCCATTATGCAGCTGGATGAGGACTTTCGAAACGTCGTCATCTTACGTGAATTAAACGATCAAACCTACGAAGAGATTGCAAGACAGCTCGCGATCAGTGAAGGCACGGTTAAATCACGACTTTTCAGGGCCAGAAATAAATTAAAAGAAATATTAGAAATTTAGTTTTTTTCGGAACTTTTTATCACGGGGTTACGTCTAAACAGCGTAACAGAGAATTTAAAGATGAATTCAAACGGAGGAAATGATGATGAAAAAAAGAATACTGATCACCCTTTTGGCGGTTGCGATACTCGCCGGTATGATGGGCTGTTCTGCTAAATCAGCGCAGGACACCATGACCTCATACGATATGGGCGGCTATGCGGAGCCTGCGATGGCCCCCAGAGCAGAGACCG
The DNA here is from genome assembly GCA_963666035.2 of Christensenellaceae bacterium. Classification (GTDB taxonomy): domain Bacteria; phylum Bacillota; class Clostridia; order Christensenellales; family CALMFG01; genus CALMFG01. Next base: position 1,537 of record CAXXJI010000016.1, on the reverse strand, counting down.
AAGAAGCGCTCTATATGGATTCGGATGATATGGTGATGGATGAAAAAGCGGCGTACGGCGAGACATCTGCCAGCGACGGGCTTTCCAATAGTATGGATGCTGAAACCATCAGCCAATCGACCGACCGCAAGCTGATCTATCGCGCGTATTACACGATTGAAACCCTTGCCTTTGATTCGGATTATGCGCTGATTATGGACGAGATGAAAAAAGTCGGTGGATACCCGCAGAACTCGTGGACCAACGGCACCAAGCCGGAAGAATACGGCGACCCGGGACGAAGTGCTGAAATGACATTGCGTATCCCGATCGATTCATTTGAATCGTTCGTCACCGCTCTGGAAGGCGTCGGCAACGTGCTTTCCAAATCCCAGAGCACGGATGATGTCTCGGCACAGTATTTCGATACCGAGGCCAGAATCCGTGTGCTGAACGCCCAGCTGGAACGCTTGGAAGCCCTGCTGGCCAAAGCGGACAAGATGGAAGATATCATCGTTCTGGAGCAGGAGATTACAGATGTGATGTATCAGCTGGACAGCTATGAAGGTCAAAAGCGTCAGCTGGATAATCTCATCGACTATACCACGGTGACCATTAACCTAAACGAAGTCAATGAAATCACCACCATCACCGAAGGCGAACTCGGCCTTGGGCAGAAAATCTTAAAAGGCTTTAAGAACGTCGGCCACGCCATGGTCCGTTTCCTCGAGGGTCTGCTGATCGTGATCGTCGGCGGTGCGCCCGCATGGGTTCCCATCGGCCTGATTGTCTGGCTGGTGATCTGGCTGGTAAAACGCCGTAAGAACAAGAAAGCACAAAAATAACAAAACTAAAAAAACATCGGACACGCCGCAATCGGCCTGTCCTATAAGGAAGTGAGCTTATGAACAAAAATCTATTGATGATACTCATCACCATTCTCATTGTGGTTGGTATCGCAATCTGCATCACCATGAGCGTGGGTTCAAAGGATGTCCCCAGCGTAGATAACGGCACCGCCCTGAGCGTAGTCGGCGAAGGGACAGTCACGGCAGAGCCGGATACTGCATCCGTCAGTGTCGGCGTGAACACCATGGCCGCCACAGCGGCGGACGCGCAAGCCGAGAACTCAGCTGCAATGGAACAGATTATCGGTGCTTTAAAAGCAATGGGCATTGCCAACGAGGATATTATAACTGAATCTTACAGCATCTATCCGCAGTACGATTACAACGGAACCATCAACACAGTCATTGGCTATCAGGTTTCCAACAGCGTATCGGTCACACTGCATGATATCGATATGGTCGGCGACGTGCTGGCAAAGGCGACGGTAGCGGGTGCCAATATGGCGGGGTCCATCAGCTTTAGTTCTTCCAAAGCAGATGAGCTATATAATCAGGCGCTGACCGAAGCATACGCGGCTGCTAAGATGAAAGGCGAAGTATTGGCAGACGCCGCGGGCATGAAAGTGAAAGGGCTGATCAGCCTATCCGAAGGCGCTGACTATTCTGCCGTTTATGCCAAAAACACCACTTACTATGCGGCGCAAGAGGTC
>CAXXJI010000015.1:0-36492 GCA_963666035.2 Christensenellaceae bacterium | reverse complement strand
TAAAGAGAATGAACCCTGACCCCATTATCTTTGCGATGAGCAACCCGACCCCTGAAATTATGCCGGATTTAGCGATTGAAGCCGGCGCCAAAGTGGTGGGCACGGGCAGAAGCGATTTTGCCAACCAAATTAACAATGTGCTCGCCTTCCCGGGTATCTTTCGCGGGGCTTTGGATGTGCGCGCCAGCGACATCAATGACGATATGAAAATCGCGGCCGCCTATGCACTGGCCGATCTTGTCAGCGATGATGATCTGTCACCTGAATACGTCATCCCCGCTGCCTTTGATGAACGCGTGGGTCCAGCTGTGGCCAAAGCTGTGGCGGAGGTGGCAAGAAAAAGCGGCGTGGCGAAAAAATAATATCAATCAAATATGGTTGACTACGCTTATTTAGCGAAAAAAGCCCTTGCATTAAGGGCTTTTTGTATGCTTGGCGGAGCAGTTGCATTAATACCCGAATTTCTGAATTTGATTAATCATAGCCAATTTATTGCATATATTGTATAATATAATAATTAATATTTGATTGAAAGAGGTAATCACATGGGATTAATGATATATTCGCTAGATAACATCCCTTCCTCCGCTAGACGAAATTATTTCATTTACTTATTAGACTATGGTTGGGATGAACCAATTACCAATATAATAAACCGCAATTATGATGAAATGGCAAAGTTATCTGCAGAGAATGAAGCTGTAGTAATAAAAGGGACCGTTGCTGAGCATTTTAACAACGAAGTGCTTTCTTGGCATAATTTCAATGGTCTAAATACTGATAATCTGTTACCAGCAATTCTAATAACAAATAAGCATCCAAATTATTTTAAAGAATCTGGAATGAATCATAAGTATAAAAACAAAGGAATTTATACTTCTTTCGACGATGATATGAAGATGATATTAATTCCTTTTAAAAAAGTATGCACCACAGAAAACGATGTCATTAGCATAATACAATCAATTTTTAGTGATATAAAAAGCGGAGCGACACTAGAGAACTTCTCCGTTGCTAAAGACCTAAGAAGGGGAATAGGTAAAGCTTTGGTAGACTCAGTTATACTGCAGCCAAATTTCAATGGTATTGGTTTTGACATCAGCAATTTTTTAAAATCCACAAAAAAATAATTCTTTTTTTCAGCCTGTATTCTTGTACTTGCAAGCACGGCATTTGTATTTACAAATTGCCAACTTACAAGGGAAAACCCTTGAACCCTTTTTACATACTGGAAAAATAAAAAATAGGACAGAGAAAAGATTCTGTCCTATCCGAAATATTGGCGGAGAGAGAGGGACGCAGGCGCTTCTTGCGCCCGCCGGCTTCGGTCGTACCTCCCTCGCCCGCTCAACTAAAAACGCCAACACAGTGGCGTTTTCTTAACGTTTCGCGCCCTCTTAGGGTTCAAATCCTTTCTCAATCAAAACAAAAGACACCCACGTTGTGAGTGCCTTTTGTTTTGGCGGAGAGAGAGGGATTTGAACCCTCGGTACCCGTAAGGGTACAACGGTTTTCGAGACCGTCACAATCGGCCAGCTCTGTCATCTCTCCGAGCGCGCTTACCGTGGTATTCTACCAAAAACAAATCCCAAAATCAATGCTTTTTTGAGCATGTCCCAAAAACGTCCGATTGTTTTTTAACGCCAGAATGGGTATAATGGTTTTTACCGATTAATGATTTGGAGAACTTCATTTGAAGATTGATATCTACTCTTCCCATAAAAATGTCCCAGTTCGGGACATCAAAAACAAATCCGCCGTGGTTGTGGATATTTTGCGCTCTTCCACCACACTGCTGACCGCTTTTTCCAACGGACTAAAACGTTTTTTGGTGGTGGATTCCCCCATCGACGCTCCCGAATATAAAGCGGATTTAAATAACGATCGCGTCCTGATGGGCGGTACCGAAGATCACTTGTTTATCACCGGCTTTGACGCAGGCGACATCTTGGAGGACTACCGCCCCTCGGTGGTGAGCGGTAAAGAGCTGATCTACTACAACGTTGATACCTCTCCTGCCATCCGGAAAGGATGCCAAGCGCGTCGGCTGTTTCTTGGCGGGTTTTTGAATATGCGTGCTCTGGCTGAGGCCTTAGTCGAAACCGGCGATGATATTGCGATTATTTGTGCTGGAACCAACGGCAATTTTTCTATCGAAGATGGAATCGCCGCCGGAAATATCGTACAGGCCATCATGGATTTAGGCGTGGCACCCGAACTTTCCGAATATGCTTTTTTGCTGAACAACACCTACAAATCATACCAAAATGATTTGCTCGGTGCGATTGAACAATCACGGGCGTATCGTGCATTGCTCGCGATGGGCCTTGAGATGGACATACGGCATGCACTGACCAAAGACGAGTACGATTTTGTACCCACACTTTTTGATAATTGGATAACCGTTTTAAGATAGTTACAGAATAAGGAGATATTATGCCAAAAAAACGCAGTGAAATCGATCAACAATACTTCTGGAAAATAGAAGATATATATGTAAACAATGATGCCTGGGAAGCAGATTTTGACCGCCTGTCCGGACTTCTACCCGATCTGCCACAATTAAAAAATGGTTTTACCGACTCTGCTGGTCAGCTGTTCGATGCGCTTAAGACCGTCGAAACCGCCCAAATGCTGGCCGAAAGGCTGTTTGTATACGCCAAGATGCGTCGGGACGAGAACAACGCGGACAATCTGTATCAAGCGATGACCGACCGCGCGATGTCCCTGAATGTCAAAATGAGCAGTCTGCTGTCCTTTATCCGCCCCGAACTCTTAAAAAAATCACCTGATGATCTACGTGGATTCCTTTCGTCGCACAGCGGCTTAAAAAATGAATACGGGTTTATGATTGAGGATTTAATCCGCAGTCAACCGCATGTCCTTTCCGAAAGCGAAGAAAAACTGCTCTCGATGAGCGCCGATTTTGCGGGCGGCGCACAGCAGATTTTCACCATGCTGAACAACGCGGATATCCAGTTTGGCAGCATTGACGACGACGGCGAGCAAAAGGAATTGACTCACGCGTCCTACATCGGCTTTATGCAGTCGGATAACCGCGAAACCCGCCGAAACGCATATGAAGCCATGTACCGTGCCTACAAGTCCAACATCAACACCATCGCGGCGGCCTACGCCACCAGCGTCAAGAAAGATGTGTTTTATGCCTCGGCCCGGGGTTTTGGTTCTGCTTTGGAACGCGCACTGTTTGCCGATCGTGTGCCGACCGCGCTTTATGATAATCTTATTCAGGCAGTGCACGACAATCTTTCGACTATGTATGACTATGTAAATTTGCGAAAAAAAGTGCTCGGCATCGATGACCTTGGCATGCACGATGTCTACGCACCGCTGGTGACCGGTTTTAAGGGCGAATACACGTTTGATACGGCGAAAACCATGGTCAAAGAGGCGTTGACCCCTTTGGGCGATGATTATGCCGCCCTATTGGATGAAGCCTTCCGTGACGGATGGATTGACGTCTATGAAAACGAAGGCAAGCTTTCAGGCGCATATTCCTGGGGCACCTACGGTGTGCACCCTTATGTGCTTTTAAATCACAACAATAGTCTTGACAGCGTTTACACACTGGCACATGAGCTCGGCCACGCCATGCACTCTTGGTATTCCAACCACGCCCAAACCTACAGCAACGCGAACTACACCATCTTTGTGGCAGAAGTGGCTTCTACGGTCAATGAGATTCTTTTGACCAAGCACCTTTTGACGGGTGAAACCGATGTTGATCTTAGGAAATATATCTTAAACCACTATATTGATCAATTCAAAGGCACGGTGGTCCGCCAAACTATGTTTGCTGAATTTGAGAAGATATCCCATGACATGCAGGAGAGCGGCCAGCCGTTGACACCCGAGAGTTTGTCCGAAAAATACCGGACGCTGAACCAGCTGTACTTCGGCGAAGCGGTGGTCAGTGATGAATATATCGCAATGGAATGGGCACGTATCCCGCATTTCTACCGTGCGTTCTATGTCTACCAATACGCCACCGGTTTTTCCTGTGCCATCACGATTGCAAACAATATCCTAAAAGAAGGCGCCCCGGCTGTGGCCGTATACAAAGCGTTCTTAAAGAGCGGCGGCAGCGATTATCCCCTAGAGGAGCTGAAAATCGCCGGCATAGACCTTGTTTCCGGCCAGCCGGTAGATGTCTGTATGGAAGAATTCAAAAACGCTTTAGAGGCGCTGAAAGAGCTATTCTAAACCGCGAAATGTTACCGCCCCCGCCTTCGGGGGCGGTTTTGTTTTGGGCTTTTGTTTATGTTGACTTTTTAATCCTTTTGGTGTATAAATATGTGGTACAGCCAAACGCAATATTCTTATGATTCCATGAGTTTATAATCTTCTGCATAAACATTTTCATGATTGTTTTTTTGGCATTCTGTCTGCTTTTTTATTCCTTGTACACAATTTGGTTACCTCACGTTTACTCATAGTTTAACGGTATAATTATATATTTTTTAATCCCAAGAAAGGAACTTTGACATTTGGACATTCGACTACTAGAGGAAAAAAGTCTCGCTGACTTGCGGGAAATCGCCAAACTGGCCGGTATCAAGAGTACAGCCAAGTACAAAAAGGATGAGCTTTTACAGCTTTTAATCGATATGGAGATTGAAGGCGAAACCAGACGCGCGATTGAGGAAGAGGAAGCCGAGAAAGCCAAGCAGGAAGCTGAAATACCTGAGAATACAGAATCGGATGACGAAAGTGAATCCGACGGCAATGTGGAGTATGTCGAGGGCAATGACGCCGTCAATGAGCTTTTGAACACCGGAGACTGTAAAAAAGCCGAGGGCATTTTGGAGGTTCATCCTGATGGATTTGGTTTCCTTCGTGCCGAGAACTATCTGCCCGGCAACAAGGATATCTACGTTTCCATGGCGCAGATCAGAAAATTCGGACTTCGCACCGGAGACAAGGTGACGGGCAAGACCCGTCCCGCCAAGGAAGGCGAAAAACTTTTGGCGCTCTTGTACATTGAGCGCATTAACGACGAAACCGTCAAAGCGGCTCGAAGCAGAAAGCCGTTTGAGGAGCTCACCCCCATTTTCCCGGAGGAGCGGTATACGCTGGAAAACGCCAAAACCGCGCGCGAGCTTTCCATCCGCATCATCGATCTCATCGCCCCCATCGGCAAAGGCCAGCGCGGTATGATCGTTTCCCCGCCAAAGGCCGGTAAAACCGTTCTGCTCAAAAAAATCGCCAACAGCATCACGGATAACTATCCGGATACCCATCTTATCGTACTGCTCATCGATGAACGGCCCGAGGAAGTCACCGACATGCAGCGTTCTATCGACGGCGAAGTGGTATACTCCACCTTCGATGAAAAACCCGAAAACCATGCACGTATCTCCGAGATGGTGCTGGAACGTGCCAAGCGGCTGGTGGAGCAGGGCAAAGATGTAGTCATACTATTAGATTCCATCACGCGCCTTGCCAGAGCATACAACCTCACCATCCCGCCCACCGGCAGAACACTGACAGGCGGATTGGATCCGGGATCGCTCTACAAGCCAAAACGCTTTTTCGGCGCCGCACGGAATATTGAATTCGGCGGTTCGCTCACCATCATCGCCACCGCGCTGGTGGAAACGGGTTCGCGCATGGACGAAATCATCTTTGAGGAATTCAAAGGCACTGGCAACATGGAAATCCATCTGGACAGAAAGCTTTCCGAAAAGCGGATATTCCCAGCGATCGAGCTGAGCAAATCCAGCACACGCCGCGAAGACTTGCTGCTGACCGAAGAAGAATTGGCGGGTATCTGGAATATGCGCAAAGTGATGGCCGGCGGTAATAGCGCCGACGTCACCGAACAGCTCATTGGTATGATGATGAAAACCAAAAGCAATGCGGAGTTTTTGGACCGCTTAAAAGAGTGGCTGACCACATTTGAAAAAGAAGGTTATAAGCTGTTATAAATACCGCAAAGGCGGGGCCAAACCCCCGCCTTTTTTTGTGCTTTTTTGGTGCTTATTCCAGCGTATCTAACGTCCTAATATGCCTCGCCACTTTCTTCTTTATAAATTAAAGCCATCTCAAAACTGCCGTCTTTTAGCGACTCTCTAAACGCGTTACCATCATAAGTGCCCTCCGCTTTCTGCTGTGCCCGATCTTCCGCAAACGCTTCCAGTGTTTTCGCAATGTCGATTTTTTCGGATATCCCCATATGCGCTTTCATCGCCTTTAAAAAAACAGCGGCAAAAAACGCCGAAATCCCAACAACCACTGCCACAATCGCCGCCAGCGTACCGGTTGCCCCGTCTCTGACCAGCCAAAGATACCACAGCGAAGCAAACCCAAGCATACCGTTGATGATACCCGCCCAATTGAAACCGCCCGACTTTCCCGCCTTGACGTTGCGCCAGCAAAACACCAGCGCCGCAGTAAATCCAACCCCGATGATGGCTGATGAAGTGCTGACCAGCATAAAAAGCACCGCAACTAAACCATATAAAATAATGTCCGCCATCAGTACATCTGTGGCTCTCTTAATGGTTAACAGATACTTTGAAACATTCACATTTGTCATTTGTTTCCCCTGTTTTTCTTTATATTCTCGCTTCTTCCAATCACGACTGCACCATTTCGGGTAAAACGTTCTCAATGTCTCCTGCGCCGTCACTTTCAAATGTTTCTTTCAGAATCAAGCTTTTTTTCAGCCAATCCCGCTTTTCCGGAATATCCATTGCCTCTCTTTTTTGCCTGCGCCACAGCTTCTTGTTGGCTTTCAGGTTTTTCATCGTTTTTCTAAAGCGAATCGGCCACGGAACAGTCGCTTCGGCATAAACCACAAAGAACAGAAAAATGAAGAAAGCAATATCGGCAATTAAAATCAACACACCCATCGGATACATCTGATAGCTGAATGACATCACAAAATACTCCATATCCAGATACAGCGATTTTAAGATGACTAGGAAAAAGCCAAGTGCCGGAACATGGAACGAAAGCACCAGCGCAAGCAAAAGTGTCAACAGGTTAATCCAATGATATGTCATCACAGCATAGCTGTATGCATAATCCCAAAATGCATTGTACATTGCCACTAACAATGTAACCAAAGTCAGCCAGCGTGCAATTTTAAGCAGGGTTAGCCGCCACTTTGTTTTTTTAGCCACGTCTTCCATTTTTGAATCGTCATTCTTAAGCTTGCCCTTAGTTATGTAGCGTATGTCGCCCTCAATTTCCATCATATTTTCAATATGCCCGTTCACCGCGTGGAAATTCTTGAGTTTAAACGGCAAGGTTTTGCCAAGGTCAATATCTTTCGGCATTTTTGTATACGCGACACATGCCGAAGTAAACCAAATCACAGTAAGTAGTGTCCATGCAATGGATGCGACATTTCCGTTTCCGTCAAACAGATCGCCAAAAACAAAAAGCAGGCTTAACGCATAGGGTATAAGGCCAACAACAAGCCCAAAGGCATGGCCTTTACGCGCGATAAAAAAGCCGATTAACATCAGCCCGGCAAAGGCGATGTAGAACATCAAATCCGATGGATCAAACAGCTCTAAACTATTAAAAATACCTGCTCCGAGATTAATAACCACAGCCGTTAAAAGCAAAATCACGCCGCTGCGGTAGTTTTTGATGTGTGATACGGTTTTCATTGATGTTCCTCCTGCGTATTTTCTATCGCCCAATCAATCGGGCTGATGCCATTGGCTTTTAAAAAATCATTGGTTTTAGAAAACGGTTTGGAACCAAAAAAACCCCGATGCGCCGAAAGCGGAGACGGGTGCGGTGCTTTTAAAACCAAGTGCTGCGGATGGGTGATTAAGCTTTCTTTGCTGCCCGCAAATGCACCCCACAGAATAAACACAACCGGTTTCTGCCGCTGATTAACCAGACTGATGATCTCATCGGTAAACACTTCCCAACCGATGCCGTGGTGCGATGCGGCTTTGTGTGCCCGTACCGTCAATATGGCGTTTAAGAGCAGCACGCCCTCATCCGCCCATTTTTTAAGGTAACCATGATTTGGCGGCATGATACCAATATCATCTTTCAGTTCTTTATAGATATTGACAAGCGACGGCGGAATCGTCACGTCCTTACCCACCGAAAAACAAAGCCCGTGTGCCTGGCCTTCTCCGTGGTAGGGGTCCTGCCCGATAATCACTGCCTTGATATCTTCATAGGCGGTAAAGTGCAGCGCGTTGAAAATTTCATCCGCCTTAGGGAATATCTCACGCTGGCTGTACTCTTTTTTTAAAATAGCGCGCAGTTTAAGATAATACTCTTTTTCAAACTCGGACGCCAAAATATCCTTCCAGTCGTTCTCAAACTTGGCCGCCATCACCGCTCCCTTCATCCGGCTTTGGGGACTCCGGTGCTTTTTTTAGGAATATTTCATAGGCGATTTTGATAATCGCCGCAACTGGCACCGCCAGAATCATGCCGGGCAAACCGAAAAGCCAGCCGCCCACATAAACGGCCGCCATCACAATCAGCGGTTTTAGGTCGATCGCTTTGCCCACCACCGTCGGTGTAATAATAAATTCGTCCACCACCTGCAAAATCAACCCGATACCGATGATAAACAGACTTAAGTACCAAAAATCCGGCAAAGCCTGTACCAGTGCGATAATGGCCGCCAATGCAATGCCGATCCACACCCCGAATATCGGCACCATATTGCCGATCCCCATCAAGATGCCTAACCACAATTCACCCTTTATCGTATCACCCGCAATTTTGGCATCCAAAAACTTCAGTGCAAATGTGGACACCACGATGATAATCACCATCGCGATCAGCTTACCCATCACATATTTCCCCACGGCGCCGAATGATTGGGTGATAAAGCGAATGATCTTGTTATCCGATTTTTCGTTGTTTTTCATCATGCTCTCCGAACTTTTTTCTTATTATAACAAATATTCTGACGCTTGTGCTATCGATAATCCATATTTTTCAATAGCTGTCGTTTTGCTTTTTATGCGGTTAGTGGTATAATGCGGATTGACATCTAACAATTATGGAGCAATCGACTATGGCAAAAATTACACGCAAGCATGAAAACTCAAGGCACTGTTTTATCTGCGGTCTGGATAATCCTATCGGCCTTAAAACCGAATTTTTCGAAACCGAAGACGGCGAATTAGCCGCTGTTTTCACCCCTTCTGAGGATTACCAATCCTACCCCGGCATCTTACACGGCGGCATCTCGGCCTCAGTGCTGGATGAGCTGATCGGGCGGGCGATCAATATTGAATACCCCGATAAATTCGCTGTTACCGTAGAACTGAACCTCAAGTACAAAAAACCCGTACCTTACGGAAAAAAGCTGATTGCTAAAGCGCATATCACAAAAGACAACCGCCGTATCTATGAAGGCGAAGGCGCTATCTATAACGAAAAAGGCGAAGTATGTGTAGCCGCGACAGGCCGATATATGGTGGTGCCGAATGAACGGCTTTCCAAGGACTTTGACCTGGAAAAAGACTGGTTTGTCAATGAAAAGCCGGATGACCCGAAGGAAATCAACATTTCCGAAACTGAATGATATTTTTAAGAGAGAATCATCATGCCACATATCTTTATTTGTAAAACCTGATCGTTAGCAGACTGCAAATAAAGGCTACAAGGTAAGGAAAATACAGTCCATTAAAGCGGGCACGCACATCGGCGTAAATAGTTGCATTAAGAGGCTTTTTCCCGAAGCGGGCAAAACGACCGCTCTCATTGTAATGTTACACTAAGAACGACACTAAAAAAGACCTCGATAGAATAAATATCATGGTTCATTTAGTATCGTGAAAGGAAAAAACACAACAAATAAAAAAGCAGATACTTTTTTAAGCACCTGCTTTATTTTTTCTAGCAATTAAGCATTATCAACTGTAGACATATATTCGATCAGGTTAACAATCTTGTTGGAATAACCCCATTCGTTGTCATACCAGGCAACCAACTTCACGAAATTTTCGTTCAGGCCGATACCCGCTTTTGCATCAAAGATAGAGGTTCTGGGATCGGTGATGAAGTCGGAAGAAACGACCATATCTTCGGTATAACCGATGATACCTTCGAATTCTTTGCTTTCAGAAGCTTTTTTCATCGCCGCACAAATGGCATCATAAGAAGCACCTTTTTCCAAACGGCAGGTCAGGTCCACAACCGAAACGTCAGCTGTCGGAACACGGAAAGCCATACCGGTCAGTTTGCCGTTCAGCTCAGGAATAACCTTGCCAACCGCTTTAGCCGCGCCGGTGGAAGACGGGATGATGTTGAAAGCAGCGCCTCTGCCGCCTCTCCAGTCTTTCATAGAAGGACCGTCAACGGTCTTCTGTGTGGCTGTCGTAGCATGAACTGTGGTCATCAGGCCTTCAACGATACCGAAGTTGTCATTGATGACTTTGGCGAGTGGTGCCAGACAGTTGGTGGTGCAGGAAGCGTTGGAAACAACGTTTAAGTCCTTGGTGTAGGTCTTGTTGTTTACGCCCATAACGAACATCGGAGCATCCGCGGAAGGTGCCGAAATAACAACCTTCTTTGCGCCGCCTTTGAAGTGAGCCGAAGCTTTTTCAGTGGTGGTGAAAACGCCGGTGGATTCGATAACGTAGTCCGCGCCGCAGGTTCCCCAAGGAATGTTGGTAGGATCCATCTCGCCGTAAACTTCAATTTCTTCGCCGTTAACGACCAGATTGTCGCCTTTCATTTCCACAGTACCTTTAAACTTGCCGTGTACCGTGTCATATGTCAACATATATACCATGTACTCCGGGCTGATGAAGGGGTCGTTGATCCCTACAACGGTAACATTTGGATTCGCAGCCGCAGCACGGAAAGCCAATCTTCCGATACGACCAAAACCATTAATACCAATTTTAATTGCCATTCGTTTTTTCCTCCTAATTTAATAAATAGAAATCTTTTTACCACATAAAATAATATATTATTTTGGCGCTTCTTGCAAGGGATTTTTAGGTGTCTGCTATTTCCTCGTCAGTTTTTGCCAGCCGAAAAATCGCAAAAGAAAAACCGCCTGCGCTTTGACAGACGGTCAAATGATTTATTATGTCAAGGGTTTTTAATTCCTTATCCGCATTTAGAATAGCCGCAGGAACGGCACACACTGCATCCGCCCTCCTGCTCCATCTCGGAAGCACATTCCGGACAAACCGATTTCTTCACCGAAATCTTTTTGCTGATCTGCGTCACGCTTTCGCCGCGCACAATATCCCGATGGCGGTTATGGCTGTCCTCCGGGAAAGTTTCTTTTTGGACTTCCAGAACTTTCTCCAAAACCCGACCAATCGCGTCTGGACATGAAAGCACCTTGATATCCTCGTCTTTTTTGCGCAATGTGGAGTGACACCGGATGCCGCGCAGCTGCTCAATGACGTTTTCCACCTCCACGCCCGAACGCAGCGCCATGGATGCCAGACGGCTGGTTGCCTCACTCTGGCTGGGGCATCCGCCAGCACGGCCAAGGTTGGTGAATACTTCGCAGATACCGTTTTCGTCATAGTTGACCGTGATATAGAGATTGCCGCAACCGATTTTCACTTTTTGCGTGATGCCTTGTGTCACTTCCGGCCGCGGTCGGGGCGAGATCACTGTTTTCAGCGATTCACCACTGTCCTTCTCCTTGCCGTCGTTGACTTTGCCGATATTCAAAACCTGTGCGTCACGGCTGCCGTCGCGATAGATGGTCACACCCTTACACCCAGACTCATAGGCCAGTTCATATACCTCCCGCACTTCTTCCACAGTAGCGCTTTTTGGGAAATTCACTGTCTTGGAAACCGCATTGTCCGTATATTTCTGGAACGCTGCCTGCATGGCCACGTGGTAGAAAGGCGATACATCGTGCGCACAGATAAAGACCCTTTTATCTTCTTCAGGTACGCCATCCAGATGCTGCAATGTTCCCTGTTCGGCGATCTGCTCCATCAGCTCTGCACTGTACCAGCCTTTTTCTTTGGCCACTTTTTCAAAGTACGGATGGACTTCCAGGAGATGATCGTTATCCATAACGTTACGGATAAAACTGAACGCGAACACCGGCTCAATACCGCTGGAAGCCCCCGCGATGATCGAGATGGTCCCGGTCGGCGCAATGGTGGTCACCGTCGAGTTTCTTTGTTCGGGGCCGTCCTTGTAGATGGACTCCGTGAAAAGCGGGAATGGGCCTCTTTTTTTAGCCAGTTCCTGGCTGGCTTTTCTGGCTCTGTTTTCGATAAACTCCATGATTTCGGCGCCCTTTTTGACCCCTTCTTTGGTATTGTAGCCAACACCCAGCATCATCAAAAGGTCGGCAAAACCCATCACGCCGAGGCCGATTTTTCGTGAAGATTTGGTGGTCTCGTCAATCTCCTTTAAAGGATAATTATTCATATCAATAACGTTGTCTAAAAAATGCACCGCCGTATCCACCGTCTTGCCCAAAGCATCAAAGTCCACTTCCGATTTTTCGCCTTGCGTGATAAACCGGGATAAATTAACTGAACCCAAGTTACAGGATTCATACGGCATCAGCGGCTGTTCACCGCATGGGTTGGTACTCTCCATCTCACCCATGGTCGGGCAGGGGTTATCCCGATTAATACGGTCTAAAAACACAATACCCGGCTCGCCGCTGGTATGCGCGTTTTTTACAATTTTATCAAACACTTCGGCGGCGTTCAGCTGTCCTAAGACATTGCCCGTTTGCGGTTCAATCAGGTCATATTCCTCGTTCGCTTTCACCGCTTCCATAAACTTTTCGGTGATGCCCACCGAAATATTAAAATTCGTCACCTGCGTCAAATCCTCTTTGCAGGAGATGAACTCCATGATGTCAGGATGATCCACGCGCAAGATGCCCATATTGGCGCCCCTGCGGGTGCCGCCCTGCTTCACCGCCTCGGTGGCGGCGTTATAGACCTTCATAAAGCTGACCGGTCCGCTGGCCACACCGCCGGTGGAACCTACCATGGTGCCGGCCGCACGAATGCGCGAAAAAGAAAAGCCCGTTCCCCCGCCCGATTTATGAATCAGCGCCGCGTTTTTCAGCGAGGAGAAAATCCCCTCCATGCTGTCTTCAATGGGCAAAACAAAACAGGCCGAGAGCTGGCCCAGAGGGCGTCCTGCATTCATCAGCGTCGGCGAGTTTGGCATAAATTTTAAATCATCCATCATCGCGAAAAACTCTTTTTCCGCCGTTTGGGCACTTTCGCCGTAGTTTTCGTCCGCTTGGGCGATATACCGCGCCACACGCGTCAGCATCTCCTCGGGCGTTTCGGTGACATTCCCGTTTTCGTCTTTGACTAAATATCTTCTCTCCAGAACCGTTCTGGCATTTTCGGTAATATTCATAGTTTCCTGCTTTCTGTTATATAAACCTTATCATAAATGAAATACCTTTGGAACTAGATTATACCACAATATATTGTATGTGCAAATATATATTTTAGTGTTTTTACACAAAATGTGCGTCTTTTTATTCACAATCTTCTGCATTGTCTGAAGACTTTTCCATATGAAAAATATACAAAAAAACCGCCGATATCGGCGGTTTATCGTTTTCTTTATATCATTTCACCTTGAAAATCAGCTCACACCGTTTTCTTTAAGAACCCGCAGGCGATGCAGACGCGCTGGGAGAAGCAGAAGGGCTTGCCGACGGACTGGGCATCGGAGATGCTTCTGCCTCGGGCTCGTCTTGGGTCTCGGTAATCTGCGCATAGTAAGGGTTGGTCGTTCTTTCAAAATACCGATCCACCTCATAATCGCTGGCCCAATCGTTTAAGATAAAGTCATCATCTTTATCCTTTATCTGCTCGTAATAATAGTTCAAAACCGCACCGGTCACAGCGACGTCGCCGGTGTAATAATATACCTTGTTTTCGGTCAGCATATCGGCTTTCAGTGTTTTACCTTCAGCCAAGCGGATTGCAAACTTCACTGCCGTGGCCGCCGCACCTTCGGGCGTGGGACGTACATACACCTGCATACCGGCGCCGGTTATCGTGCGTTTGATCGTTTCGCTGTCCTTGTCTTCTTCGTCCACTTTTACTTCAATCTCCACACCTGCCGTCATCAGCGTATACCACAGCTTGACAAACCCGGCAGTTGCGTCTCCGATAAATACTTTGGGGAAGGTTTCGCGCGAGATGCATTCGTTCAGCACACTGGTTGCGAGACCAAAATCAGTATAAATCGCTTCGACTGTTCCCTCATCCAAAAGGTCACTCATGCTTCGACTGACCGATTTCCCATTTTCACTGTCGATCGTGGAAAGCACATTCAGATTGGAGTATTCAGCCAATTTGGCATTAAATGCAGTCAATCTTGTACCGTTACCTGCGTCTTTATTCGTATTGATAAATTCAGCAACGTTGGCTCTGCCGCTGATGTGGCTGCCGATATACTCGGCCACCGAAACACCATACTCGTTGTCATCCGTGATGATGTTGATATCATATCCGGAATCCACCGGCGCATCCACCGCTACCACCCGCATATTGGCGTTTTTCGCCATTTTAACGATGGTCAGGTATTTCTCTTCGTCTTTAATACATACCACGATCGCTTTTACATCACGATTCGCCAGAGAACGAATCCCTTGAATCTGCGGGTTTAGGTCGTCGGGGGAATTCCCCGTGGAATAGTATTTATACACACCGCTGACGGTGTTGTTCGCGTATTCCAAATCAATCGCTTCGTCCAGCTTGCGGAGCATCGTTTCCTGGTCGGCGTCCACACTGCCGATAAACACACCAATCGCTTCTTTTTCACTTTCAATCAAATCGGCATATTCGCCTTCCGTGTCCGAAAGTCCCGCCAGCTCTTCAGCGGTATAAGTGGAAAGGAACGGGTCATCCGCTTCGGTTAGCCCCGAAAAAGACGATGGCGATGGCGATGCATCGGCTGTTGCCATTTTGCCGTCCTTAAAGAAAACGCCAAAGAATAAAACTGCCGCCACGATTACTCCCAGTGTGATATAACCGGCAACAAACCAACCGCGGTATTTGATGGAAAGTGCGCGAAGCACTTTAAACCATAGACCAATCTGTCCGCCGGCAGTTCTGCCTCGGGAATAGGAAACACGGGAAGGTCCCGCCGGCTTGCGCGTCGGCGCTTTGGTCGTGGCCCCCGGCGCATAAGCTGCTTGCTTTTTGGGTGCTGAAGAAAGCGGTTTTCTTAAAGGAGATGTCCGCTTTTTTGAACGCGTCAACGGCCCGCGTGTGTTCGATTTTTTTGTATATCTCGGCATAACCCTATCCTTTTATCAATCGCCTGAAAATAGCTTGAAATGTATGAAACGCTTCACAAATAAACACTTTGAATTTCTTTAAGTGCCATTATGTCATATTGTTATATAATAGGCAAGCGCGGTCATAAAAACTTTACATTTCCCGCGCCCTCCCGTTCGGGCTTTTTCAGCCTTTTATGCCCCATTTCTCCACCAGCGTTTTGACGTCTTTTAAGAAAGCATCGCCGTTTTTCACATCGGCAGCATTCGGGTCATTCGCCGACATAAAGCGCTTGATAATTGAAATTGCACGCATATATTCTGTTTCGTCCTCATCCAATTCCGGCACACCGGTTTCTGCCGCCGCCGTCTGGAAAGAAGCCATTTCCTTGGTATCATAAACCTCGGCGTAATGCGGTACTGCCGCATCAAACCCCAAAGCTTTCAGTTCTTCGCCAAACCCGAGCGCCACCTGTTCTTCGCCATGTGTGATGAACACTTTTTTGGGTTTTTCATCAAACTCGGTAATCCATTTTAAGAGCCCCGCTTTATCCGCATGACCGCTTAAACCTTCGATGTGCTCAATGGCGGCATTAATCATCACGCGGTCTCCAAAAATTTTTACGCTGTCCGCACCGTCCAAAATGGCTCGTCCGGTGGTTCCCACCGCCTGATATCCCACAAAGATAATGGTGGCATCCTTTTTCCAGAGGTTGTGCTTCAGATGATGCTTGATGCGCCCTGCGTCGCACATACCGCTGGAGGAGATGATAATAGCGGGTTTATCCAGAAAGTTAATCGCTTTGCTTTCATCCGCTGTTTCGGCGATATGCAGGGTTTCAAAATTCAAAAAGTCAATCCCCTTGTTTTTTAACGCCATCGCTTCCTGATCGTAGTAATCCTTAAAGCAACGTTCAAAAATCTCAGTGGCTTTGATGCCGAGCGGCGAATCAATATAGACCGGCATCTTCTCAAGGCCGGGTACGGACTTATCTTTTAAGAGCAGTGCAATATCATACAATGTTTCCTGTGTCCTGCCCACGGCAAAGGCCGGAATGACGATATTACCGCCCCGCTTGATCGCCGCTTTCAGCGCTTCACGCAGCTGCACTTCGGAAGGTGCGGTATTATCATGCAGACGGTTGCCGTAAGTGGATTCCATCACCACATAATCGGCGGCCTGAAGATAGGTGGGGTCTTTGATGATCGGTTTATCTCTGTTACCGATATCCCCGCTGAATACGATTTTTTCGGTTTTTCCGTCTTCGGTCACCCAAATTTCAGCCGAGCCAGAGCCCAACAGATGCCCCGCATCCTGAAAACACAATTGAATATCAGGCGCAACTTCCATCACCTGGCCGTACACCATGCCCTTAAAATACTTCAAACTGTTTTCCGCGTCCGCCACAGTATACAGCGGCGGAATGGCCGTCTTGCCTTCCCGCATCCGTTTGCGGTTCTTCCACTCCACGTCCATCTCCTGAATATGCCCGGCGTCCGGAAGCATGATGGAACAAAGCTCGGCGGTAGCAGTTGTGGCAAAAATCTGGCCCGTGAAGCCGCGCTTAACCAGAAGCGGCAGATAACCGCTGTGGTCAATATGCGCATGCGTCAAAACAACAAAGTCAATGTCGCCTGCGTTAAACGGAAACATACCGGGGTCCATGCGCTTCTCGTCCGCGCCCTGCCGCATCCCGCAGTCCACCAGGAATTTTGCGCTTTTGGTCTCTACCATATAGCTGGAACCGGTCACAAAACGTGCGGCTCCGTAAAATTTAATCTTCATTTGTTACTCCATAGTTGTATATAATTTTAAGTTGTTATGCTTTTTTAAGAAAACATACCGCCAAAACGCCAGGTCCGGTATGCGACCCGATGACTGGTCCGATATCCTGAATCCACAGATGTTTAAAATCAGCGAATTTCTCCAAACGCGCTTTTAAGTCTTCGGCCATCTCAAGATTCATGGCGTGCAGAATAGCGACATTGGATTCCGCCGGATCGCCAATGTTTTCTTCCAGTGTTTTTTCCAGATACTTTATGACATTCTTTCTTCCCTTAATCTTATCGTGCACCACGATCTTGCCCATATCGTCCAAAATCAGCACGGGCTTGACCTCCATCATCGTACCCAGCACCGCCGCCGTACCCGAAAGTCGGCCGCCGCGTTTAAGGTACATGAGATCATCCACCGTGAACCAGCCTTGTCCGCGGAGTTTGTTGACTTGCACCCAGTCATAGACCTCTTGAAAGCTCTTTCCCGCTTCCATCATCGCCACGGCTTCCATCACGATCAGCCCCATCGGCATAGAGATGCGCATGGTATCGATCATCTCAATCCGCTGTTTAGGGTAATCTCCCTTAAGCGTCTCCAAAAGCCCTTTGCAGATAGAAAAATGTGCCGAAAGCTGAGATGAAAACCCGAGATGCAGAACATCCAGCCCCTGATCCAACTGTGCACGGAAAAACTGTTCGACGTCATAAGGCGATTTGGTGGATGTTGATGCCTGCGCACCGTTCTTTAATTTCGTAAAAAACGCTTGAAAATCAGTGTTTTCGCCAAGGTCGTAATCGGCCTCCACACCATCCACTGAATACGGCATTCTGAAAAACGGGACACCGTGCTCTTTTGCAAACTGCCATGGAATCTCCGAGTTGGTCTCGGTGGTAATCACATATTTACTCATCGTTTAAACCCTCCAAAAATAATATATAGATAATACCATCGGGCCTTAAATACCCGAAAACGAATCAATTTATGCGTTACAATTGTTCAATAAACGAATAAAGAATTCCACGCCCTCGGCCAAGCATTCTTTTTTCATGCGCTCGTTTGTCGCATGGATGGTACCAAGGTCTTCGGCCATCGAACGGTAAGGGCAAAACTGGAAGATGTTCTCCGCGATACCGGCATACTGCCGGCTGTCGGTCGCCGCCACCATCAGATAAGGCGCCACCATCAAATCCGGCATCACCTGTTTTACCGTGTCCCGCACCAGCGCATATGCATCGGAAGTAATATCCGAAGGCTGAGTGGGGTTGTGCGCCATGACGTTTACAATCTTCACGTCGGTTTTTTTCAGCACCTTTTCAATGTGCGAAATCAATTTGTCCACGCTGTCGTCCGGCGAAATACGAAAGTTGATGGTCGCCGTGGCGCTCTGAGCCAGCACATTGGAAGCCGGACTTCCGGTCAGCTGAGTGGGCGCAAAGGTGGTTCTCGTCAGCGCGTTGCTGGTGTTCCCTTTGCCAAGCACCTTTAAAAGCAGTCCCTTAAACAGCCAAAGATTGCAGATGACGATCTTTAAGCCGAAAGGCATGCTCGGCGACAGCGCCTTTAAAAAACCCTTCAGCGGCACGTTCATGGTGCGTTTTAATTGGTGTTTTCTCAAAAGCAGAATCGCCTCGGCAATCTCACTGACCGCCGTATCCTTTGGCGGCTGAGACGCATGCCCGCCTTTGGCTGTGGCCTCTATGGTGATATCCGCATAACCTTTTTCGGCAATACCGATCAGCCCGAGCATACCGTTGAGTCCCAGCATTTTGCCGTCCACCACAGCACCGCCCTCATCCACCACCAGTTCAGGGACAATCCCGCGGCTTTTCACCAGTTCTGCAACCTGTTTGCCGCCTAAAAGACCCGAGTTTTCTTCATCGTGCCCAAACGCCAGATAGATATCCCGTTTGGGTTCAAACCCGTTCTCGATTGCGTACTCCACCGCCTCGCAGACCGAGATCAGCTGACCTTTCATGTCCAGCGTCCCGCGTCCCCAGATATATCCGTCGGCGATTTCGCCCGAAAAGGGCGGATAGGTCCAATCACCCAATGTCTTGGGTTCTACAGGCACCACGTCCATATGCGCCATTATCAGCAGCGGTTTCTTATCCGGCTTCTTTGCTTTCCATGTATACAGCAGGCTGTAGGTGTTCACCGTTTCTTTTGTCAGCGTGCTGTGCAGTTTGGGATAGGTTTTTTCCAAGTAAGTATGGAACCCAAAGAATGCATCCTGGTCCACGCCTTCCATCGTTGCGCTGGACACTGTCTTAATTTGAATGGCTCCGCTTAAATGCTCTGCCAACTTTTCCGCATCCAGATTCAACGGTTCGGCCTTTTGCGGCGCGGCTTCCTTTGGTTTTGCTTTGATGGTATTGAGCAGCAGTATCGCGACCAGCAAGCCCAACAGTATGAGTGCAATATAGAGTATTATCATTTAGCTTTCACTTTCTCCAATGTCTTTCTTTGTCAGCCAGCCGCTTTTATACATGATTCGTGCCACTAAAATGGCCACCGTGGCGGCCAGCGGAATCGCCACTACGCCAAACACCGAACTATTGATGAGGCTTCTGAACAAAATATACAGAGTGAGCATCACCACAAACGGCGCAATCGCAATCTTCCAGGAACGGGAGATGAACACCACGCCCAGTGCGCCGAACAGCGCCGCGATGACGTAGCCTTCCTGCAGGTCAAAGACTTTGGCTAAAACCTCCTGCGACCCAATCCAGCGATTCAGCGGAATCACCAACAGCATCCCGATAATGATGATGATATCGGTGACGATGGTGGACATGGCCACCGACAGCGTGGAGATAATCTCGCCCTCTTCGCTGGTCGCTTCCACGCCCGCGCGTTCCAGCCCCACCTGTGCGGCGGGGATTTTCATATTGGTTAAATTGCCCGTGATAAACGCAAGGTATGATCCACCCGCACCTAACATAGGCACATAGTTGATAATTTCAATGGCGCCCACAGCATAGAACATGGGGACAATTTTCAGCGCGCCTTGAAACAGCGCGTCCCAGTTGGGCAGTACATGGTAGATGACGCAGAACAGCAGCGGCACGGAGATAATCAACAGCAGTGCCAGCGTGGTGGAAATCCGGCCGATGCGGTGGGTGGCATATTCGTAATCAGACATCATATAGGTTTTCTTTTTCATCGTCTCATTCCCCCTTACAGTGCAAACCAGATAACATATCCGGCCGAAGCCGCAAGTGCGGCGATGATGGAGACTGGAAGCGCAAACCCTTCCAGCCATTTGGCTTTGGTCAGATGGATGATGACCCCGAAGATCAGCATCGCAACTGCACCCGTGAATACGGTCAGCATATGCACGCCGGCTTTGGCAATCTCTCGGCTGCCCAACGCCGCGATCATGCCCATAAACAGCGCGGCGATTAAGATTTCGGTCCAGACCGAGTTCTTTTCACGCATTTGCTTAATCTTGCCCTGATAGCGTTTCAGCCCAAATATCATAAACAGCGGCCCAATGAGGATGCCAATAGTCATCACCCACATTGAAGCCGAAAACACAGATAAATCGTAATTGTATGCCTGCTGGGCGGTCATCGCACCTGCCGCATCCTTGGTGAGCGCCGCCACATCGGCCACCGCGCCCGCCGCTGTGGTCTCATAAATCATCGATCCGATCACCGTCAACCGCGTCCAGGCGAAGGGTACGCCCAAGGTGGCGGCCAGCGTCAATAGTGCAATGACGATGGGGACGGAAGGAACAATCGAAAACGTTCCGCTGCTGATGAGTGCCGCCTTCATCTTTTCTTTGGAAAGCCCAATCGCATTTCCCCTTTTCCAGGCACGGACCAGGAAGATGACCGATTGTGCCAGCACAAAGACGGCGACCAGCACACCCATAATATAGAGGAATGCGCTGTTTTTAACGCTGTAAATCTGTTCTGCCATATTTCTTTTGCTCCTTACAGGATAGTCTTTTTTGCTGTATCATGATGATCGCCTGCGCTCCGCTTAAAAAAACAACACCGGCGTTTTGTAGCTGTCGGGCGGATAAACCAAGTTGCCTTCCACGATGTATTTGACGTTTAAGGCCGTATCCACCAGTAAAAACCGCGCTGTTTGTCCTTCGGCGATTCTGAGCGAATCCAGACCAAAAATCGATATCGGGTTATCCGTCACCGTTTTTAGCACTTCTGCGGCTGGAACGCCCAAGGCCGCCGCTTGCTTCAGCTCCATGCTCAAATTCACAATTTCGCCCCGCACATCCAAACAGTTACTGTTTTTCTTGGGCAGAAGCCCTCCGCTGTAAGACGCCGTCAGCACTCCGCCAAGGTGCCCCGCCGCTTCAAATATGCGCACCAGCGCCTGACTTAATGGGATCACTGACGGGTCCATCCGTGCTTCATCCCCGCACGCCACCAGCATCACCGTACCCCCCGCTTTCAGGTGCAAAAGGCCTGCGTTCAGCAGCGCTTTGCTGCGGTTGACAAACGTCGGAATCACGGTACCCTGCTCCGTGCCCACACCGAACGTATCGGATATAAACATAAAATCTCTGGCGGTGTCCCCCATCAGGGCCGCTGTGACACAGCATTTATCCGTGTCTTCTTCTGCCGCGCGCACCTGCTTTGCCATGTTGCAAAAACGCGTATGGTCGATACCGAGCTCACGATCATCCACCAGTGCCGAAGCGCCGACACAGCTTTCGGCTTTGACGATATCCTCATAGATGTTTTCGCCAAGGTGGTAAAGCTTATTGCGGGTACCTCCCGTCAAATAGTGCGCCGTCATCCCCGCTTTGGTATAAAGGCTGGCACACTCTTTTTGTTCAAAAAGTCGCGCCGGATTATCCAGCGGGTTTAACATAGTGACAAAAGAAAAGAACCCAAATCGCTTGTACTCCTGCTCGGAAAGCCGGGGCAATTGACCCTCCTTAAAGCCCAGCGCAAAGCATGCACTGTCTGTAAAAAAAGGTACCGCCGTCAAGCCGTCCGCATCCATCTCATACACACCGGAAAACACGCTCTGGCGTACTTCCTGACGGATCGAATTAATGACTCCGTCAACGATATAGATATCATTGATATTCTCTGCTCCGCCATCCAGCAGGGTGACGCGTTTAATGTTCGTTTTCCTATTCTCCAATTCAATGCCCTCTAACTAAATTGGATATTTTCATCATTATATTATTTTTGGTCTGCTATTGCAAACAGTTCAAGGCAAACAAAAAAATCTATACGGTGCTTTTGCTTGATAATCAAAAGATATGTTGATATAATCCTTATCGCAAGACAAAATATATGGTTGGAGAAAGAAAAAATGACAATCTTCAAAGCCGCTATCTTGGGCATCGTACAGGGGCTTACAGAGTTTTTACCCGTCTCTTCATCGGGACATCTGGTTTTGGTTCAAAAGGTCTTAAATCTCTCCGGAGATTATCTCACCTTTGACGTGATGCTGCATTTTGCCACACTGCTGGCGGTTGTGGTGGTGCTGTGGCAGGATATCCTCGGCATCTTAAAGCGTCCTTTCCAGAAACTCACATTAAGCCTGATCATCGCTTCCGTTCCGGCTGTCATTCTGGCACTGCTGTTTGAAGACACCTTAAAAGCGGCGTTCAGTGGAAAATTTCTGGCCGTCAGCTTTCTAATCACCGGTCTGGTGCTGGTTTTAGCCGAATGGCTGGCCGCACGGCAAACACAAAAAAAGACCGAAGTCGGTCTTTGGGATGCGCTCATTATCGGCCTGTGCCAGGCGGTAGCGCTGCTGCCCGGTGTGTCCCGTTCAGGCATGACCCTTTCGGGCGGACTTGCCCGCAACATCGACCGCGTTCAGGCGGCGAAATTTTCCTTCCTGATGAGCGTTATCATCATCTTAGGCTCCAGCGGATATGAAGGCTTAAAAGCCATTGGCGAGCCGATCGGCATCGGTGTCGCTCCTCTGGTTGTCGGCATGATTGCGGCCGCAGTCAGCGGTTACTTTGCCGTTCGCGGACTTTTAAAGCTAATCTCCAATAAAAAGCTGTATGGGTTTGCGGTGTATGTCTTTGTTTTGGCTGTTCTCGTCTTTGTAGACCAAACCTGGACGCATCTGTTTTTCTAGCCGATTATTGATGTTGTTTTAAGTATTCTCGTACAGCCGCCATGGTCTCACGCGAAACGATGTGTTCGATGCGGCAGGCGTCCTGTTCGGCAATTTCCGGTGTGACGCCCAATGATCTGACCAAAAACTCAGTCAGCAGCACATGCCGGTCTGCGACCAGTTTGGCGCGCGACAATCCCTTTTCGGTCAATGTAATTTTACCGTAAGGCTCCTGTTCGATAAACCCTTCTTTTTTTAGAAGTCCAATCGCACGGGAAACAGAGGGTTTAGAATACCCTAAAGCTTTGGCCACATCCACCGAACGTATCTCACCGGTTTCAGAAAAGAGATTGTACATCACTTCCAGATACATCTCACCGGATTCTTTAATCTGCATGCTTCATTCCTTCTTTGAAAATGTTTTTGTTTGACAATTATAACATAAGCCGCGTTTTTTAATCAACTTAACGAAAAACAAAAAACCTTCCCGGCAAAGCGCTTGGAAGGCTTTCAAGTTTTTTCTATTCGTATCGCAAGGCTTCGATCGGGTTTAAGTTGGCCGCCTTGTTGGCCGGCCCGATGCCGAAAATGATTCCCACGCTTGCCGAAAACCCTAGCGCCAGCGCCGTAATGGCCCATGTCAGCGCCAGCTCAATGCCCGTCAGCTGTTCCAGCACTGCGATGCCGATCATACCAAGCAGCATGCCGATCATGCCGCCAGTGATCGAAAGTGTCACCGATTCGATCAAAAACTGCGTCATGATATCGCTCTTCTGCGCCCCGATTGCTTTTCGAATGCCAATCTCACGCGTCCGCTCGGAAACCGAAACCAGCATAATATTCATGATGCCGATACCGCCGACCAACAGCGAGATGGCCGCAATGCCTGCCAGCAGGTTGGCCATGGTGCTCAGCACCCGGTTCATCACATCAAGAATCGCCGCCTGGTTGATGACCATATAGTAATCATCATCGCCAAGCTCCTTTAATAGATAGTGGTCCAGCGTGGTTTCGGCCATGTCTACCGTATCAGAGTTTTCAGCCGAAACATAGATAGCCCCCAGCTCTTTGTCATTAAACAATCGCTGGAAAGTCAGAATCGGTATATAGACCGTATTGTCCGTGGATGTAATCATGCTTTCACCTTCGCCCAGCACACCCACCACGGTGAAGTCTCTGCCTTTGATATTGACGCTGTTCCCAATGCAGTTGGTGGTACCGTATAAGTCTTTCGCCACTTCATAACCCACCACTGCGTTATTGGTTTTGGCCTGTACATCCAGCTCTGTCAAAAATCTGCCATACAGCAGATCGAGATTCATCACCTGATTATACTTGGCGGTCACACCCTCAATCGAAGACGAGATGTTTTCGGTGCCCGCTTTGACAGTGGCCGTCGCCGACTTTGCCGCCGCTGCACTCTCAATACCGCCCGTCCCCTCCAGCTTCATTACATCATCCACTGTAATATATACTGTTTTTGGACTGGTAATCTGCGCCAGCACCAAATTTGAGCCTAAGCCCTCCACTTCGCCGGTAATCATATTCGTCGCGCCCTGACCCAGCGAAATCAGCAAGGTCACCGCCAAAACGCCGATGATGATGCCAAGCATGGTCAGAAATGAGCGCATTTTATTGCTTTTAAGCGATACAAGTGCCATCTTTAATGCTTGCGAAAACTTCATTTTGTACCGCCTTTCTTTTTATTCGGTTCAATTTTGCCGTCCACGATACGCACCTGCTGATCAGCCTGATTGGCCACCCAGTTATCATGGGTAATCAAAACGATGCCTTTGCCTTCCGCGTTCAGCGCTTTTAACATCAGCATAATCTCTTTGCCAGACTTACTGTCCAGGTTGCCGGTGGGCTCGTCCGCCAGAATCAGCGTAGGGTTGGTCGCCAGCGCCCGTGCAATCGCCACGCGCTGCTGCTGGCCGCCCGAAAGCTCGGTGGGTTTGTGATCCATCCGGTCTCCCAACCCGACTCTTTCCAGACTTTCTGTGGTTCTGCGATGTCTTTCTTCTTTTGAAAGCCCCTGATAGATCAGCGGCAGCTCTACATTTTCATACGCCGTCAGTTTGGGCAGCAGATTAAACTGCTGAAAGATAAACCCGATTTTCCGGTTACGCACCACGCCCAACTGCTTTTCGGACAGGTTCTTCACATACTCCCCATCCAGCTTATAAGTCCCTTCATCCGCCACATCCAGACAGCCGATGACATTCATCAGTGTGCTTTTGCCGCTGCCCGAAGGCCCGATGATGGCCAAAAACTCGCCGTCCCGGATGGTCAGGCTGATACCGTTCAGCGCATGCACCTCGGTTTCACCCATGATATATGTTTTTTTTATGTCAGTTAATTCAATCATCTTATATTAATCCTTTTGCAGGTTTGTCGTTTCAGCTTTATTCTCCATCAGCAAATCCGCTGGTGTCGCTGCTGCCCGAACCGCCCCGCATCATTTCCATGGTGTCCGAAAGTTCCACAGGCACCGCGATTTCATCGCCTTCCGCAAGCCCTTCAAGGATCTCCACATTCACCCCGTCGGTGATACCGATCGTCACCTCATGGGTCGCCACAGTGGTGGTGCCGATTTCGTTCGCCATCATCACATAGTATTTATTGTTGATGGTTTGTACCGCCGTTAGGGGGATCAAAAGCGTATTTGTTTTCTCCTGCGCCAGAATATCCACATCCGCACTCATACCGAGCAAAATGCCCGGAGAGGTCGGCAAGTCTAGGGTGATGATATAATGTGTGACATTGTTGACCGAAACACCAATGGGGTTGATCTCGGAAACGGTAGCTGTAAACACTTCGCCCGACAGGGCATCAATGGTCACGTCGGCTTCCTGTCCCAGTTCTATTTTTGCGATATCCAGCTCATCAATATCCACTAAAATCTTCAAAGTGGTATTGCCTTCAACTGTACAGATCACCTGTCCCTGCTGTAAATACTGACCTTCGTTGATGGAAAGATCGGAGATAACACCACTAACCGGGGCTCGCACCACCAGCGCGTCTTTAGCCGCTTGCATCTCGCTGAGGTCCGCATGCATCTCGTTTAGTTTGTCCACAGCGTACAGATAATCGTCGCTGTACATTCCACGCTCCAAGCGAATCAACAAATCACCGCGATCCACCCAGCTGTTAAAACGTACACGCACGTAGCCGATCTTGCCTTCGTCCGCTGTGATAAAATACGGATGATTGACTTCCAACAGCCCTTCGGCAATCGGTACGCCGTCCGCGTTTTTCAGTACCGCGGTATCGCCGATCTGATAATCTTCGTTCTTATCGTCTTTAAATACCAGTGTGATCTCGCTGGTCAGCGCATTGATATCTTCAATGGTTGCATCCTCAGTTGAACCGTCCATATTGATCTCGAGTTCGTCTCCCAAACTGTATATCTCCACATTGTCCACTTTCATGGTGGTTTTCATCTTATCATCCACCGAAATCACGATCAGCGCACCGTATTTTTCGAGTATATCGTTTACATCATCTTCTTCGTCGATGTATACCGCTTTCACACGGCCCTTTACGCCCGATTCAATCAAGCGCTCATCATCAGTGTCCACATATTGAATGCTGATCTGCATGTTATCAATCTCATTGCGTTTCGCGTCAATCAGATCATCCAGTGTATCCGATTCCAGCACTGCGATAATGTCACCCTGGTCTAACACATCGCCGTCTTCCGCGTATACGGCTTTCACCTCGGAAGCGTAATCCACATACAGCGTTTGGCTGTCTTTGGATTCCACCGCACCCGAACCGTTGACCATGACTTTGATATCTCCCAAGACTGCGGTCTCAGGCTGGTATCCGGTATATAACTCTGCCAGTTTGGTTTGCGCGCGTTGTAGCAAAAGCACAATGCCCAGAACCAATACAGCCACAATCGCAACCCAGATAATCCATCTTCTCTTCTTTTTTTCTGCTGCCATTTTAGTGCTCTCCTTAAAAACTTTTATTAATTAAGACGTTTCAAATTCTCTTTAATACGATCCAGATAATCCCCAAGAATCATAATATCCGAATCGGTAAATCCATATGTCAGCTGCGCCACCTGCTTTCGGAGCAGCTCTTGAATTTCGTCCTCGATAGCTTTTAGTTTGTCTGTGGCAAAAAGCAGCTTGCGGCGTTTATCATTTTCGTCCACTTCGCGTCGAATTAATCCGCTCGCCATCAGGTGCTTCAGCGCAACCGCCACGGTCGCTTTATCCAGCTCCAACATTTTGCAGATGTCGTCAGCACACACACCGGGATGCTCTGCCACGATGCGTACAATCGCCAGCTGGCCGATGCCAACACGCCGATATCCACGCGTTTTCATGAATTCAAAATTCTTTGAACCGACAGCGCGTGAAATTGATAATATTTTCTTGATTAGTTCTTCCATCAAACTGCCTCCGCTACACTTAACAGCGATATTATACCGCCGATTTAGTTGGGTATCCAACTAATTTTTTGTGAATTCTTTATGAATGATCCATTAGAACAGTTGGTGTGCAAACTATTTTGCGTTTGATACACTTCTAAAACGTCTGGTGATATGATAAACTTAATACAGAAAAATGAAACGAGACAAAGATAATGGAGACTGGATATGTTCAAATCTATACCGGCGACGGCAAGGGCAAAACCACAGCCGCTTTTGGCCTGGCTTTGCGCTGTGTCGGACACGGCAACCGTGTGCTGATCGTTCAGTTTATGAAAAAGATGGATACCGGCGAGCTTAAGCCCTTAGAACAGATTGAAAATATCGACATCCTTCGTGTTTGCGAAACCGCTCGGTTTTCCTTTGAGTGGACCGAAGAAGACCGCAAAAACGAGCGGAAAAACGGCAAAAAAGCGATGGATATGATTGCAGCGCGCATCCAAAACGATATTGACCTGCTCATTTTAGATGAAGCGCTGGGCGCGATCAGTGCAGGCGTTGTTACCGATGACGAGATTCTGAATTTGATTGCCCAAAAGCCCGAGAACGTTGAGATTGTGCTGACCGGCAGAGACTGTCCGGATCGGTTAAAAAAGCGCGCCGACCTCATCACCGAGATGCGTCCCGAAAAGCATTATATGACCTGCGGGGTGAAAGCGCGCAAAGGTATCGAGTTTTAGGATAGCTAAAAAGCGCCCACCGATGAGCGCTTTATTTTTTCGCTTATTTTAAGTTTTCCGGGTTCAGTGGCTTTAGCTCGTCCAGAACGAACATACCGTCTTTTCGAATCATCACATCGTCAAAGTAAATCTCACCGCCGCCGTATTCGGGCGTTTGAATCTTCACCAAGTCCCAATGCACCGCCGACTTGTTGCCGTTAAAGGCGTCGTCATAGCTGGCGCCGGGCGTGAAGTGGAAGGATCCCGCAATCTTTTCATCGAACAGCGTATCCCCCATCGGCTTTGTGATGTACGGGTTCACACCAATCGCGAATTCGCCCACATAGCGCGCACCTTCGTCGGTATCGAAAATCTTGTTCATCAATGCGGTGTTATTCGATGTCGCCTCCACAATCTTTCCGTCTTTGAACGTCAGCTTGATATTCTCAAACTTAAAGCCGCGGTTGAAGGATGCCGCATTATAGGTGATGATGCCGTTGACGCTGTCCTTAACCGGCGCGGTATAGACCTCGCCATCCGGGATATTCATCTCCCCAGCGCATTTGATGGTGTTGATATCCTTAATGGAGAAGCTAAGGTCGGTACCCTCGCCGGTCAGCCGCACCTTGTCAGTTTTGTCCATCAAATCTTTCAGTGCCTGCATCGCATCGTCCATCTTGGAATAATCCAAATTGCACACATTAAAGTAGAATTCTTCAAATGCCTCGGTGCTCATATCCGCCATCTGCGCCATGTTCGGCGTGGGATAACGCAGCACCACCCACTTCGTTTTGGGCACACGCACTTTAAAATGCACATCAGCATAGTATTTGCTCATGTAATATTCCATGTTTTCCGGCGGCACATCCGTAGTCTGAGACACATTGTTAGCGCCGCGTATGCCGATAAAAGCCTGCATCTTGTCCATCCGCGGCTCATCAAAACTTGTTAAAAGATCGATTTGTTCCTTGCTTGCGCCCATCAACAGCTGGCGGGATACCGCACTACGCTCGATGTCCACAAAAGCGTTTCCACCCGCTTGGTGCACCGCTTTAATCAGTGCCTCAATCAGCGCATCATCACAATCGATCGTGTGAATCAGAACATTCTCCCCTTTTTGTACTTTGCATGAATAGTTGACCAATCCGTCAGCCAGCTTTAAAATCCTTGCGTCTACCATTGGTTTTGTTTACCTCTTTTCCGTATATATCATGTTTTTTTATTTCTCTATTGTAAAAAAAGTATATCAAATTCATCACCGCTTGACAACAAGGGGTGGTGTTTAGACTATTCAAAAAAAACGAGTTGTGTTTTGCGCCATTTTATATATAATGTTATAGTAGTGTTATATGTGAATAATTTAAAAATATATATGTTTTTTAGGAGGAACAACTTATGGCATTGGTAACCACAACCGATATGTTCAAAAAAGCGTACGATGGTGGATACGCGATTGGCGCATTTAACGTCAACAACATGGAGATTATCCAGGGTATCACCGAAGCGGCACAGGAGCTGAAATCACCCGTCATCCTGCAAGTATCCAAAGGTGCAAGAGCTTATGCAAACGCGACTTATCTGCAAAAGCTGGTGGAAGCGGCAGTCATCGAAACCGGATTGGATATGGCGCTTCATCTGGATCATGGCGATACTTTTGAAACCTGTAAATCCTGCATCGACGGCGGATTCACCAGCGTCATGATTGACGCATCCCATCACTCTTTTGAAGAAAACATCAAACTGACCAAACAGGTCGTGGAATACGCGCACGATCACGGCGTGGTTGTAGAAGCCGAACTCGGCCAGCTGGCCGGTGTGGAAGACGAAGTCAATGTATCTGATGAAGATGCTTCCTACACCCATCCTGGAGAAGTCGAAGAATTTGTAGCTAAAACCGGCGTGGATTCTCTGGCCATCGCGATCGGAACCAGCCACGGCGCTTTTAAGTTCTCTGGCGAACCCAAACTGCGTTTTGATATCTTAGACGAAATCACCAAGATTCTGCCCGGGTTCCCAATCGTCCTGCACGGCGCTTCCTCGGTTATCCCCGAGTATGTCGAAATGATTAACCAGTACGGCGGCAATATGCCTGGTGCACAGGGTGTGCCAGAAGAGATGCTGCGTCAGGCAGCAAAATCGGCCGTCTGCAAGATCAACATCGACTCAGACATCCGTTTGGCAGTGACCGGAACCATCCGCAAATACTTTGCTGAGAACCCGTCCCACTTTGACCCAAGACAATACTTAAAGCCGGCAAGAGCAGCGGTAAAAGGTATGGTCGCGCACAAGATTAAAAACGTTCTGGGCAGCGACGGCAAGGCATAAAACAAAACGATATGTAAAAAGCGGGGTTTTGTCTACCCGCTTTTTTTCTGATTATTTTCAAGCAAGGAGCAAAAAAATATGTACTTCCATTCGCATGCCGTTCTCTTAGCTTTCGGCGTCACCCTTCTCGCTGGGCTTTCTACCGGCATCGGGTCGCTGATGGCTTTCTTTGCCAAGCGTACCAACACCAAATTCCTGGCTGTCGCTTTGGGTTTTTCGGGCGGCGTGATGATCTATGTGTCTATGATCGATATTTTCCCCACCGCAAAGGATGCGCTTGTGGGCTCACTTGGCGACGTTAAAGGCAACTGGATTACCGTTCTCGCGTTTTTCGGCGGTATGATTCTGGCCGCTCTGATTGACAAACTGGTGCCCGACCTCGAAAACCCGCATGAGCCGAGATGCATCGAAGAAATGAGCGCAGGCCAGGACCATAGTATCAGGATCGCCGACACCAAGGTTTTGATGAAAACCGGCATCTTTGCGGCGCTGGCGATTGCCGTGCATAATTTCCCCGAAGGTGTTGCCACATTCACCGCCACCTTAAAGAACCCTACGCTGGGTGTCGCCATCGCTGTGGCCATCGCGCTTCATAATATCCCCGAAGGTATCGCGGTTTCGGTGCCCATCTACTTTGCCACCGGAAGCAAGCGCAAAGCCTTTTGGCTATCCTTCCTTTCGGGGATGGCCGAGCCGGTCGGCGCATTTTTAGCCTGGCTCATTTTAATGCCCTATTTAAATGATACAATTTTCGGAATCCTGTTTGCCGGTGTTGCTGGCATCATGGTCTTTATCGCCATCGATGAACTGTTGCCTGCATCGCGCCAATACGGAGAATCCCACCTGTCCCTGTACGGGCTTTTGGGTGGTATGGCGACCATGGCGGTCAGCTTGCTTTTATTTATCTAGACGTCAAAGCGATATGGCGAATATTTTTGTTTGGAGTAAAATATGTCGGTTTTAGAGCAAACCCGCTTTACCCGCTGTCCCCATTGCGGCAGTAAAAGAATAGCGGCCCAGAAAAACGTCATGAAATGCGGCGCATGCGGCTACAAGTTATATTTCAACTGTGCCGCGGCCACTTCCTGCCTGATCGTGCGGGATCATCATCTTTTAATGATTGAGCGCAAAAAAGACCCGGGCAAAGGGCTTCTCGATCTTCCCGGCGGCTTTGTGGATTACGACGAAGGTCTGGAAGCGGGTATGATGCGGGAACTCATTGAGGAGATAAGCTGTGAACCGAGTGACCTCGAATATCTCACCTCGGCCCCCAACACCTATCTTTACCGCGATGTGCTGTACCACACGGTGGACTGCTTCTTTACTGCCTGTCTGCCGGACCACATCGAGCCTTCTGCGGGAGACGATGCCGCCAACATCCTCTGGGTGCCTTTGGATGCGATTGATTTTGACAATATCGCGTTTGACTCGGTCAAAACGGCTCTCCGATTATATCTTTCAAGCTAATAAAGTAAAAAGGACTTTCAAAGTCCTTTTTTTTATCAATTAAATTGATTGGTGAAAAACCCCCACATCACCGCCAAAGTCTCCCGAAAAGGCCCTTTTAAGAGCAATCCTTTGGGTTTTTGCACCGGTTGAATCTGATAGGGTATCCCGTTATTCTCGGCAATCTTGCCGCACCGATAGCAATGATAATCGTTGCTGACAATGATAATGTCTTCAATACCGTTTTCTGCCATGATCGGCTTTGAAAACGCGAAGTTCTCTTCGGTGGACACCGATTTCTTTTCCAGCAGAATCGCATCCTCGGGGACACCGCGGGCGATAAGGTATTCGGCCATAAATTCCGCTTCGGTGGTCGGCTCGTCCGATCCCTGTCCGCCCGAAACAATCATCATCGGCGCAAAATCCCGCTGGTACAGCGACAAAGCCATATCCAGCCGCAAATTCAGCGCCCGCCCTCCAATACGCGCCCCCGGCACAAAAATCGCGTCCGCCGGTTTTTCGGCGCTGGTTCATCTCGCCGAGTTTGATGAGTCCCAATGATACAAAAAACAGCACAGCCATCGCTAAAAGAAACGCGGCTGTTAATCCAGCAGTAGTCAATAAAACGACTTTAAAGAATTCCTTCATCCGCCCTTAGCCCTTCCGCGCCTGTTTAAAGGTGATGGTATGCCCCACATCCTCATCCAAAAAGCCATCCTCGTACTGGCAGGTATAGGCGGTTTCCTTATCCATATCGTTTTCGATAAACTGTTTGGCCGCAAACGAAAAGAACTGATTATCCGATGTGATGATATGATCCAGCATATCCATATCCAGCGTTCGTACCGTACCGATGATGGTACGTGTGGCCTCAATGTCCTCGGGCGAGGGTTTCACCACACCGCCCGGATGGTTATGGATAAGAATAATCTTTGCGGCGTTATGCTTTAAGGCGACCGAGACGATTTTTCTCGGATACACCGGCGATTCCTTCAGCGTCCCGTCGCAGATTTTTTCAGCGGCGATGACTTCGGACTTCATATTAAGACACAAAATCCACACCTGCTCATGCTTCTCAGCAAACAGAAGCTCACACGCATATTCGCCCGCATCCTTCATGGTGACGATGCGAGGGCCTTTTTTCAACTTCTCAGTGCGGTATTTTTTCATGATGTCAACTAATAGCTTAATATAGACGGCAGTGTTCTCTCCCACGCCCTCCACCTTAGCTAAATCGGCGATATTCGCCTCAAAAACCGCCGCGAGCGAACCGAATTCGGCAAGCAGCCGGTGCGCAATGGGGTTGGTGTCCTTACGCGGTATCGCGTAGAACAGCATCAGTTCCAGCACTTCGTGATCTTGAAAATGTAACAGTCCCTCTTTTTCAAATCGGGTTCTTAACCGCTCCCTGTGTCCCTCATGCATCTTTTCTGCCTGCTCTCTAACCTAATTTTTAGTATTTACAATCTATTTTACACGAAATATATGGCTTTCATGGCCAATTTGCAGTATAATCTCGGCTATATTATAATTTATTAAGCAAGCTTCGGCAAATGATTTCCCATTGTTTTAAAACTTTAACGGCTTTCATCATCAATTTGCTGGATTTGCTTATGGTTTTTTTTGTATAATAGAATAATGGTTAAGAGGAGATGGAAAGGTTAATATTAATATGCAAGAATTGATTACAATGAGTTTATATAAGGACGAGATGATCAATACGTTGATCCGCCTTATGAAGATAGAAAGCGTTTTGTCCGAACCTGAGCCGAATCGGCCCTATGGCAAAGGACTCTTTGATGCACTGATGTTTATGATGAGTACGGCCGAGGATATGGATCTGGATTGTGTGAATCTATTTGGCCACCTCGGATATATCGACTATGGTGAAGGCGACGATATTGTCGCGGTACTGACCCATATCGACGTAGTGCCTGCCGGCGAAGGCTGGACGTACCCGCCCTTTGACGGCACCATCGCGGATGGAAAAATCTACGGCCGCGGTTCCATCGACAACAAGGGCCCGGCGATCGCTTCGCTGTTTGCGCTAAAAGCGCTGAACGACAACGGTGTGCTTTTAAAGAAAAAAGTCCGTTTGATTTTCGGCTGTGACGAGGAATCAACCTGGTCGGATATGGAATACTACAAAGCGCACAATACTTTGCCTTCGGTGGCTTTTTCGCCGGACGCCAATTATCCGGTCATCAATGCTGAAAAAGGCGCGTACTACACCTTTCGCTGAAAAAGCCGATTGAAACGGCCGAGGACGGTGAAGTGACTGTTAAATCGTTCAACTGCGGCAAACGGCCGAATATCGTCCCCAACCAAGCCGAATGTGTGCTCGCGGGGGATTTAGACAGGATTCAGCAGGCCGCCCAAGCGTTCAGCGCGGATAAGCCCTATCCGATATCCGTCGAAGCTGCCGATAACGGTGTTTTGGTCAGTGCGTGCGGTTTGGCCTCGCACGGCTCCATGCCCGAGGACGGATACAGCGCCGGTATGAGCCTTGTGATGTTTTTAAGCTCCCTGCCTTTGGCGGGGGGAACCGTAAAGGAAATTATCAGCTTTTTAGCTGCCACAGTGGGTATGAATACATGAGCAATGGCGAAGGCACATCTTTAGCGCTAAGCGATGACATCAGCGGCAAGCTGACGCTTAATGTTGGTGTGATTAATATCGATAACGCGGAAATCGAAGTGGTGTTGGATATCCGCTATCCCGTGACATTTGCCGAAAAGGATATCATGGATAAAGTCGAAGAAATCTTCGGTGCAATATTTAGTATCGAAGTCAAACACGCAATCCGCGCCATCCATGTGCCCGAGGACAGCGAACTTGTGACCAAACTGAAAGAAGCCTATACCGAAGCCACCGGCGAGCCCGCCTACTGTATCTCTATCGGCGGCGCCACCTATGCGCGGGCGTTTGACAACGCGGTATCCTTCGGGGCGCTTTTCCCCGGAGAAGAGCATGTGGAGCACGGACCGGATGAATATATCCGAATCGATACTTTGGTGAAATGCTCACAAATTACCGCCAATGCGATTATGAAACTTGCTGGCGCGGAATAAACCAATCCACAATTTTTAA
This sequence comes from Christensenellaceae bacterium, assembly GCA_963666035.2. Taxonomy (GTDB): domain Bacteria; phylum Bacillota; class Clostridia; order Christensenellales; family CALMFG01; genus CALMFG01. Next base: position 1,477 of record CAXXJI010000015.1, on the reverse strand, counting down.
GTCTAAAAAAGCCCGATTATATCGGGCTTTTGTTATTTTTTGCTTTTATAACTTTTCGACTACCACATCGGCCGCCACACCGTTGATATCCCAGCTTTTTTCAAAGCCCTTTGGCTTGACCGCTGCGAGTTCATCCGCCAGAACCTCTTTCAGCATTTTTTCCTTATTCTCAGCGACCACTTTCATCAAAGTTTCGTCTGCCGAGATAAACAGCCGAATATGATCGGTCACCTCAAAGCCGGCTTCTTTTCGCATGGTCTGAATCTTGCTGACGAGCTCACGCACATACCCTTCGGCGATCAGTTCATCTGTAAGATTGGTGTTTAAAACCACAGTCATCTCGCCTTCAGTTTCGGAGGCAAAGCCCGCTCTTTCGCCGGTTTCGACCAAAAGGTCTTCCTCGGTCACTTCAACCAGCGGTTCCGTCCACATCGAAGGAATAGCTTCCCCCACCTTTCACAGCTTCCACAATCGCATTACCATCCGCTTGGGCCAGATAGTTACGAATGCCATTCAGTACTGCGCCGTATTTCGGGCCGAGCGTCCGCATTTGCGGTTTTAGGTTGTAGGCGATAAACGCGCTGGTGTCCGTAACGAAGATAACGGATTTGACATTCAGCTCGCTTTTGATAATATCGGTGATCTGCTCGGGCAATGCCTCGCCCGAAACATACATCTCGGATAGCGGCTGACGGTTCTTCACGCCGGTTTTGTTCCGCACTGCGCGGCCCAGCGTCACGATATCCAAAACAGTATCCATATGAGCTTCCAACGCCGTGTCGATCATGTGTTCATCCGCTTTTGGGAAGCTGGTCAGATGAATGCTGATGGGTGCGTCTTTTTCTACACTGCGTACCAGGTTCTGATAGATGGATTCCGCAATAAACGGTGTAAACGGCGCAATCACACGGGAAAGGGTCTCTAAAACCGTGTACAGCGTCATATAGGCGCTTATTTTGTCCTCTGTCATCGTATCGCCCCAATACCGCTGGCGGCCAATACGCACATACCAGTTGGAAAGCTGATCGACAAATTTGTTCAGTTCTCTGGCTGGCTCGGTCAAACGGTAATTATCGAGATACTTCTCAACCGTCTTAACCAGCGTATTCAGCTTAGACAGAATCCATTTATCCATAGGCGCCAGCTTATCCGGCTCCAACTGATATTTTGTCGGGTCAAAGCCGTCAATGTCGGCATACAGAATATAGAACGCATAGGTGTTCCAAAGCGTACCCATGAATTTGCTCTGCGCCTCGCTGACCGCATCGTCATAGAAGCGGTTGGGCAGCCAAGGATTGCTGTTGGTATAAAAATACCATCGCACCGCATCCGCGCCCTGTTTATCCAAAACGCTCCAGGGATCCACCACATTGCCTTTGTGCTTGCTCATCTTCTGACCATCCTTGTCCTGGACATGCCCTAAGACAATACACGCTTCAAACGGGTTGGTCTCAAACACCGCGGTGGAAATGGCAAG
>CAXXJI010000014.1:0-9508 GCA_963666035.2 Christensenellaceae bacterium | reverse complement strand
AATACGTAATTAACCCCATGAATATGAATAAAATATTAAAAAAGTAATGAGAACGTTATCATTTTTATCTTGACATTGGGTTTTATCAATGTATAATTACACATATAAAGAAAATGGAGAAAGGGTCATATGACTAATTCAAACACCTCAAAAAAAAACGCAACGATTAGAGACGTTGCAAAAAAGGCAGGTGTATCCCAGGCGACAGTTGGCCGGGTGGTTGGAGGATATGGAAGTGTATCTGAAGAAACAAGACAGTTAGTCAATGACGCTGTAAGAGAGTTGAATTATATACCTAATGCAATTGCACAAAGTATGAAACGCCAATCTACAAATACAATAGGCGTTGTGATTGGAAATATTGAGAACTTATTTTTTGGACATATGGTAAGGGCAATTGAGAACTACGCAGCGGAGTTCGGGTACAACGTAATTATTTGTAATACCAGTGAAAGTCTTGATAGCGAGATAAAAGCACTACAGGTTCTTCAAGCAAAGCAAGTTGATGGTTATATAATAGCAACAAGTCAACCGAGCAATAAAAAATTTAGTGCATCTGAAAGCAAGCTTTATTTGGGAGACATTCCAAAGATATTTATTGACCGAGAAATTTTCGGGATTGATGAGATATGTGTAAAGACGGATCATTTTGGCGGAGCATATGAAGCAATAGACATGCTTATGAAAAAAGGGCATCAAGATATTGCGGTAATTGCAGGGTTGAAAGTAAGCACAATGGAGCAACGTATTGCGGGTTGCAAGAAAGCATACGAAGATAACAATGGTGATTTGAGTAAGCTACGTATCGGCGTCGGAGATGCCATGTCTATAGAAGACGGGGAAAGGATCACAGAAATACTTTTAGAAGAGAATCCAAGTATTACAGCTGTATTTGCATTAAATAATCTATTAAGTATGGGGGCACTTAAAACTATATCAAAAAAGGACCTGAGCGTCCCTGAGGAAATTAGTTTCATTGGATGGGATGATTTTCCTCTTGCTGAAATTTATAAACCACCGTTAACAATGGTAACGCAAGATACAGAAAAAATTGGTGAGGTCGCAATAAAGAAGCTTTTGGAGATGATTTCAAGTGAAGAAGATTGGCGGACAGTTTTTCAAGAAAAACGGGTTACGTTGAGGACACAACTAATAGAAAGACAATCTTGCAAAATTTTAAGATAATATGATTTTGGCACTTATTAGGAGAAATAAATAAAGCGGCTTCTGCAAAAGCCGCTGGATACAAAAAGAACAAGCCGACATTTGAGCATGTAATTTTTGTACGCTTTTATAAATATAGCATATTATGTAAAGGCGGTCAAGAGAAGAGAATAATTTTAGGAGGATGAAAATGGATTTAATAATGGGAATGAACAGCGGCTCTTCGTTTGATGGAATCGACGTTATTCTTGCGGAAACTGAAATCGCGGAAGACGGTTTTCCTCGCGCTCCGAAGTTTTTAGCGGGGGGGTCATATGACTGGCCGGAAGATGTGGAAAAGCTTATTACAGGAGCGTTTTTCAATAAAGTTGATATGATTGGTTTGACTCGGTTAACGTATATTGCCGGAGCAGCAATGGCTGAAGCCGTTCGAAAGTTCATGCAAGAAAACAAACTGAATTACAAGGATATAACCGTATTAGGTGTTGATGGACAAACAATCTATCAAGAGCAACCGGACCATGAAAGAATAAAAAATATGACCGATGCAGAAAAAGATAATTGGGTTTATAGGTGGACGAGTAACGCGTATCCGTGTGGTTATCAAATTGGTGATACATCAGTTATCGCAGGTTTAACAGATATAACAAACAGTCACAAGCTTCCGACATGCTGATCATGTTTGGGGTGGGAGTGCAGCGCCTCTTATGCAATATCTTGATTTTGTACTATTTAGGAATGAAGATAAACCAAAACTTACATTAAATATCGGTGGCATCGCAAATGTGCATTTGGCCTATAAAGAACGTAAGCAGATGGTTGCATTTGATACAGGTCCGGGTAATTTGGTCTCAGATATGTTCATGCGAAAGCTCTTTAATGTAAATTATGATAAGAATGGGGAAACGGCGAGCAAAGGGACAGCGAATGAAGAAATGTTGAAGGAGTTCATGGATCATCCATTTTTTAAGCGCCCAGTTCCGAGATCGGGTTGGAAATTGGATTTTTTCACCTGAATATTGCAATATGATGCTTGATAAATATAAGCATTTAAAAAATGAAGATTTGTTAGCGACAGCATGTGCCTTTACAGCTGAAGCAATCGTAAAAAGTATGAAAGACTATATTTCGCAAGATATGCTTTCTAAGATAGATGTAATGTATGCAAGTGGCGGGGGAGTTAAAAATACGACAATAATGAAGTATTTAGCAGAAAAACTTCCTAAAAATATAAGACTTGCTGTTTCAGATGAAATTGGCATACCGCCGGAATACAAAGAAGCCGTTAAATTTGCAACGTTAGGTTATTCTGCAATGAATGGTATTGCAAATAATATTCCTGCTGCAAGTCACGCCTCAAAATTCACGATTCAGGGAATGGTTTCTTTTGCACCTTGGCGAGCAAAGGGAACAGAAATATATTAATTACTAATTCTGGAGGATATCCATGAAAGATATTGGATTAGGCATGATTGGTGGCGGATTTATGGGGAAGTTGCATAGTTTAGCAATTTCAAGTTATCCAAAGTTCTATTATCCGGCAAAAGCCAAAGTAAATAGAGCCTGTATTGTTGATATCAACGAAGAGGTAGCAAAAGCTGGGATGGAGCGATTCGGTTTCAATAGATTTGAAACCGATTGGAAAAAGCTTCTAGTCGATAAAGAGATCACGGTTATTGATATTCTTACACCGAATGACACGCATAAAGAAATTGTTCTTGAAGCTATTAAAGCAGGAAAAAACATCTATTGTGAAAAACCATTAGCTATGAATGGAGATGATGCTCATGAGATGTATGAAGCTGCACAGAAAGCAGGCATAATACATGCAGTTGGGTATAACAATAGAGCATTGTCTGGTGTGCGAATGGTGAAAAATTTGATTGATTCCGAATCACTAGGGGAATTATATAGTGTTCAATTGCGATATATTCAGAGTTGGGGACATAGTCCTGAAGCACCGATGCAGTGGCGATTTGATTCAAAACGTGCAGGAAGTGGCGCTATCGGTGATACTGGAACACATATTCTGGATGTTGCGCGATATCTACTTGGTGATATTGAGCGTGTATCTGCTCTTAGTAGGACATTTGTGAAAGAGCGGAACGTTTCATCTAAAGCACTACTATCAAAAACCCCAGACAAACATGGACATAACAGGACGACAGAAAGTTGATGTGGGATGATGATATTAAAGCAACACTTGAGTTCAAATCTGGTGTCACAGGTACTTTGTTTGTTAGTAGGTCATGCATAGGGCAAGAAGACACTCTTGATTTCGAGATTTATGGAAGTAAAGGTTCTGTTAAATTCTCAAGAGAAAGACCTAATGAATTGGAATTTTGTGATGGAACTGACCCTACAGATAAAATTGGATTTAAAAAAATAAAGATGGGCCCTGAACATCCAAACGGAGAACTATGGCCAATGGCAGATTTAGGTGTTGGCTATGTAGAGCAGAAATGTGTTGAGATGAAACAATTTTTTGATGCAGTTGCGATGGAAGATCAATCCTTGGTTAATAGCGGATTTTACGAAGGCTATAAAGCATGCAGGGTAGTTGATGCTGTAATAGAATCGGCAAAAACAAATACTTGGGTGAAGGTTAAAGACTAGAGAACTTAATAGTCTAATAATTGGAGGAGTAACATGTTAGCAGTCAAAAATGCCGCAAAAAGATGTGGTAAAACTTGTAGAGATAGATATCCCAACGCCAGGACTTGGCGAATGTCTTAATTAAAATGAAAGCTTCAGCACTGTGTCGAAGTGACTTGCATGTTTTGCATCGCTCTGAATTAATGGAAGAGGATGAATTCAACATTACGCCAGGACATGAACCTAGTGGTATTGTAGATAAAATTGGTCCAGGTGTAAGTCGCGTTAAAAAAGGAGACCGAGTAGCGATATTCTTAGGTATCGGATGCAACTCATGCCATCATTGTTTATCGGGTAATGTTATACTTTGTAGTCAATATAAGTGTATAAGTCAAGATGTAGATGGTGCACATGCAGATTATATGGTTGTTCCAGAAGAAACATGTCTACCGATGCCTGAAGATATGGATTTTATTACAGCAGCGCTCGCTACTGATGTAGGAGGGACACTTTATACTGCATGTAAAAGACTGGGCGTTGATGGAAGCAAAACTGTAGCAATTTTTGGAGCCGGACCTATGGGCATGGGTGTTTTACTTTTTGCAAAAGCACTCGGGGGCACTGTAATAATGGTTGATCTCAATGCTTGAGAGACTAGCTTTAGCAAAAGAGCTCGGTGCTGACTATGTAGTTAACCCTGAAAATTCTGAAACAGTCAGCGAAATTAAGCGGCTATGTTGTAATGCTGGTGCAGATATTGCAATAGGTTGTGTTGGTGCAAATCAAGCAATAAATGATGCACTTGACAGCACTAAAGCAATGGGAAATGTCGGCCTAATAGGTGAAATGAGTAAAGCGACAATTAATCCAAGCAAACAGTTGTTACGCAAACTGCTAAATGTAAAAGGGTGTTGGTATTTTAATAAAAGCGACTGGGGAGAAATTTGCGAGATAATCAAAAGAAAGCAGATACCCTTATCAAAGATTTCAACTAGAACGTTTAAACTTGAAGAAGCTGTAACGGCTTTCGAATTGTTTGATTCGGGGAAAACACAAAAAGTTGTTTTTACATGGGATGATTAAGTTTGGTGAAAACCAAAGAAAAATACAGGAGGAAAAGAAATGAAAAGAGTTATTGCACTTATGGTTATTCTTGTTATGGCGACCGCTTTATTTGTCGGATGTCAAGCACAGGATAACCAAGCGGAAGAAGCTGCAACTTCTGAAGCTGCCGAAACGACTGTTTCTGATGAAGCGGCCACTAGTGATATGACAGCTGAATTGCCAGTATTGGATGTTGCAGAGGTTTATGGTAAAGGACCGAATGGAGAAATTGGATCTTCCTATCTGGATCTTTCGTTATCGGATGAGGATGTGCAAAAATTAGCAGAGGGCAATTACAAAGTTGCAATTTGTATGCACATGATGAGCAATGCGGTTAACTTTACTAAGGTTCAAGTCATGCAGTCGGAGTTTGAGAAATATGGCGTTGAAGTTGTTTCGGTATCAGATGCTGATATGAACGCAGCAACAATGACCAGTAATATTGAAGCTGCTATAGCATTGAATCCCGATCTTATCATTGCATGTCTCCCTGATGCTATTGCAAACAAACCTGCATGCGAAGCTGCAGAAGCAGCGGGAATTAAAATGATGTTCTTTGAACTTCCGCCATCAGGCTGGATTGCCGGAGAAGATTATGTTGCTTTGGAAAGCCCTGACTATTATGGAAACGGCCGATTTGCAGCAGAATACATGGCTGCTCTACTGAATTATGAAGGTACTGTTGGTATTGCTTGGGCGGATATTGATTATTGGACATGTACCTTGAGAGACCAGGCTTTCAGAGAAGTCATGGATAAATACCCTGGTATTGAAGTTGTTGCAGACGAAGGATTTGCTGAGGTTTCTTTAGCGGGCACAGTAGCTGATGGAATTTTTGCTAGATTCCCTGAAATTGATGGCATGTATTCCACATGGGATGACCCGGCAGAACAAGTTTGTGCTTCTGCACGAGCAGCTGGAAGAAATGACCTGATTGTTACCACTGTTGACTTAGGAGATAATACTGCACGTGTTATTGCTGAACATGGAATGATTAAAGCTGTTGGATCTCCACGCGCGTATGAGGACGGACTTGCTATATCGATTACTGCATGCTATGCTTTGATTGAGAAGGAACTGCCCTCTCCGTTTATTGCAACACCGACAATTGGGGTTGATTCAACGAATGTTCTTGAAGCATATAAAATTGTAACCGGTAGCGAACCGCCTCAAGAACTTGTTGATGCATGGAATGAGAACAACAAGTAGAAACGACACTATCGAGAGAAAGGCAGTATTTATACTGCCTTCTCTCCTATTTATGAGGTAAAGCTATGAGTGAATACGCGGTATCTATGCAAGGGATATGCAAAGAATTTGGTAATGTTACAGTATTGGATAATGTTGATTTTCATCTTGAAAAAGGAGAAATTCTTGCCCTCGTCGGTGGTAATGGAGCAGGAAAGTCCACTCTGATGAAAATTCTTAATGGGGTTTATTCCAGTAATAGTGGACGAATTAGTATAAATGGAAAAGAAGTAAAAATTAGCAATCCTGTTGAAGCAAAAAAGCATGGGATTCGAATGATTTATCAAGAAATGAGTTTGGTACCTACATTATCCGTGGTTGAAAATATTTTTCTAAATCACGAGTATAAAAAAGGTATAGGCATTGATAAAAAAGCAATGACAAAGAAGGCAAAAGAACTATTACATAATATTGGTGTAGACATTGATGTTAAGAAACGTGTTATGGAGTATCAGGTTGGTATCTGGCAACTGATTGAAATTGCAAAAGCACTTTCAGCAGAAGCTTCGGTTCTTATTATGGATGAGCCAACGACTGCATTAACTGCGGAAGAAACCGAAACACTATTTGGTATAATGAGAAACCTTCAAAAGAAAGGTATTTCTATTATTTATATCTCACACAGATTGAAAGAAATAATTGAAATCGCAGACCGAATTACGGTATTAAGAGATGGGAAAATTATGTCAAACATCAAAAAAGAAGATTTTGACATGAAACATATGATTGATGATATTATTGGTAAAAAAGTCGAAGATATAATGGTTTACAAGGATCGAGAAAAACCAATTGGAGATGAGGTTTGTTTATCTGTTGAGAACTTGAGTTGGGAGGGGAATCCTAATTCTATATCATTTGATTTACGTAAAGGAGAAGTTCTCGGGCTCGTGGGGTTACTCGGAAGTGGAAGAACTGAAGTTATTGAAGTATTGTTTGGTTTACGGAAACAAGCAGATGCGATTATAAAACTTCATGGAGAAAAAATAAAAATTAGAAGTGTAAAGGATGCTGTTAATAATGGAATAGTTTTAATCCCGGAAGATAGGAGACGCCAAGGCCTCGTTCTAATGCACACATTAAAGGAAAACATTTCAATACCAAACTTTGACAAGGTAGTTAAGGGTATAAGCATTAACAAGAAACTTGAGAAAAAACTATCTTCAGAATGTGTAGAGGAATTTAATATAAAAACTGATAGCATTGAAAAGCATATGATCAATCTATCAGGCGGAAATCAACAAAAAGTTGTTATTTCAAAATGGTTTAAAACCGAACCGGAGATATTACTAATGGACGAACCAACAGCTGGAGTTGATATTGGTGCTAAAGGTGAAATTGTTGATATGGTGAGAGAATTCAGCGAAAATGGCAAAAGTGTTATTTTCATTTCTTCGGAATTACCTGAAGTTTTAGCCATTTGTGACAGGGTAATCATTTTGGAAGATGGCAAAATAAAAAGTGAATTAATTAGAGAAAATATTAAGAAGGAAGAGGAATTGCAATATGAGCTCCAAAACTAATAAAGCGAAATTTAATTTCAGCAACTATATGGTATACATTATCTTTATTGCTGTAGTTGCAATATTCATGTTATGGCTTGGGTCAACGTTCTTTTCAGTTACGAATATGCTGAATATTACTCGGCAGACATCAATGATTGCTGTTATGGCTGTTGGGATGACATTTGTTATTGCGACGGGTGAAATAGATTTGAGCGTTAGCGGAACAGTTCCTATGGCGGGTATTTTTGCCGCATTACTATTGCGTGATGTACACAGTCTCTTTTTGGCTATTTTGATACCAATCCTATTTGGAGCATTTGTTGGGTTTGTAAATGGGTGGATTACAACAAAGTTTGCTATTCCATCGTTTCTGGTTACTTTAGGAATATCCGGCGTATTAAAGGGAGCGGCAATGTGGATTACTAGCACTTCAACCATTCCGATCTATAACGAAACTTTTAACAAAGTATTTGGATATGCCTCTTTTGGACCAGTCCCTATCAGTATACTCTGGATATTAATAGCTCTTTTCCTGGGCCATTTTGCATTAAATAATTCACCGTTTGGGAAAAAAGTTTTAGCAATCGGGGGGAACAGTACAGCAGCAAAATACACGGGAATAAATGTCGAAAGATATAAAATCATGACATTTGTAATACTTGGTGTTTGTGCAGCATTTGCTGGATTACTCTATTCTGGAAGAACAGAAACTGCAAGGTTTAATTTTGGACTTGGCGATGAGTTGAATGTGATTGCTGCTGTTGTTATCGGAGGTACTGCGTTATCAGGGGGTAAAGGGTAGTGTTATCGGAGCGATAATTGGTGCAATATTGATTGGCATGATCAATAATGGGTTGATTATTGGGGGACTACAAGTATCTCAACAACAAATTGCTAGAGGGTTAATTATCATTATAGCAGTCATTCTAAATAACATCGGCAACTACAAAGATAATAAATAAATATAGAAAAGATAAAGGTTCAAAAACTGACGATAACATTTACATTATGAAACGAAGTTCAAGCTCTATATGGCTACGTAAAAAATCGTAGCTATATAGAGCTGATTTCTATCAAGAAAAAACTAGAAAGATTACTAGAAGGAGATCATCGAATGGCTATTTTGTTGATAATTATCTATATTGCGTTTATCAGCCTTGGCTTACCTGATGCTATGCTTGGCGCGGCATGGCCAAAAATCTACCTAGATTTAAATATTGACATTGCTATTGTTGGATTATATTCAATTTTGGTTTCCATCGGAACTGTGGTTTCAAGCTTTGCAAGTGGAGGCTTGATAACTCGTTTCGGCACAGGGAAAGTGACAAGCTCCAGTGTTTTGTTAACTGCAATAGGTATGCTGGGGATTAGTTTATCAACAAGCTTTTGGATGATATGCCTTTTTGCCCTGCCTCTTGGGTTTGGAGCAGGAGCTGTTGATGCAGGATTAAATGGGTTTGTTGCTTTGCATTATAAGGCAAGCCATATGAACTGGTTACACAGTTTTTGGGGAATTGGCGCTACATTAGGCCCAATAATAATTTCAATACTATTTGCAAACCAACTCGGGTGGCGGCTAGGGTTCATAATAATTTCAATGATTCAATTTGTCCTTGCCCTAACGCTATTCTTTAGCCACCGCTTATGGAAAGCAGTTGAAAAAAGCACAAATCAAGAGCCTGCAAAAGATAAAAAAAATTACACAATTATTGCATTGCTTAAGATTCCTGGAGTTGCGCCCGCTGTTTTTAGCTTTTTGTTTTACTGTGCAGTCGAGATGACAATGGGATTATGGGTAGCTACATATTTAGTTAAAGTTGAAGGGATAATAGAGAATACTGCTGCGGCGTGGGCTGGAATGTTTTTTCTCGCATTAACAGCTGGTCGAATTCTTG
>CAXXJI010000013.1:0-21025 GCA_963666035.2 Christensenellaceae bacterium | reverse complement strand
CCAAAGACCCAAAATGAGGGCGGGAATAATTAAAAGCCAAGTCCAATCCAGATACATAGTATTACCTCATATAATATGATTATGATGATATTCATATTATAGCGCAAGGTTGAAAAAATTAATAACAAAACATGAATAAAACGAAAACATCAAGTCAGGTATAGCGTTGTAACATAATCACATAAAATGAACTTCCATAGCGATATAATTTATTTGTGATATCAAAAAAATAATGGTAAGATTGATTATCCAAGAAAAAGATTGGGTAATGAGAAAAGGAGAAAAAAATACGATGGGCACACTTGGTAAGATTACGAACGTTGCAAAATGGATTTCGGTTTTGGATGAGCTTGGTATTGATCTTAAAGATTTTGACCTAAAAGGAATTGCGAAGCTGGCCGGCGAAGGCGGCGAAGGCCTTGGCGACATTTTGGATCTATTTAAAAACAAAGACGAAGTGGATGAAAGCAAATTGGGAGATATCATTGAAAACCTTGGTGGACTGGACGCTTTACTTGGCACCAGTGACGATGACGACGATGATGAAAGCTTACTTGGTTCGCTGTTGGGTAAGCTGCTGTAGAATAAGCACGGTCTATTCGTTAGTTTAAATAGTTATTTTTAAACCGGTAATGGATTCTTTCATCCTGCCGGTTTTTGTTTTTTAAAAATCGTCAATAGTTTTTAACACTAAATATGCGCTTGTTTTTTAAAATGCCGTATGTTAAAATGTCTACCGGACTTAAAATTTCATAGACGTAGAGAGGTGGCTGAGCGGCTGAAGGCGCACGATTGGAAATCGTGTTTACGTTAATAGCGTAACGAGGGTTCAAATCCCTTCCTCTCTGCCAGAAAAACCTTGATATCCCTAGTATTCATGCGGAAAACTGGAGATATTCGGGTTTTTTATTTTGTCAGAAAACACACAAATTCCAAGTAGTTTTTATGGATATTTCCCTGCTATGGAGCAACCGTATAGCAACCGCAAAAAGTAGCTATAAAATCACATCCATTTTCTCAATCTCTTTAGCGTTAAAGGCATCTGATACATGCGTATATATATCCGCTGTAATATCAATTTTGCTATGTCCGCAAAGCAGTTGCATGGTTTTCATAGAAACGCCACTTTCTGCCCCTCGCGTTGCGAAGGTGTGCCTTAACGTGTGTATTGTTGCTGGTAATTCAAAGAGATCATTTGTGATTTTGTTAAATTGCGTATTGAGATAACCGCCGTCAAATGGGTTCCCCTTTGTATCAGTAAAAAGATACTCCTCAGGGTTAAAATTGTTTCCCATAGCAAGTTTCCGTTCTGTCATCCTAATACGATGATTCTTAATGTAGGGGAGTAAAACCTTTGAAAAAGGTATCTCCCTAACAGAGGACTTGGTTTTGGGATGTTTAATGATTATCTCTGTTTTTCGTTCTTCTCCTGAAGCGGAAAGGTTTTTTACTCTAGAAACCGTTTTGTTAACACGAATTCTATTCGTTTCTAGATTAATGTCTTTCCACTGCAAAGCCAGCACTTCGCCTCGCCTTAGTCCTGCATATAAGCAAAACAGAAAAGCCAACTCAAAGGGAGTGTTCTTAATTGCCATTATGAAATCCCTTTGTTCATCCGTTGTTAAAGCTCTGGATAACTTCGGATTGTGCTTCGGCAAAACGCATTTTTCAGTAACGTTTTGAATAAGCATATCATTGAAAACGGCTTGCTTTATTGCTGAGTGTAGTGTGATATGCACGAGCTTAACCGTTCTTGCGCTGAGTTTCTTTTCAACGTGGTTATAGAGCCTTTGCACTTGGTAGGGTTGTAAGTCTTTTAACTTAACATTTCCTAGCACAGGAACAATATGATTTCTAATATTGTTCTCATGGTTCTCTACGGTTTTTGGCTCACGCTTACCGATCATATACTCATTCAACCAAAGGTTTAACCATTGCTCAATCGTAATAGCTGAAGGTTCAAAATATGTACCGTTGATGATGCTGCTTTGAGCAAGGATTAGCTTTTGTCGTGCTTCGGTCTTGGTTCGCGCATAAACTGCTTTGCGTTTTCCGTTAACATGATATGATGCTACCCAGATCTCTTTTGATTTGTCATAGAAAATACTGCCTTCTCCATTACCACGTTTTTTTGTGGTTGGTTTACCAGACATTTATTATCCTCCTTCGTTATTTGGTTTTCCATAACAAATACCTTTATATGATGTGATAATTATACCACAAATCAAGGCAATCATTATGCGAGGTCGGATTATTGATTACTGTTTTTTTGCCGTGTTTTCGAAAGAATAGCTGCCTTTTTCGCCCTTTGTTCGCTAGATAATAATCTGGGTTTTTTGAACCCGATATTTGTTTTTGGACATATGTATTTACAACCATACTTATCGCTTGATATTTTCTGATAAATATCAGGAAAATCAAGGCATAGCGATTCAAGCTTATTAACTATGCTGGGGCTACACGAATAGATCGTTGCACTCAAATCTGCATCTGTAAAAGCAATATGGGTTTCTCGTTCATCCTTGCATAGAGTTGGAATGAATGAGTTGCTACAATCTTTGATATCAACATTCATTATAAATACAATTCTGGCATTCGCCATATAGTATACTTTTTAAAATTGCACCAATGATATAAAGGGCTTTTAGGCTCTCGGGAGTTCTTATCATAAACACCCCATTCTTGGAAGTGATTGTTCCTGTCTTAATCTTGCTTGTCTATTTCCTTCTTCAACAAGCCAATTATCAAGAGCGTGTTTGCTTATCATCCAGCGTTTATCAACCCTTATCGCTGGTAGTTCACCAGAGTGTAGCATGGCTAAAGTGTTGTTAATGCTTCTGCCTAAATACTGAGCAGTTTCTCGTACATTAAGTACAGCGTTGCTTTCATTGTGCATAAATCACCCTTTCCAGCCAATCGTGGATGCATTGGCATTATGGTTTTTACATGAGAATCCATCAAAAGCTAATTCATTAATGATCGCGCAAGCTGGCAAGATGTTGTTCACATGTACTCGGTAAGCGCTGCTATTGCCCACCCTTGAATCCAATATGGAAATTAAGCCTTTGTCATCTTCATGGCGAATCAACCGCCCGATCCCTTGCCTTAGCTTAATCAGCATATTTGGGATTAATACAGCGTCCCTATAAGTCTTCTGGTCCTTATACTGTTTCCGCTTCTCCTCCGAAAGAAGGTCCGGAACCAGAAATGGCAGCTTGACGATGATGACCGATGATAGTTGCTCACCTTGGATATCCACACCTTCCCAAGCGCTGGTGGAAAGCAGCACGGCATCTCTTGTTTTCTTGAATTGCTCAATAGCGTTTCTTGTTCCGCGGGATGCCATGATGATAGGGTAAGCGGTTTTGCCTGATATTAAATCATAGACCTGCCGCATCGACTTGTAGGAAGTAAAAAGGATGAGGGCCCTGCCGTTAGTGTGATTGATGAGTTTGATGATTTCGGAGGCGATGGAAGTCAAGTATTCTGGGTTGTTCGGTTCAGGCGGAAGCGTTGCTTCACTGATATAGACCTGGCATTGTTCCTTTAAGTTATATGGTGAACGCTCACTGGTCGTCTTCAGCTTGAACGCCGATACCGACTGCAGACCAAGCTCACGCTTGAAGTAATGAAAGTCTCCATCAATTGAAAGGGTCCCGGAAGTCAGGATGACCGGAAGCGTCTTGTCATACACCACGTGCTTGATGATCCGTCCCGGATACTTGGATACACTGTGAATGGTATCTTCAGTCAGCCAGAATATACGTTCCTCATGAGCGGTGATATGCTCCAAAGTCTGCTCTGCGTCACGAAGGTCACTTTGGTCAACGGTTTGATTAAGATCATGTAATGCGCCATATAATTGCTTAATGAGATGCTTGGTCTGGAGATCAAAGGCGATGACTTCATCTATGGGGAGGGTTGCCAGTCGTTTGGCTATGAAGCTCAATTGGAATGCAGTGATATTGATGAGCTTTGTCTGTTCGGGATCTTGTGACTTGAGTTTATCGATGATACGCTTTGTATCCGTTAGATTCAACTCAAATGTCTGCATCTGACTTAAGGCATTGCTGAACTTGTGTGCCTCATCGATGATCACACCGCGATAGTTGGGCAGTAAATTTGGCAATCGGTTCTTGCGGTGGGTAAGGTCTGCGATGAAGTAGTTGTGATTACAGACTTGGAAGAAATGATCGGGAGATTTCAAGTTTTCCTGTAAGGCTATATATCGGCACATGGCCCGATGTTTGCAGGTCTTGGGACAGTTCAATACACAGATTTGTTTCTTGTCATATGAGGATAGGCTATCGGCCATATCCAAATCAATCGAGCTTGATGTGGTGGCTATGATTCGTTCAATATCTTTATTCGTTCCTTTAAGGGTATGAAGGTACTTATTCAATCGGCGCTTGCATACGTAGTTGGATTTACCTTTGCGCAAAGCCGCTGTAATCGGCGTTTTAATAATACCCTCTTTCATCAGGATTTTAGAGAGCCTTGGGATGTAATCATTCATCAGCGCTTTTTGAAGTTCAATACTGCTGGTGGTGATGATGTAGGGCATACGGGTTTCCATCGTGAAGTGATAGGCATGCGCGTAGTTCATCCGTGCCCGAAAGTCTTCGGGGATAAACAGACTGTTGACGATACACGCGATGAGATAAGCAAAGGTCTTTCCCGTGCCGACCTCCGCTTCGCTGAGTGAGATTTGATGATGGCTTAATATGCTAGCCATATGCTTTGTTAAGCGAACTTGAGAGGGTCGGACATTGTATCCGTACTTTGGAAAGACATGGTGAAACAGATGATCGATTAAAGTTTCGGGAGTCGATTTATCGGTCATTAAACCTCCTGTTTTAAAATAATTATCATAAGCTATCTGCGGCAAGCAGAATCATAGACTCGGCCTAGGCTATCATATTCCAAGCAAAGGGCGTTGGTCTCCTGTCGTTTTGCAGGGTGCGCCATGCACAAGTATCCTTAGCTATCCCCATGGGTCACGGTAACAACCACATGCCGGTGGTTGGTTTGCAGGTCTTATCCTGCGGGCTACTGACCACGGGGCTTATTTCGCTTATGACACGCTATGACCGGGATTTTTCCGGTGTTTGTCAAGGTGCAATGAAGGCACAAAAAAAGTCCCTCCACTATATAGGGACTTTTTAGGCGAAATTATAGCATTGAGCTGCGAATTTCTATAATCTTTTTTAAGTTTTTTAGAATTCGTGTCCGTTTTCGGCTGATTACCGGTTGCGATACGTTTAATTCATCGGCCAATTCCTCTTCCGTCTTATCATGAATGAATAGTGCAGTGATCAGATATCGATCGATCGTCATCATCCAGTTCTTCCACCGCTTGCATCATGAGTTTGATGGTTTTGTTTTTCCGCTTGATACTTTGTTCTTCTTGATACTGTTGATACTCCCATGGGACGTGTTTGGCGTTCAAATGCTGAATCGAAACTTCTCTTCGTCTTGAGTTTTTTTCGATATATCTCTCCTGATCGCGGCATCGATAATATTCCCGGTAGACTTCCTGGCTGACCGGCACTTGGCATCCGTCAATATAGAGATAATACGCACGTTCTTTCTTGGGAGTAGCAGGCTGCATCCATGCTGCGGGTGCCTGCATACGACTAACCATCCTTCCTTTGTATATTTTCCGGGGTCTGTGAAAGAAGTATATAATACGAACAGACGTTTGTCAATATGAAATATAAGAATATATGTTCTTATATCGTTAAATCTGAGGATTGGCCTATTTTCGAAAGAAAGATAAGGGGTGTACGTCATGCAATTCCTCTGCATGCTGCTCTTTGGGGGCTGCTTTTTCCAGGAAGACCGCTCGCATCACCGCGCCTTTACCATAGCGCTTGATGATCGCATCTTTCGCAAATTCAAGCGCTTCTAAGTGCATTTTATCGATTGAATCAAAAAAAGATAATTGACGTTTGCCGTTGATCTTGGAAAAGTCGGTGGAGCGAATACCTAGAGACCGAACCGGATGGTTCTTTATATCCCAGTTGGCATAATATAAGTCCATCGCAATTTCAGTGATCTCGTCAGAAAGAAAGGTCTTTTCGGTAAGCTTCTTTTGCCTTGTGATATGCGCTAAGTCTTTATCCCGTAAGTAAATCCCAATATTACCAGCCGTCACGCCTTGAGCCCGCATACGCTGGGCTACCATCTCGGAGAGTAGCAGAAAGGATATACGTATATCCCGATCACAAATCAAATCTCTCGTGGTGGTCATGCTGTTGCCGATTCCCTTAAAGCCAAATTCATGGTCAACGGCTTTGACTAAGGATCCGTCATTCCCGTTGGCAAAATCACGTATAACCAATCCGTTCTTGCCCAATAGGTGTTTTAAGACATCGGGATCCGCGTTGGCAAGGTCACCAATGGTAGTGATTGCAATTCGGTTTAATTTCTGCTTTGTTGCGCGGCCGACGTAGATCAAATCCTCTGCTGGTAGGGGCCAGACCAGTGTCTTATAGTTCTCCCGAGAAATCACCGTGACGGCATCTGGTTTTTTGTAGTCACTACCCAATTTCGCAAAGACTTTTGAAAACGATACGCCAATGGATACGGTGAGATTGGTTTCAGACTTGATGACTTCTTTTATCTCATAGGCAACTTCTGCGCCATACTTAATATCTTTACCATGCTGGGAGATATCCAGCCAGGCTTCATCGATGCCAAAGGGTTCGATATTACCGGTATAACGGTAATAGATCTCGCGCACAATCTCAGAATACTTGATGTATAGGGGATAGTCTGGTTTTAGTAGGATAAGGTTAGGACACTTTTGCATAGATTGCCATATGGCTTCGGCCGTCTTCACCCCAGCGATTTTAGCGGGTATGTTTTTAGCCAAGATAATACCATGCCGACGCTCGGGATCACCGGCGACTGCGACCGGCTGATCTTTGAGTTCAGGGTGTGCCAGCAAAGAGGCTGACGCAAAGTAATTATTCAAATCGCAGTGCAAGATTAGCTTGTCCATAACCATCCGAAAAAAGAGATGATAAAAGCGAGAAACCAGCAAGGGGTGGGCCGGCTTATCGCTTTTATCAAAAGGGAATTAATGTTCGTATATATCTATTATACACAAACTAATGTACGTTAAAAGCGAACAAACTATGAAATGTGGTTTATTAGGGTGCTTCGGCGTAAATAATGATTCTCTGTGGCGCTGAGCCCAAGAAATCAAACGGGTAACAGGTGACAATAGCCAAACAACTACCGTTGACTGCGGGGAAGCTTAGGGGCTCATCATTATCATGTATATCAAAACGGGTCACCTTATAGCGGAAGAGGCAACCGTTTTTCTGGAGGGTGAACACATCACCGACTTTCGTATGTTTTAATATTTTCAGCTCCCTATCCCGATGCCCCATGAGGACGCATAAACCGCCTTCACCCGGCGCTACTGAGGAAGGTAAGTGTCCGATATGCCGATCAAGGGTTGCTTCCTCAATATCCTGATAAATATCAAACGTTTTGGTTTTTTTGTCGGTTGGGATAGTAATGGTGGCATAAACGGATTCGTATTCACGGTCTTCGCTGGGTGAGGGTATAGGACGTGCGCGTGTCTCTGCTTCTATTGATTCGGAAAGGCTTGCGCCAGAATACGCTACGGGTTCTTCGCTGCTTAGATTCAAACTTACTGAATGTTCACTGGGGTGCCTCATTAAAAGGGAATGAAGGAGAAAGACAAGCCCGAAGGCGGCTATAAGGAGAATGACCAGCAGGATAATGATTTGTTTTCGTGTCATTTACTCACCTCATTTCACATGCGGCCGGCCGTAGCAGACCTGATTATTGGATGCAAATATAGGCCGATAGACCACCATGCCTTTGGAGTACGAGGCATCGATGACCATGCCGTTTCCCACATAGACGCCAACGTGGCCGATGTTCATAAACCGCCCGTTGGTGTTGAAGGACCAAAAGACGAGGTCGCCCGGTTTAAGGTCAGACTTAGCAACGGTGAGTCCGTTGTTCACGCAGTACTCGGCTTGCGCTGCCGCAGTGGGTGCGGTGAAGCTGGTGACGCCCGCCTGCAGGTAGCACCACCGGGCAAGATATGAGCAGTCCACATAACTACCCTGTCCCCGCAGTGCTTGTGAGTATGGATCGCCCAATCTCGATGCGGCGTATTTGACGATTTCACTGCCAAGCGTTCCGACAGGTAAGTCATTAATCAGGTTCTCCAATTGCTCCGGTGTTAAGCCGATATATGTGTCCATGCCGCAGAGTTCCATGAACATGGCATAATACTCGGCCGACATGAGCTCATCCAAAAGCGCGTCCTGATGATTGGTAAAGCCATACAACGCCGCTCCCTGGGAAAAGGTTAAACTTTCAATATGGATGGTTAGCGTCCGGAAGATATCTGGCGTGGGTTCAGGCCCAGGAGTTTCGCCTTCTTCGGGAGTAGGCGTTGGCTCCGGTTCCACCTCGGCTTCGGTAATTTCATAGGTAATCACGTTCATGTCCCAAAACACGGCTTCCAGTGCTTTGACTTTTTCTTCGTCCAACACCAGCACATCTAAATAGGCGTCCGGATTGGGATTGGCGGAGAGCTTCACCGAGAACACACCTAGCACATCAGGCCAGTTGTACGGTCGGTACTGGATGGCATCAGACTCAAAATCCATCAGGATCTCATCCATCTCACCGGCGTTTTCGATGATTGAATCGATGCGGTTTTCAAAGTCGCGGTTCAGGCTTTCAACCAGTTCCGGCACCGTCGGTGTTGTGTCATCGGTATCCTCAAAGAAGATGCCCCAGGGGGATGCTGCCAACACAATTACTAGCGTGATGACCAAAATGATGACGATGACCATCCAGCCGCCCGCGGCAATAGCGACGGCCAGCGATTTTAGCGCCGTTGCGGCGGCACGGGCCGCGGTGATGACCGACTTCGCTACTTTCTTCGTGGTTCTGGCAGTTTCTCTTACGGCCTTCTTGGCTGCTGCCGAAGTCTTCTTGGCGTTTTGCACCGCCCGCTTGGCTTTCTTTGCCGCGATATGCGCTTGTTTGAGTGAGGCATACACCTGACGCTCGGTTTTGTTTGACTGTCTGCGTCTTGGTCTTGACGCCCACCCTGCTTTTAGTCTTGGGATCGCGCTTGACCGAAGAGTCTTTGGTTTTGATGTGCGCTTGAGTGGGTTCACTTTGGCTGTTTGCTTTATTGTCGGCTTGCCGCTTAATCTGATACTTGATAGCTTCTTTGGTCTTAAGCAAGGCCTTATGCCCAATATCGGTGCTCTTTTGGGTGGATTTCTCAATGCCGCTCTCGACTTTATCGGAGGCATAGTTTTTTTCATTGGGTTCTTGCTGTTTTTGTTTGACGTACTTCGGCACCTGCTGAACAATTTTTAGTTTTTGAATGGGGCCTTTCTTATCCTTTGTCATTCTATTTATTTACCAATCGTTGTATTCATAAGTTTGAACAGCAGCGTATTCCTCGGGAACGGGTTTTCAAATGGCACAATCGCCCCGCCGAATTTTAAGAGGCCCTGACCCTGACTGTCGTTGTCGGTGACATGGCTCAGTTGTGCTTCGCTTATCGAGAGAAGCTTGGCCAGCTCCATCCGGTCGGTTGCCGCTTGATTCATCAGAATCAGAAACTCGGAGTTGGCCAGCATGGTCTTGGCGTTGTTGCTGGTCAGAAGGTCAGAGACGTTCTGCGTGATGCCGGTACAGCATGCGCCGTATTTTCTCACTCGCTTCCACAGCTCAAATAAGAAGTTGGACGAGTATTCGTTCCTGAATAAAAGGTAGATCTCGTCTATATAGATGAACGTGCGCCTGCCCTTCTGCCGGTTCTCGGAGATACGATTAAAGATGTTATCCAGAACCACCAGCATCCCGACCGTCCGAAGCTGCTTACCCAAATCCTTGATGTCATACACTACGTACTGACTATGCACATCCACATTGGTCTGACGCGCAAAGGTGTCCAAAGACCCATCGGTAAAGAGCTCAATCGCCAGCGCCACTTCCTTGGCTTCAGGTTCCTGCTGACGCAAGAGTTCCTGCCGAAAATCCTTGAGTGTCGGCGGCTCACCCTTGAAGCGCTTTTTGATGTATTCCCGGTACACGTTGGCTGTACACCGGTCGATTAGCGACTTCTCTTTGGCGGTTAGTCTGCCGTTTCCCACCAGCTGTTCGCAGAGGGACAGAATGAACTCGGACTTTAGGATGATCGGGTTTTCATCGCCGCCGTAGTGCTGACCCATATCCATGGCGTTGATGTGGTTCTTGCTTCCGGCTGAGATTTGGATGACTTCACCGCCCATCGATTGAACCAGATTGGAATACTCACTGTCCGGATCGATGATAATAATATCCACGTCATCCCGCATCATCAGCGAGGAGATTTCCTCCTTAGCTTTGAAGGATTTGCCGCTGCCGGATACGCCCATGATAAAGCCGTTGGCGTTGAGCAGGTGCCGTCGGTCGGCGACAATCATGTTTTTAGAGACGAAGTTCATGCCGTAGTAGATGCCGCCTTCGTCCTGAATCTCCTGTGTCTTGAACGGCATCAGCACAGCCGTGCTTTCGGTGGTGAGCGTTCGCCACTTGAACGGCAGTTTGTGCAGGCCAAAGGGAAGAACGGTATACAGCCCATCCAGTTGCTGAAAGGTAAGCGTGGTTAAGTCGCACAGATGCTTTCGCCCAATCGCCTTGATGCTTTCAGTGTCGCTGTTAAGCTCCTCCAAGCTATCCGCCATCAGCGCGATGGTCACGGTGGCAAACAGCATGCGCTGATCTCGGGAGGTTAAGTCATGCATAAACTCGTGCAGTTCCTTGGAACGCATCTCTAGGTCATACGGGATATCCGCGGTGAAGTTGCCGTTCTCGGACTGCTTTCGGGTGAACCGTGCCTTGTCGGTTTCGGTGCCGAGTATCAGCATGTTGATGATCTTCACCGCCTCATCGGTCGGGACCGGCTGCATATCGATGGACAGCATCATGTTTTTAGGCAAGTCAGTCAGCTCAGTGATTAAGCTGTCCTTGATGAAGGATGCGTACTCCCGCATATACAGCGTGCGGCAGAATTTCTCTCCGATCTTTATATAGTCATCGTTCATGACCATGCTGTCCGGGCAGATGCAGTCTTTAAAGCTGTGCCCTTTCCGGACAGTATCAGACAGGTCAAACATGAAGTGCTGTTCCTGCCCCAACCGATAGAAGTCATGGAAGATACGCAGGCGTTCTTTTAAATCAAGGTCGATCAACCGGCTGGAGAGTTTGGAGAAATGGGCGTACAGTTCGGACGAGATGCGGGAAAACAGGGCTCTGGCATCCGAAACGCTTCTTCGGGTCGTGGAGACGGTGATGTACTTTTCTTGCACCATATTGTTGGCGTTAATCATGCACGGTTTAAGAGCATGGTGTTATACTCCCGCCGATAGATATCCAGCCCGTCCTGCTTTTCGGGCATCAGCATCCGGCTTTCAAAATCCTCACGGTTAAGCCGCCGGTTGTTGATGGTCAGCTTGGTAACCGCTTCGGTATCCAGTGAGTTGATAAGGTCGCAGTATTTTAAGAACATATCCATCTGGTCGTCCTTGGACGCGACGCGATAGTTGATGTCGGTGAAGCGAAACGTCTTGGAGTAATGATTTCCACAACGAAAAATACCATCCGCGAAAACTTGTCTTATCGGGATGGCGTCCTGTACGCTTTTGGGGATAGTTATCTGCTCGATTTGCCGAAGCTTTTTAAGGCTGTTTGCCATAGGGTGTAAACTCCTTTCTGTTTTTGCTGTTCATGATATTGTTTAAAGGCCATATATAAATAATTATCCGCTTTGAAAACCAGCGTTTTTGGTATTAAAAACGTGGACTTGATATATGCCAGGATGAAATGCTCCAGTGGCATGCCGTGATAGGTGATAAAGCCGAGGCTGGCGGTGGGCACAGCGGTTAGGATGCAGACCCAGCTGACACCCTCATTTCCTAGGGTGTCTTTAAGGCCAAAGTAGGCGAAGACCGCGATGCCGATGGCAACCACGGAACACACAAACTGACGAAAACTAAGGCCAAAGAAGATGCTCTCGTGATAGTTTCGAACTTCCCGTGGAATCTTGATTTCCATAAGGCTTACTCCCTTCCGACCCTTCGATCCATAATGATAAGGCCAATAAAAATCGCCACTGCGCCGAGCTGGAGCGCGATGACGATGGATGCGATGATAATCACGTGCATAAATTCCTCCATAAAAAAAGAACGCCGAGGAGGCGTTCATTAAAGTTTATTGTTTTCTCTTTTTAAAATCGTCGTCGATACTTTGTCGCCATTTTGAATCTTTCATTCGATTCCCCCTAAAGTCGCTAATCGCTTCACTCATGGCCATGTAGTTAACTTCAGTTCCCTGGCTGTCGGCATGATAGTCCACCGCGTGGTCCGCGCTGATCCCATAATCTCTTGCTGTTGTAGCGGCATCGATATTGGCGCCAAGGAAGATAAACTCCCAGGCATACTCGCTTGTTTGATAGCTGATCATCTTGTTAATCTGGCTGATCGTGTACTCCCGACTGGCATTTTCCATGCCATCGGTCGTGATGACAAACATCACCTTGCCAGGACGATGGGCTTCATCGATGCTTCTGTGTGCATTAATAGTCTTGTTAATTGTTTTTCGATGGCGTCAAGCAGCGCGGTTGAGCCCTCCACGAAGTAGTCTTTGTTGGTGATGGGTTGGATGCCCTGGATATCGGCCCGATCATGCAATAATCGATAGCGGTCATCGAACAGTACGGTCGTTACAATTGCATCACCCTTTTCTTCTTTTTGCTTCTTCAGCATCGCGTTAAAGCCGCCGATGGTGTCCGCTTCCAGACCCGACATGGATCCACTCTTGTCCAATATGAATACGATTTCTGTTAAATTGTTTTTCATGATTGTTATCCTCCTTGATTTGATGACTTTAGGATAACAATAAATGGACAGGGTTAGGTCGCACGGTAAGCGACATTTAATTAGGCGCCGAGCAGCGGCTGATCAAAAGCGAAAAGCGTTTCATTGAGCTCAAATATGTTATAGGTTTTTTCTGAGATGAAGTATTCGATGATGATATCGAACTTATTGTTCCGGGAGAGTGCGTACCCTGCGCTACGCAAGAGATCTTGCGTTTCATCAAAACTCAGCTCCAGAGCGATCGCAAAAGCAATGGCGGTGGGTTTGCTGGGTTGATAGTGCTTATTGCTGCGGATTTTGGAAAACAGTTTTCGGTCAACATTCGCTTTCTTGTATACGTCAACATCCGTCATGCCTTTTTTATCAATCAGACGAAACAGCATTTCTGAGAATGTATCGCTTAGGTTCTCCAGGAGACCTTCAAGATCAGTCGCTTCTTGCGCCCCTGTTATCATGGACTGATAGGCTAAATCTTCGCAGTTATAATTTTGAAGTTTCTGACTTTCGCGGGCGATAAAGTGTTCTTTGATATAGTTCTCATCGATGAATTTCTCGACAGCCGAAAAGCGCTTTTGGCTGATAGCAAAAGATGCTTTATCATAGACCACAAGGTAAATGTCCATATCATTTTGTTTAAGATAATCACTGATGACCTCGGTCGCTACCTCCAGCGCCTGGTCTTTTGGATAACCAAAAATTCCCGATGAAATCAAAGGGAACGCGATGGATTTGATCTTTCGCTTCTTCGCGAGCGCAAGAGAATTTATATAGCAGTTCCTTAGCAGTGCTTCTTCGTAGTCCTTGCCGTGATTCCATACGGGACCCACAGCATGGATAATGGTTGAGGCAGGCAAATCATACCCTTTTGTGGCAACCGCGCCGCCGGTTCTGCAGAATCCAATTTTATTACACTCGGCCTGAAGATTTTTGGCTCCCGCTGCGTTGAAGATGGCACCACAAACTCCGCCACCTTGTTTCAGTTGGTTGTTTGCAGCGTTGACGATGGCGTCTACTTCCATTTTGGTGATGTCATTTCGTACAATGGTAAAAGGCATGAGATGGTTTCCTCGCAAGATAGATATTTCTTGTCATATTGTAACATCAAAGAATTCGGATAACAAACATTTCCAGCTACAATCCAGTCATCTCCTTCAAAATACGATCGCTCATCTTTACCGCGCCGACTAAAACCAAGAGATTAAAAATTAGCTCACCCATATACGCCCATACTATTTTAACGGCTGACTGGCTCATGTCCACATTCGGTGGAGATGCCGCAAAGGTGGAAAAGATGATACAGGCGATGACGATAATCGCGCCCTCCAGGCACACACCCGCATAGGACTTTAAGAATGACGCTCCGACTTGCGCTGTGCCTTCGCCCGCAAAGGTAGAGAGCGGTATTGGCGCTAAAGCGGTGTACATGTAGAGTCGAAAGAATCGCGCGTATACCGTCATAATCATAATGAAGGACAGAATCAGGATAAACAGCGACCCGATCAGCGATACCGCCCAGACCGGAATACTCTCGAAGAACCCTAAACCATTGACCGCGGTCACCATCGCAGGTGGCAGCGATACTTGCGCTGCCGCGCTTAAGTGGGTGGCTGCGGACGCGATAATGCCTTGCGAGATGTCGAACACACCCAGCATGATATCCATACCCCAAGTGACCACAGCTTTGGCGATGGCAAAGCGAATGAACAGCCGAAGCGCCACCTCCGGTCGTTTGATCTCATGAAAGTTGGTCGTGGATTTCGCAACGCCCACAACAAAAAACAGCACGAGAAGGGCAAATCCGATTGCTTTCATCGTACCGTTGATGCTGACGATTATGTTCCAAATGCTCCCGCCCTTGAAGCTTTGCGGAGACTCGGACAGCAGTGTCCAAATCTCCATCAGCTTATCGTTCCAGGTCGAAAGGGCGTTTTCTAAGTTGTCGATAATGCCGATATTAACCATCTCCTGTCTATATATAGTAATTGTATTGACATATAATACAACATATAGTATTGTGTTATTAGCACTCTATTGTTTAGAGTGCTAATAACGATGAAAGGAATTATTGCCTATGGGAAGACCAGGACAAAAAGCAAAACGATCCGGCCAGTACGAAATCGTAGGTCCAAGGGGTGGATATACAGGCGAAGAAAGAACCATTTCAAAGGGTGAAACTTTTCCTCCAACTCCAAAGAAAAATCAGACGTTTGATTTAGTGGATCCTACAAAAAACAAGTCCGGAAGAAGCTAATCCCAGCTGAGCTACCTCTTTCGGGTAGCTCAACCCTATTTAAGTCCTATCTTTCATTTAACCACCCGTAATCATATTCAAGATTTCCTTGGCAAACATGATAATTACGCCACCGAAGAAGGTCAAAAACCCGTTGGCCCGCTGGCTGGGGTCATGGCTTTTCAAGGATAGGCCAATTTGCACAATACCGAAGCCTAAGATGATAACGCCGATTGCTCGGATCATAGAGAAGATGAAGTCGGATAAGTTATTCACCACCTGCAAAGGGTCGTCAGCATAGGCGGTAACGGCGGTAAATAAAAGAGCCATCGTGACGATGGTGATGAGCAGAATTCGTTTTAGTTTGTTTTTCATAAGAAAGTTCCTTTCAGGGCTTAGTTTAAGATGATATAGTGCTCGGCGTGTTCCAAGTCAATCTTTTCCGCCAAGGGCTGTGTATGATCTTCGCATGCATGGTGATAATAGGGGACTTCATTGCCGTCTGTCGTCTGGGCGATGTTACGGTGTTTCAAAAGGTTATACTTCCTATCGCATACCGGTCTTTCACCACGAATAAACAGCAGTGCATCCTTGTTATCGACCAGGCGGACTTCATCAGGCGTTAAGAGCTCCCGGCCTGCAATCTGTTTGTTTGTCGAATAAGATCCGTTTCGTCCCCTTGTATGCCCAAAGGTCTGCGTCTGGATGGTCGCCTTGCCCAGCAGCTTGGAGATATACTCATGCGTTGAAAACTCGTTTCCACCAAGGTACAGCAGGGTATCACAATTGCCTGTAACTGTCTCCCAAGCGTTGACGCTGGTTTTAAATAAGCCTTTTAGTTGGGCTAAGTTCTGAATAATGATGCTGGCACTGATGTTTCGACTCCGCATTGTAGATAGGCACTTGTCAAAGGATTCAGGCAAAGCGACGTTGGCAAATTCATCTAAAATAAAGTGAACCGGTATTGGGAGTCTGCCGTCATAGACATGATCTGCCTGGTAGTAGAGTTCAGTGAAAACTTGCGTATACAGCATGCCGACGAGGTAATTGAAACATACGTCATTATCCGGAATGACCGCAAACAGCGCCGTCTTTCTCTGGCCTAAGCAAGCGATATCCATCCTGTCTTCAGTGGTAATGTCCTGTATTTGTTTAAGGTTGAATGCCGCCAGCCGAACCGCTAAAGAGATCAAGATACTCTTGGCGGTTTTGCCCGCCGCCTGCTTATATACCTTGTACTGTTTCACTGCCAGATGCTCCGGATTCTCATGTTCCAGCGCCGAGAACAACATGTCAAGCGCAGATTCGTATGATTCATCTGCTTCACTGGCACCAGCAAAGGACAGCATGATCATCACCATCCCGAAGTTCTGCTCGGTTTCGGGCGCTTCACCTATCAGGTAGAACATTAAGGCTTGTAGCAATGCGGTTTCCGCTTTTTCCCAGAATGGGTCGTTTGTATGTGCTGACTTTGGATTCGTGTTGGTCATCAAGTTGCTGATCAGCTTTAAGACGTCCTTTTCATCCCGAATGTACCGAAATGGGTTATATCCATCTGAAGCACCAAAGTCGATAAGATTCAGCACCTTGATATCATAGCCTTTGCTTTTTAGAAGATTTCCGGTGGATTTCAGTAGTTCGGATTTTGGATCGGTGATCACGAAGCTGGTATTGCATTGCATGATATTGGGCTTGGCATAAAAGCGTGTTTTTCCCGATCCTGAACCGCCGATGACCAAGACATTCAAGTTTCGTTGATGCTTATAGGTATCTAAACCCAGTCTGGCTTTGTTGGTTAATAGGATATCGTCATATCGATCCTGTCCATATTTACCCGTGATGGATTTCGCGTTCCCCCAAACCGCTGAGCCGTGTTCTTCGCCGATGCGTTTTTTGCCTTCGCTGGCATAATAGGCTGACACGGTGATGCCAAAGGCCAGCGTAAATAACATGACAAACGTGAGGGTTTGATCATTGATGAGTAATTGAAATGGATGAATGAAGAGGTCGGGTAGAAGGTCCATGTAGCCGAATATAGAGAGACCTACTTGATAGATTGAAGCCAATTTCACAGCCAGCCAGAGAACAGGGAGATAGAGCATTAACCATAAATAGGGTTTGGATGGTTTCATATTATCTCACCCGTTCCTTGACTCTTGGCTTTTTCTGCTTGATTTTGGTCTGATAAGCCTGAAGCTTCTCTTTGATCGACGGCTTATTCTTTGTAACGGAGTTTTGTAAGTTCGTTTTTGAAGAACTTAAGGTCTCGCCGGACCGATCGTTTTTTTTTGAGTCAGGAGCCTTATCAAAATCGGCAAGCCCCATATTCTCAATCACTGTGTTGAACCTTGGGATATCTTCGGAGCGTAGAATCAGATCACAGTATCCATCTTCGGTGCGGGTGTCTTTGACCGCGGCAAAGAGAATGCCATAGGGCTTGGCCTGTCGCTTGAACGCCGGCAAGTCCTGCACTTTCATCCGGTAGGTTCGCAGTTCCTTGCCTTCACGCAGGAGCTTTACCAGCGATGTTTCGCCCCGGCGCACTTTCACCTTTTCGTTCTTGGTTGCCATGATGAGGAGCTGCGCTAAGTTCTTGGTGGCAGAGCCGGTTAGTCTTAAGGCAATATCCATGCCTTGGAACATGATATGCACAATCTGTTCGGCGGAGTCGCCGCCATTAATACCTGTCAATTAAATCACCTGTTCTTTCTTTTGTCTTTTCTTGCTTGGTTTCAATGTTCTCTTTGATCTTTGGTAGGGACTCGGTTATCTGTTCACATTGTCTGATCTCCTTCTTTAGGCTATTGATCTTGGATTTAACGGTATCCATTTCACCGGTGAGGGTGATCTTTTCTCCCAAGAGCAGTTCCAAATCCGCTTCGCTGACATAGCCGTTTTTCTTCAACGTGCTGACAGCCTTTAAGTACTTATCGCTTTCTTCTGCCATCATGGTATAGCCCGTTTGATAGAGCTGATGCGCCTGCCGATATTTGATGTTGTCGCTCAGCGCGGAAAAGCAATAGCCTTTTGCTTGAAACTGCTTTTTAAGCTTGGACAAGGATTCATATAGGCTGGTGATTTCTGTTTGGTGGGACGAGACAAAGGTGTTGATATCCGCTTCGCTGTAAAGGCTGTGTTCATGGATGAACTTGAACTGCGCTTTGTAGCGCTCAAATTTCAAAAGCTCCTGTTTCAGATACGCACTTATCCTAGGGGGTGCCTGGTTCTTCTTGACTTTGCCAAGTAGGTACATATACCGCCAGTAGACACGAAGCAAATCCGGCATGGGTACTTTGACATATCGCCGGCGTTTGGGCGTATAGGATACCGGCAATTCCTCAAGAAACTCATTCCCTTCAATGCGGGCTTTGATTGCTTCCTGACTGTATTCTTTCCCGAGCTTATACCCCCTCGAAAAGCGCTCCTTGCCCATCGGCCGAAAAGCCAGATATTCGCCTTCTTTGATCTCATATCCCTGATGCTCCAGCAAAACTAAAAAAGCGCCATATGAAGGCGCTTTAGCGATAGCGGCATCGATGTCATTTTTGATAATGGTGTTCCAAGAGGCCTTGCCTTTGTATATGGCAAGCCACTCGTTGTATGAGAGGGAACGGTTTTCAATGTCGGGAG
The DNA here is from genome assembly GCA_963666035.2 of Christensenellaceae bacterium. GTDB lineage: Bacteria > Bacillota > Clostridia > Christensenellales > CALMFG01 > CALMFG01. The sequence continues at coordinate 2,230 of CAXXJI010000013.1, read as the reverse complement.
AGATCACGGATAGTCCATATGATTCACACAACTTATCTGAGAAGCCGCGGATGTCCTTATAATAATCCGTGAAGGTATTGGTGAATTTGTGGCCATCTCTAAAAGATACCGAATTGATTACAATATGATTGTGTTTATGGCCGCGATCAAGATGGGTTGCAACAATCGCTTCAAAGTTAACCCCAAAACATTGCTTTGCAAATTGGTATCCAAGCTGGTGTGCTGTCTCTGCATCAATTTCACCTGGCATAAAACTCTGAATGATATGATAACCTTGAATACCGCTTTCCTTTCCATACACCTTTTTGGTATGCATCATATCGGCGATCGCGGTATCCTTAATACAATTGATACTAGATTCGAATACCACGTGTTCAGTATTTGTCTTATCTGGATTTAAGATATAGGAAATCGCGTTTTTAAGATCCGTCTTTTTCTCGTTAAGTGCATAGTTAATACAACGATCAAGGCGGTTTTTGATGGGTATTATTTTTGTATAGGCCATTATCTGAACGCATGGATATGATCCCAGAACTTGTCCCGTAAGTGCTTAGCTGTTTCTGATGCGATAAGGTCTATGGAATCTGACTCAGACAATTGGTTGAATATGTGCTCTGTATAACAGATATAATCTGTGGCGGAGGCGATGATATCATAGAAAGCGTGAGGCGGATTGGGTCGGATTGTTTCACCCATCGCGAGCTTTCTAAAAAATACTTCTTTTGATAAACCTGAAGCTGCTACATCTTTATTGATTTTCGTTTCTTCTTTCTTGTTAACTCTGAATACAATTCGCTTTTCTCTACTTTCCATATTGTTTCCTTTCGTAGTGGATAGGGTCCAAGGGGCGATAAGCCCTTTGAGTTGGGGATTCTGGCACCAGAATCCCGTGCTTGCTGCGACAAAAAAGATAGACAGAAGGGTGTTCTCAGTTTTTACTGCTCCAAGTAGGAGCAAAGGGGCTCCTCTAATCAAGTTGCTTTATTGCATCTTAATAAATATGCTTTTCTATGGGAGGAGCCACTCTGCCACCTATACTGGGAGCCACACTGACACCACCTCCTCGTTTTATGAGCCGAACTGACACCTTTTGCTGTCATTCAGCCGTTTTTCGGCCGCTTCAAAGATTTCCTTAGATTTTTCAATGCCGATTGATGTGTATCCTTCAAGAAGGGAAGCGAGAATCGTGGTTCCGCTCCCCATGAAAGGATCAAGGATCTTACCGCCCGGTTCACAGAACTTCACGAGATCGCGCATGAGCTCCACCGGCTTTTGGGTTTGGTGAACCCGCTGGTTGGTCGGGGGAGAGGTATATTGATAGAGCCCAGGCAGAATCGGCACTTCACGGTCAGACGGCAGCTTATCATTCGAGCCCCAGATCAGAAATTCGCATTGCTGACGCGGCCTGCCTTTCTGAGGCCTGGCATTGATCTTGTCCCATACTGCGCAGCCCCGCCATTGCCATCCGGACCATTGGAGCGCGTCGGTCAGCGCCGGATACTGCCGCCAGTCGGTGAAGATGATAAACACACCGCCGGGCTTCACGCAGCACTTCGCAAGTTTTAGCCAGGCGTAAGTCCACCATATCCAAGACCGCTGGTCCTTCTGGTCACCTTCAAAGTCGGGCAGGTAATTCAGCTTGTTCACCGTGGAGTATTTGCGGTTGGTGGTCTGCATGCGCTGGGCCATGGTGATACCACCACTGGCATAGGGCGGATCGGTAATTAGTGCATCAAAGCTATTTGGCTCAAACTTCGGGAGGATATCGAAGAGGTCGCCGTGATAAATCTTGTATGCGTCTGGCTTATGTATTTCGATGATCTAATCCTCCTTGGCTGATTTGGCTAAATACTCTTCAATCTGTTTCATGCTGTCGATGGTGACAATGGTGATACCTATGTCTTTGGCGTACAGCATTTCGCTTTGCATGGCCGGTGTGATGTGATCCCCGCAGACGAACATGATACGGGACTTTCGCAATAACACCTTGTTCATGGCAGCGGCTTCATTCTGCTGGTCGGGCACATTAAGGTCAACAAACTGAGGGAAGAGCAGTGCCGGCGCAAAAGGCGTATAGCCGTGCTCAAACAGTGTCTTGCAATACGCTTTGGTGTAATCGGCGAAAATATCCTTGTGGCTTTTACCTGGGGCGCATACGTACGCGATGGGTCTCTTATACATTTATCTTTTCTCCTTATCGGGTAGGTTCATTGTTTCGCTTCGGGAACGG
>CAXXJI010000012.1:0-11437 GCA_963666035.2 Christensenellaceae bacterium | reverse complement strand
TCAGTGACTTGGTCAAAGATACCGATTTTAAGGTGTTTGCGTCGGTTGTAGAAAAAGGCGGCAGTGTGCGCGCCATCAACGTTAAAGGGGCGGTGGATGCTTTTGCTCGCCGCGAAATTGATGCGTTGGTCGACTTTGTAAAAATCTACGGTGCAAAGGGCATGGCATGGATCTCGATGAAGGAAGACGGCATGCAAAGCCCGATTACCAAGTTCTTTAGTGAAGACCAGCTAAATGCTTTGCTTAAAAAAGTGGATGCCGAAACCGGCGATATCATCTTCTTTGTGGGCGACACAGAAAAAGTCGTTTTCGATAGCTTGGGTAACCTTCGCTTAAAACTGGCTGAGAAATTAAACTTAATTGAAGAAGGAACATATGACTTATTATGGGTCACCGAGTTCCCGATGTTTGAATACAGCGAGGAAGAAAAACGCTTCACCGCAATGCATCACCCCTTCACTGCACCTTTGGACGAAGACCTAGATTTATTCGAAACCGCACCCGAAAAGATGCGTGCAAAAGCTTACGATATGGTCTTAAACGGCAATGAAATTGGCGGCGGTAGCGTTCGTATTCATTCTAACGACGTTCAGCAGAAAATGTTTAAAGCCCTGGGCTTTACCGAAGAATCCGCAGAAGAACGTTTTGGGTACTTCCTGGAAGCGCTTAAATACGGAACACCTCCGCACGGCGGTTTAGCATTTGGTTTGGACAGAATCGTGATGCTATTAGCGGGTAGAGATTCTATCAAGGACGTTATCGCTTTCCCGAAAGTGCAAAATGCATCCTGCTTGATGAGCGAAGCACCGGCGCCGGTAGAAAGCAAGCAATTGCGTGAGCTGGCACTGCGCATCGCCGAAAGCGCCAAACAAAAAGAGGATAAAGAAGCGTAAGATAAGATGGGTGAACTTTGGCAGACACGGACGACCAGTGTGCTGGGACAAGAAGCGATACAGCGCTTGAAAGACGCCACCGTAGTGGTGGTTGGGCTGGGCGGTGTTGGGTCGTTTGCTTTTGAGGCGTTGGTTCGTGTGGGTGTGGGACATATGGTGATTGTTGACCACGATGTGGTGGAAGAAACCAACATCAATCGCCAATTGGTGGCCACGATAAGCACAGTAGGGCAACCAAAAGTTAGTATAGCCAAAGCACATGCACTGGATATTAACAAAAATATTGATATAAAAGCGCATCAAGTCTTTTTGACCAAAGAAAACGCGGGTGATATCATTCCAAAAGAAACGGATATGATAATCGATGCGATTGATAGCGTAGCGTCTAAAGTGGATTTGATAGTCTACGCAAAACATCGCCATATCCCGATTATTTCATCTATGGGGACGGCCAACAAAACCGACCCGTTACAGTTGAAGTCGGGCGACATTTACAAAACCAGTGTGGATCCATTGGCTAAAGTGATGCGAAGGAAACTGAAAGAACAAGAAATAGACCGATTAGAGGTCGTTTATTCGACCGAACAGCCCAAGATAAATGCGGAAGATACCACACTTTTGGGTTCGGTGGCTTATGTACCCTCGGTTGCCGGGATGATTCTGGCGGCCAAAGCAGTGGATGGTTTGCTAGGGAATAGTAAGGAGAAATGAAATGATAGAAAAAGGCGAAGTGGTTGGCACAGAAGGTAAATTAGCCTTTGTCAAGTTTATGAGAACATCTGCCTGCGGTAATTGCACCGCCTGTGGTATGTCCAAAGATGATAAAAACGTGGTGATTGAGGTTTGGAACAGCACGGATGTAAAAAAAGGTGATTTGGTAGAAGTCGAGATAGAAACACAAAAAGCCTTAACGTTTTCTGCGATTGCATACGTTTTTCCGCTAATTATGCTGGCCATCGGTGCCATCATCGGGTTTTCACTGGGCGACGGCAAGGTCATCGCCATGGACCAAAACATATTAGGTGCGCTGTTTGGCATTGGGTTTACGGGAATTTCCTATTTGGTCATTAAAATGTTAGAACCTGTGTTTAAAAACCGGATGAAAAGCACATATAAGTTAGTAGGTTAATTTTAAGTAACAAATTAAGGAGAGAGAATATGGCAGGACAGGCAAAAGTATTGACGACAGCAAACTTTGAGACCGAAGTATTGAAATCGGACAAGCCCGTTTTGGTGGACTTTTGGGCCACTTGGTGTGGACCTTGTCGCATGATTGCGCCTACTGTTGAAGAGCTGGCCGAAGAATATGCGGGTCGCGCAATTGTTGGCAAAGTGGATGTGGATGAAAACCCCGCTTTAGCACAAACCTATGGCGTGATGAGCATCCCAACGCTAATTTTATTTAAAGACGGCAAAATAATTAACCAAACGGTTGGGCTTTCGTCCAAACGTGCTTTGGTCAAACTTATCGAAGATCATCTATAGAATCTGGATTACCTTCGAAATTTCGTTTTTCAGATATGTTTCCTTTGCTTGTTATAAGGCAACGTGACTTGACAAGCCGTAAGGGCTATCTTATAATTGCAAAATACATACATGGAAGACTTTAGAAACAAAAGAATTCACCAGAACTTATGAGGATTCTCTCATAAGCATGAAAGGAACTTGAATGGCAAAAGATGCTGTTATTTTAACCGCAAAAGGGGTTAAAGAACTAGAGAACAAGCTGGAATACTTAAAGACAACCAAACGAAGCGAAATTGCGGAGCAGATTAAAGTAGCACGTGAGTTTGGCGACTTGTCTGAAAACGCTGAATATGACGAAGCAAAAAACGAGCAAGCGCGCGTAGAAGCTGAAATTGGTAACATCGAAAAGATGCTGAGAAACGCCGTTGTGGTTGACGAAGGCAAAGTCGATGTACGCAAAGTTGGCGTAGGTACGGTGGTTAAAGTTTACGATAAAACTTACAAAGAAGAAATGGAGTACCAAATCGTCGGTTCGGCTGAAGTGGATTTAAAGAAAAACAAGATTTCCAACGAATCTCCTGTTGGTAGCGCTTTGATTGGCGCAAAAGTAGGCGATAAGGTAGTTGTAACCACACCAGGCGGTGATTTGGAACTGGAAATTAAGGACATACATAGATAAGGCAGGTAAAATGGAGAACAACGAGCAGAACAATCAGGTAAAAGATCCTTTGGAGGATTTAAACGAACAAAAAATTATCCGAAGGGAAAAACTGGCTGAATTGCGTGAAGCGGGGAACGACCCGTACGCGATAACCAAGTTTGATAAAACGCACAGTGCCAAGGAGATTAAAGACAGTTTCAGCGCGCTGGAAGGCAAAACCGTCACCGTTGCAGGCAGAATGCTGCAAAAACGCGTCATGGGTAAAGCCAGCTTTTTGCATATTTTAGATGCAACCGAAAAAATTCAAGTATACGCACGGCGAGATGTTATGGGTGAAGACCCATACATGGCTTTTCGTAAAAAGACGGATATTGGCGATATCTTGGGAGTTAAAGGTGTTGTCTTTTTGACAGAAAAAGGCGAGATTTCGGTCAAAGCGGACGAAATCATTTTGCTTTCAAAATCTTTAACACCGTTGCCCGAAAAATTCCACGGACTTAAAGACCCAGATTTAAGATACCGTCAGCGTTATGTGGATTTAATCGTTAATCCTGAAGTGAAAGATGTTTTTGTTGCGCGCTCCAAGATTGTTAAATCGATTCGAAGCTATTTGGATAATCAAAATTATATTGAAGTAGAAACACCGATGCTGCATGGTACGGCGGGTGGGGCAGCGGCCAGACCGTTTATTACGCACCATAACTCATTGGATATTGACATGTATTTGCGCATCGCGCTAGAGCTTCATTTAAAACGTCTGATCGTGGGCGGTTTTGAGCGGGTTTATGAAATTGGGCGTGTTTTCCGTAATGAAGGCATGGACTATAAACATAACCCCGAATTCACCATGATTGAGCTCTACGAAGCGTATGCGGACTTTGAGCGCATGATGGATATCACCGAAGGCATCATCGTTAATGCCGCCAACGAAGTTTTGGGCAAAACCACAGTGACTTGGCAGGGCGAAGAAGTAAACCTGTCAGCTGGATTCGCCAGAAGATCTATGGTGGAGTTGGTCAAAGAAAAAACTGGCGCTGATTTTGGTTCGGTCAAAGACAATGCTGAAGCGATTGAATTGGCTAAGAAGATAGGTTTAGAAGCCAAAGCGAACAGCACACGCGGAGAACTGTTGTATGCCGCCTTTGAAGCTTTTGTTGAAGAATCTTTGTTTGAACCGACATTTGTTATCGACTACCCGGTGGAAGTTTCGCCTTTGGCAAAGAGAAAGGCCAGCGAACCTTGGTTGACCGAACGTTTTGAGCTGTTTATCACGGGTCGCGAGATGGCAAACGCGTTTAGTGAGCTGAACGACCCCATTGACCAGCGCGAACGCTTTATGGAGCAAGCACGCCAACGCACCGAAGGTGATGAAGAAGCACATATGATGGATGATGACTTTGTTCAAGCTCTGGAGTATGGCTTGCCTCCGACGGGTGGCATGGGCATGGGTATAGACCGCCTGGTTCAGCTTTTGACTGACAGCTATTCTATCCGTGACGTTATCTTGTTCCCAACTATGAAACCCAAAGAATAAAATAATTTAATGATATAAAAAAAGGCTATGTCTATGCATAGCCTTTTTACTTTATTGTTTACTTGCAGAGCGCTTCTAATGCTTTTTTATCTGCGATATTGCCCACAAAATCGGCATTCAATGTATCAAAATCAAAAATCTTGGGGATGATACGATGGATATCATCGATAGTAACAGCATCCAGCTTCTTTAGAATCTCTTCTTGGCTGTCCACATAACCAAGTAGCGTTTGCGATTTACCCAGTGCTTGCATGCGGGCGCTGGTGCTCTCAATGCTTAGCATATAGTTGCCATGCAGCTGCGTTTTGGAGTTTAAAAACTCATCATTCGGAACACCTTCGGTTTTTATTTTAGTCACTTCTTCAAAAATTCGGGCCAATGCTTGCTCGGCTGTTTTTGCGCCGGTGCCGGCATAGATGCCAAACATGCCCGCGTTAACATAAGCAGAAAGGTAGGAATATACGCTGTAAACAAGGCCTAATTCCTCGCGAATGGACTGGAACAGCCGTGAACTCATCGAGCCGCCAAACAGGTTTGAAAACACCATATAAGCCATGCGATCGTCATCGTTGTAGGATACGCCATTAAAACCGATTGAAATATGTGTTTGCTCAATCTCTCTTTCGATAAAGCGGATATTCTTTTTAGGGATAAACAGCGCAGGTGCGTCCGGATTATGCAGTGCTGTTCTAGGCTTTTTAACATCGCCGAAATATTCTTCCAGAAAAATCAGCAAAGCGGGTTCATCCACCTTTCCTGCTACAGAAATCACCATGTTTTCAGGGTGATAATGCTTGTCCATATAATCGGTCAAGTCCTGACGAGAAAAGCCACGCACATTGTCAGCAGGGCCGATGATGGGCTTGGAATACTCGGTGCCTTCAAAAAAGTCGATGGACAACTGCTCGTGTGCCAACTCATCCGGCTGGTCATTGATCATCGAAATCTCTTCCAAAATAACAAATCTTTCTTTATCTAGTTCGGCGCTGTCCAACGTTGCGTTTTTAACCAAGTCGGATAAAACATCGACCGCAACCTCGGTTTCGTCAGCGACGACTTTTGCGTAATAGCAGGTAGCTTCTTTGGAAGTAAAGGCGTTCACCTGGCCACCGATTTTATCAAATGCTATGGCAATATCTTTAGCGCTGCGCGTTTTGGTGCCTTTAAACAACATGTGTTCAATCACGTGCGAGATGCCGTTTTCTTTTTCGTTTTCAAAAACCGAACCGGTTTTAACCCAGATACCCAGTGTAACCGAGTTGAAATGCGGTAGATTTTCCATTACCACCGTGATGCCATTATTGAGTTTGTATGTATTAATCATAAATTTTCCTTCATTGATTTTTCTTAAGTTATGGTTTAGAGTATATCACAAGCGATGAGCGCAATTGAAGACTATTTTGTTAATAATGATAATTAAACAGACTGAAATTTAGTAACGGAGAACATAAAGATGACGGCAGAAATCATATCCATTGGAACCGAGCTCCTGCTCGGCGATACCATCAACACCAACGCTGCAAAAGTGGGCAGCGTTTTGGCAGACCTTAGCATAGATAATTACTATCAAACTGTGGTGGGAGATAATCACGTGCGCTTACGTGCCGCGATAGAAAACGCGTTTTCTCGCGCAGATATGGTGATTACCACAGGCGGATTAGGCCCGACATATGATGACATCACCAAAGAAATTGTGGCGAATTATTTTGGTGAAAAACTGGTCTATGATGATCAGGCGCTCGAGAATATCCATGCGCTGTTTGCTTCGCTTAATCGTACCATGACGGATAATAACTTGCGGCAAGCTTTGGTGATAGCGGGTTGTACGGTTTTAGAAAACGAGCATGGATTGGCGCCGGGGATATTCTTTGAAAAGAACGGAAAAATTGCTGTGATGCTACCGGGGCCACCTTATGAGATGGAGCCGATGCTTAAAAATAAGTTGTTTCCGCTTTTAGAGAAACGTACGGGATTTACGCTGGTTTCCAAAAATATTCGCATTTTTGGTGTGGGTGAATCGCGCGTAGAAGACACGTTGCACGAGATGATGGTAACGAGCACCAACCCAACCGTAGCACCCTATGCCAAACATGGGGAAGTGACTGTACGCGTAACAGCGCGTGCAAAAACCAAAGATGATGGATTAGCGATTGTAGACCCTGTGGTGGATGAAATATGCCATGTTTTTGGCGATGCTATTTATGCCGTGGATACGCCGGACTTGCAAACTGAATTGGTGAAAAGGCTTAAAGAAAAAGGCAAAACAATCGCTGTTGCTGAGAGCTGCACAGGGGGGTTGATTGCCAAAAAAATCACCGAGATTTCGGGTTCTTCCGAAGTGTTTGGTTATGGTGTGGTGACCTATGCTAACGAGGCCAAAACAAAAATTCTCGGAGTCAACGAGCAAACGTTGATGACATTTGGCGCCGTCAGCCGTGAGACGGCCGCAGAAATGGCATCAGGCATTCGCATGCTAAGTGGTGCTGATATTGGTGTATCTGTAACGGGGATAGCGGGGCCTGGCGGCGGAACAGAAGAGAAACCGGTTGGGCTTGTATTTATTGGAATCAGCACACAAGAACGAACCGATACTCATGAACTGCGTTTGAGTCGAGGACGAAAGAACGAGCGCCATGATATTCGCGAATACGCCAGCAAGCATGCGCTGTATTTGGCATTAAAAAAAGCCTAATCCCATATTAAAGCATTAGGCTTTGAGTTTATTTAATCATTGGTTTCTTCCAGTGCGATATCAGCCGGTGTGGTGTGCACAGGGTGCTCAATTTTGACCATTATGGCGACGGCCAGATTGGTAAGAGAAAGAAAAGCCGCCGCATAGAAAACATACTGCGGTCCAAAGTTTGTCCAGACAATACCGCCAAGGTAAGCACAAAGAATGCTGACCACGTGGTCCATACTCATACCGGTGGTTAGGGTGTGGGTGATATCAAGCTCGGACTTTGCGATCGAGCGCAAATAGGTTACGCGAATAATATCCATGCTTTCACTCATCATATCAAGCACATATAAGCCGTAGGCGAAAAAAACAGGTAAACCCACCAAAGCAAGCTTCCCATCCGAAAACATACCACTGACGATGCCATAGAGCACGTAGACGATGATAAATGAGACTGCATCAAAATAGAGCATCTTTTTAACGCCCATGCGGTCAATCATTCGCCCGATTGCCGGAATGAAGAACATACAGGCAAATCCGCCCAGCATATTAAGAACGGATAAAGTGTCTGCCCCTTTGGAAAGAATCTCGATTAAAACCCATGGTCCAAAAACCAATGCAATCTGTTTTTGTGCGCCGTAAAGCACGGCAAGAATATAATAAAACTTGTAGTCTTTGTCAAAAACCAGTTTGATTTTACGGTGCGTTTGTACAGCAGGACCGATGCGCTTGTTAAGACTAACCAGCAAAGCAAGTGCCACCAACGAAAATGCGCCGGACAGAACAAATATCCACTTGATGTTTGTTGTAAATGAGAATACGCCAAAACGGAAACCGAAAAACACAATCAACCCAGCCACTAGGTTAAATGCTGTTTTAACGCCACCAAAAGTCCCCAGCCATTTTCCGATTCTGCTTTTGTCTTTTATTAGTGACATGCCGATTGATTTTTCCAGAGGGAAAAACAGGTGCATGCCAAGTGAGTTGATAAACAAAAACAGTGTCATCACCACAAAGATGGGCGTTAGGAAACCCAGTGCCATGATACCGATAAAAGAAAGCGTCTGGGCAATGATAGAGATGCGAATATCACCCAGAAATGAAAGAGCCGCGATAACCAAAAGACTTAAGATACCCGGCAGTTCTCTAGGGAACTCGATCAGTCCGCGTTGAAAAGAGTTGACGTGGTAGGCTTCCTTAAAATAGTTTGAAAACACAATGTTAGAAAGCCCCAAGGCCAAGCTAACAAAAGCCAAAGTCAGGATAAAAGTAATGATGTTTTGATTGTCGGTTTTAAATATTTTTTTCAGCATAGGTTACCTTATTATTTTAACTTAAAATTTAAATTTGTTTGGTTGAATGATACTAGCGGATATTATATCATAGAAAAGGTTAGTTAAAAGAAAGTTTTGCTAAAAACAGACGATTAAATGTATAATATAGCGACTAGATAAAAAGGAAAAAAGGTGGTCATAGCATGCCTGCAAAAAAAACGGGGTCTGGGTCTACAACTAAAACAAAAAAAACGACGCGTAAAGCGCCGGCAAAAAAACCAACTAAAAAGCAAACGCATCCGCTCATTAAAGAATTCAAGGGCGTCATTTTAATTGCCATTGCCATAGCGCTGGCTATTGCTGTCTATTCGGATGGCATGGGCATGGTTGGCGGGTTTATTAAAAAACTCATGCTGGGACTAACGGGTGTTTTTGCATATGCATTGCCGCCGCTCCTTTTGATTATCGGTGTTTTTCTGATAGCAGATTTTAAGTCCAATACATTTGCAAACCTTTCAACTTTTTATGTGATCGGATTCGTCTCTTTAGTTTCTTTAATTCATACCATCTCTTTCGATTCATTGAATATTGCATCTAAGTATCCGTCTTTTATCGAGCAATCCTATCTGGCGGGTGCGAACCAACATTTTGGAGGTGGCGCGTTTGGCGCGCTTTTAAGCCACCCTATCAATTTTTTGATGGGAAAAACCGGATGCTATTTGATTTTTATTCTGGGTCTTGTACTCTCGTTGATGGTGATTACCAACTTCTCAATAAAAGCCATGGTGAAAAACCTGAAAGCCGCGGGTGCTACAGCAAGAAAGAATATGCAGGAAAGAAGAGAAAGCCGACCAACGGCACCGCAACGGCCAGTTAACCCAAAACCACTGGGGCCCACACCAACGACAGCAAGAACAAACAAGAAAAAAGAAATCTTTGTTTTTGAAGCCGAAGAAGGTACTGTTAGTCAGGATGGGGAGTTGGATGAGATAGACCGTATTTCAACGCGCGCAAAAAAGAGTAAGCGGCCTTTTGTTGTGCCGCAGAAAATTGAAGACGAGCCGGTTATCAGCACTGACACCAGAAAGAGCGAGATAAAGATAACCGACATGTATGACCATCAGGAAACCCCTGAGCCCGAAGTGGCTGATGAAACCGAACAAGCATTGGAAGAGGGTTTAAACGATATTGAGCCCTATGTAAAGCCACCGTATGCGCTCCTAAACGCACCACCTGCAAAACGCGGTAGAAGCGGTAATGAAACAAAGTTACGTGAGCAAGCACAGATTTTGGAAGAAACCTTGAAATCCTTTAACTTGGATGCAAAGGTGGTCAATATATGCCGAGGACCGGTTGTTACGCGTTTTGAAGTGGTTCCGGCACCGGGTGTACGCGTTTCACGCATTGTCAGCTTGGCTGATGATATTGCGCTGAATTTGGCGGCGCAGAGCATTCGTATTGAAGCACCAATCCCGGGAAGAGCGGCGATTGGCATTGAGGTGCCAAACGATGAACTCTCGATGGTATATTTAAAAGAGCTGATAGATTCTTCGGAATTTAGAAATACCCAAAGCTATTTGACCTTTGGGCTAGGTAAGGATATTTCGGGGAAAAAAATATTTGCCGATATTGCAAAGATGCCGCACTTGCTGGTGGCGGGCGCGACAGGCGCGGGTAAATCAGTCTGTATCAACAGCCTTATCATGAGCGTGCTGTATAACGCCACGCCCGAAGATGTCCGCATGATCCTTATTGACCCGAAGGTGGTGGAACTTTCGGTTTTCAATAACATCCCACATCTTTTGGTGCCGGTGGTGACCGACCCCAAAAAAGCAGCCAGTGCTGTGACCTGGGCAGTGGTAGAAATGCAGCGTCGATATCAGGTTTTGGCGGCTGTTGGCAGCCGAAACATTGATGAATACAATGAAAAAGCTTTTGAAGAAGGCGAAAAGAAAATGCCCAAAATCATTGTGGTTATCGATGAATTGGCGGATTTGATGAAGGTTTCAGCCAGAGAGCTGGAAGACGCCATCTACCGTATCGCCCAGCTCGGGCGGGCCTGCGGCATCCATCTTATTTTAGCGACACAAAGACCTTCGGTGGATGTTATCACGGGCACGATTAAGGCAAATATCCCATCGCGAATCGCATTTGCGGTTTCTTCGCACACGGACTCCCGCACCATATTGGATATGGGCGGCGCAGAAAAACTGCTGGGTAAGGGGGATATGCTCTTCTACCCAACGGGAAAAGATCAGCCGATTCGTGTACAAGGATGCTTTGTCACCAATGCTGAAGTTAACGCGGTCGCTGAGTTTTTAAAAACAGAAAAATCAAACCATTACGATAAAAACGCTGTTGAAGATATCAAAAACGGCAGTGTGGGTGAAACTTCTGAAGGCGGCGGAAGAAATGATGATGCCGACGAATTGTTACCTAAAGCGGTTGAGATTGTGCTGGAATACGAGCAAGCATCCATCTCGATGCTACAAAGACGCCTGCGCGTGGGTTATGCACGTGCGGCACGATTGATTGATGAAATGGAAATCCGAGGTATCGTTTCTCAGTCGGAAGGGCCAAAACCTCGGCAAGTTCTCATTGGGTGGGAACAATATAATGATATGTTTAAAGGAAATTAATGAAAATAGAGAATAATAAAATGAACACAAAACCAGTTGTTGGCATAATCTCGTTAGGATGTGCCAAAAACACGGTGGATACAGAAATGATGATGGGTATTCTTTCGCGAGCAGGGTATTCGTTTACCAATGAACCAGATGAAGCCGATGTGATGATTATCAACACTTGCGGGTTCATAAACGATGCCAAGAAAGAATCGATCGATACGATATTTGAAACAGCTCAGCTGAAAGAGAGTGCGGCACTGAAAGGGGTTATTGTAACGGGATGCCTTTCTAAGCGGTACAAGGA
>CAXXJI010000011.1:0-105783 GCA_963666035.2 Christensenellaceae bacterium | reverse complement strand
TGTGTTACTCTCTGTATTTCAGGCAACAAAAAAAACCGCCGGTTTCAGCGGTCAGTTTTGTATGTTTTTCTTGCATCTTATGATTGCTTTTTCTGTTTGAAAATCTCCTGTCGAATCATATCATCCGAAAGCGGCGCCGTACTGGCGCCAAAATGCTGGACAGTTTCAGTGCCGCGCCTACCACAGCATATCGAGCGGCCAGTTCCGCATCCATTCCGTCCAGTGTGGCCGAAATGAAGCAGGCACAAAAAGCATCGCCGGGCTCCCGTGGTATCCACCACGTTCGGCACCGGATAGGCGTCTATCCAACCGCAATAAGGCGCAGATTCCAAAAGTACGCCTGAAACGTTTTTCTTTAAAATCACGGTATTGCACCCGATTTTCTTAAACTCATAGATGATACGATTGGGGTCGGTTTCGCCCGTAATTAATTTCGCCTGATTATAAGACGGCATAAAATAATCGATCATATGCAAATAGGGCATAATGCCGCGTAAGCGATCGCCGCGCTTATCATTCGCAAGATCGGCAAAAGTCAGCGCGCCCGAGTCTTTGGCCGCGAACAGCGCTTTTTTAATACCGTCGGGCTCCAGACGGATGTTGCCGTAAAGACTGCCGATGGAAAGCGCACGGCAGTGGCGTATTTGGCCGAAATCGATTTCATCCTCAGTCATCTCGGCGTTGTTGCCCTGCTGGTTGATGATGCTGCGCTCGCCGTTTTGTTTGACAAAAACAAGCGAAACCGAAGTTTTTTACATCGTTTTTTTGCTTCACTGAGGTCATATTAAGGCCGCTCGTCTTCATACGCGCAAGCAAAATATCCCCCATGTCGTCCTTGCCGACGAGGGTGTTCAGCCGCACCGACTTGCCAAGCTTATTTAGGATAATCGCCTGGTTGGTGGCGTCGCCCCCCGCAAAGGAAGCGATGCCGTCCATCGGTGTGTTATCAGCGTTCAGCCACTCTGGGTCAAAATGATTGACCGAAATATCCAGCGTGGAGAGCCCTAAAGCCACGACATCTACTGTCATCCAGAGAACCATCCAACGATGATATCGGCCATCGTATTAAAGAACGGTGTCAGCCCCGGAATGTCAATGGTGCCCGAGACGATCAGGTAGATTAAAAGAATCGTTCCTGCCGCCAGGATCAATTTAAACAAAATGTCTCCGATTTTGACCAAAATGTAGATCACGATCGCCAAAGCCGCACCGGCGATGACAAACACCGCCCAGTCAGGAAAACCCGCCGGAAGGTATTGCGCTATTTTATCGGTGATCTCGCTGGCGGATGGAATATTCAGCGCCGCCGTAGGTGTTGCCGTAGGTTGCATATATGTTACCTCCTTAAAAAACCCATTGTTCTCTCTTTTACTATTTCATTCTCTTAACCGCTTCGACCAGCGTCTGCATCTCTTTTTGCGTGCCGATGCTGGATGCGCAAATAATCGCTGATCAGAGGTTTATCAAACCAGCGGACATAAATGCCCTGCTGTTTTAAGCGTTTCAAACGTGTCTTTAGCAGACAATTTTTTTGGCCTCGCAAAGACAAAGTTGGTCTTTGAAGGCAGAACAGCAAATCCGATATCTTCTAAAGCTTGCCGCGTCCATTCCCGCGTCACCATCACCTTCCCATTGGCCTTTTTGTAGTAAACTGCGTCTGCCAGTGCCGCGGCTGCCGTTGCTTCGGTCAGCCGGTCAATCGGATAGGAATTGAAACTGTCTTTGATGCGGTTTAAGCCTTGAATCAGTGTTTCACTGCCCACCGCATACCCAGCACGCATCCCCGCAAGACTCTGCGATTTGGACAGCGTCCTCACCACCAAAAGGTTCTCGTAAGTGTTGACCAGAGAAACCGCGCTCTCGGCGCCGAATTCCACATAGGCTTCATCAATGATAACCACCTTGTTCGGATTGTTCGCAACGATCGATTCCACCGCTGCTTTAGAAATAGCAATGCCGGTTGGCGCATTGGGGTTCGCGATGATCACCCCGCCTTCGGCAGAACAGTAATCCGAAGGATTTAGATTGAAGTCCTTGTCCAGCGGTATCATCTTTAAGGTGATGCCATACAGTTTGGCCCAGACTGGATAGAAGCTGTAAGAAATATTCGGCGTGGCAACCGCTTCGCTCGGATTGAAAAACGCCTGGAAAGCGAAACCCAGCACCTCGTCGCTGCCATTGCCGCAAAAAACATTCTCGGGCTTCACTCCCGTATATGTCGCTGCCGCCTTTCGAAAACTGCCGCCAAGCGCATCCGGATATTTGCGAAGTTCTGCACCGATAGCCGCCTTGGCCGCCCGAATGACTTTGGGTGACGGCGGATAGGGATTCTCATTGGTATTCAGCTTGATAATTCGCTTCCCGCCCGGCTGTTCGCCCGCGACATATGGGGTAATCGACTGCGCTTTTTCGGATAAATATTGGGTCAAGTAATTTCCTCCATTTGCCTTTTTAACAGTGTAACAGCAATCCTGTGCTTAATCAATGTGCTTAAACATTTTATCACATTTTTTTACGTTTATCGTTTGTCTTTTTGTCATCATCGTACTATAATGTGTGGGTGGAAAAAACAAGATGTAGATGGGTAGACCTTAGCGACCCTGACATGGTGAAATACCATGAATACCGAATATGGCGTCAAGCAAAGCGGTTTTATCGACTGCTTCGAGGTGTTAAGTTTGGAAGGTTTTCAGGCTGGGCTTTCGTGGCGTACGGTTCTGCACAAACGCAAGGCTTTTCGCGAAGTGTTCCTCGGCTTCGATCCCTCTCGTGTGGCCAAAATGAACGAAGACGATGTTTTGAGGCTTTGCGAGGATACCCGCATTATTCGTCACCACGGGAAAATCGAAGCGGTGATCCATAATGCCGCTTTAGCATTGGCACTGGAAAAAGAAATTGGATTTTGTCATTTCATCTATGGGTTCTTGGACGGCGCTTCGCTCTCTAAAGCGCTAAAAAAGCGGGGATTTAAATTTGTGGGTGAAACCACCTGCAACGAAATCCTAACCGTGCTTGGGGTTTTACCTGCTCACGAAAAAGGATGTTTTAGATATCACGAATGAAGGCGTGCACGGCACGCTCGGAATATAATCTTTTTAAATTTAAGGAGGGAAACATGCCGGAACTTATCACCCATTGCCTTGTCAGCGACAAGGTCAGTGCAAAGATTGCGGATAAGGACATCAAGGCTCTACTGGATAAGTATCCCAAAGAATTCACTTTGGGTGCGCAGGGCGGCGATCTCTTTTTCTTCTATCATTACGGTATTTTTCAAAACAAAGAGTCCGTTCCCGATTTTGGGGAAAGACTGCACAAAGAGCACATTGAAGATTTTTTCAAACTCGGTGCCGACTATATTAAAGCGCATCCATCTGAACCCCTGCTGTCGTATTTTCTAGGGTACCTTTCCCACTATGCGGCGGACAAAAACGTGCATCCATTTGTCTATGAGAAATCCGAGCACATCACCACCGAGCATCACCATATCGAGTTTATGCTGGGTAAACAGTTTTTGAAGGATACCACTGGCGAAGATGCCTACGATTTTGACATGAATGCTCCGTTCGATTTTGAGCTGTCCGACGATATCATGGATTTCTATATCCATCTGGCCGCCACACTGTATCATCAGAACTTAAGCAAAGCACAGATTAAAGAAGCCAAAAAAGACTTTAGGGATTTCAAAGTGAAAACCCAACGGCCAACCGCGCAGTACAGACTTATGTCTGTTATCGCCAAACCCATGGTCAAGTTTGATCCGATGGCGCTGACTTATAAGGCGGAAAATAACTGGGAATATTTCTCCGAACAAGAATATGCGGATTTTGTCAAGGATATCTGTGTCGCGATTGAATATTCAATGACGCTTATCAAAAGCGCTTATGGCTATATCATAAAAGATAAGCCGCTCCAATCCTATTTAAAAAACTTTGACGGAACTGATTTTAACGGAGAAAAACAAAAGAAAAACTACTAATTTCATAAATCAAAAAAAACCACCGTTCACACGGTGGTTTTTTCGAAAAATATTTTTAAGAGGGATGGTTTTGTTAAGAAAATTTATTTCTTAATTATTTTATACAATATATTTATGTCTTGTCTAAGAATAAAAAATTAACATTCTGTTAATTGCCGAAACATTGTAAAAATACTGCGTATACCTTTCTCCCCTTAGCGCTCATAGCTTTCCAAAACCTCGCCGAAATAAATCGTGTGAAAATCACCGTTTGAGTAAGTCCAGGGCACAATGCTCTGGTCAATAAATGCGTCTTCCGAAAAATCCATCTTGGCCAGCGTCCGGCACTCAAACACAACCGCCGCTTCTTTGATCACCGGCACACTCACGACTTTTGCCTTTTCGGTCTGCATCCCAGTCTCTTCAAGTTTGTTACAGTCGCGTCCCGATTTGGTACCGCAAAAGTTCAGTTCCTTCTGCATGGTGCCTTTTTTGGGAAAACAGACCACAAACTCACTGCCTTCTTCCATCAAATCATGCGTCATTCGGGAGAACCGCACAGGCACAGTGATCACCGGTTTGCTCCACATGATGCCAATGCTTCCCCAGCCGATCGTCATAACGTTGACACCTCCGGCTGTATTGCAGATCAAAAAAGCGCCTTTGTCCAGCTGTGATAATGCTTTTTCCGACAACTTACTGATGTTCTTCATGAGCTTTTCCTCCCTGATTTTTCGTTTTTTATGTTTCTAACGCAGGCCTTGTTCCTGAATATAGGCTTCCATCAGCGGCTCGGGCACCCGCGTAGGGCGTCCGGTGTTGATATCCACAAAACACCCTTTTTGCACAGCACTGCAGTGTAGGGTCTCTTCACAGGTGAATTCAGTATAAATCTCCCACCGCATCTTATCCAGTCGTGTGATCCACAGCGTCGCGGTCGGTTTATCCATGATCCGCAGCGGCTTTTTATACGTGATCTCATTTTTCATCATCACGGGTGAAATGCCGGCGGCGATCATATCTTCGTACGGGTAATACTGATCTAAAAATGCGTGGCGGGCATCCTCCAGCCACTTGACATAGACAATGTTGCTGACCACGCCCATTGCGTCAATCTCGTATGCCTTGATACGTATGGGCAAAACCGTTTTCATCACTCGCAGCATGCTGTCACCTTTCCCTTGATATTATTTTAACATATCAGGCCGCGGTCTGCCTACAACCGATTTTTTCGGTTTTCCTTTTCTTCGTCCAGTATCTCAACTTCAAATGTGTCGAAATCAATCGCCTCAATAAAATCGGCAGCATAAAAGACCGTGCGCCGGAATTCCTCCAGCTCCTTTTTGTTTTTGGACAAAATCAAAGGTTTCCCAATATCAAATTCTTCGCAAGCCTTAAATATCAACATCTCCGCACTGGCTACCTCAGCATCGAATATTTGATCTTTACGGATTTTATTATGTCGTTTCGTTATCGCCCAAATCTTCATCAGCCACGCTCCTTGTCCCAACAATATACCATAAGGCTCAGTTGAAAAAAAGAATATTTACAGTTTTGTAACCTGCATAGGATTTGACAAGGTGATATTAACGGTTATAATAGGTATGATTACTTGGAAGAAGCCCTTTTGGAGAATAATATGAAAAAATTTAAGCCCGTTCGTTTTGGCTATATACGCGCTATAATCATGGTGGTTTTGGCCGCCTTACTGCTTGCGGGATGCGGCGCGCATCAGCCCGGTCCCACCCCCTCACCGACCCCTTCGTCCGAACCGACGCCCACACCCACGCCGGTCCCTGAGACCAGCATGACCCGTATTCAGGATCGGGGCGAGCTGGTGGTGGCTGTAGAGGCCGCGCACCCGCCATTCCTTTATGTCATGCGGGAAAACGGTATTTTTCAATACAAAGGCCCCGAATATGAGTTGGTCAAAGCGATCGCCGAAGATTTGGGCGTGACGTTGGTCATCAAAGACGTCAAGGTTGGAGATATGTATGTAGGACTCAATATGGGGTTGTATGATTTAGCCGTGGCCAACCTAATGCCCACCGAAGCGACGCGGCAAGATGTCAATTTTTCCGATCTCTATTTTTTGGACGAATACCCCATCATCATTCGGCTGGATACCGCGGAAGAATATTATGATGACCGTGGCGAAGACAACTCGAAAATACGAGTTTTTAAGGACAAACACTTCGGCGTCATCCGTAATACACCGCAGGTGAAGCTGGTTGAAGAAGCGCTGTGGTATCCGAAATTGCAGCAGTGGAAGAGTGAATCTCAGATGATCGACAAGCTTCTGACCGGGTACTTTGCCGGTGTATGTATGGAGCCATACCGTGCACGTTACTATATCAATAAGTTCCCCGAACTGGGTTACAGCGGCATTGTGCTGTCGGACGAGAACGCTTCCGGTCATGCGGTGGCCATCTCAAAGGATAAAGATGACCTCACCGAATATGTCAACGGCGTACTGGGCACACTGCAGGCGGACAGTTTCATGCTGAAAAAACTCGGCATCACCGAGACCGAATACGATTCGGCTTCACTGGATATTGATACTGCCTGTGCCGACTATCTCGGTATTCTCTATGGTAAATAAAAATTAAGGCTTAAAATCACCGGACGGATTACGTCCGGTTTTTTTATTAATATGCGTATCTCTGGTTTTTTTAAGGTAAGTATACTATACTGTATCTATATTATTTTTGGATAAAAAAGATGAATGAAAAAAAGCAAAAAATACTCGATGAAGGTTTAAAAGCCTTTGCATACAGCCGCTATGAAGATGCCTCGCTTAATCATATTTTGGATCAGGCCGGCGCCTCCAAAGGCACATTTTACCACTACTATCAGGATAAATTGGATCTGTATCTGGATCTCGTCGGAATTTGCATTGAGAAAAAAACCGATTATATCGCATCGCAAACCGGAGCGGGTTATGGGTTTAATCTGACCGATGATTTTTTCACGGCGATTAAAAAACAAGCGATGCTCAATATCGGATTTATGGAGGCCTATCCCCTGCACTATCGCTTATCGCTTAAGCTCTCGGATGAAGACGAAGCGATTAAAACTGCGATTCGCCAAAAGCACAGCCGCAGACTGGAGGGCAGTTTTGGGGATATGATCGATATGGCTTACCTGAAAGGCGAGTTTTCTGCCAAATACCCCAAAGGCTTTGTCAAAAACATCTTAACCCATATGATGACACATTATGATGATCTGCTGTTCCCCGACCGGGAAAACATCAGCACCGAATCCATCGAAGCGACGCTGGATTTATACTTCGAATTTCTAAAAAACGGATTTTCGGTAAAATAATAAGCCCATTTAAGGGCTTAATTTTTTTATTCAATATTCTCCAAAAGTTTTGGAATGTTTCGTTCAACTATCTCTAGGATCACGATATCGGCGTCTATACCCTCGGCCAGAGCAAAATCATACGGCACCGATCGATTGTACTGTACGTAGGCAAAGCTCTCGGAGAAAAACGGAATCAGCGCATTGAAAAACGAATCGCGGAAAATCAATGCTCGCGTATCTGCACCTTCGTTTTGGGTGACAATCTCCAGCGCCTCCAGATTCACGATGGGCCGCTCGGATGTGTAGGTTTTTTCATAATCATATACCATCTGCAAATCCTTTTTTCCGCTGGCCGGATACAGCATGGTATAAAGATCTCCCGAATGCGAATTTTCCTCCGTATATTCCATACGAAAAAAATCGACCGATGTATCCCCTGTCTTAAGTTCGGCGAGTTTTTTCATCATCTCGGTATATCCAACGACTGCGCCAAGATTGTTCCAGTGGGTGTCCCAGCCGTGGTAGACCTGGCCTGTTCCTTTTGCCTGCAGCAAAGCACTGGTGAGCGGCACGGTATGGATACCGTAATCAGCCATCATAGCATAAAGTCGATCCATATTGCTTTCCCTTGTATATCGCTGATAGCGCTTTGGCATATTTTCCGGATAGATGGTGTTTTTGTTCGGCGCGGCAACAAAGCAAAACGCAATACCCTTCACTTCCAGCGCATCCTGCTTGTCTTTAAGCTTCTCACAAATTTGATGGAGTTCTGCGTCGGTCAGCAAATCTTCTCCCTGAAAAGCCGGCAGTGTTTCGGAAAAATAGAGAAAATCATTTTTACCAATGATAACGTTTGGTGATGCGGATGTGCCAAAGGCGCCTCTTATCAGTTTGGCATACCCCGTCACAAAATAGGGGCGCAAAGCAAAATTATCCGAAAAATAATCATCGAACCCTTTGGTGTAATCAAGATTGATGCCGTCTTGTGTGATCAAAACCGGCGCTTCGGCCAAGGTTCGCTTTTCATAGTTAACTGATTTTACACCGAAAACGGTCAACACGGTTGGCAGCAGCACCGCCGTAAAGAAGACAGCGATATAGATGATCTTTTGTGTTTTTTTCATCGAGTCCTCCTTCCCTAGAACCGAAAATAGATAAACGGATTAAACGTGGATGACGAAATATTTAAGATGCACAGCACCAGTAATACCAGCGTGAGTCCATAAGCCGTCTGTTCTAATACCAACATGGGATTTTCGCCCATTATGGTTTTGATTTTCTGTAATGTCGGAAGCGATGCGATTACCGCCGTGCCCAGCACTGTCCACATCAACGGCGTGGAAAGCTCGGCCAGCAAAAAATGTGATGCTTGGGTCATATCGCCCGCAAACATCCTGCTGATGAACCCCAACGCATACGTCAGATTCGGCGCACGGAAAATGGTAAACCCGATGACGAACACCAAAAAAGCATAAACGTGGCGAAAGAACTTGGGCCATTTTTCAGGGCTGCAATACCTTGTAATTCTCCAGCAGCAAAAACAAGCCGTTAAACAGACCCCATACCACAAAGTTCCATGCCGCGCCGTGCCAGATGCCCGTGCAGAGGAACACGATAAACATATTAACGCCGGTACGAGCATAGCCCTTACGGTTACCGCCCAGAGGGATATATAGGTATTCCTTAAACCATGTGGACAGCGAGATATGCCATCTGCGCCAGAATTCTTTAATGCTCTGGCTGATGTAAGGATAATTGAAGTTTTCTTTCAGCTCAAAGCCAAAGAGCGAAGCCAGACCGATCGCCATATCCGAATAGCCGGAGAAATCGAAGTAGATCTGCAAAGCATATGACACCGCTCCCAGCCAGGCTAACCCTGCTGAAAGTTCGGCCGGCGCCGCGGCAAATATTTTGTCCGCAGTCAGTCCCACGGTGTTGCGATGAGCAGCTTTTTTGAAAGCCCGATAATAAACCGCCGAAGGCCTAAAAACACCTTGTCGGTAGTCATCTCTCGCTTCTGAATCTGCTCGGCGATATCGTGATATTTCACGATCGGCCCTGCGATCAGCTGCGGGAAAAAGCTGATATACAGCGCAACGTTTAGTATGCTCTTCTCAGAGCGGTTTTTTTCGCGATATACGTCAATGATATAACTCATCGCCTGGAAGGTAAAAAATGAAATGCCGATGGGCAGGCTGATTTTCACCACCTGAATATGCAGATTCAGCGCGGTGTTTAAATTATCAACGATAAAGTTGGTATACTTAAAAACAATCAGCAGAAGTAAGTTCAGTACCACCGCCGCGGCTACAAATCCGCGCTTAGCGTTGTCCGTTCTTCCTCCGTCAATCAGCCGGGCAAACAGGTAGTTAAGCCCGATGGATGCCAGCATGACCAGCACAAATAAAGGCTCGCCCCAGGCGTAGAAGATAAGCGACGCAACGAGCAACAAAATATTCCGCAGGCGCGGGCCCAACGGAATATATGCCAAAAATACGATCGGCAGAAAAATAAACAGAAAAGTGGTTGAAGAAAATACCATACGTTATCCAATTAGATCAAAGTTTATTGGCGGTTAGAAGCCGAATAGAAGCTGAATTCCAACACCGTGTCGCCGTCCATCACAAAATAAAGGCAGGGCTGATCGGTATCTATGCTCGGTCCGTCCAGCGTCAGCACCAGCAGCCCGTCACCGTCTACGTCAGCCGCATCCTTGCCGTAGGCCGCCTGTATTTCGCTTAGTGTCGAGCCCACGGTAATGCCTTTGGCCGTTTGGTAAGCGTCCGATGTGATATATATCTCATCAATGCGGTCAATATCATCCAGCGGATAGGTGAATATATCAATTCCATCATAGGAAAAGACTTTATCCATGCCGACATACGCGCATGATACCGCCTCCGAATAGGTGTAATTCTCGCCCAGCGCTTCCACCAGTTTGGATGCGTCCGAATCCAGCGCAAATGCGCTGTCGCCTACGTGAAAGATCAAATCATCTTCGGACATACCCGCTTTCGCCCCACAGGCCGAAAGCATGACCACAAACATCACAACCAATATCAAAAGCCTTGTTTTCTTCAAAATCATATCAATAAAACTCCTAAAACAGTGTATTCATCCCTATTAAAAATCTTGCGCTCATTCTAACATAAGCCAAAAGATACTTCAATCAAAACCGCACCTAAAACGGTTTTAAGGATTATACCTGCCCTTTTTTAAATCCGTTAGAATTCTCAGCAAATTCAGGTTGCCTCTAATCGGGCTGATTTTGGTGGGCGTTTTGCCTTTTTGGGGGTAGGCGCGCGTCACCGGCACCTCACAGGTTTTCATCCCCAGCTGGCTGGCCCGCACCGAAAGATAGGCTAGCAGTTCGTAGGTAACAAAGATATCCCGCAATGGCTGAACTTGCGGGTGGTTTAAATACTGTGCCGAATAGCCTCGAAAGGCATTGGTCGTATCGGTAAACCTTTTCCCTGCTATCTTTGAAATCCCCGGTGCATGGATCAGCCGCACAGCCAGATGCCGTGAAAGCGGTGTGTTGACAGCCCTGCCTCCGGCGATAAAGCGGGAGCCCTGCACAAAGTCATACCCCTCTTCCAGTTTATTAATAAACAACGGTACGCTTTCGATACTGTCCTTGTTGTTTCCGTCTATGGTCAGTATGCCTTGATATCCCCGCTTTATTGCAAACCAGATACCCATACGAAGCTGAGCACCCTGTCGACCGGTGTCTTTTTTGACCAGAAGCGTGTTCACCCCCAGCGCTTTTAACCCCGCGTGCTCCGTACTGCCGTCCGAGGAATCGCCGTCGCAGATGATGATATCGCAAAGCTTGTCGATGCCTGCTTCCTGTGCGCGCGTCAGCTCAGCAATGATACGCCTGCTTTCGTTAATGACGGGAATCAGCAGGCAATACTCGCTTTTTTGATCTTCAAATTCGTAAGCTTCAAATTGGGGAACGCCTTTTTTTGCCGGATAAACCATCTATCTGAATACCTCTCTGATATATATCATCGTTTCTTTCACCGTTTGAATATCTCCGGGGTTTTTCATCTCAATGGAAACAAACCGGTCATATCCGTTCGAGCGAAGCAAATCGGCTAGATCTCGATGCAGCTTGTGTTTTTGCGGCACCGCCAGATAGGGTTCCGAGATATGGATATGGTTAATCAAGTTCATATCTTTTTCAAGTATTCCGATATTTTCGCCGTTTTCAATCATTGTACCGATATCGACATTCACCTTCAACCCGTTTTGATTGATCTCTTTCACCAGCGCAAAAGCTTCCTCGGTGCGGTTGATAAAATTAGTATTGTATATGGTTGGATTCGGTTCAACGGCAAACACCGTATTCTTACTTTCGGCATATTCGGCAATTTCAGCGATCATGGCAAGTCCGGCTTCCCGCTGGCTTTCATCTTCCAGCACACGGTTTTTGGGCGATCCGAACACCAGATTGCCGCAATTCAGTGTTTTTGCAAAATCCATGGCTTTTTTGGTGTGCTCAGCTAAGGCCGCTCTCTGCGCTGAATCGTAAAACACCCGCTCGGTACGGCCGAACCAGATGGACTGCATAGACGGTACCGAAAGCCCCAATTCATCCACGCTTTGATAAAACGCCGCCGCCTGTTCCAAATGGTCATACGGATCTTTTTCGATAATCCGCGTAGGCGCAACTTCAAGGCCCAAAAATCCGCTGGTTTTAATATATGCCAGCATCTCGGTATCGTCTTCTTTTCCCCAAGCAATATTGGATATCGATAGTTTCAATCCGTTGCCCCTGCTTTCAGTTCCGCTTCTATAAACGTCTTGATCTCACTTAGTATTGTCGCTTGATCAGCGATATACCCCCCGCGTCCGCCAAACACCCCGTCAAAACGCGTTTTGAAGTCATAATTCGGTACCGTCCGGCTTAGCTCATTAACAAATGGCATATCATGCGTCAGTGCGTAAATCTCCGCCGCGGTCACCGGTTCGGTCGCCAGATTGACAGTTTTTAATCCAGCAGAAAGTGCCGTCTCAATATCCGCCCACAAACGCGAAAGTGGATACATCTGAAATCGCGCGCGGCTGTCTGTAAAATTCAGCGCCGTAAACCCAAGGCGGATAAACTCCGCTTTCAGCGCCTGTCTAGTTTTATCGTCCCCGATGCAGGCATAAAAGCCGTTGTCCTGCAAACGGTAGTTGTCTTTAATCAAATCCGACTTTGCCGCTAATTCATCATATTTTGCCGCATTCAGCATGAACGGGATGATATGAATCAAATCATAGATGAAATTTTTCTTTAGGTTTTGCCCAAACAGCCCGGGAAGCCGTACAATCAGTGTCCGCTTAAAGCGATGTACGTTTTCCCTCACCCAGTTTTCCAAAACCAAACGGTTAAACCCATATGGGTTCAGCCCTTCGGTCGCCATCACCGTGCCCTCGTCAACCTCTGTCGGGTTTTGATAGACATCGATCGTAGAAATCAGCACCAGCGTCTCCGGTCTGATGGCTTTGATGTTATCAATCGCCCCGCAGATGATTTTTAAATCGGCTTCTGGGTTTTGGTTAGCTACAAACTTCTGGGCGGGTACACCCGAATACACCAACAGGTCGGGAGACGTACCAAAGCTTTCCGTGATGTTTTTTGTGTTATAAAGCGCATCAAACGCATGCTGACCTGCCAAATTACTCCCGACAAACCCTGTGTACCCCACCAATGCATCCAAGCCCGTTTTCCTCCAAAACCATTTTTCTATGCTATTTTAGCACACAAATGTCCCTACAACAACCGAGCATAAACCAAACGGTGCTTGAAAAATTGCCGACTTTTGTGTATGATAAACATAGTTTTTACGGGGAGATTTTTTATGGCAACAAAACGTTTGCTTTATGCCGCATCTACCTTGCGTCATATCAAACACTTCCACAAACCCTATATCGCGATGCTGGAAAACAAAGGTATATCCGTGGACATAATGGCCAACGGCGATGCCTCAGAATTACCTAGGCACCGTTTTTTTAATATACCCTTTTATAAGAAAATCTTAAGTCCGAAAAACATCGGAATCATCTTAAAAATCCGTCGTGTGCTTAAACAAAACAAATATGATGCCATTATACTCAACACCGCGTTGACCGCCGCTTTGGTGCGTCTTGCATTGCCAAAAAAAAATAAAAAAACCACCCGTGTTATCAACATCAGTCACGGGTATTTTTTTGGTCAGAATGTTTCGCCTTCTAAAAACAAGCTTTATATCGCCATTGAAAAATTACTGGCAAAGAAAACCGACGACATTATCGTGATGAACAGTGAAGATTTAGCGTATGCCAATCAGTTTAAACTTTGCTCACAAAATGTCTTTTTTGTGCACGGTATGGGCTATGATCCCCAAAAATACTTCAGCGAAGTCAAATCGCTCAATCATTCGCCTTCCACCGATCTTTTATACGTGGCTGAGCATTCCGAACGAAAAAACCATCAGGAGTTGCTGACCGCGATGGCTGGGGCAATCAAGCAGGGGGCTGATCTGACCTTAAAGCTGGCTGGCGACGGCAAATTGACGGAAGACAATCAACACCTGGCAGAATCTCTCGGTATCGCTGATCGGGTTGAGTTTTTAGGCTATCTCGACAACATTGCTCCGGTTTACTCGTCCTGCGATTATGTGGTCAGCTCATCCAAAATCGAAGGGCTGCCCTTTAACATCATGGAAGCCCTGGCATGCGGCATCCCATGCGTGGTATCCGACGTCAAAGGCAACCGTGATTTAGTCAAAAATGAGGTAAACGGATTTCTTTACGCGCCGGGGGATATTAAACGGCTGACAGAAATCTTAACAGCGCTCAATAAAAACACACGTACTTATATACACATGCAGGCTGAAGCGGCGAAAAGTGTAAAACCCTATGCAATCACCGAGACCAAAAAAGAATTCTCGGCGATTTTCGACAAAATACTGTAGCTTAAATAGTGCACAGGAGAGATTATGCTGTTTAATTCACTGGACTTTATTGGTTTTATCATCATCGTCATCCCATTATTCTTTATCATCCCGCATCGATTCCGCTGGGTGCTGCTGCTTGCCGCCAGTTACTTTTTTTACATGTGTTGGAATGTCGGCTATATCGCGCTGATTTTATTCACCACCACAGTTAATTATGCCATGGGTCGTCTGATGGGGAACGCGAAAACCCAGCGTGCGCGAAAAACCTACCTTTTAATCGGGCTGATCGCATCCTTGGCGGTGCTATTCGGATTTAAGTATTTAAACTTTGTGATCACCATTGTTAACGGTGCATTGCAGTTAGTTCGCGCTGATTTTGCTTTGACTCCGCTCAATATCCTGCTGCCTGTCGGCATTTCATTCTTCACTCTCCAGACCCTTTCCTACACCATTGATGTTTATTGGAAAAGAACGCCGGCGGAAAAACATTTCGGCATCTTTGCTTTGTATGTCAGCTTCTTCCCCCAGCTGGTCGCTGGACCGATTGAGCGAAGCGAACACCTGCTGCCCCAGTTTTATGAGAAGCAAACCTTTGATCCTGATCGATTCCGAACCGGTATATATAAAATGCTGGGCGGCTTTTTTATGAAAATGGTGGTGGCTGACAGATTGGCCATCAATGTCAATGCGGTTTACAGTGCTCCCGAACTATTTTCCGGACTTACGATTGTGGTAGCTACTCTATGCTTTGCTTTGCAGATTTACTGTGACTTTGCGGGGTATTCGCTGATCGCGATCGGGACAGCGGAAATTTTAGGTTTCCGGTTAATGCAGAACTTTAAGTCGCCCTATCTTGCCACCAATATTCAGCAATTCTGGAGCCGCTGGCACATTTCGCTGACCACATGGCTTCGGGATTATATCTATATCCCGCTTGGCGGCAACCGAAAAGGTCCAGCCCGGCAGTATGTCAATATCCTGCTGGTATTCGCAATCAGCGGTTTATGGCACGGTGCCAGCTTTGCTTTTATCGTTTGGGGTGTGCTCCATGCCCTCTACCAGATCATCGAGCGCTTAACCCGTCCGTTGGTCATACCGTTGGTCACCCACCAAAACAAAGGTATCCGCGGTATCTCGCTGACAATGTCATACATCATCACATTGACTTCTGTGGTGCTGGCCTGGGTATTTTTCCGTTCGGCCACTTTAAGCCAATCTTTACTGGTCTTCAAACAAATGTTTACCGTATCCGCTGCTCCGTTGACCCCGAGCACAATTTTTACCGGGTTCGATCTTCAGGATCGTGTGGTCGCATTTATCGCTGTTTTCATCTTGATAATAGCCGAGATTTTCAATCAAAAAAAACCTCTGGTGGCTTGGCTGGAGGAGCGTCCGCTGGCACTTCGCCATGCCGCTATCGTGCTTGCCATCATGGTCATTATCATATTTGGTATCTATGGCGACAATGTGGTTAATCAGTTTATCTACTTCCAATTCTAACGAGGTTTTATATATGGCACTTACCAAAACACAAAAAAAAGGATTGCTGCGTGGTGCTGTTGTCACCGCAATCACACTGGCCTTGATTACCGGCGTCGGTTATATCTTTACGTATAGAAAATCAGAAAGCTATTTCAACGTAAAGGGCTTATATACACTCGAGAATTTAGACGTACTTTTTGTCGGCAACTCCCACGCAATCGTCGGTATTGACGCCGATCAGTTTGATGATTTGACCGGTACAAAATCCTATAACGTGGCCACTACCAGTCAAACTGTACTCAGCGCCAAATTGCTGGTTAAAGAAGCTTTAGCGGCACATGAGGATATCGATTTAATCGTAATCGAAACTTTTTCCATGATCTACCCCACGCCATTCGATGAAGGGTATTCTCGCGCCTTGGATGCGGATACTGCAGTTTTGCGATCTGTGAATGACTATTATACTAAGCTTTACGGTATGGTGAATCAACCTGGACTTCGTCGAAAATTCGACGCCTTTTTGCCCCTGATCAAATACCATGCCAATTGGAAAACACCCGATCTATGGCATACCCGATTTTTATTTGATAAATCAAGAACCGAAATCTATAATCGCTATCTTACCCTCCACGATCAGGGCAGCCGATCTTCCCCGTATATACTTACAAAAGAGAAACTGGCATCCTATGATGATTATTATTATGATTTCAGTGTCAGTTCCGCCATGGACACTAATCTAAAATACTGGGACAGTATCATTGAAATGTGCCGTGAAGAAAATGTTGATGTGGTTTTTATCACGCTCCCCTGGCTGCCAGTGTTTGTGGATCACACCAATTACGATGAAATCTATACCGCTTTTTCCGATTATTTTGATGCAAAGGGTGTCACCTATATCGATCTTAATCGAACAGGTCTTTCGTTGGAATACACCGATTTTGCAGATGAAAATGTCGGGCCTAACCAGCACCTGAATAATATAGGCGCTGATAAAGTGACCGATTGGATAGCAAAATGGTACTTAAGACAGCACGACCAAGGAGAATAGACCCGTGACATTTTTTACTGTCATCATCACAGCCTTTGCGCTGGCGATGGATGCGCTGGCTGTATCGCTGGCCACCGGACTTTCTGATAAGAAAAACGCACCGCTGAATGCCCGCCGCTGCGGGCTTGCTTTTGGCGTTTTCCAAATGGGCATGACGCTGATCGGCTGGTTGATCGGCTTTGCGCTGTATCGCTTTATTCAGCCCATCGACCATTGGGTCGCTTTCGGTCTGCTCGTGTTTATCGGCGGAAAGATGATCGTCGAATCCTTCAGCATCGAGGACATCAAACCACTGGTGCGGTTTCGGATGCTGATTGCGCTGGCGCTGGTGACCAGCGTTGATGCGATGGCCGCTGGGCTCAGTTTTTCCTCGCTGAATTCACCGATATTACTCCCGTCTCTCATCATCGGTATCGTCACCTTTGTCCTGTCTTTTTTAGGTGTGCTTTTGGGCGCACGTCTCTCAAAGGCGGAAAATCTGGAACGATACGCCGATCTGCTCGGCGGAACGGTTCTAATCCTCATCGGTGTTCGTATTCTGGTTGAGCATTTAATCAAGCATATATAAAAAAAGGCCTTACGGCCTTATTTTATGCGTTTTCATCGTCATCCTCGTCTTTTTTCCCGAAGAGCTCTTCTGTGCCCTTTTTGACGCCTTCCGATACCTCTTCCCATGTATCTTTGGCGGCTTCTTTCACCTCGTTGAATGCGGCTTTAAAGTTCTCTTTGGTCTCTTGCCGAATTTCGGATTCTTTGTATTTTTTTACGTCCTCTTTCAGCTCATCCACAGCGTCTTCAATGGTATCTTTAACGTTTTCAAAGCCT
Source organism: Christensenellaceae bacterium (assembly GCA_963666035.2). Classification (GTDB taxonomy): domain Bacteria; phylum Bacillota; class Clostridia; order Christensenellales; family CALMFG01; genus CALMFG01. The sequence goes on along the minus strand of CAXXJI010000011.1, from coordinate 88,238 downwards.
TCTTTTAAATCTTTTTTGAATTCATCCATACCCATAAAAGCGTTCCTCCTAAAGCTCAATCTCATTCTTTTTTTTCTTTTTCTCTTTCTTGCCTGGTTTATCCTCAAATCCGGCCTGATCCAGACTGTAAACCCCGTCATATGCCTGATATTCGGGCTTTTTGGTCAATACATAAGCCAGATAAAAACCACCCAATGCCACCATCACCAGCGCCAAGGCCTGACTGACACGAATGGTTTCGGTCAGCATCAAGCTGTCTGTGCGAAGGCCTTCGATAAAAAACCGCCCGATGCCATAGAACATCACGTACGCGGCAAATACAGCGCCGCGGTATTTTCTTAAAGATTTAAGCAGTATCAGCAAGATGCCAAAAACCAAGAAATTCCACGCGAACTCATAAAAAAACGTGGCCATATAGTATCCCGGCAGCTGTCCTGCGACTTTAGGCGTTTCAATATATACAGCATAGGGAAAGAACTGCCAGTTTGGGTTTAAAACCGGATTTCCGTAGGCTTCCTGATTGATAAAGTTCCCCCAGCGACCAATGGCTTGCCCCAAAATCAGCGAAGGCGCGCAGATATCCAAAAGCGTCACCGCAGGGAATTTTCTGAAAGCGCGCATCAAAAGCGCCGCTACGATCCCGCCGATCACCGCCCCGTATATCGCGATGCCCCCATCCCAGATTGCGATCATCTTCATGATATCGCCCTGATAAGCACTGTAATTAAAAATGACATAGTAAGCTCTAGCCCCGATCACCGCCAGCGGCACCGCCAGAATCAGAAAATCCAGCACCACTTCAGGCGAAAACCCACGCTTTTTTGCTTCGACAGATGCCAGAATGATTCCGACCAGCAAAGCGCATGCGATAATGACGCCATACCAATATATATCCTTACCGAGAATTGTAAACGCGACTCTGTCCATTTCTTATTAAGCCTCCAAAATTCGATATTGCATGCTTTAGTATACTCCAAATTATGGGCAAAAACAAACGTAAAAGCGCCGGATAAGCGCTTTTATGAATTTGTTTATATTCTTGTCATATTCACCCAATAAATTCGCGCAGGAGCGAATTTTTGGGAATCTCCTCATCCAAATCGGATGACGTAAAGTAATTTAAGAACTTTAAAAGATGCGTGGCGTACATATAAGCCACCGTCCCCTTCTCAATCTTGTGCAATTGCGCAATCGCATATTTTTTTAGGATCATCGGCTCGTAGACCAGCGCCGAATTGAAGATAACATCCGCGTTTTCCTTGTACGGTAGAATATATTTATATTCGCCTTTTCTCACATCTGCCCACATCTCCAGCGTGGTGGCCACCTCATATCCGCGCGTCCGCTGATCGCGCACCAAGCGCCTGAGCAGCCGCAAATCTTCCGGATACACGATATTGTGATTGTCCAGATTCAGTGTGTTCAACGGAGAAATAAAGATTTTAAACTTGCTCTTCTGGGGAATCAAACGTGTCAGCTCCTCGTTTAAGCCGTGAATGCCTTCCACAATTAAAACTTCATCGTCCCCTAAAGTCAATTGTTTCCCTTCGTCTTCCCGCCGTCCTTGATTAAAGCTGAAAATCGGCAATGTAGTTTCTTTTCCGTCCAAAAGCGAGACCATGTTTTGATTAAACAGGTGCGTATCCAGCGCAGCAATGGTTTCAAAATCCTGTTTTCCGTCTTCGTCGTAAGGCAGCTTATCCCGGTCGATATAATAATCGTCCAGTGATATGGAATGGCTGGTTTTGCCTAACACTTTTAGATGCGTTTTCAGCCGTCCAGCAAAGGTCGTTTTCCCGGAAGAAGAGGGGCCTGCAATCAAAATCATCCGTGCTTCGGGACGTGACGCAATCTGTTTGACAATCTCCACCAGCTGCGTTTCATGCAGCGTTTCGTTGACCTTAATAAACTCGGAAAGCCCGCCGTCCAGCGCCAGCCGATTGATATCCGCCACATTGGCCACATGCAAAAGCCGTGCCCAACGCTCGGACCGGTTAAAGGTGGCTGCCAGTTTGGGTTCATCTTCCAAAACATGCGTCTCGGTTTGGTGCGGTGAAGGGTACTTCACGATAAAGCCTGGTGCGTAATAGAACAGTTTGAAGTCCTTTAAGTAGCCGGTGGACGGCACCATTTTGCCATAAAAATAGTTGATATCGCCGTCGTTTTCATAATACCGAAAATAGTTCAACGGGCGGAATTTCAGAAGTTCCACCTTGTCCATCTGCCCGTCTGCTTCAAACAGCTTAATCGCCGCTTCCTTTGGCACTTTGTTATAGATAAAGTTGGTATCCTGTTTGACAAATTCGGTCATAATGCGTTCCAGTTCCACCACATCGTGCGGCGAAATCAGCTCATCATCGGCCAATTCACAATAAAGCCCACCGCTGAGCGCATGATCGATAATCAGCTTCTTCTTTCCGCCGTAAAACTGTTTGACCGCGCGGTACAGCAAAAAGCTGACCCCTCTGGCATAGGTTCTCGCCGCCTCTTCGTTGGAGGTCGCCGAAATAAATTCCAGTGTTTTTTCATCCTTATATCGCTCAAACAATTCGTGCAGTACGCCATCGGCCACCACATTGGTGACATGTTTAAGCTTTGGAAAATGATCGATTAAGATATCCTCAAAATTCTGCCCGGGTTTAATCTTAATCTCTTGGCCGTTCGCTGTGATCGTTATCATTCTATCATCCCCTACTTTATGCCGATGTCCGTGCGATAATGCATATGTTCAAACTTGATTTTTTTGACGTTCTGGTAAGCGGCTTCACGCGCTTCGGCCATGTTGCGTCCAAAAGCCGCAACGCCCAGCACCCGTCCGCCGTCCGTATACATGCGTCCGTTGGCCGCTTTGGTGCCGGCATGGTAAACCACCACATCGTCGTCTACATCCGAGAGCCCTTCAATCGGGTAGCCGGTTACTATCGCGTCCGGATAGCCGCCAGAAGCGATGATGACACACACCCCATAATCCGGATTAAACCGAAAATCAATGGCTTTCAAGTTGCCATCAATCACAGCGTCGATGATATCCATCAATCCCGTTTCCAATTTAGGCAGTACCACCTGTACTTCAGGGTCGCCAAACCGCGCGTTGTATTCCAAAAGCTTTGGCCCTTCCGCCGTCAGCATCAGACCAAAGAAGATAACACCTTTAAAGACAATACCTTCGCTTTTTAAGGCACCCAGTGTCCTTAAAATAATCTTTTCTTCCACTTCGGCTTGGATTTCGGGCGTATATTTATCCGTTGGTGAAAAAGCGCCCATCCCGCCCGTATTCTTGCCCTCATCGTTATCAAAAGCCTTTTTGTGATCCTGCGCCGAAGGCAGCGGCACAATGGTTTCGCCATCGCAGAAGCTCAAGATTGAGACCTCCGGCCCCTCCATGAAGTCCTCCATCACCACACGACTGCCGGCCTCACCGAACTTTTTATCCTGCATGATGAGTTCCAGCGCTTCAAACGCTTCGTCCCGCGTTTTGCAGATGAGAACGCCTTTGCCTTTGGCGAGACCGTCCGCTTTGATGACGATCGGCATCTTCGCTGTTTCCAGATACTGATTGGCTTTATCATAATCCTCAAAAACCGCGTAATCGGCAGTCGGAATATCATACTTTTTCATCAGTTCTTTAGAAAAAACCTTCGACCCTTCAATCTGCGCCGCGGCTTTTGTCGGACCAAAGACGCGAAGGCCCAAAGCCTGCAGACGATCCACCAACCCCGCGACCAGCGGATCATCCGGCGCTACGATGACCAGATCAAAGGCCTGCGTTTCGGCATACTGGCAGATGCGGTCCATATCCATGGCCGGAATGGGCACGCACAACGCTTCTTCGCCGATACCCCCGTTCCCGGGCGCACAGAAAATCTGCAAATCGTTTCGCTCGCTTTTAAGTTTTTTAATCATGGCGTGTTCTCTGCCGCCGCCGCCGACAACCAATACTTTCATGTTTTTTTCCTTTATCTAGTGTTTAAAGTGTCTAAGACCTGTAAAGACCATGGCGATGCCCGCCGCGTCACAGGCTTTAATCGATTCCTCATCGCGAATCGATCCGCCTGGCTGAATGATGGCGGCAATCCCTGCCTTTGCCATCAGCTCAACAGAATCGGAAAACGGAAAATACGCATCCGACGCCACAACCGCGCCCTTTACGTCTTCGCCGCTCCGCTCCAATGCCGCTTCCACCGCCCAAACGCGCGAGACCTGTCCTGGGCCGATACCAAGGGTCTGCTTGTTCTTGGCTGTCAGGATGCCGTTGGATTTGATATGCTTCACTGCCTTCCAGGCAAACAGCATATCTTCCATCTGCTTGTCGGTGGGCTTCGTTTTGGTGACGCATTTTACCTCACCGTCCAAAACAATGCGGTTGATGTCCTGCACCAGCAGCCCGCCAGCGACTTTTTTCATATCCATCGCTTCCGCCTTCAGCGGTGCTTTGATCGAAGGTAGTTTTAAGACACGCAAGTTCTTCTTGGCTTTCAGCACATCCAGCGCCTCGGGCGAATAGTCGGGCGCCACGATAATCTCCAAAAAAATCTTTGCCATCTCTTCGGCAGTTTTTTTGTCTACCACCGCATTGGTCACCACAATACCGCCGTAAATCGATTTCGGGTCACAGTGATAAGCTTTCATATAAGCATCGTAAACATTGTCTGCACTGCCGATGCCGCAGGGGTTGGCGTGTTTGGCCCCCACCACCGTGATTTCGTCGTATTCCCGTAGTGCATCCAGCGCGCCGTTGGCGTCGTTGATGTTGTTAAACGAGAGCTCTTTGCCGTTCAACTGCTCCGCTTCCACCAGCGAACCCTGATTAAACAGCGGTTCACGGTAGAACATGGCTTGCTGATGCGGGTTTTCGCCGTACCGCAAGTCCTGCTGCTTTTCGTAAGTCAGGGTTAATTTCCCGGGGAACTTTTCGCCGGTTATCGTCCGGAGATAAGCACTGATCATCGCGTCGTAAGCCGCCGTATGCTCAAACACCTTTGCGCAAAGGCCAAATTTGGTTTCACGGCTGACTTCGCCGTTTTCGCTCAATTCCTGCAAAACCGTGCCATAGTCGGCGCTGTCGATCAACACCGCCACATCCTGCCAGTTCTTGGCCGCCGCGCGCAGCATGGTCGGCCCGCCGATATCGATATTCTCAATCGCTTCGGCCAGTAAAACATCAGGGTTAGCAATCGTCGCCTTAAACGGATACAGGTTGACCGCCACAATATCAATCGGCTCAATCTCAAGGTCCTTTAAGGTCTGCATGTGTGAAGCATTATCGCGCATAGCGAGAATGCCCGCATGAATCTTGGGATGCAGGGTTTTTACCCTTCCGTCCAGACATTCAGGAAAACCCGTGATATCGCTGACCGAGGTGACGGAAAGCCCCGCTGCTTCCAATGCCTTTTTGGTGCCGCCGGTGGACAGCAGCTCATAACCCGCTTTTACCAAACCTTTGGCAAATTCAACAATGCCGGTCTTGTCGGATACGCTTAAAAAAGCTCTGCTCATTTTAAGTAAGTTCCTCCATAAAAAAATTTATTTTAACCCGTTAAGGGTCACTTTCCTGCCATTAACCGAGATTTTTCCTGAACAAAACACCTGAACCGTTTTGACCAGAATCTCGTGCTCCACTTCCAACACCCGCGCTGCCAGCGTTTCCGCCGTGTCACTGTCCAAAACCGGCACACTTTTCTGCATAATCACCGGGCCGGTGTCCGCTCCTTCATCTACGAAATGGGTGGTCGCGCCCGAAATTTTAGCGCCATAATCCAAAACGCCCTGATGTACCTTCCTGCCATAAAAGCCTTTGCCGCAAAAGGAAGGAATCAGGGCTGGGTGGATATTGATGATTTTATTTAAGTACTTTGTAATGATGTCAGGCGATATCATGGCTAAGTATCCAGCCAAAACGATACCGTCCGGCGAAAAACTTTGGATCGCCGAAAGATTGGCCGCATTAAATGCTTCAGCCGATTCATACATTTTTCTTGCCACAACCTTGGCCGGTATCCCCGCTTTTTCCGCACGCGAAATGCCATAGACACCCGGGGCACTGGAAATAACGCCGACAATTTCGGCGTCAATTTCACCTCTTGCTATCGCATCCAACAGCGCCTGCAGGTTACTGCCGCTGCCCGATATCATAACCACTAATCGTTTTAATCGCAAAGTATCACTCCTGCGTCGTCCCGCACCACTTCGCCGATGATATAGGCGGTTTCGCCCAGCTCAATCAACCGAGACAGCACACTGTCGCTGATACGTTTATCCACCGCCAGAACCATGCCGATGCCCATATTAAATGTGCTGAATGCTTCGTCCTGCGATATTTTGGCTTCGGCCACCAGCATCTCAAACACCGGCAGAATATCGAATGCCTTGATATGAATTTTTGCGGAAAGCCCTTCGGGCAAAATCCGCGGGATATTTTCATAAAAACCCCCGCCCGTGATATGAGCGATGCCTTTAATGTTGAATTTTTTGTTTAAATCCAGAATTGTTTTGACATAAATTTTGGTCGGCGTCAGCAGTTCCTCACCCAGGGTTTTATTGAACGAATGAATATGGTTGTTTAAAACTTCCATCTCCATTTTAATCAGCGATCGTACCAAAGAAAAACCGTTGGAATGGATCCCCGAGGAAGCGATGCCGATCAGCATATCGCCCGCCTTGATATTCTTGCCGTTGATGATCTTGTCTTTTTTGACTATCCCCACCGAAAATCCGGCCAAGTCGTATTCACCCGGCTGGTAGAAGCCCGGCATCTCGGCGGTTTCTCCACCGATCAGCGCGCATCCCGCCTGCGTACATCCTTCTGCGACGCCTTTAATCACCAAAGCCGCGGTTTCGGGTTCCAGCTTGCCGCAGGCAAAGTAATCCAGAAAAAACATCGGCTTTGCCCCATGGCAGACGATATCGTTCACGCACATCGCCACACAGTCGATACCGATGGTTTCGTGACGGTTGAGTGTAAACGCCGCCATCACTTTGGTGCCCACGCCGTCCGTGCCCGAAACCAACACGTCGCCGTTTTCCATATCATACATCGCGCCGAAGCTGCCAAGGTCGCACATGACATTGTCGTTAAATGTCTGTTTCACATGCTCTTTCATCAGTTCGACGGCTTTTTGTCCGGCCGCAGTATCCACGCCCGAGTCCTTATACGTCATTCCCATAATAATCTATTTTCCTTTTCCTTATTCCCCGTTTTGTTCTAAAATCAGTTTGTTGCCTTTACCCGTCTCACTCTCCACATCCATGGGATAGTCCTTGGTAAAGCAGCCGCTGCAAAAATCAAGGCCCGCTTCCTTGGCCGTTTCCAAAAGGTCTTCAGCCGAAAGATAGGCCAATGAATCCGCGCCGATCAGTTTGCGGATCGCTTCCACCGAGTTTTTGGCGCCGATCAGCTGCTCGTGCGATGCGGTATCGATACCAAAATAGCACGGCGCAATCACCGGCGGCGACGAGATGCGCATATGCACTTCCTTAGCGCCTGCGCTTCGCAGCATCTCCACGATTTTTTTAGAGGTTGTGCCGCGCACAATACTGTCGTCAATCAAAATCACCCGCTTGCCTTCCACGTTGCGGCGAAGCGCGTTTAACTTAATCTTCACACCCCGTTCACGCATATACTGCTGGGGCTGGATAAATGTTCTTCCGATATAGCGGTTTTTTGCCAAAGCTTTTTTGTAGATAATGCCGCTTTCTTCGGCGTAACCCATGGCCGCGGGCAACGCGCTGTCCGGCACACCGGATACAATATCCGCTTCCACCGGAAAACGCTTGGCCAGGAGCAGTGCGCCCGCTTTTTCCCGTGCGCCGTACACCGAAACGCCTTCGATATAGGAATCCGGACGGGCAAAATAGACATATTCAAACACACAAAGCGCCGTCTTCTCAGCCGGCGGCGTCATTTGCGACGAAACACCTTCGGCTGTAATCTCCACAATCTCTCCGGGCTTGATATCCCGAATATATTCGGCGTCTATGGCATCAAACGCCGCGGTTTCACTCGCTAGAACGTAAGATTCATTGATACGTCCCAGCACCAGCGGACGGATGCCCTGCGGGTCCCGAACACCGATGAGCTTATCCTTGGTCATCACGGTCATGGCATAGCTGCCTTTCAGGCGCGCCATGGTTTTGATGATGCTCTCAATAATGCCGTCTCCCGCCTGACGCGCGATGAGATTGGCGATCACTTCCGTATCGATCGTCGTCTGAAAAATCGCGCCCGCTTCTTCCAGCTCTTCACGAAGGCCCGATGCGTTGATAAGGTTGCCGTTGTGCGTCAGCGCCAAGGTGCCGCTCTTATAGGATACCACCAATGGCTGGGCATTGGTCACAGACGAACGTCCGGTGGTGGAATATCGCACGTGTCCTACCGCAATATCCGCTCCGTAAAACTCATCCATCCGATCGCCCTTAAACACTTCGGCCACCAGGCCCATATCCTTGTAATAATCGATGCGCCCGTTTCTGGAAATCGCGATGCCCGCGCTCTCCTGCCCCCGGTGTTGGAGCGCATACAGACCGTAAAACACCGCGTCAGCCGCTTCGATAAAATCGTCCTTTTTATAGATGCCGAATACGCCGCACTCTTCGTTCATGCTATCAAAGTGCGGTTTTATCCGGCAATAATTTTTCAGTTTTTTAAATGCCAATTTATTCACCCATCAGCCTTTTTAAGACCTCTTCATAGGCTTCTTTTTCGCCGCCAAGATCGCGCCGGAAACGGTCTTTATCCAGCTTTTCGCCTGTGTTAATATCCCAAAATCGGCAGGTGTCCGGCGAAATCTCGTCCGCCAACACAATCTGTCCATGGAAGCGCCCGAATTCCAGCTTGAAATCTACCAGCTGAATATCCATTTTTTTAAGCCGTTCGATCAGAAGATCGTTCACCATAAAGGAATATTCGGCGATTTTATCCATCTCGCCGCGCGTTGCCAAACCCATTGCATCGATATGATAGATGTTAATCATCGGGTCGCCCAACGCATCATCCTTATAGCAGTATTCCAGCACGGTTTTTTTAAGCACCGTCCCTTCGGGCAGTCCCAGACGCTTGGAAAGCGAGCCCGCCGCAATATTGCGTACAATGACCTCCACCGGCACGATTTCCACCTTCTTGACGATGGTTTCGCGCGCTGAAATCTCCTCGACAAAATGCGTGGGGATGCCTTTTCCCTCCAATAGTTTAAACATATAATTGCTCATTTGATTGTTGACCACGCCTTTGCCCGCGATGGTGCCTTTTTTCTCACCATTAAAAGCGGTGGCATCATCCTTGTAGTCCACAATCACAAAGTCCGGGTTATCGGTGGCGTATACTTTTTTGGCTTTGCCTTCATACAACTGCTCACGTTTTTCCATCACTTTAATTCCTCCAGCAGGGCCGCATCGGCTTTGAGTACGTTTTCTTCCATTTGCTTTTTGTAGGCTTTCAGCTTTTGGTTCAGCACAGGGTACTTGACGGCAAGAATCTGTACAGCCAACAGCGCAGCGTTTTCTCCGCCATTAATCGCAACCGTAGCCACCGGAATGCCGGAAGGCATCTGCACGATCGAGAAGAGCGAATCCAGTCCGTCCATGGTGGAAGACTTGATCGGCAAGCCGATGACCGGCAAAACCGTATACGCCGCCAAAACACCTGCCAGATGCGCCGCTTTGCCCGCCGCCGCAATGATGACCTCAATGCCGCTATCTTCGGCATGAAGGGCAAACTCATGCGCCTGATCTGGCGTGCGGTGCGCGCTTAATACTCTCGGCACGGCTTCCACACCAAAGTCCTTTAAGACCTGCAGCGTTTTTTCCAAAACCGGAAGATCGGACCTGGAACCCATAATGACTGCCACTTTCATTTTTTTATAAATCTCCTTAAAAATATAATAAACAAGTTCAATTGATCAGCTACCCATCCTTAAAGAACTTGCTATGTAATCATATTTAGTATTTCACAAATCTATTATACACAATATCTAATAAAAATAAAGTTTTTGTCTGAATATAACGGCGCTAATTAATACCGACCCCAGTTTAAAATCTCCATGTTGAAATATGTAAACCTAATAAATAGAACTCCCCAACACAGCGATTTGCGCTTAATATCAGGTCTTTACTGCAAAAAATATTGAATTTAATGACAAATCATGTATAATAGGCCATGGTAAACATTTCATCGTGCTGTTTTACGATGAACCGGTTTGCAGCGTTTTGCTTTTTGGCAAAGCGCAACGCTAATACAAAGGAGAAATTTATGCAGAAAACCACAAAGGAGATTGTTCGCTAGCCGGGAGGTTTGCGACACAACCATCCAAACCTCCCATAGGGATCTACACAATCTATGAGGAGGACATTCCCATGAACAGGGAAAACAAACGAAGAACATTTGAAAAAGGGTATTACAAAACACACGCGTGTCAAGATGCTTTTACCTGTAAGGTGTGTGACCGTCTGGTTACCCCACAAGGTGCAGGAACAGACCACCGCAACCACTGCCCCAACTGCCTTTGCAGCCTGCATGTCGATATTGAACCGGGAGACCGGCAATCCGACTGCGGCGGCATTATGGAACCGGTGGCGGTATGGGTAAAAAAGAACGGCGAATGGGCGATTATCCATCGGTGCCGACGGTGCGGTGAGATGAGCTCAAACCGCGTGGCCGCCGACGACAACCCCATGAAGCTGATGTCGATTGCGATGAAACCCTTAACAGCACCCCCTTTCCCGATTGAACACATTGAGGAAATGACCCGGCTGATGGCTGGGGACGGGGCCTTGCGGTAATGCAAAAAAATAAACCTCCAAACCGGCCTTTAGTTATAGGCGGGCTTGGGGGTTTTAAGTTTGTTATTTATTCCCACTCGGTAAATCCGAGAATAGCTTAAACATATTTGTTTAATATCTATAGCGATTATTATTAGATTTTGTGCTTATTTGTTATATTATTATGCTTAACAAGATTTTTAATATCAAAATAATATCAGAAATTTATCAACTTTGAGTTCTCCAGATAATACGACCCAATGTCTCAGGTGTCTCACTAAGCTTATCCTTGCGTTCTGATAATTCGCAAGTCGATTGAAAGCCGTTTCACATCATACTGCCGGAAAAAAATAGGAGCTTATGATATGAGTGAAAGTAAATGGGGCATATGGAGAAGCAATGAAGGCGCGTGCGATGCCTGCACCGCAAATAACGGCAAAATTATTCTAATCGCTGACTTTAAGCCTTTGCATCCAAATTGCAAATGCAAATGTATTCCCATCAACTCCGAAAGCCTATTAGAATATTTATTTCAAGATATAATTGGCTATGAGGCATTGGCAGCGATGCCAAATACTCAGATGATTGAATTTTCAGCATTGATAATGCTGGAAATATTGTTTGAGCAAGGCTTATTATCTCAAACAGAGAAGCAGATACTAACCTCCATCATCACCAGCCAAAAGCAAAGGGACGTGCTTCCCAGCTTTCAGAATACGGATATTCTTTTCTTGCATAAAGATAATATCACACCCCTACTGAATGCTGCCACCGACTACCTAAACGGCACAATCGGCGAAGATGATTTTATATCTATAAAGGAGCGTATATTTGATGAAATCATGCCCGCTATTATCGGTGTGTCCTCAGAATTTTGGGTGCTCATCGAAGAAACAGATGAGTTATACGACCTTTCTCAAAGTGCTGACATATCTATTGAAAATATCAAGAAAGATACAGAAGAATTGTTGCGCGAAATCAACGAAAAAAAGCAAGAAAAAGCGCATATTGAAAATTACTTTGATTTTGACATCAATACTCTCATCTCCTTGGCCGGTAATAGCATTCTTGCCTTTTTTAGTCAAGGAAAAGATGCAGAATCCGTAGCAAGTGCATTGATTGATTTTGATGATCTGGTGAATATAGATGCGTTTACAGATGCAATATCACTATGGTACGATATAAAGGTTCTGGAAGCTGGTGTAGACGAAAATCTGGAAACAATGGCTGATCTTGAGGAATATCAAGCGATGGCGAAAAGAAGGATAGATTATTTGCGCAGTCAGATGCAAAACAAATATCCTGATGAGCTCAGCCGTTATCAGGCATATACAGCGAGCAAGCCTGCGTATTTTTCTGAGCAAGAAGACTAACACAAAGGATAGCGATATGAAAGTTTATTTTATTTGTAGAGACAAAAAGATTCTAGTTTATTATACAGTCGCTTTGTGTTCTTATATTGTTTCAGCAGGTTTCGGGCTTGCCCGCGCTTTCGCTTTAGTGGATGTTTCGGTTGCAACGCATCTTCTTTTTTGCTTACTTTTCCTTTCGCTTATCGCTATCGTCAACAAAGCCGTCTCATGCGAAATTGTCAACATCGTCTGGCTCACCAAAGATTCAATCAAAAAAGGGTTCATCTTTGGTAAACGCATTAGAATTAAGAAAATCACAAATATTCTCATCGACGAAAAGCTTCAGATCACCGCCGGGTGCAAAACCATCAAGCTGATTAATTATCCTTCCGATAATAATAGAACCGCTTATATCAAAATCCTTGAAGGTCTCTCATCAAAAAGAACTGTAAAAATTGAAACACTGCTAAAAAGGATGGATGAGGGCGTCTTATACCGTGAACGCATTCAAAACCGTCGCCGGTTACCTCGTCCGCTTAGAATCATCCTAATTTATATGATCTTAAGTCTTCCAGCCGTGATGCAACAAGTCCTCCGGTCAAAGCCCATCAACTTCTCTCCGGGGATAATCGCCGTTATCATTCTCGGCCTGCTTCTGGTTTTAATCATCATATGTATCATCAAGAAGAAACGCGCGTTAAAGTGGTTCGTTATAATATTTTTTGTTATCGCCGAGGCCGCTATGATGATCCCGATTTTAGTTTCTTCTTTTGATTTTATATCACTATCAACGAGTCTGCTGTTCACTATATTTATTGCTTTGGGAATTTATCGCTACTTCAAAATCTCTAGGGCAATCAATTAATTTATACAAAATAAAACAAAAACACCGCCTATGTTTTTCTAAACACATAAGCGGTGTTAGTTTTTATTCTTTAGGTCTAAGCCACCGGAGATTACTCTTTTACTCCCACTCGGTAAATCCGAGAATAGCTTAAACATATTTGTTTAATATCTATAGCGATTATTATTAGATTTTGTGCTTATTTGTTATATTATTATGCTTAACAAGATTTTTAATATCAAAATAATATCAGGAAACTTAGGAGCAGAAAAGGCTGATATCATTCCAAAAATTTATTTCTATGAAATCTAAGATCAGATTAATCCTTTTTTATGCTGTTCACGCACTCACTATTTGATTAGTATGACACATGTTTTGTACTAGCTAAAGCGTGATTAAAGTGCGATTATTTATATTTTGCATATCATGATATAATAGTTAAATATATTGATGAGATAATATATTACTCTCGGTGAAAGAGGTTATCATGAAAATTCTAGGTATTGTTGGTAGCGCGCGAAAAAAAGGGAATACGGCGGCTTTAGTAGAAACAGCACTCAAGTCCGCGGAGGCATTAGGTATACAAACGCACATAGAGTATCTTTCGGACTATTCCATATCTGGTTGCACCGGCTGTGAAGGCTGCAAAAAGACATATCAGTGTATCGTGCCAGATGACATGCAAAAGCTGTATCCACAAATTATTGAAGCAGATGCCATTATTCTTGGTTCCCCCACTTATTTTTATAATATAACTTCTTTGATGAAAGCATTTATAGAAAGGCTTTACTGCTACGAGATATTTGATGAAGAAGATAGAAGCATTTGGATGCCACTCAATGAAGCATCATCTGTAAAATATTCTTCAATCATAGCGGTATGTGAACAAAACGATGAAAGTGATATGGGCTTTACGGCAGATGCCATGAAAATGCCAATAGAAGCTTTAGGGTACAGAGTCGTAAATGTAGTGAAAATATTGCATCTTTTCAAAAAAGGTGAGGCTATCAAAAACAGTCAAGCCCTCAGTCAGGCAAAAACAGCTGGTGAAGGTTTGGCTAAGACTTTGCTTTTAAAGCAACGGGTTTTACAACTATAATATTGAAAAAGACAAGCTTATTGCTTGTCTTTTTTATCTTTCAGCTAAACTAATCTCTAGTCGATCAAACCCGCATCTTGCAGCATCAATGTTGCCACTTCTCTTGGGTCTGCACCTTCATCAACCATCAGGTTGTATTGCTGCATCGCCTCGTCCGTCCAGTTTCCACCTAGTTCTCTTAAGGCTTCTACGACATCGGGATGCTCATCTGCATATTCCATTCTTAAGATAGGTGTCACATAATACGGAGGGAAGAAATTTTTATCGTCAACTAGGTTCACTAAGCTGAATTTTGCAATACGACCGTCAGTAGAATATGATACATTTACATCAAGCTCGCCATCACGAAGTGCCGCGTAAGTTAAACCTTGGTCCATCGGAATTTCTTCTTTGAATTCCAGGCCTGGATAGTATTCCTTCAACCCTGGCAGTCCATCAGCACGATTCAAAAACTCATCGTCACATCCCATGATTAGGTTGGGTGCAACTTCAATTAGGCTCGTTATATCTGTAAGGCCGTATTCCTCAGCCGTCTCCGGGCGAACGGAGAGAACATATGTGTTATTCCATCCTAGCGGATCCAGCCAAGTTATCCCGTGCTCGTCTTCACATCTCTGCTTTACATAGTCATATGTTTCTTGTACACCTAAGATTTCTGTCTGATCCAGAATTGCGCCATAAGCAGAACCTGTGAATTCAGCATAAACATCAACATCGCCTTCACGCAATGCTGTATAACAAAGCATGGTTCCAGATAACTCCGTAACTTCCGTTTCGAATCCTTTGCTTTCCAAATAAACTGATAACAATTGACCTGTTATTCTTTGCTCAGTATAATCTTTGTGTGTGATTTTAATAACATCGTCAACCTTTTGACAGCCTACAAATAAAAATGCAGCTATCAACACTACTACTAGTACTAATGTCAGTCTTTTTCTCATTATATCTCCTTTAATTTATATATTTTAACAACAAAATGTTGCTACAATCTTTATGACAATTGGTCTTCTTTAACTATTCCTGGTGAAGTCAATTTCTTTTCTACTAATCCAAGTAAGAAATCAGCAAGCAGTGCGAGTAGTGCCGAACATATAGCGCCTACATATATCATTTCCGTGTTCCACATACCGATTCCTTGATATATCAACTGTCCGAGTCCCCCCGCACCTATTAGCGTTGCAATCGTAGCAATACCTATTCCGGTGACTGTTGCGATACGTACACCCCCCATAATCACTGAAATGGCCAGAGGTATTTCAACTTTGAACATAATTTGACTCCTGCTCATCCCCATTCCCTTGGCTGCTTCTCTGATGGCCGGGTTAACATTTCGTATCCCAATAAGTGTATTTTTAATAATCGGCAAAAGTGCGTACAGGAACAATGCAAAAATAGCATTGTCAGAACCTATACCGAATATAGGCAGTGCAAAAGCAAACAGAGCAAGTGACGGAATGGTTTGAATGATATTGGCTATACCGATTACGATGTCTGCTGTTTTTTTGTTTTTGGTTATTAAAAACCCTACCGGAATTCCAACAGCACAAGCCAGAAGAACCGCTATACCTGCGAGATATACGTGCTCAAGTGCTTTTTCCAATATTAATGGGTAATTGTTTGCTATATATTCTATCATTTTCATTAATATTCCTCGCTTTCCGGCACAATATCTGCCAGCACGTTTAATATACTTGCATTTGTGATGACGCCCATTAATTTATCGCGCCCATCTACAACTGGACTAATCCTAATATTTCTTTCTTTTCTGATGTTCAGCACATCAACAAGAGGCATATCACACGGTATTTTAATAAAATCAGATTTCATAATATCTTTCATTTTAATGCTGTGGTCTCCCACACCTCTAAATCGATTAGATCCAACAACACCAACCGTTTTGCTTTTTGTGTCTGATATTTTATCTATGACAATCAAAACTTCCGTATTATGTTCTTTCATCAGCTCTATTGCGTGTGCTACCGATCGGTTTTGACCGATTTTGACTATTTTTTTGTTCATAATATCTTCAGCCTTAAGCATATCCGGGGTCTTCCACAGTCTGTCTTTCCCTACAAAGTTTTCAACAAATTCATTGACCGGATTCTTCAAAATTTCCTCTGGTGCATCATACTGAATGATTTTCCCATCAGCCATCACAGCGATCCTATCGCCTAGTTTTATTGCCTCATCAATATCATGAGTAACAAAAACGATTGTTTTATGGAGTTCCTCCTGCAATCTTAAAAGTTCGTTTTGGAGCTGTTCACGCGTGATAGGGTCTAATGCGCTGAAGGGTTCATCCATTAAAATAATATCAGGATCGTTCGCCAAGGCTCGGGCAACACCGACTCTTTGCTGCTGACCGCCGCTGAGCTCTCTTGGATATCTATGCGCATATTCCTCGTGAGGCAGCTCTATTAAGTCCAATAGTTCCTCAACCCTTTTGCTGATCTGTTCAGGGTCTTTTTTGCTTAGCAAAGGAACAGTCGCAATATTTTTATCGATTGTGAGATGTGGAAATAGGCCAACATTTTGTATCACATAGCCTATATTTCTTCGTAATTCGTTTTTTTCATAAGTTTTTATATTTTCACCATCAATATAAATATTACCGCTTGTCGGCTCTATTAGTCTGTTTAGCATTTTCATGGTTGTTGTTTTACCACATCCACTTTCTCCAACTAAAACTACCAATTCTCCGCTCTTAATTTCTAAGTCTAGATTATCTACAACGTTCTTATTACCATCGTAGGATTTTACTATGTTTTCTAATTTTATCACTTAGCTCTCCTTATCATCATTTTCTCTATAAAAAACAAAACACTCTAACTTTTTAAATATTTCTAAAGAGTTAGAGTGTTTAAACTTCGCTATTGCTCGTTTTATGCCACAAATCAATATAGCATAGGTCATGACTAATAAGTCCTAACCAAACCCCAGTTCAATAATTTAATTTTTCGAGACCAATTTCTTCTTCACAAAGCACTAATCTAAATCCACTTACATTTTCTCATTAGTAAACGTATTTAAACTCATACTTCAAATACTCAAGGCCCTACTTCACTATAATTTATGTATTATATTGTTTTATCGAATAAGATAATAGCATCTTTTATTGCTCTATGTCAAATGACGTAGATTGATTTGCATCATGTGTTGTTGTTTTCGTCTCATTCATTTGCTTACTGCCACTATCGATAATTACAATTGCTTTTATTTCTAATGCATAGTTTTATATATTTATCTCTATTATTCAGATTATTTGTATTATCACTCCCACTCAATCGTTGCCGGAGGCTTGGACGTGATATCGTACACGATGCGGTTGATATGCCCCGCTTCGTTGATAATGCGGTTTGAGATCTGCTCCAGCACATCAAAGGGTATCCGTGCCCAATCGGCGGTCATGCCGTCCACACTGGTCACCGCGCGCAGGGCGATGGTGTAGTCGTAGGTACGCTCATCCCCCATCACACCCACACTGCGCATGCCGGTCAGTACGGCAAAGTACTGCCAAATCTCTTCGTCCAGCTTGGCTTTCGCAATCTCGTCCCGGAAAATAAAATCTGCTTCCTTTAAAATATCAAGCTTTTCTTTGGTGATATCTCCGATGATCCGGATCGCAAGTCCTGGTCCTGGGAAGGGCTGGCGCCAGACCATATGATGCGGGATGCCCAGCTCCTCGCCCAAGGCTCGTACTTCATCTTTAAACAGATCACGTAGCGGCTCGACGATATCCTCAAAATCGACATGGTCGGGCAAACCTCCGACGTTGTGGTGGCTCTTGATGGTGGCCGCGTGCCCCGCGCCGGATTCGATGACGTCCGGATAAATCGTGCCTTGCGCCAAAAAGTCAACTTTGCCAATTTTCTTTGCCTCGGCTTCAAACACACGGATAAACGCTTCACCGATAATCTTGCGCTTGGTTTCGGGGTCGGATACACCTTTTAGTTTTTCCAAAAACAAATCTTCCGCATTCACACGAATGAGGTTGATATCGTACTCGTTTTTAAAGACGCGCTCCACTTCATCGCCTTCGTCTTTGCGCAGGAGACCGTGATCCACAAAGATGCAGGTTAGGTCTTTACCGATGGCTTTATGCAAAAGCACCGCCGCCACCGAGGAATCCACGCCGCCCGAAAGCGCCAGTAAAACCTTTTTGCCTGCGCATTTTTCTTTCAGCGCATCAATCGCAATCTGGCTGTAGTTTTTCATGTCCCAGCCGCCTTTGGCTTCACAGACATCATAGAGAAAGTTTTTAAGTATCACATTGCCGTGCTGGGTATGCACCACTTCGGGATGAAACTGCACGCCATATTGCTTTAATTCAACATTCTCAAACGCCGCGTAGGGACAGGCTTTAGTGGATGCCGTGGTCTTAAAATCGCCCGGCGGGGTCTGGACATAATCGGTATGACTCATCCAGCAAGCGCTCTGCGGCGGTAAGTTCCAAAACAATTTGGATTCATCCGAATAAACGATGGCGGTTTTGCCGTACTCACGCGTCGCTGCGTGTGTCACCTGACCACCATGATGCAAGCTCAATAATTGCGCGCCATAGCAGATACCGAGGATAGGAATGCCCAAATCGAATATCGCGGGGTCACACTTGGGCGCACCTTCGGCGTACACCGAATTCGGACCGCCGGTGAAGATGATGCCTTTGGGGCTAAAAGTCTGGACACGCGCGGCATCCGCGGTATATGGCAAAATCTCGGCATAAACGCCAAGCTCCCTCACCCGCCTTGCTATCAGCTGATTATATTGACCGCCAAAATCGATCACGAGCACAATTTCCTGCATGTATTTCTCCTTAAAAGTTTCGTGTATAAAATCATATTAACCTCTGTTTAAAACTTTAAAACAGAGGTTAACTTTTAATTACTTGGTATAGTTCGGCGCTTCCTTGGTGATATAGATATCATGCGGATGACTTTCGGTCAGCCCAGCATTGGTGATTCTGACAAATTTCGCTTTGGCCTGCAAATCGGCAATATCCTTCGCCCCGACATAACCGAGACCGGACCGCAAACCGCCTACCATCTGAAAAACCGTATCGGCCAGCGGGCCTTTATAGGGAACTCGGCCTTCCACCCCTTCGGGTACCAACTTTTGATTTTCATCCTGGAAATATCGGTCGCTGGAACCTTTCTGCATGGCTGCCAAACTGCCCATACCTCGGTAGACCTTAAAGCTTCGTCCTTGATAGATCTCCATCTCGCCCGGGCTTTCGGAAACACCCGCAAAGAGAGACCCGATCATCACGGCAGAGCCGCCCGCCGCCAGCGCTTTGGTCACATCGCCCGAGTATTTGATGCCCCCGTCAGCGATTACGGTCCTACCGTGCTTTTTGGCTTCCTCGGCGCATTCGGCCACAGCGGTAAACTGGGGCACACCGATGCCCGCGATCACACGCGTGGTACAGATGGAGCCCGGCCCCATGCCGACCTTGACGCAATCCGCTCCGGCCTTAATCAAATCCCGCGTACCTTCGGCGGTCGCCACATTGCCGGCAATCACGTCCATATTGGGATATGCGTTTTTAATCTTGGAAACAATGGCGCTGATATTGTCCTGATGTCCGTGCGCTGAATCGATGGACAGCACATCCACACCAGCGTCCACCAGTGCTTTCACACGGTCCATGGTGTCTCCCGACTGACCGACCGCCGCCCCAACCAAAAGACGTCCCCGGCTGTCCTTAGCCGAGTTTGGATACTGGATGGATTTTTCGATATCTTTGATGGTAATCAGCCCCATCAGATTATTATCGTCGTCCACCAGCGGCAGTTTCTCTATTTTGTGTTTGGCCAGTATCTTCTGCGCTTCGGCCAAAGTGGTGCCGATCGGCGCAGTGACCAGATTCTCGGAAGTCATCGATTCTTTGATTTTCTTACTAAAATCGGTCTCGAAACGTAAATCACGGTTGGTGATGATCCCCACCAATTTACCGCCAACGGTAATCGGCACACCCGATATCCTGTATTTACCCATCAGCTGATCCGCGTCACCCACCGTATCTTCGGGAGATAAGAAAAATGGGTCTGTAATCACCCCATGTTCACTCCGCTTCACGCGGTCCACATTGACAGCTTGCGCGTCAATCGTCATATTCTTATGAATGATACCGATACCGCCCTCTCTGGCGATCGCAATAGCCAGATGGCTCTCGGTCACCGTGTCCATCGCCGCAGACATAAACGGAATGTTCAGCTTCACATTCGGCGTCAACTGGGTGGTGATATCCACCGTGGCAGGCAAAACCGATGACTTGCCGGGTATCAGCAGTACATCATCGAACGTCAACCCTTCTTTGATATTAATCATGGCAAAAATTCCCCTTAAATCATCCTTTATTTACTCATCAATATACCATATTTTGCGTCTTAATAACAGCAAAGCGCACTATATCCGCTTTTGTTTCCTATAATTTATAGCATTTTTTAGTTCAGCGCAATATCTTTCAGCAAATTCTCATATTTTTTCTTGGCGGCGCGTTTGACCCTTTGATATTCCTCAGCAAACTCGCCCGCCAGCATCCGTGAAAAAATGCTTTGCGAAAGTTCCAGTGTAGCCATATCGCCCACCAGCTTATTCATATAGAAATCGGTGATGCCATGCTGGGAAAACCCCAAAAACTGCCCCGGTCCGCGAAGGCGCAAGTCTTCTTCGGCAATCTTAAACCCGTTGGTTTCTTTTTTTAATATTTCCAACCGATCATTTTTCTGTTCGCTGACCAAAAAGCAATATGCCTGCTGAGCGCCTCGCCCCACGCGCCCGCGTAGCTGATGCAGGGTGGCCAGACCAAACCGCTCGGCGTTTTCCACCACCATCACGGTCGCGTTCGGCACATCCACCCCCACTTCGATGACCGTAGTCGCCACCAAAACGTCAATCCTCTTATCAGTAAAGGCTTTCATCAGGCTCTGTTTCTCATCCGCCTTTAGCTGTCCGTGCATCACACCGATGTGCGAAAACCCAAAGTCTTCGGCGAGTTCAGCCGCCACATCCTCTACATTGCGTACATCGCCCTCCCCCTCAATCATGGGGCACACCACATAGGCCTGCCCGCCTTTATCTACAATTTTTTGAACAAAGCCATATAGATCCCCGCGCTTGTTTTCACGGACAATATGCGTTTCCATCGGCTTTCGCCCCACCGGCATCTCGTCGATCACCGAAACGTCCATGCCCGAATACAGCACCAGCGCTAAAGTCCTCGGAATGGGTGTGGCCGACATAACCAGCGTATTTAAATGCCCGTCATACGAGAGCTTGGCACGCTGGCCGACCCCGAAACGATGCTGTTCATCCGTGACCGCTAAATTCAAATTTTTGTAGACGATGTCACCATAAATCAGTGCATGTGTTCCAAAGATTAAATCCGCTTCGCCGTTGGCGATTTTAGCAAGCTTTTCCCGCCGCTCAGCCGTCGTATCACTTCCCGTAACCAGAACGCACCGACCGCCCAGTTTTTCAAATAATTCCACTGCCTTAAAGTAATGCTGACGTGCCAGCACTTCGGTCGGTGCCATCATCACACTTTGGTATCCGCCCGCGTAGTTTAAAAACATCGCATAGAATGCCACCGCCGTTTTGCCGCATCCCACGTCGCCCTGTATCAGCCGGTTGGCCGTCATATCGCCGGCAAAATCATCGGATATTTCGTGCATCACGCGTTCCTGAGCACTTGTCGGCACGAAACCAAGTGCTTTTAAAAACGCCGATTTTTGCGCATCCGAGACACCGATTTTCACCGCATTTTTTTTACGGCTGCCGATTTGCTCGGCCAGCATACAAAGAAAAACCAAAAGTTCTTCGATGGAAAATCGCTTTAATGCCGCCGCGTTTTCCGCCATCGTTCGGGGAAAATGAAGTGCCTGCCGCGCGTTTGTCAGTTCGGGCAGATCAAATGCCCGTTTGAAATCTTCGGTGATATAATCCGTTTCACCTTTAACCGCTTCCAGCACCGACGCAACGGTTTTCATCACCATCCGGCTGCTGATCCCCGGAATCTGCGAATAGACTGGCACAAACGGATACTGGTCAATCTCTGCGGTTTTTTTCTCAAATCCGGGGTTGGTAAAAGTAATTTTTTCTTCCTGCTTCTTAGCTTGCCCGTATAAGTAAACCATATCGCCTTTTTCCATATTGCGCACCATAAAGGGCATATTGAAAAACTGTAAGCCCGCTTCGCTCTTCCCATCGCTGACCTTACACCGTACCAGACTGCGCCGATGGCCGAAATAGGCGACGCTGGGTTTGGTAACCACCGTCACCGGACACAGACCGATTTGCAATAAGCTCTGCTGTATGGTGATTTTTTTGGAATAGTCCTTAAACGCACGCGGAAAAAAGAACAGCAGATCCAGCAACGTGAAGATACCCCTGTCATTCAGCAGTTTTTCTCGTTTCTCCCCAATGCCTTTTACGGCATGCAGCGGACTTCGCACATTCATGCTCACGCTTCTCCCGACATATGATAAAAGGCGAGCAAGATGCCCGCCTTATGATACTGATATAAAGAATATTTATTCCACCGAAAAGATATACGAGTATACCGGCTGACCACCGTTGTGTACTTCCACGTCGCAGTCGGCAAACTTCTCTTCCGCCTTTTTGGCTAAAGCGAGCGCATCTTTTTCCTTGGTGTCTTCACCATAAAATATTGTTATAATTCCGTCGTCTTCGCCGACCATTTTTTCGAGCAGATTCATGGCCGTGTCCACCACCTTTTTCTCGTGGCAGACGATTTCGTTATCGAAGATCCCCATAATATCGCCTTCTTTGATGGAGAACCCATTGGCTTTGGCGTCCCGCACCGCGTAGGTCACCTGACCGGTTTTAACGCTGTCCAGCGAAGCGGTCATGCGTTCCAGATTGTATTGCAGCGGCATCTCAGGATTAAATGCTAGCGCAGCGGTGATGCCCTGCGGCATTGATTTTGATGGAACCACCTGAACATTTTTATCGCTCATCTTAGCAGCCTGCTCAGCAGCCAGAATGATATTTTTATTGTTCGGAAAAACGATGACGTTTCTTGACGGCGCTTTTTCCACCGCATCAGCAATCACCTGTGCCGACGGGTTCATGGTCTGTCCGCCCTCAATCACCTCATCCACCATAAAGTCTTTGAAGATATCCACGAGACCCTGTCCGGATGCCACCGCCACCATCGCAATGGGCTTCTCCTTTTTCTTCTCATGCTTTTCAATAAACTCGGTATGCGCTTTCACCTCGCGGTGCTGTTCACGCATATTGTCGATCTTCAGCTGGCTGAGTTCACCAAGCTTTGCGCCCATCTCCAGCGCCTGACCCGGATGATCGGTGTGCACATGCACTTTGATGAGGTTAAGGTCGCCGACCACGACTTGTGAATCGCCGATTTTTAAAAGCTCTGCTTTAAATTTATCTACATCCTTTTGCAGGACTGTTTTTGGAATATGCTTGATGAAGAACTCGGTACAATATCCAAAGGTGATATCGTCTTCCCCTTCGATCAGACTGCGTTCCGCCGATTTTTCAACCACATCCACTTGGATTTCGTCGATCTTTTCTCCGTTCAATACCGCGATAAAACCGCGATAGATGACCAAAAGTCCTTCGCCGCCCGCGTCTACCACGCCCGCCTCTTTTAAAACAGGCAACATGTCCGGCGTTTTTTCCAACATGATTTCCCCGGCTTTGAGCATCCGGGTCAGCATGGTATATACATCCGCTTTATCTTTTTGCGCCAATTTGGCTTCGTCGGCGATCGCGGTGGCTACCGTAAGGATGGTCCCCTCTTTGGGCTTCATCACAGCTTTATATGCCGCATCCACGCCTTCTCTCGCTGCTGCCGCCAGATGATCGGCTTCCAGCTCGGTGATGCCACCGGCAAGGCCTTTGGCAAAGCCTCTGAATATCTGCGACAGGATAACGCCCGAGTTTCCTCTGGCCCCTTTTAGTGCCCCCATAGAAACCGCTTCGGCGATCTCGCTGACGGTGTCGTCGTCCACGCCTTTCATCTCGGCAATTGCCGATAGCATGGTCATGGACATATTGGTACCGGTGTCGCCGTCCGGAACCGGAAATACGTTAAGGTTATTTAAGGTCTCCTTGTTTTTCTCTAACAAGGAAACCGCCCCGGTCATCATCTCTTTAAAGACGGTTCCAGTAATCTCTTTATATTTCACTTTTCCCTTACTCCTCTAAATTCTTATGCCGTCTACAATGACGTTGACATCGGTGACGGTAAGGCCCGTCGCTTTTTCTACATTGTACTTTACGGTATCTATGACGTTTTTAGCAACTGCCGCAATCGAAACGCCATACTCAACGATGACGTATAAATCAATCTTGATATTTTGATCGTTATCCGTGGTGATGCGTACCCCTTTTTTCAGGTTCTCGCCTTTCACCAACTCAATGATGCCGTCAACCGCCCTTTTTGAGGACATGCCAACCACACCATAGCACTCCATTGCGCACAGGCCGGCAAGATCGGATAAGTATTCGTCGGAATAGTACAGCTTCCCTAGGGAATTGTTCATACCTACACCCATAAAACGCTCCTTTATAATCTTAAAACTTCCTTTGTCCTTGTCATAGTATTTTAACCTAAAAGCGTGCGAACTTCAATCAATTTAACCTTTTTTTATGCACAAGTCAAGCCATCTTTCATCTGTAGTGTGATGAATAAAACTAATTCTTGCAATGTTTAAAGCAAAATGGTACAATAGCGGTCGGAGTTTTAATCCTTCAAAAGGAGGTGAAATAGATGGCAAAATACTGCGAAGTCTGCAACAAAGGCATCATGTCAGGCAACAATGTCAGCCACTCTCACAAGAAAACAAAAAGAAAATGGGCACCGAACGTCAAACGCGTGACCGTGGTTGAAAACGGAAGCCCGAAGAAAAAATATGTTTGTACGCGCTGCTTAAGATCCGGAAAGGTTCAACGTGCCGTATAGATGTGTTTTGGATCTGAAATGAGCAGCCCGCGATTGGTTGCTTTTTTTCTTTACCTTAAAATAGTTTTACGACTTCATCCAGCATCCTGGCTGCGACTTCCTGCTTGGATGCTTTTTTAAGCTCAATTCTCTCGCCGCTTTTTTTGAACAAAATCAGATGGTTGGTGCTGGCGCCAAACCCTGCGCCTGTTTCTTTAATGTCGTTCAGCGCGATCATATCCAGATTTTTCACCGCCAGTTTAGCCCGCGCGTTTTCCTCATAGTCCTCGGTTTCGGCCGCAAAGCCGATCAGAATACGATTCCTTTTATCCTTGCCGAGCTTGGCCAGAATATCTTCGGTGCGCACAAGCTCCAGCATCATATCGCCCGCTTTTTTAATCTTATGATCAAAATAAACCTTGGGGGTATAGTCGGCCACGGCCGCCGCCATGATAACGATATCGGCCTTTTCCGCCTCACTAAACACCGCTTTTGCCATATCCGCCGCCGAAACCACAGGCACCACGCGCGCGCCCTTCGGGGCTTCCACTGCCACCGGGCCTGCCACAATCGTGACCTCGGCTCCCCGCTTCACGGCATTCTCAGCCAGCGCAAACCCCATTTTGCCGGTGGAAGGATTGGATAGATACCGCACGGCGTCCATGTATTCGCGGGTGGGGCCCGCCGAAATCAACACCTTCTTGCCCAAAAAATCGCTTTCAGGCGCTAAGATTCGGATGACTTCATCCAAAATCTCCTGCGGCTCTTTCATGCGTCCCGCGCCGATATCGCCGCAAGCTAAAAGACCGCTGTCAGTATCCAGCACACGGATACCACGGTTGATTAAGACCTCAATATTGGATTGAGTGGCCATATCCTCGAACATATGGGTGTTCATGGCCGGTGCGATGATCTTGGGACAAGTGGCTGCCAAAAACGTGGTGGTCAGCATGTCATCGGCAATTCCGCCCGAAAGCTTGGCGATGATATTGGCTGTAGCCGGTGCCACAATCAATGCGTCCGCTTTTTCGGCGAGTGCAATATGCTCAATCTCCCAGGGCGTTCCCCGCTCAAATACGTCGGTGAGCACCGGCGAACCCGAAAGGGACTCGAAAGTGAGCGGCGAAACAAACGCCTTGGCGTGTTCGGTCATACAGACCGTCACCTCGGCACCTAATTTCTTAAGGCCGCTGACCACATAGGCGGTTTTGTAGGCCGCTATGCCGCCGCTGACGCCGACAATAATCGTTTTACCGCTCAGCATGGCTTATACGCTTTCTTTGGCTGAAATGTAAGTTACTTTGTCCTGATAGATTTCGTTGACCGCCTGCGTCACCGGGTTGTTGTTTTCGGTCTGCACCAAAGGCGTTGAACCGTCAATGATCTGGCGCGCTCGCTTGGCCGCTTCGATAATCAGCGTATAGCGGTTTCCTGTTTTTTCAATGAGCTCGATAAGTTCAGGGTATATCATCATAGTATATTCTCTCCTTGCAATAATCGTTTGGATAAGTCAAGATTTCGGTTGACCGCATAGCGCTCTGCTGTGATAATCGTCAGCATCTGCCGGGCGGCATTGTCAATCTCATCATTCTTTATAACATAATCATAATCTTTCAGCAACCCAATTTCTTTTTTTGCAATCTCCAACCGCTTTTGGGTCTGCTCATCGGTTTCGGTGCCCCGCGCTTTCAGCCTTTGTTCCAGCTCCACCAATGACGGCGGCAACACAAACAACAAAATCGCCTCCGGATAATTCGCGTTCACCATCAACGCCCCCTGCACCTCAATTTCCAATATCACATCATGTCCCTGTTCCAGCATCTCAAAGACATAATCCTTGGGTGTTCCGTACTGGTGATTTAAGTACACCGCATGTTCTAAGAATCCGCCTATCGGCAATTTTTTGGTTAAACACGTTTTCGGTCAAAAAGAAGTACGCTTGCCCGTCCACTTCTCCCGGTCTAGGTGCACGCGTAGTGCAGGAAACCGAAACCCGTATATCGGGGGCAAGCTCCTTCAGCCGTTTGCAGGTGACGCCCTTTCCCGCTCCCGAAGGGCCGGATACTACAATTAAAAGCCCTTTTTTCACCGTCCGCTGTCCTCTTTGTTCAAGAATCTGCCGCTGACCGTTTCGGGCTGCATCGCCGAAAGAATAATGTGGTTGGAATCCATGATAACCACCGCACGCGTTTTTCTGCCGTAGGTGGCGTCAATCAGTCGGCCCTCGCTGCGCGCCTCGGATATCAGCCGCTTCACCGGCGCCGATTCCGGATGAATTATGGCGATCAGCCTGGCGGCCGAAATAATATTTCCAAATCCGATATTGACCAGCTTATCTTTCATGTACTCTCCCTTACTCAATATTCTGAATTTGCTCTCTGATTTTCTCCAGTTCGGCTTTTGCAGCCAGAACATGATTTGTAATCGTAATATCTGAAGATTTTGAGCCAATCGTGTTGAACTCGCGGTTGATCTCCTGTACTAAAAAATCGAACTGACGCCCCAACTGGCCTTTTTTCGCCAAGTCCGCTTTAAAAGCGGCGAGATGCGTTTTAAGACGTACCACTTCCTCGGTGATGTTGCACTTGTCCGCAAAAAAAGCAACCTCGGTATTAAACCGGCTCTCATCCAACTCAGTGGCCTCTATCAGCTCAGCCAGCCTGGATTTCAGCTTCTCCTTATATTCCGCCACCACCGTATCCTCTTTGGCTTCGATGCGCTGCGTTAAGTCCTCCAATATCGTCAATCGATCAGCAATATCCATTTTCAGGCTTTCGCCTTCCTTCTGGCGTGCGCTGGTCAGCATATCCAGCGCCGCGTTCAGCGTATCGGTTAGAAGCGCCGTCAGCGCCTCCTCATCCTCGCCCGCATCCTGCACTTTAATCGTTTCGGGCAGCGTCAGCAGTTTGGCAACCGTGATATCGTTCTCTATTCCGGTGTCACCGTGTATGGTACTGGCCGCTTCAAGATAAGCCCGCACCACCGGCATATTGACCTCCACCTGTTTCGTGTCATCTCGGGAAATCTGATAATTAAAAAAAACGTCGATTCGTCCGCGTGACAGTCGGGCTTTGATGGTTTTTCGCGCCGTATCCTCAAGAAAGCTTAAAAGTCGGGGCATCCTCGGATTGATATCCAAATATCGGTGATTGACCGATTTAATCTCTACGGATAGTGTCCGGCCCTCCGCTGTGATCTCGGCTCTGCCAAATCCCGTCATGCTCTGCATCGTTTTTCTCCCTTTTATGTCAAAAAATATTTTTCAATTGTTAATTATAGCATACTATGGCTTGTTTTGCGCCATCTCGTCATAATATTTTTGTGCACCGGGATGCATGGGAACACTCATCCCGTCCAGCGCGTTTTCAAAAAGCAAATCATAGCGGATACCACTGTCATTTTGTATCTCTGCGGCATTCTCCCAGAACTGCCGGGTCAGCTGATAGACCATTTCCTCATCCATATCCGCACTGCAAACCAATAGCGCACGGGTCGCGATCGCCGCAACGCTGTTGTCCATGCTCTGGTAGGTGTTTGCGGGCATCAAAGCTTGGCTGTAGTACGGCAAATCATCGATATCGCCAAGCACCGTATAATCGATGGGTACGGAAGCAATATCCTCGTTTTCCGCGATTTCATCGAAATCATAGTCCGGATTGTTGGACGATACAAATACAGCGTCCACCGTGCCCGCTTTCAGTGCGGCGATACCTTCAGCAAATGTCATATAGGTCTGGTCCAGCCGAGCCGGGTCCACCCCGTAGGCTTCAATCAAACTGACCACATCATCATAGATGACCGCGCCTTCCTCGCCCATACTGACAATTTTGCCGGGCAGGTCTTCGATCGAATAGATTTCCGCTTCCAAAGCGGCGATTAACTGCACCGTCTCGGGCTGACGAACCGTCGGTATCACACGGATATTTTTGGTTTGGGTCAAAGAAGTAATCAAGCTGTTGGGATAGCCGCCTGTGAAAAACACCGCGTCCAACTCATCGTTTTCCAACGCCAAAACCGCCGCGTCCAAAGAATAATAATATGGCGTCAGCTGGCCGACCGTGACCTGATTGGTTTCCAAAACATGCAGCACATTTTGGTAGCTTCGGCTGGCAAGTTCGCCCAGCGAGACACGTTTGCCCGCCAAGTCCGCGATGCTTTCGATGCCCGATCCTGTGATGGTAATCAGTTGCAGCGCGGAAGGATACAGCGACGCAATCCCCCTAATATCACCGCAAGCCTGTTCGTCAAAATCATCCAACCCGTTATAGGCCAGATACGCCACATCCGACTGCACGATGGCGATATCCGCCTTTCCTTTTTCCACCGCCACGCATCCGGCATAATCGCCGTATCCCGCTTCGGCTTTAATCAGCACGTCCGGTATCGCCTCGTTCAACACGTCTTCAATAGATTGGCCGACAGTATATGATGTGCCGCCGGTTCCCCCCGATGTAATGGTGACCACCTCGCTGGAAGCGCATGCGGACAGTATATATATCAAACCAATGGCAAGTGATAAAACCGATATTTTTTTCATTTAATCCTCTCACGGCCGTTTTTTCAATCGCGACCCCTAGATGTTCCGCCCCTTCTTAAAAGCAACGCCATTATATAGCTTTTGCTCATTTTATTCAACCGATGCCGAAAAAAGTTAAAATATTTTGGGTGTTGATTATCCAAAAAAAATGTGTATAATAGTACTTGCTGACAAAACACAAGGGGTTATAGCTCAGCTGGCTAGAGCGCTACGTTGACATCGTAGAGGTCGTTGGTTCAAGCCCAATTAACCCCACCAGTCGTTATCAGTTTAATCCTGTGGTGTGCGTTATGCGTTATTTTTAAACTCACATTACTTATACGGGAGCAAGCGTCCATTTTTTAAGCTAATGTCAGGCCTGCACCACCGAGAGGAAGACAGCGGTTTATGGCATTGCACCCACCTGCATTTATGCGGGTTAATTAAAAAGAGGCAGACGGCACATACGGGATATAAATGTTTTAGCGGAATAGTGTAACGGTAGCACAAACGACTCTGACTCGTTTCGTCTAGGTTCAAATCCTAGTTCCGCTGCCAAGACAAAAAGTTCGTACCATCGGTACGGGCTTTTTGTTTTCGTGCGATGAGTAGGATTTGAACCTTAAGAAGGCGCTGGAGCGTTAAGAAAACGTCATGGGATGGCGTTTTCAGCCCAGCGGCGCGAAGCGCGGCAGACGAGCGAAAGCGAAGGATGAAATCCTAGTTTAAGCTGCCACCTGCGGCACAGCTTAGCGAATAGCTGTGTCGCTTCTTTTATTTGCAGATGCTCATGAACCATCAGTTCTATTCGCCCCTGCAAAAAAATTGCTCCTTGCTCTTCATCTAAGCTACACGCGCAGGACAAGTCTGATTTAAGTTCTGATTATATAACTTGCTACCAAGAAGACCACTCATATGAGTGGTCTCACTTTGTTAATTACATACTGAGCATGCTCGGACATTGCTTTTCCCAAGTATTCTTTTCGCTTCTTCAATTGCATCATAGATATTAGTTGCTTTCAAATACTCAAAATTTGATTTTGGTTTTATTGGACACGAATCTTTATGCACATGAAAATATCCATCGCCATCGGTTTCCCTGTTAATCAAATACATTCTTTACCTTCTTTCTGATTT
Source organism: Christensenellaceae bacterium (assembly GCA_963666035.2). GTDB lineage: Bacteria > Bacillota > Clostridia > Christensenellales > CALMFG01 > CALMFG01. Next base: position 57,608 of record CAXXJI010000011.1, on the reverse strand, counting down.
TTAACCAGATTCTACAGGTAAAGACTTTCGAGGATTTGCTGGTATATTATATCATTTTTTCTATATAATATTATTATACCATTAAATGCAACCTCAAGCAAAACGGCACCCCAGTTACTTCGCTTTCCCCAGCGCCTCGGTAATCGCCTCGATATAGCCGGTGGATACCACGGTCGCCCCGGAGATCGCATCCACACCGTCAGCGGATTGGTTTTCCATTACAGTGATGGCAATCGGCTCAAACACATCTTTGGTCACCGCACCTTTTTCCGAATGGGAGATGACCGCGATATAGAATATCCGGCCATCCTTGATGGTGACCTCAGCCTTGATGGTACCGTTCTCCCCCTGCCCTGTGCCCTGATAAACGCCGTCTTTGTATGCGCCGCTTTCCGAGCCGTTTTGAATCATTGCGGACAGCGCGTTAATGGATGCTTCGGATACGCCACTGTCTATCAGACCTGCTACCGTCTCCTGCGATATGCTCCCCGCCAGTGCCTCGTCGATCAGCGCCTGCATCTGGCCAGACATTTCGGCTGAATTATCCACCGTGACCACCTGCGGTGTCGGTGTGGGCATCGCGGCTGAATTTGCACTTCCCTGCCGGGTATGATTAAATGTGACCGCCGCCAGTACCATTGCGGCGACCAGCATCACTGCCGAAACGGCGAGTATGATCGCAGGCCAGCGCGGTGAATTGTTCGGCGACTGCTTTTTAGGCAGTCCATATCGATTATAACGGACACCACGTCCATATTGATTTGTCATATATATTTTTTTCCTTATTGGCTTTTCTTAAAATCATACTTCATAGAAAAACAAGAAACAATATCCGCTGAATTTGTTAATAGAAACTTCTCTCTCTGTTCATGGACCACCGTAAATCGACGCTCAAACCACTTATAAAATGGCCGTTTTTATTACTTTATGCTGTGCCGGCCATAACATAATTTACTTTAATTTTCTCATGCGTTTATAATTGATTTTTGGGACATATTCCAGTATAATTTTATTAAACAACTCCCCGTTTGTTTATGTGATTGTCGCTTAAGGAATACAGACAATCCAAATTGAATTCTTAACATATGTTTTTAAGAATTACAATCATGATTTGTTTTGGGGAGTTTTTTATGTCCTTTTCTAAAAACAGCTTTGAAAAACCCATTGATAAGAAAGTTATTTTGTCTATTGCGGTTGGCATTCTCAGCTATTTAGCCAGTCTTCTGCCTATCCATATCCAGCTTTCATCCAGTTATGCTGTCTCGCTGCTCGCCGGTCTGGCTTTGCCTGTGTTTATCGCAATCGTTTGGGGTTGGCGCTATGGTTTGCTGGCCGCGATGTTCGGCGGCGTTCAAAGCCTTTGGTTTGCACGTCTGGATCAGGGATGGGGACTTCTTTATTCCGCTTTTATGTTTGTTTCCTGGATCATCTGGCACGGTGTTTTTTCGGATCTTCGCAAGAAAAACCCGGAATCTAAAAAGTGGTATCAAAGTCTTTATTCGGTCGAACTCGCTTACCGTGCTGTTTTCGAAACTGGATACTTTGTCGCTTTCCCGCGGCTTGTCAGCATCGGGCAGCCGCCGTGGCTGAGCACGTCCCGTCTGGTTCCCGTCTCCACCGAATGGCTGTTTTTCACCATTGCCTCCAGAATTATCATCGGATACCTTCTGATGTTTGTGATTCGTGTCGTGTTGCGCCTTTTTCAAAAAGAAGAAGGCGCCTCGATGGTTTGGCAAAACAGTCACGGCAAAAATATCATTCATATCTCTATGTTTTTCAGTCTGGTTGTCATCTTCATTCAGGCGGTCGGCGCCACCTATTTCAACGCTACACAATACAACACCATAATGGAAAACTTACTGAACTTTGAATTCAGCCAAATCTTCACACGGAGCCTTTTCATCGCGTCATTTTTTGCTTTCGGGTTTGCGCTTCAGTATTACTTTAACAAATCCGAATCCACAGCCAAAAGTCTGATGGAAACTAACACCGCATTAAAACGTCATGAAGAGGACATCAACCATGTGCTGCAGCTGGCCTCGGACATTGGAAAAGCCGAGAAAGTCGATCCGGCCAACTTCCTTTCCAACCTGCTGCGGGCGGCGATTAATATCATCCCCGAAGCAGATCATGGATTTGCATTTCGGTTTCAGCATGGCAGCAAGGTGATTATCTCTCAACACGGTCATGACGATCTAATCGTTGGCACCAAGATCAGCCTGTTCACCCTGTCCAAGAAAGACGAAGTGGTGATTACCGATAACATCAAAGCGCATCTTTTGGCGCATGTCAACGGCTCGGATTATTTTAAGATTCGCGAGAACCTGAAAGGTTCTTACGAATCAATGCTGATTCTTTGCGAGTATGAAGAAGAGATTGTCGCAGGTATGGTTTTGGGGATTGACGCCGCAAACCATATACACTTTTCCACCCAGAGTTTAAAGCTCGCCGGATTCCTAAAAGACATTTCGGTGGCGTTTTATAACTATTTGCACCTGGCCGAAGAACGGGAAGACACCTACAAAGATATTATTATGTCCTCACTTAAGATCCTATCTTTGCATAATGCCTACACCAAGGATCATTCCACCGGCGTGGCCAATTTATCCCGTGAAATAGCCCTGTGTATGGATTTTAACCACAAGGAGGCGGAAACCATCTACTGGGCCGGCTTGGTGCATGATATCGGCAAAATTTTGATCTCAGACGATATCCTCGACAAGGGCGGTAAGCTGACTGACGAGGAGTTTGAGATCATCAAGCGGCACACCGTATTTGGATATGAAACATTTAAGGAAAGCCCGAATTTAACCGATATCTCAAAATACATCTATCACCACCATGAAAAGTGGGATGGTAGCGGTTACCCTTACGGACTTTCGCAGAATAATATTCCTCTGCCTTCCAGAATTCTTTCGGTAGCTGATGTGTTTGATGCGCTGACACACGACCGACCATACCGAAAAGCAATTTCGGTTCCCGATGCGCTGGAGTATATTCGGGAAAATTCAGGCAGTCAGTTTGATCCCGAAATCTGTGATACGTTCATCAAGAATTTTGACAGCATTTATAAGAAATATAATGCATCCTAGCATCATAAATACGGGGGAAGCAAAAAAGTCTTCCAGCACCAAAGCTGGAAGACTTTTTGTTTATTTCAGTTTAGAGTTTTTTGAAGATAACTCCAGCCAGAAGCAGGCCGAATGCAATCATCAGCAAAATCCAGTTGTTCAGTCCGATCGTAGTCAGAAAGTCCCAATTGATCCCTTTGATGTATTCATTCAAAATCGCGTATACACCAATAATAAACGATAACAGAAATACAATTCTTGATGGTCTTGTGCCCATAATGCACCTCCATTTTTATAACTTCTAAAGCTAATTATACGCCAAAATATCCCAAAATAAAAGGCTTTGGCCGTAAAAAAGAAAAACTGCCGGGGGTTTTACCGGCAGCTAATAGTCTCTTTATTAAGCTGAAACAGTTATTACTTTGCAGCTTCTTTTTTGTCTTTTCGATTTAACAGCCACATCATCACCATCATCACCGCAGAATATGCAAAGAATAACACAAAGGTGATGATAAACAAATTCGGCCGGTTTTCCAAAACCGCTGTGACCGGAATGGCCAAAATCATCATCAGCGGGAACCCCAGCGGCGCCGCGATACCCGACCCTAAGACCAGATTGTCCGTCACACTGGTTTTGCCTTTGGGATCCACTTCCTTGAGCAGTGCAACCCCAGTGGTAACGGTGCCTGTCCACATACCAAACAGCGCCAGCGTGTTTTCCAGCAATTCTTCGCGGTAGATAAACTTGGAGATCAGGACTGTATAGAGTATCGTGAAAAATCCGCCGATGGTCGTTAGAATCAAGATGGACCAGCCATAATTGCCAAGGCTCTGGAAAGAAAGCGCCGCAATAGAGGCTGTAATCATAAAGTCAAATGCGACCGCGGAAATCTTCTGCATTAAATAATTATCCACAAAGTTGACTTTCATCACACCCTTGTGTCTTAAACCCTTAAACACAACCTTTACCCCCACTGCGATGATGGTACCAAACAGGAACGCAAATCCGCGGAATAATCCGGTCAGCGTTTCTCCGAACGTGCCGAGCGGCGCCAGCAGGATGGCGGAAAGCTCGATCACACCGTAAGTTAAGAGATAGACAAACCCAATCAAAATCACCTGGATGGTCATATCGTCGATAAACGCGGTTTTGGGAATGGTGCTGGTATGGCGCGTGGCCTTGTCATAATCAATATCCTTGACCGTGCTGGTTCCGCCATTCACTTTAAACCCGCTTTTTCTCACCATGATATTCATCAGGATAATTCCGCCGATGATCGCCCAGACGAACCCGATGGTCGCCAGCATGGCGCCGATGTTTGCACCGTCCGGCAGAACACCGTTATTGCTCCACTGCGTTCCGATGGACGTCGCTTGTCCCGGGCCTTGTGCAAACGAAAGCGGCAGAAGCAGGCCTAGGATCGGCGAGATATCCGGGAAGATAAAATAGTATAACAGTAAAGTGACGCCGAAACCGACAATCGCCTGCCAAAGATAGACATTGACGATCGCGAATCCGGTTTTGACCACGGCACGATTGTTTTTGCCTTCTCTGTCTTTCAGCGCCAGCGCGATAAACCCGATGCTCATCAGATGCGTAACCGCCGTAAACAGCAGTTCCCGGTCAAATGGGACATAGATTTTTGTCGGTGCGCCTGTAATCAATGAAATCAGCGCCCCTATGCCTTCGGATCCAAACATAAAAGCCAATACGCCCGCAATCATGCAGGTGGGGATCAGATGCTTTGAAAGTCCCTTGATGTTCAGCTTGAGCACCAGCGCAAGGCCGATGAACGCACCGATAAACAAGAATTGTAGAACAAAATGCCATCCGTTCATAAAAAAGTCCTCCATAAAAAATATTTATAGCGTTTTTCCAATCAAAAGCGCGGACTGCCATTTATACGGCGAAACGCGCGGTTTAAACAAAAAGCGGAAAGTGCGGTCTTCAAACGTGAACTCCAACTGCTTATTGCCCTGAATATTGATATTGCCGACCTGTTTTGCGGGATATTCCCATTTTGTTCCGTCCGCGCATTCAAAAACCATCACATCTGCTGACATGCGCAGAGTACCGCTTCCCAGAGGCTTTAACGGTTCCAAACGGATGTATTCAGACTGCGATACATCTGCATCAAAAAACAGTGTTTCCCTACCATTGAGTTTTAAGGCGTTTTGCATTGCATTTCGGGTTATTTCAATCTGCATATCTTCCCAAGCCGTCAAAGTGATCGTCTCGCCGGTTTTCCGATTGTCAAGCTGTGCTGTCTGTGTAAAAGTATAAGTACTGCCGCAGGTTTCGCAGAAAAACTGATCGCCTTTCGAACGCATGTGCGCCAACGATCCGCAATCTTTACAGGCATATAGGTACAGTTCCAAATATTCCGCTGGTGCTTTCGAATGATATTTCAGTTTCGGATTTGTTTTCAGAAACACTGTCTCATCATGAGAAAGCGCCTGCTCAATCGTCGTTTGAATATCATCGGTGCTCATATCTTCAATCTGCTCTGCTGTCAGGGTGATTTCCGGATTTAAAATGATTTTGCCGCGTCGCGCTTTCTTTGCCCAGCGCGGCAGGCTCATCATGGCCCCCTCAATTTTTACGGTCACCACCGGCAGTTTCAGCTTTTTAATCAGGCTGGCTGTGGAAGGGATAATCGGCAAAGTTTTGCCGCCCCATGAGCGCTTGCCTTCGGGGAAAATACCGATAATCCGACCTTTTTTTACATGTGTAAGTATTCCGCGCACGGTGGCGGAATCGGTGGTCATTTTTTTCTTGGGAATAAAACCGACGCTGTCCAAAAGACCGCGAAGCCACTTTAACTTCCAAACAGTGTCATTCGTGACATAGCAGATGATACGCGGCCAAAAATACTGGATAAAGACCGGATCGAAATTGTGAGTATGGTTTGCCAAAAGAATATAGGGGCCTTTGGTCCGGTAGGCCTGATTCTTTATCATCATCACGTTGCACTTGATTTTAACGTATAGCCCAAATGTGATTTTGTAGATTCCCAGAAGCACCACCTGTATAAAGGGGCGTTTGTCCGGTCTGCCTGCCATAAAGCCCATGACCCAATGTTTCTCCTGTCGTACATTTTGCTTGAATCTCGATAATCATATCATATAATATCGTATAAATCACCAGTCATATGCTGTTTTAGCGCCTTTTTCATCAAATTTTGTTAGTGCTGCTACCTATTTCAGCCAGTTTTTTTGGCCTTATGCCTCTGTTTCTAATTGTTCACGGTTTCTCTATTTACTATCCAAACGAAATGCTTTAAAATACATACGAGTTTAGGGCACCTCTGTCTGTGCCAAAACAACTTGGGAGGAAGATATGTCCACAACCAAAAAGTATACGCTATTCGCGATTCTCGCCGTCTTTTTATTGTCCGGCTCTTTAACGGGCTGTAAAAAGCTGGCACTGATACAGACGCCGGTGATCGGTGTTTCCACTTCGGATGCCATTGGTATGACCGAAAAAATGATTGATGATATCACAAAAATGGCCGATGCGGACGGATACAGCTTGACTGTTTCCAACGCTTCGGGCAATTACAACGCCCAGCAGCGTCAGATTAATGCACTGATTGCGGACGGCGTCAATGTGCTGGCTGTATGCCCTGTCAGCCAAACCGAAATAGCGGCCAGTTTGCAGGCCGCCGCCTCTGCTGAAATCCCGGTGGTGCTTTTTGAACGTGGACTGCCAAGCAGCGATCAGGTCGCCTATTCCGTCGGATATGATGCCGCGGGAGAAGGCAAAGCCGCCGCGCAGGCGATTGCAGAAAACGACAACGGCAACAATCATGTCGTCATCGAAATCGTCGGACCCGATGACAACCCCAATGCCGTCGCGGCATCCAAGGGTTTCCACGAAGTCATCGACCTTGTCAGCAACATCACAGTGGTCAAGGTGTATTCCGAATGGAACCCCGGTTTAGCGTCTTCCGGCCTTACCAGTGTGCTGATGCGATATCCTGACGCCAGCGCCATCTACAACTCCAACTCCACGTTGGATGCGAGTATCAATGAAGTACTGGAATCCTTCGGTTTAAATGAAAAAACCGGAGCGGCGGGTCATATCTATCGTGTATCGGTCAGTGGCTCCAAGAACGGCTATATCAGCGCTGTAGACGGCTATGTCGATCTTTTAATCGTCACTTTGGTGGATGATATGTCGGCCGCGCTGTATGACGCGCTGGTCACGCTGGGCAGCGGAAAAACACCCGAAGAAACTGTGTTGACCGCTTCCTATTCGGCTGTGCCGCAAGCATCGGTACAGTCCAGTCAATCGGGAATTTGGGGTTTTATTTCGGATATCGAATAGACCTAAAAAACAAATAAAAAAAGCTTGGAGCACGCTTCGCTCCAAGCTTTTTATTTTTTTCAATTCATCTCGTTTAGGTCACCGATCGTCACGGACACATCAATTTCTTTTTGTTTGGTCTCTCGCCATACAGTCAGCGTCACGGTTGTACCTACGCCGTAGTCCTGAATGATATCCGGCAGCGTATCCGGATCGGTTAATTCTTTCCCGTTGACCGCGATAATAATATCATTGACCTCGATGCCTGCGATATCCGCCGGGCCGCCCGGTGTCACTTCCTCCACCAGACCGCCGTAGGGCACATCCCAAATATATGCGTCGTCTCGTGTCATAGGGTAGTAAACGATGGCGATTCCCGGACGCTGTACCCAGCCGGTCGCAATGATTTTTTCCACCACTTCCATCGCATCATTGATGGGGATGGCAAATCCGATGCCTTCGGTGGCAATCGGAATACCATACTCATCAAATCCCGCAAGGTACGATTTTAGCGCATTGATACCGATAACCTCACCCTGGCTGTTCATCAAAGGTCCACCCGAGTTGCCGGGATTAATGGCCGCGTCGGTCTGCAGATATGTACTGCCGTCCACCTCTCGGTTGACTGCCGAAATATACCCCACCGTCACGGTATTGCTCAAATATTCACCCAAAGGAGATCCGATGGCTACTGCCAATTCGCCGACCCGCACCATGTCCGAATCACCAATCGGCGAAACCGTCAAATCAGCTTGGTTAACGTCAATCTTGAGCACCGCGATATCAGAATAGCTGTCGCTTCCGATCAGTTCAGCCTGATATTCGCTGCCGTCGCTCATAATGATGGTATACCGTTCGGCATCTTCAATCACATGGTGGTTGGTGACGATATATCCGTCATCACTGACAATGAATCCGGAACCGTACGCATAATCCACTTCCTGCAAAGGCCGTCCCACCTCAAATTCGGGCACACTGGTGCGTACTCCCACCACAGCAGGTCCCATGCTTTCGGCGATTTCAACCACCGGATTATTTGCCTGCGATATTGACGGCGCTTCCCCACCCAAAATCACCTCTAGTTCCGACGCTTCCTCTGCCTGTGCTTCGTCGCTGACGGTTGGAGAAGGGGTTGCCTGAGCTGATCTGGTGTCTCTTCGCGCAAGGCTGGATACCCACGCGGCCAGCGCCACTCCGGCCAAAAGGCAAATCACAATCAGGATCACCAGCAAACCCGCTTTGCCGCGGGGTTTCCGGCTGGTTTTTTTCATCTGCTCAGCAGGTGTGCTTTCAAAATCATAATGCTCGCTCATATTCCCTCCGATTCTGCTTTGATCACCCGTCTACTTAAAAGTTTTTGCCGATTCCAGGGTAAATGCAAACGTGGTTTCGGTCGGTGTATCTTCAATCCAAATTCTTTCGCCGTGCTGGGCCAGTATTTTTTTTACCAAAGACAGCCCAATTCCTGTCCCCGGTATATCTCGGTTGTGCGATTGATCCGCCTTGTAGAAGCGTTCAAAAATAAATTCCTTATCCTTCTTCGAAATCGGTTCGCCAGTGTTGGTAATTCTGGCGATCACTTTGTTTTTCCGTAAAACCGTTGAAATGCGCAGTACGCCATTGTCCGCATTGAACTTGATGGCATTATCGATGAGGTTGGTTACGACTTGCGTAATCTTGTCCTTATCCGCCGCCACATAGATGTTTTCGGCTTCAAAATCCACCCAAACATCCAAACATTTTTCATCAATGCGTTTTTCGAAAGACAAAAGTGTGATGCGCAATAGTTCGTTGATATCAAAAGCCGTCAGCCGGATGGGGAATTTGCCTGAATCCACTTTGGAAAGCTCCATCAGGTCAGTAATCAGCGCGTTAAGCCGTTTGGTTTCGGCCAATGCGATGCCGAGATATTTATCCTGCTCCTCTTTCGGCACCGTTCCGTCCATCACACCCTGAATAAAGCCGGTAATCGAAGTCAGCGGGGTTCGCAGTTCGTGCGATACATTGCCGACAAACGAGTTGCGCAATGTCTCATGATTTTCAAGGTCCTTTGCCATCTCGTTAAATGAATTCGCAAGGTAGGATATCTCATCCTCCCCCTTGTATTCCACTCGGGTAGAATAATCTCCCTTTGCCAGAGATTTCACCGACCGGGTTACTTCGTTGATCGGCCGGGTGATGGACCGCGCAATCGCCAGTATCAAAAGAAACGCGACGACAAATGAGACCACCGCCGAGATCATAAACTGCTTGTTGATGGAATTGAATAGAATAGCTAAATCGCCCATTTTTTCAAACATGGCGACCGCACCGATAATTTGTCCGTATTCATTTTCGAGCGGGGCGGCATAACCGACCACCGGCACATCCATGATCTTATCCTGCCCGAATATCTTGGAAATCTTATGCCCGTCCAATGCTTGAATGCGTAATGCGTTAAAATCGCGGTCATCCGGATTCAGCATCACATCATCGGCGATATCGCTGGGCGAAAACCACCAGATGCCGCCGGCCTGATCGAAAATAACCACTAAAACATCGTGTTCGTAGGCAAACCGAAGAATATCCTGAAAAAAATTGATATTGGAAACCGAAGGCATATCGCTGGCAAGGTAAGCTTCGTTCAACTCCTCACGATAAGCTTCCATGTCATATGATGTATCGTCGAGATATTCCACCCTAACTAAATAGGCGGACAAGGAAACCGCCAAAAGCAGCGCGACCAAAATGACCAGCACTGTGGTGGTAAAAAGCCGCCCAAAAATGGAATTAAACATCAATTGACCTCAAACTTATATCCCACACCCCAAACGGTTTTAATCTGCCAGTTTTTATCCTCGTTAAACAGTTTCTCGCGGATACGCTTGATGTGAACATCCACGGTTCTGGAATCCCCAAAAAAGTCAAATCCCCAAACCTGCTGCAAGAGCTGCTCTCGCGTGAACACACGGTTGGCTTTCAGTGCCAAAAAGTACAGAAGCTCAATTTCCTTCGGCGGCATCTCCAGCTCTTTGCCGTTGAACACCACCTTGTAGTTGGCGATATTGATTGACAGGTCCTGAAAAATAAGTTCGGTATCCTCAGTCTGCGATTCTTTGGTTCGGCGAAGCAACGCTTTGACCCGCGCCAAAAGCTCTTTGGGCTCGAAGGGTTTGGTGATATAATCATCGGCGCCAAGTTCCAGCCCCAACACTTTATCAAATGTTTCGCCTTTGGCTGAAAGCATAATCACGGGTACACTCGCTTTGGCACGCACCTCGCGGATGACCTCCCAGCCGTCCTTGCCGGGCATCATGATGTCCAGCAATATAAGATCCGGCTTTCTGGCTTCGAATTTCTTTAAGCCCTGAACGCCATCCTGTGCGGTTTCAACTTCATATCCGTCCTTTTCCAAGTACATCCGCACCACATTGCAGATGTTTTTGTCGTCATCAATCATCAAAACCAGATCTTTTTTCATATCGGTGCACCTCTTTTATCGTTAATTTGCATTATTATTATACCATCTTAAATATAAACCAAACTTAAGGCGGTTAAAAGGGCAAATGTTTAAGTTTAACCAAATATTCACATGCATATTTTGCTCTAACGCGCTTCTACGGTGATGCCGTTTCGCAGCAAAAGCGCGGTGGTCACACCCGGTCCGCCAATGATCCGTCCGGAAAATGTTCCATCATAAATCTCTTTTACACCGCACGAAGGCGATCTTTCTTTCATATATGCATGGGTGACTCCGTTGAACTTCAACAGCGACAGCACCCGCTCGGCACCGTCAACAAACATGCTTGTCACGTCTTCACCGGCTTTGTTCATCACTTTTGCTTTTCCGTCCAGCACATCGTTGCCATTGCCGCCGATGATTTCGGCCGGCAGCCTTGGAATAGGAAGCCCGCCCAAGGATTCAGGACAGAAAATGATCGCATCCCCAGACCTCGCAAGCTCTGTCATCTCTTCATTTGTCTTTGATTTGCCGTCATATCGGCAGGCACGCCCGGCTAAACAAGCGCTGATTCCAATACTTGCCATCCTTTTTACTTGAGTGTCACCACGGTTACACCCGCATCTCCTTCACCATATTCGCCCAGCCGGAAATGATCCACACGGCTGTTGCTTTTTAAAAACGCATGGATGCCGACCCTCAGTTTACCTGTGCCTTTTCCGTGAATCACACAGACTTCCTTTAAGCCGGTCAAACTGATATCATCCAGATATTTATCGATCTCCAAAATCCCTTCATCCACGGTCATCCCGCGGATATCCACTTCCATCTTCCCGACTGTCGCCGATTTGATGACGCGGTGCTGTGCCTGCAAGGATGTTTTTTTGGCCGATGTGATCGATTCAATTTCGGAAATATGGGACGTCAGCTTCATAACACCGGCTTGGAGGGTGAAGTTTCCTTTTTCGTCCGGCACGGACACCACGGTGCCTGATGTACCAATGCCGATCAGCTTCACCTCGTCGCCGACCGCAATCGCGACATCCTTTTCTTTCGGTTTCTTCCCTTGCGCTTTCAGCGCCGCATTCAGCGATTTCGCGTTTTTTTCCAGCTTGCTTCTCGCTTCGGAAATGGCCTCAGTACGTTCGCGCATCGAGTCGGCGGACAGCTTGGCTTTTTTCAGCTCGGAAATCACATCCTCCGCTTCCGCTTTGGCCAGACGAATGATGTCCGCGGCCTCTTCCCTTGCTTTTCTTAAAATGTCCTGCTCCTTTTTCTCGGCCTTTTCCTGTTGTACCCGTGCCTTGTCCTTCAGGCTCTGACTTTCGCGCTTAAAGCCCTCGGCAATCTCAATTTTCTTCTGAGCCGCTTCTTTGGATGCCGCCGCTTCGTTTAAAAGCGCCTCAAAGCGCGTACGCTCCTCGCTCATATGGCTTTTTGCCTTCTCGATCACAGAATCCGTGATGCCGAGTTTTTTGGATATCTCAAACGCATTGGATAACCCCGGAATGCCCATGCGCAGGCGGTACGTGGGCGACAGCGTTTTTAAGTCAAACTCCATACTGGCATTTTCATAGCCGGGCTCGGCCATGGCAAACGCCTTGATCTCACTGTAGTGCGTGGTGGCCATCACAAAAGCACCGCTGGTTTGAATGTGTTCCAGAATGCTCATGGCCAGCGCCGCACCTTCGGCCGGATCAGTGCCTGCCCCAAGCTCATCTAGGAGAACTAAAGAACTTTCATCGGCCTGCTCCAGAATCGGGATAATGTTTTTCATATGTGATGAAAAGGTAGACAGGCTCTGTTCAATGCTCTGCTCATCCCCGATATCCGCAAAAACCTGTTTAAATACCGGCAGGGTGGAACTGGCGAGTGCCGGTAAAAACAACCCGCTCTGCGCCATCAACTGAAAGAGCCCGCAGGTTTTTAAGGACACCGTTTTACCGCCCGTATTCGGCCCGGTGATAATGAGCGCGGTATAATCACCACCGATCAATATGCTGACCGGCACGACGGTTTTGGCATCCACCAACGGATGCCGTCCTTCTTTGATATGCAAAATGCCCTCGGTGTTGAATTCGGGCGGACTCGCCTTCATCTGCCCCGCCAGACGCGCCTTGGCAAATACCAGGTCCAGATATGCCAAAATCACCACATCCGTGGCAAAGTCGTGTACAAACACGGCCGCGGCTTCTGACAGCGCCTGCAGAATGCGGCGCTCTTCCGCCTTTATCTCCGCTTCAATCTGTTTGATCTTATTGTTGGCTTCCACAACAAATTCGGGCTCGATAAACAGCGTCTGTCCACTGGCCGATTGATCGTGCACCAAGCCTTTAACATCCTTTTTGTGCTCGGCACGTACCGGCACCACATATCGGCCGTTGCGACTGGTGACAATCGCATCCTGCAGATATTCACTGATACCGCTTGTTTTGGTCAATTTCGCCAGCTTATCCCGCAAGTTATCGCTCTCGCGTGCCAATTGCCGGCGCAAACGAAACAGCTCATCCGATGCCCCGTCCGCCAAATGCTCATCGTCCAGCACTGCGGCATCGATTTTACGGATAAAACCTTCGTCAAAAAAAAGGCTGTCTCCCATTTCAGGCAGCAGGTGCAGCTGTCCCTCATCATCCTGCTTGACATTGCTCTTGGCGGTCTTCGCCGCTTTAAAAACACCCGCCAGGTGCAAAAGTTCGCGACAATTCAGCACACCCTTGGCTTTCATCCGCTTAATTTCTGCCGCGCAATCGTTGAAGTTATTAACAGGTGAATGCGAAAAACGTAAGGTTATGCTCTCCGCTTCTTTGGTTTCACACATCAATCGATCGGCCTTGGCATAGTCTGTTTCGGGTTCCAGATTCTCGGCCAGCTTTTTTGCCGAATCCGAGACCGCCTGATCCGCCAGCTTTTTTTTTATTTTGTCAAACTCCAGAACTTTATAGATTCGTTTATTCATTGATAGATTGATTTTCCTAAAAAAGGGACGAGATCAAGACGCCCCAATTATCCTATTTATTTTCTTTGCTTTCAGTCTTCGTCGTCGCGGTATCCGTAATCGGAATGATCCAGCATACTTGTGTCCGGGTATTCCTCTTCTTCATCAGGATTTTCCGGCGCTTCTCCAAAGTTAAAACTGGTTTGCCCGCCCAGCACATACTCCTCCGGGCGCTCTTCCGTTTCCTCGTCTTCGAAATCATCAACCGGTATTTCGGCTTCGGATGCGTTACCTTGCCAATTTTCGTCAGATTCTTCCGCTTCGGTCTCGTTTTGCGAGTCCGACTCTTCCTCCGTTTCCTTTACCGCGTTCCAATCGTCCGTCTCTTTTCTTGGTTCGTCAAATAAGGATTCGTCTTCAAAAAGCATGGGCTTTTCGATGGATTCACGCTCCTCATCCGACACAGAACGACGATCTTCATCATTCCATTCTTCTGCATTATCGTCATCCACGTCGTCCTCATTTTCTTCTTCATCCGAAATTTCGTTCATCTCAAAAGGAGATTGCTGATCCGATAAAACATCTTCTGCGAGCCGGTCTTCCTCCCACGTCTGGTTTTCCTCAGCAGCCTCCACATCAACTGCCGCTTCCTCGCCGGCAAAGTCTTCTTCCTCATCTTCATCGGCTTCAAAAGGCAATTCAGACGAGCTGTCTTCTTCTATATCTTCCTCTTCATCCTCAGCTGCGATTTCCGCGGGCTCAAAAGCATCACCCTCAGGCGTATCATCAGCATCGCGTGACATCAAAAACGCCATCACATCCGCTTCGCCGTTATCGCCCGAAATCGTCTCATCCTCAAGCGCAGGCTCCGCTATATCATCATCCATGATTGATTCTTCTGTGGTCTCGGCCCCGCCGCTTATCGGCATATCCTTCGAATAAAAGGCATCCTCAAATTCATCTTTTGAATCGTCTGATTCGGGCTCGGTCTCAAGCGGTTCGTTTGCCCATGCATCAAATTCGGGCTCATCTTCGTTCGGTTCTGCCCCCGCGCTGAAGGCATCGTCTTTCTCTTCCTCGTCTTCCGGCGCGCTCTCAGACAGCTCCTCAACAGACTCAGCATCGTCCAATTCGGCATATTCTTCCGCAAACACCATCTTCTGTGATTGCGCTTCAGCCGCCTGCCTTTCCGCTTCCTCCACGCTGGTTTTGAGTTCTTCAAATTCCCGTGTTAATGTCTCGAGACGTTCGATTAAAAGCTGCTCTGACTGGGTGAGTTCCTCCACCATTTTCATCAGCTTTTCCCGCGTTTTGATATACTCATCCGCCACATTGATGGCGGCGAGCACCGCACGGTCTGAGACACTCAATGCTGGATAACTCGTCGCTATATCCCTCACTTGCGTATCCACCATCTGTCCCACCGAAATCATATGCTCGGTGGAATCCTCACCGATAATCGTGTACGCTTTGGATGCAATATTCACTTTGACTTTGTTTTTGGCCATATCTGAATACCCGCTTTTTTTAATCGTAGGTGCTTTACCCTTTACATAATAACACTACTCATAATTATAGAGTATTCGTTTGCGATACGCAAGTATACCGTTTTTCATGCAAAACAAAAGAACGCAAGGTTTAGCTGCGCTCTTTTAATTATCGTTTTGTTTTTTTTACGCTTCCATGCTGTAGCCGAACTTTTTAAACAGGAAGAACAGCCGTTTATTCAGACGCTTCTTATTGATGGTATCAATCTTATAGCCGTTGGTCTTATAGCCGGCTTGTGCGTCAATATATTTTTTGAAGTGCTCTTTTTGGTCATCCCAGCCTTCAATGCCGAGACTGCTATATATCTGTTGCAGATAGCCCATCGGGTCTTCGACAAACTTTTCATATTTCATCTCGATGAGGTTGCCCTCAGGGATCGCTTTTTTATCCTCAAGATACTGGGTATAGAGTTTTTCGTAAATATCCAAAACCACTTCATCCACCAGTTCATCCGGATGCTTACTGATGTCCTCCAGCGAAAAGATGGGGAATAGCTTTTTAAACATGCCCACCGTTGACGGGAAAACATTATAAGGGTTGCGGTAGATATGAATAAACTTGGCGTCCGGGAAAAGCTCCAGCAGCATATCGATGCGCGCCGTATTCTCGGGCGATTTGATAATCAGCTGCTTGCCGCCGGTATAATAGGTCAGTTTTTTGATGATCTTCAAATACGCTTTGCGAACCTTTTTCTGGCGCTGATCGCTGAGTTGGGAGTAAAAAGCGCACTTAGCGTAGAACCGCGCATTGGACGGAAAACTCATCATATGCGTGATGGATTCCTCAACCATGGTCGCTAAAGCAAAGGCTTCTTCCTGCGGCTCTTCCGGCCCCATTTTCATGTTATCCATCGGACGCTTATTGGGCAAAACCTTGTTGTAGATACCTTTCAGCACATTCCCGAGCGTGATAAACACTGGAAAGGAATAGGTTTGTTCCGCTTTAAAATAAGCTTTTGAATCATCATGCGCCATGATACTGGTGAGGTAAGTGGTTCCGCTGCGCCAATGCCCCACAATGAAGATTGGCGGTTTTTCTATCTTGGTTTGGGCAATTTTTCTCGCATGGAATAGATTCTCCAAAAAAGCAACCGGTGAAAGTACCAGGCTCATAAACAAAACCTGCGCTACTTTCGGCGCCTCTTTTGGCGAGAGCTGTTTGCGGTTTTCCCAAAGCATATTGACCAGCATTTTAAAATTTGCGCACTGCAGATAGTGCATCGCTGCATCTTGGTGAGTGGACATTGTCTTTTCCTCTTGAATTTTTTATTCAATCTATTCTATCACAAAGCATAAGTCCGTCAAATGAGATTATATAAAACAATTGTAAATTTTCCTGCATAAAAACAGCCGATGCGTTAGCATACGGCTGTCATAATTTTTATTGACGAATTTCTGCACCGAAATCCTTTTTGGTTTTGTCCATGATACTTTGAACCGCCGCGCTGACTTCTTCGTCGGTCAGTGTCCGGTCCGGAGCGCGGAACAACATTGAAAAAGCCATGCTCTTCTGGTCTGCCGTCAAAGGTTTGCCCTTGTAGACATCAAAGAGCTTCACCGATTCTAAGAATTTACCGCCGCTTGTTTGGATGCATTCCAAGAGGTTCCCGGCGGTTATTTCGTCCTTGACGATCAGCGCCAAGTCCCGCTCGGCCGCAGGGTATTTGGGCAGAGGTTTATATACCCTAAAGTCGTCCGCCGCATCATACAGTGCATCCAGATAAACCTGCGCCACATACACCCGCGCATCAATATCAAAATTATCCCGTACGTCCGGATGGATTTCGCCCATCTCGCCGATCACCGTGTTTTTCACCATGATCTCGGCTTTTCTTCCCGGATGGAAGAATGATGAGCCTCCGGGTATCAGGCGGACGTTTGTGCCAAATACTTCGGCGATATTCTCTATCACGCCTTTGAGTGTGTAAAAATCCTCTTGTTCTCCCGCCACCCCCAAACAAACCGCGGGTCTTTCTTCGGGCAAGGCATCTCCGCTTTTCGGCGCAAAGGTTCTGGCGGCTTCAAACAACCGCACATCTTTTTCCTTCATATTGATATTTCGGCCAAGACTTTTCAGCATATCCGGCACCATGGTGGTGCGAAGGCGGCTGAATTCCTCGCCCAGCGGATTTAAGATCTTTACCATATCATACCGTGCATCATCTTTATCAAGATTAAGCTTATCCATCTCCGCATTGGAGCTGAACGAGAATGTAAACGCTTCGAAGAACCCGCTGCCAATCAGCAGAGACTTTAATCGGTCATTATATTTTTCGCCCTGCGGCATCTGCCCCCGCACCACTTCGCCGATCATCATACGCTCTTCGATGTTATCATAGCCGAACATCCGCGCCACCTCTTCAGCGATATCCGCACCCTGACTCATATCCATGGATCTGAAAGAGGGGATAACGGATTTCAGATTTTTGCCGTCGTTGGCGGTTTCAATATACAAACGATTCAAGTACTTTGTCATATTGTCAATGGAAATATGCGTGCCCAGCAAACCATTGACCTTCTCGGCCGATACTTCCACGGTTGTTGGCGTTAAATCCATATTCAAAATGTCAATTTCGCCGCCGACAATTTCGCCCGCACCAAGTTCCTCCACCAACGCACAAGCGCGTTCGACGGCCATTTTTGCGCCCACCGCGTCCACGCCTTTGGAAAAGCGCATGGAAGCGTCTGTGCTCATGCCAAGCTCACGCGAGGATTGGCGGATGTTGCCGTAAGTGAACATCGCGCTTTCAAAAATGACTGTTTTAGTCGTTTCCTTAATCTCCGAGTTTTGGCCGCCCATGATACCCGCAATGCCGATGGCATGATCCGCGTCGCAGATCAAAAGATTGCGCTCGGAGAGCTTTCTTTCCTTGTCATCCAGTGTCACGATCGTCTCGCCCTGCTTGGCGGTGCGTACAATAATATGCTTGCCGCCGATATCGCTGGCGTCAAATGCGTGCATGGGCTGTCCCATCTCCAGCATGACAAAATTGGTGATATCTACAATGTTGGATATCGGACGCACACCCGTCGCTTTTAGGCGCTTTTGCATCCAAGCCGGAGAAGGCCCCATTTTGATATTTTTCACGGCTCGTGCCATATACCGCGGGCAGTATTCGGGGTTTTCCACCGTCACTTTCACATAATCTTCGATGCTTTCGCTGTTTTCATTCAGTTTAATCTCGGGCAGGCTGAGCGGCGCGTCAATGCTGGCCGCCACCTCTCTGGCGATGCCAATGATCGAGAGCATATCCGGCCGATTGGCTTCGGTTTCAAACTCAAAAATCACCTCGTCCATACCCAGCACGGTCTTAATATCCGTACCTAAAGTTAAGTCGCCTTTTAAGATCAAGATGCCATATACGCCTGCGCCTTCGTAGTCCGCTTCGGTCAGCTTCAGCTCTTCACCCGAACAAAGCATGCCAAAGGATTCCACGCCGCGAAGCTTCCCTTTTTTAATCTTCATCCCATTCGGCAGGGCCGCGCCTTCCAACGCGACCGGAACCAAATCACCCTCGTTAATGTTGCTTGCGCCGGTGACAATTTGGATGGTTCCCCCACCCACATCCACCTGGCAGATCACCAGTTTATCCGCGTCCGGATGTTTTTCTATTCTTGCAATCCTTCCGACCACGACATTTTCGATGCCTTCACCCTGACGGGTGAAGCCCTCCACGCCGGTGCCCGTGACCAACAGGTACTTCATCAGTTCCTCGGGAGCTAAATCGGTTTTGACGTAATCTTTAATCCAACTATATGGTGCTATCATCTCTGCTTATCTCCCTTCTTTACCGGAATTGTTTTAGGAATCGCACATCGTTTTCAAAAAGCAAGCGAATGTCGGTGATCCCATACTTGATGTTGACGATTCTATCCAAACCCAAGCCAAACGCAAAGCCCGAATATTCATCCGGGTCGATGCCGCAGTTGCGAAGAACATTGGGGTGCACCATGCCGCAACCCAAAAGCTCGATCATACCGCTGCCTTTGCAGACCGAACATCCCTTGCCGCCGCAGGTTTTGCAGGTGGCATCCACCTCGCCGCTGGGCTCGGTGAAGGGGAAATGCCCCGGCCGGAAGCGAATCTGGGTTTCAGAGCCGTAGAGTTCCTTTAAAAACTCACTCAATGTCGCTTTGAGATGACCCATGGTGATGCCTTTGCCAACCACCAGACCTTCAATCTGGTGGAAAACTGCTGAATGCGTGGCGTCGATATCCTCGTTGCGGTAGACACGTCCCGGACAAATCATCCGAATTGGCGGCTTTTGGTTCAGCATGGTGCGAATCTGCACCGGCGACGTATGGGTGCGTAAAACAACATCTTCGCTGACGTAAAAGGTATCCTGCATGTCTCTGGCCGGATGTTCTTTTGGGATATTCAGCATCTCAAAATTATATTTATCCAGTTCCACCTCGGGGCCTTCCATCACATCAAAGCCCATCCCGAGGAAAATATCGCGAATCTCATAATATCCTTTGGTCAGCGGATGGTATCCGCCCACTTCGGTGCGCTTGCCCGGCAGAGTCAAGTCGATGGTCTCTTCGGCCAGCTTATCCGCCTGCTCGGATGCGGCCAAAACCGTTTGGCGCGCCTCCAGCGCATCGGTGATGATCTGGCGCAGTTCATTGACGCGTTTGCCAAAAGCAGGCCGTTCTTCGGGCGAAAGATCCTTCATGGCTTTCATCATATCGGTGATCTGCCCCTTTTTGCCCAGCATCGCCACACGCAAATCGTTCAGCACTCCGCTGTCCACCGCACTTTTTATTTTCACTTTGATTTCTTCAACCATCTGCTCCGCTTGTTCCAGCATCGCGGGTTGCTTTCCGTTGGGTTCCATTTTTCTATTTGCTCTTCCTTTCGTGTTTTGCTTATAAGCCTTTAAAAATACAAAAGCCCCAAAATAACTTTAAGATTATCTTGGGGCGAAAAATTGCTTTCACGCGGTACCACCCAAATTCTACAGCCGCGCTGTTTTGCCCGGCCGCCTTCATTTGAACTTCGAGATAACGGCCAAACTTGGTTTGACCGGCAAGCCGCACCCAAAGGCGCAAAGCCGCAGACTCGGGCCAGCGAATGCTCCGATGCTTCCAAGCGGATTGCCCTTTCAGCCTGTGGGGCGACCTCTCTTCACTCGCTTATAAAAACATGGTTAAACTGCCGTCAATGTCTTTTGTCTGTATGATTTTTTTTGCATTATAGCACTAAACCCGCATCAATTCAAGGCTTATCCGCTATTTGTTCGTCTTGTACTTGTCGAGATAGGCTTTCACTGTTTCCGCCAGCGCCTGCAGAGATTCCTCCGGCATTCGGGGCGCCGCATCTGAAATCATGCGTGCCATCTTACCCGCCGAGCTAAGATCCATCGTCTGCAGTTCACGTTGTTTTTTTATACTGTACTCCGAGTACTTCTTAAACTCATTGAGTTCCTCACGGTCTTGTTTGGATTTGTTTTTTATTCTTAACAGTTTGATGCCGTATGGTGCGGCTACAGCTCCTGCGCCCGAGATTAAGAAAAGCGACACAACTCCAATCCCTGTGCAGGCATCCGATCGAACGGTTTCCTGATACGCTTCCCGCATCTCGGTTTCAGTCGGCATATCATTTCCGCTTTCCATCAGCACACTGTCCGCATACTCATAGTAAGTCATAGATGGCAGGAAGATAAACGACAGTAGCGCAATTCCCCCCAAGACCACCGCAAAACCGCTCAGGATAAAAAGTCTGCCGATCAAACCAATTCTTTCGTTTCGTTTTGCCTGACTTTGCCTGACCCCGTTGTCCAAATCAATCATTATCTTTTATATATCCTTTAATCAGATTGCCGAGAATTTTCATTGAATTCTTGTCCATCACATAAGCCGAATCACTCAGCATCGATGTCAGATTGTTGACCGCATTCATCTTGATCTGATTCAGCTCCCGTGCGTTTTCCAGTTTGTATGTCTCTTTTTCGGCAAAGTGGCTAAACTCCGCAGCACGCGCTTTTTCTAAAATCTTCTTGTCCGCCCAATCCATCGCGTAACCGCCGGCAGACATTGCCGCCCCAGAAAAAACTACCATCAATACCACAATTAGATTACTTTTAGCGTCCGCTTTTTCCGCTTCCTCAAATCTGATTTGCAGCTCTTCCCGGCTGATAGATTGAAAATCCGGATGCGTGCTCTTTAGATCTGCAACAAACCCGTTATATTCCAAATCGGATCCGGTCATGGTAAAAAGAAAGATAATCCCGATGATGGTGACCAAAATACCAATCCCGATAAAGACTTTGTTTAGAACGCTCATGCTTTGCTTTTCCCCGCTTTCTTACCATAGACTGCCATTGAAATTATACATTTTTTTGCCATTCCGCGCAATAAAACCAATCAAAAAAAGACTGCTGATATCATCATCAACAGTCCCTTCGGTTTTTTTCTATTCCAGTGCCCCGATAAACGCCTTAATTCTCCTTAGGCCCTCATCGATGTTTTCCATTGAGATTGCGTAAGAAAGCCGGACAAACTCATCCGCACCAAACGCAGACCCCGGAACCACCGCGACTTTTTCAGCATCCAGAAGCAGTTTTGAAAAAACCAGCGAAGAGATGATCTCTTCTCCCTTATAGCGTTTGCCAAATGTTTTGGATATGTTCATCATGATATAAAACGCACCTTTTGGCATATGACATGAAAGCCCGTCGATGTCGTTGATTAAAAGATGCAGGCGTTTTCTTCTTTCATCAAACGCACGCTTCATGATCTCAATATCCGAACCGTCCGATTCCAACGCCACCGCGCTCGCAAACTGTGCCATGGTGTTCGCGTTGGACGCGGTATGCGATTGATAGGCTTTCATCACTTTGGCAATCTGCGCATCGCAGGCCACATATCCCACACGCCAGCCGGTCATGGAATAGGATTTGCTGAGACCATTGACCAGAAGTGTCAGTGCTTTGGTTTCTTCGTCCACCATCGCGATTGACGTATGTGTACCGTCATAGATCAAATCATAATAGATTTCATCCGACACGATGAAAAGTTGATGTTTTTTGCAGACCGCCGCGATTTTCTCCAGCTCTTCTTTCGAATAAACCGAGCCCGTGGGGTTGGACGGCGAATTGATGATGATCGCTTTGGTCTTTTCATTCACTGCCGCTTCAATCTGATCGGCCGTCACTTTAAACTCATTGTCTTCATCCGCTTCGACAAACACCGGTATCCCGTCCGCCATTTCAACGATGACAGGATAGCTCAGCCAATAGGGCGAAGGAATGATCACTTCGTCGCCAGGGTTTAATATGGTTTGAAAAACATTGGTCAGCGTATGCTTCGCGCCATTGGAAACCACAATCTGGTCAGCCGTATATTCAAGTCCAAACCTTCTTTTCAAAAGGTTTGCAATCTTCTGACGCAAAGCTGGTGTTCCCGCGACGTCGGTATATTTTGTCATACCCTTATCCAGCGCAATCTTTGCCGCGTCTTTGATAAATTCGGGCGTATCAAAATCGGGTTCGCCTGCACCGAAACCCACCACATCCTCTCCGGCGGCTTTCATCGCTTTGGCAGCGGCGGTGATGGCCATGGTGGCCGACGGCTTAATCGTCAAAAGTTTTCTTGATAACTCCATGCCTTGAAATCTCCTCATATATAAATTTTAATTGTTTACCTGATTAAATTTAATTGTTAACAATTCTATCCGATTCCCGTCTGCATTTCAAGCGAAAACTACTGGATTTGCCAAAATATCGCGTAAAAATAAAAAAGAACCGGCTTTCGAAACCCACCGGCTCTCTCGATTTTGTTTTTTTACAGCGCTTTGATGATGCCTGCGTAGACGATGCCGCGCGCGGCATCCACGGTGACCGTGGTTCCGTTGGTGATGATGCTGCAGGCGTTCTCTGCACCACAAATCACCGGTATCTCCCGCGTTAAGCCCACGATGGCCGCATGCGAGTAAACACCCTTTTGTTCGGTGATAATCGCAGATGCCTCTTTTAAAATATTCATAATATTATTGCTGGTTTTGGGAATCACCAAAATATCTCCGTTTTCGAAGTTCATCTTGGCTTCCTCTTCGCTTTGGCATACACATACTTTGCCGCTGATCGCGATATGGTTGATGCCTTCGCCCTTGACCAGCACATTGCCAACTACCTGCACCTTTAAGATATTGGTGGAGCCCGAGATGCCGACCGGCACACCCGCCGTGATGACCACCGCGTCACCGTGACGCACATATCCGGTTTCCAGCGCCTTTTCCACCGCTTTTTCAAATAAGCCGTCCGTATCAGCTTGCTCTTCGGCCATCACAGGCAAAACGCCCCATGACAGCGCCAGCTGATTATACGTCTTGGGGTTGGACGTGCACGCAATCTGCACCACATCCGGGCGGAAGCTGCTGACCGTACGCGCCGTACGCCCCGAATAGGTGAAAGTAATGATGGCGGAAGCCCCGAGGTTATCGGCCGTACTGCAGGTGGCCCGCGAAATAGCCGACGTGACACTGACCGCAAAATCGGGTTCCAGCTCAGCAAAACGCTTCTTATAGTTGATATTCTTTTCGGTTTTCTCGGCGATGCGGCTCATGGTGGAGACCGCTTCGATCGGATAATCGCCCACTGCGGTTTCGCCCGAAAGCATGATGGCCGATGTGCCGTCATACACGGCATTGGCCACATCGGTGGCCTCCGCTCGCGTCGGCCGCGGGTTTTTCACCATCGAATCCAGCATCTGGGTGGCAGTGATGACCTTTTTACCCGCCGAATAGGATTTTTTAATCAGCATTTTTTGAATACGCGGCAGCTCCACGATGTCGATCTCAACACCCATATCGCCGCGCGCTACCATCACGCCGTCCGCGACTTTCAAAATCTCATCGATATTATCAACCCCGCTTCCGTTTTCGATCTTGGCGATGATCTCAATATTCTTACCGCCGTTCTTCTCCAAAAGTTTTCTGACTTCCAAAACATCAAACGCCGTGCGGCAGAAACTGGCCGCGATGAAGTCCACGTCTTTTTCTATTCCAAAGAGGATATCCTTTTCATCCTTTTCACTGATATAATCCAAATCCAAATGGATGCCCGGCAGATTGATGCTCTTATGATTGGAGAGTACCCCCCCGTTGACCACCCGGCAGACGATATCTGTGCCGTCAATATGCTCGACCGAAAGACAGATGAGCCCGTCGTCAATCAGAATATCCGTACCTTTTTCTACTTCCTGATACAAGCTGTCATACGTGATGCAGACGCCGGACGCATCGCCGGGGACGTCGCCCACTCGCAGGGTAAACTCACTTCCCTGCACAAGTGTTACTTTCTTGTCCGCAAAAGTCTTGATACGCACTTCCGGGCCTTTGGTATCCAGCAATATGGCTACCGGTGTGTTCAGCTCCTTGGCCACTTTGCGAATGATTTCAATACGCTTGCCATGCTCGACAAAATCACCGTGCGAAAAATTCAGACGTGCCACATTCATGCCGCTTTGTATCAGCGTCCGAATTTTATCCTCGGTTTCGGTAGCAGGCCCGATCGTACAGATGATTTTGGTCTTTCGTAAATAACAGGATTTATCTTTCATTCCATTCCTCTTTCGCTTATTAAAAACTACATATTATTCGCCGATGATTTTAATCATCAAACGTTTGGTTCGCTTCCCATCAAATTCACCGTAAAAAATCTGCTCCCACGGGCCAAAGTCCAACCGCCCTTCGGTGACCGCCACCACGACTTCGCGGCCCATCACGGTGCGCTTTAGATGCGCATCGGCATTATCCTCAAAGCCGTTGTGCCGATATTGATTATAGGGTTTCTCGGGCGCCAGCTTTTCCAGCCACGTTTCAAAGTCGTGATGCAAACCGCTTTCGTCGTCATTGATAAACACCGACGCGGTGATATGCATGGCGTTGACCAAACAAAGCCCTTCCTGTATGCCGCTCTCTGCCAGCACACGGCTGACCTCCGGGGTAATATTAATCATCTGTCTTCGGCTTGGGATATTCAGTTCCAATACTTTACGGTAAGATTTCATGCTTTCCCCTTTCGACGGCTCCCATACGTTTTTGGCGTACAGACGCCATTATACCCGTTAATTTACATTTCTTCAATCACAATTTTGTCAATCAGCGCTTTTGTCCCCGAAAGCGTACAGACCTGTGTGCCCGCCCGTGTCACCGCGTCGCCCGCCGCCGCCATGCCCCAGCGCAGTATCTCCTTCTCGTCCAATCCCATCCGCAATGCCGTCAGCATGCCCGCCGCAAAGGTGTCGCCAGCTCCGGTGGCTGATTGCACCACGAGTTTCATAGGATGTGCCCAATAAGCTGCTCTTTCAGAGATCAGCATCGCACCGTCTGCGCCTAAAGTCACCGCGGCATACCGAACGCCGCATGATGCGATCAGTTTTTTCGCAGCATCTGCGATGCTTTCGTTGGTTTCCAGCGGCGTGCCCACGATTTGTTCAAGTTCAAACCAATTGGGTTTAATGATATCCGGCGCGGCTTTCAATCCCGCTTTCAGCATCTCACCGTCACAATCCAGAACCGTCAACGCATCGTTCTCCTTAGCCGTAAGCACCAATGTTTCATAGATGTCTTTGGGGCACCCAGGGGGAATACTGCCCGAGAAAGCAACTGCCCAAGCCGCTTCACTCAGTACATCCATTTTTTGTTTGAGCAATTCAATATCCGACGTACTGACCGGATATCCCGGTTCATTGACTTCGGTGATCGTTTCGGTTTCAGCGTCCCGGATCTTGAGGTTCTCCCGCGTTCTTCCTTCCAGCATGATAAAATCATGTTGGATTCCCTGTTGATCCAGCTCAGCCATATACGCCGCGGCATCACCAGTGTACATCAGCCCGGTGGCGGTGGTCTCCCCGCCCAAGGCACGATAGCCGGAGGACAGGTTGATGCCTTTGCCCGAAAGGTCATAGCGCACCGACATAATGCGGTTCAAACCGCCCATTTTCAGTGCGCCCACCGTGACGGTTTTGTCGATACAGGGGTTCAGCGTAACCGTGATTAATCGACTATTGTTCATCGGCGGTGTCCATATCAATTTCGGCGTATACCAACTGATGTTTCCCGTCATATCTATCGCTGATCGTCACCGCCTCATCCAGCAGCTTCCTAGCCTCGGCAATCTTGCTGGAATCGTTAGCGTAAATCTTAAACAGGGTTTCGCCTTTTGTCACCGGTTCACCCAGCCGTTTTTCCACCCATATCCCTACCGCGTAATCAATCGGGTCTTCCTTCTCCGCGCGGCCCGCTCCCAGCACCGAAGACGCCATCCCGAGTTTTTCGGTATCCATCCCGGCCAAAACACCGTCTTTTTGACAGAGATAATCCTCTTTTATTTTCGGCTGATCAAACAGGCTAAAATCGTCAATCGCACGCGCATCGCCGCCCTGCGCCATGACCAATTCTTTAAATTTCTTAATCCCGCTTCCATCAGCAATGGCCTTTTGCAGCATAATAAGCGCTTTTACTTTATCATCGGCTTTTTTGCCCAAAACCAGCAGATGGCTCGCTAAATCCAGCGCCACATCTTTTAGGTCGCCTTCCCGCTCGCCGCGAAGGATCTCAATCGCTTCCTGCACTTCCATGGCGTTGCCAATCGCCCGCCCCAGCGGCTGATTCATATCGGTGACCATAGCCACCGTCTTTTTGCCGGCCAGTTTTCCGATCTCCACCATGGTTCTTGCCAGTCGTTTGGCGTCATCCAGCGTTTTCATAAAAGCGCCGCTGCCGGTCTTGACATCCAACACTATCACATCCGCCCCCGCCGCCAGTTTTTTGCTCATAATAGAGGAAGCGATCAGTGGGATATTGTCCACCGTGGCGGTCACATCGCGCAGTTCATACATCTTCTTGTCCGCCGGACACAAGCTCATCGTCTGTCCCATCACCGCCACACCGATATCGTTGACCTGATCGATAAACGCTTCCATAGTGAGCGCTGTGGAAACGCCAGGTATGGATTCCAGCTTATCCAGCGTGCCGCCCGTATGTCCCAGTCCCCGTCCGCTCATCTTGGCCAATTTCAGCCCGCAGGCTGCGACGAGGGGTGCCAAAACCAGGGTGGTCGTATCGGCCACGCCGCCGGTGGAGTGCTTATCCGCTTTGATGCCCGAAATGGGTGAGAGATCCACCACATCGCCCGAATATGTCATCGCCTCGGTCAGCTCTTTGGTTTCTTCATGCGAAAGTTCATTGAAATAGCAGGCCATCAAAAAAGCCGCGGCCTGATAATCCGGGATTTCGCATTTTGAATATCCGTCCACAAAGTACTTTATCTCTTCCCGGGTCAGCGTTTCGCTGTCCCGTTTTTTCATGATAATATCTGTCATTTTCATGGTTGTTTTCCCCTTTGGCTTTGCCTTCTTCACTCAGACTTCTATTATAACCGTTTTGGCTTCGCAACTAAAGGATATATACACAAAAAAAGCGGCGATTACACACCGCCGCGCCTTCCTCTCTTTTCTTTATTGTTTTTTTGTCTGCGCCTGAGCAATCGCCTGCTGCGCCTTGCGGCTGGAGACCATGGCGGCGATCTTTTCTTTGCCGTCAAAATTCATCATGGAAAGTGCCTCCGAATGATCGATCATCCCGCTTCGTAGCAAATTCAGTGCCAGTTCATTTAGGTACAACGTTTGGTACGGCGTCTGCTTTTCCACCGCCACCGTCACATCATACTCGAAATACCGCGGAATTTTTTCGCCATTTTTGGTTACCGGCCGGTCATGCCCATCGTACGCGTATTGCATCATATCCGCGGAGAACATCATATCTGTTACTTTTTCGCCTTCCTCCAGCCGGAGTACCCGCGCCTCGGTGTAGTTCTCCGCAACCAACGATACGATCATACTGACCAGATCGGAAAACCCGTCGTACATTTGGTCGATAATCATACGAGAGCGCTTGGAACCCGCGCTTTGAAGCGCCAGAATCGCCGAAGCAGCGGTCACCCCCTTGGCGGCTTCCCCGCGTACAAATTGGTTTTGGCCGGACTCTTCTTTGATCGCCGCCAGCTTACTGTTCATATGTGCCATCACATAAGGGTTTAATGGAGCGGCCTGGAACCACCGTACTGCACCATCGTCGATACGCGCGGCCGTGACCACCTCTTTGGACCAATCCAGCATGGCATCCTCGTCCACATCCGCATTTTTATTAATCAGCATCTTCAGCTTGCCGCTCATCAACGTATTTTTCAAGATGATTTGATCCAGCTTATCCGCGTATTGCTGTAAGTTCTTTAGAATGTCGATGATACCAAGTCCGATCGGCAGCCCTTCCAAACGATACAGGGGTTCGACGATAAACGGATACTGTCCGTGCGTATACATGCCTTCGGGTTTCATCTGTTCGGATTTTTCCAAAAGCACACCGCCTGCCAGCTTGGCCATATGTACGCGTACGTGTCCCTCGCTGTCCATGGTTTTGTACCAATATTCCATCACCATAAACGTATCATCGTCCGTATTTTGCACATCGGGGAAATATTCCTTGGCGTACCCGTCCGCCTTCATTCTGACCAGCGCAGACGGGAAATGCCGTTTAAACCATTCTTCGTGAAAAAAACCGAATTTGAATACGGCGCGTCCGTCCTGTATGTTTTCGCATGTCGGGTCAAACAAAAAGTTTTTAATATCCCATGCCCGTACATTGATATCCCCTAAACCGCCCGATAGCGTATCATCCCAGAAAATCTCCTGTACGGATACCCCCTTTTTCAAAGCAGAGCGTACCTTCTCCCGGTATGTCTTACGGTAATTGCGTTTTTTTAAGATATTCTTGACCACCTTGGTCAGCGCTTTGGCCAGTCGGTCGTCCCCCGCCCGGTCGGCGAAGATATGCGCCTCGGGATAATTATCCATGATATCGGCGAGCAGCGACTCCAGCGTGGAAAACAGCACCGGCGTCACAGGACGAGGTTCGTCCGCTTCTTTTCTGGCCACGTCATGCCAATGATTGGCCCTCCAAAACTCCTCATTCGCCGAGCATTTTTCCCGAAAGGGTGTCAGCGCGGTATAGAACTCATCAAACAGCGCATAGGCCCTATCAATCAGCGCGCTGTCCTGTTTGGGTAATCTCATCCGTCTTTTCTCCTTGTCGATTTTCATTTGTTTTGTCATATTAGCACTGTTTCGACTTTCGCCGTACTTTCACCGTATTTTTTTCGGCACTCGCTCACGATGATTTTCTGGCATTCAATCCCCGTTGATAAATCCGTCTTAGATGTGTACAATCAACCCAATTCTTAAGATGCTAAACGGCGCTGAAATGCACCAGTAAAGAGGGGGTGAATCATTTGCAGGGTGAAGAATATGTGGTGTTTTTGCTGAAAAACTACCGCCGCATTAAAAGCGAAATCGCATTTTTAAAGAACCGGGCAGACGGAAAGGACAGCTATTTCCCCCAACTGACCGGACTTTTCGGTATGGTCATCGCGTCGGCTGAAAAAAGGCTGAATGCATTAAGTCCCGCCGAACTAAACCGAGCGGCTGAGGTCCTGGCAAGGGAAATGAGCGATCTGGAAGCGGCACTGGAACTTTTACCCAGAATCGAACAGGGTGTGCTGAAAGATATCTACTTTAACGGCGTGTCCTGGATCAGCATCACCCATAAGTGGCACATATCCGAACCAACCATCTGCCGCTATCGTCAAAAAGCGCTGAAAAAAATCTGGCAGTATATGTCGCGTGGTCTTTCTTATGCTTCCGAAGGAGTTTTATCATGCATAGAAAAACGAAAGACACCCAACCAGGAAGAAAAAGAAAAAGTGACCAATCCGAATACTACGAGCGGATAAAAAAAATGGCGCTGTATGATGCCAAAGATTATTTCGATATCATCACCGATGAAAACGAAAATCAGAAAATCCTTTTGAAATGTGGCGATGAGATTAACTGGGAGATTGTCGAATCGGTTGAAGTCACCGAGGGCAAGGTCAAACTCAAGTTTCCCGACCGTGCCAAAGCGATGGAGAAATACGGCAAGATTGTAATGGAGAAAACGGAAGAACTTGAAGATGTTTCGGCGGTTTTTCTGGAGGATGACGATGGGGAAAATCTTTAAAATTCCCTATCAGCCCACCCCCCTGCAAAAAAAGTTTCATCAGAGTGAAGCAGACGAAGTGCTGTTCGGCGGCGCGGCTGGCGGCGGGAAAACCACCGCCATTATAGCAGATGCACTTTTTCGTTGTTTAAACCAAAAGGGCGTGGCCGCTTATGTGTTTCGCCGTACCTATCGAGAGCTGGATGATGTGCTCATTCCCGCGGTACGCAGTTTGCTTCCCGAAGGCTCGGGCAAATACATCGCCGGAAAACACGAGATTCAATTTATCAATGGGTCGGTTATCCGGTTTCGGCATTGTTTTCTGGCAGGCGACGTTTTCCGCTACCAGGGTGCTGAGATCAATTATCTGTATATCGATGAACTGACGCATTTCCCAAAGAGTATATACGATTATCTCAAAACCAGACTGCGTGCATCCGTACACCAATCCATTGCGCCCAAGGTGCGCTGCACCTCAAACCCGGGCGGTATCGGACATGCGTGGGTCAAGAAACGCTTTGTGGATGCCGGACCGCCGATGGAAGACATCTGTGAAACGCTTTATTCCAAACTTCTTGATAAGGAAACGCGGCATACCCGCCTTTATATCCCCGCCACCGTGCTTTCCAACCCGCATATTCAGGAAGCATACGTCTTTGAGTTGGAGAAAAAGCCGGAGCATTTGCGAAAAGCGCTGTTGGACGGTAATTGGAATGTGTTTGAAGGGCAGGCCTTCCCCGAATGGCGGGATAACCCGGCGGGGTACCACGACGGCCGTTTAACCCACGTCATTCAGCCGTTTGAAATCCCCTCCGGCTGGCGCATCTGCCGTTCGTTCGATTTCGGCTATGCCAAACCATTCTCAGTATTGTGGTGGGCGGTGGATTTTGACGATACCGTCTATCTCGTGCACGAATGGTATGGGGCATCGGACGCCAATGTGGGGCTTCGTTTGAGCCCCGCCGATATTGCCGCGGGCATCCGGCAAAGGGAAAACGAACTGTTTGCCGGACGCAGTGTTTCAGGCCCGGCCGACCCTTCAATCTGGGACGCATCACGAGGCAGTTCGGTGGCTGAGCAGATGGAACAGAAAGGCATCTGCTTTCAGAAAGGCGTCAATGCCAGGCTTTCGGGAAAAATGCATTTTCACTACCGTTTGCGGTTTGATGACAACGGCAAGGCACAATTCTACGTTTTTTCCACATGTCATGCGTTTATACGCACTTTTCCGGCCATGAACCTAAGCCGCGAAAACCCTGAGGATGTGGACACGTCCTGTGAAGATCATGCTTATGACGCCGCACGGTATTTCTTGATGAGCGTGCCGACGATCAAAATGCCCGTAAAAAAAGAAAGACAGCGGTTAAGTCCACTGTCTACGCCAAAAGCAATCGGTCAAAATCGGTTCCTATCACTCTAGACAGCCTGCACGGCAGAGTCTTCTCCTCCGTGCAGGCTTTTTTTCATAATCAACTCGGTCATAAGGTAGGATACCGCCCCGCCTAAGACATAAGCCGATACCGTGGCGATAAACACACCCTTTACCCTCCAATAGCTTGAGAGAAAATAGGCCAGAGGGATTTGGAACACAAACATTTCGGCCAAATAAACCCCCGTCGCAAAGAAAGGCTTTTTGATGGCATTCAGCACCGAACCTGATACATACATGATGCCATAGAAACCCGCACCCAGCGCCGCCACACGCACATAGTTGACGATCGTTCCCCGTACCAGATCACTGACATCGAAAAGCTGGCTCAGCAGCGGGGCCACGAAAAAGATAATCGGATATATCAAAAACGAGTACACCAGTGCATACACTGCCGCAATCCGATAACCCTGCTTGATCCGGCCATATTGCTTTGCCCCAAAGTTTTGCCCGGCAACCCCCACCATCACCGTGGACAGCGCCTGCACCACACTGAAAAACAGAAACTCCAGCTTCACCCCAGCGCCGTATCCCGCCACTGCCGAAGCGCCGAATGTGGCGATGAGCGCGGTCAAAACCCCGCTGCCCATCGGCAGAATACCACGGGTGACTGCAGTGGGAACTCCGATATACAATATATCTCGGCTGAATTTAAAAAACTCACGTATGCTGGTGCCCGCAAAGCGCAATACTTTTTCACGCTTGGATAAAATATAGATGGCTACTGTGAATGTTGTAAAACGTGAAATCACAGTGGCCAGCGCGGCACCCGAGATGCCCATAGCCTTAAAGCCCACACCAAAAATCAGGATCGGGTCCAGAACGGCATTTAAAAGCGCGGCAAACAGCATGACAAATCCAGGCAGTTTGGTATCGCCCAGTGCGCGGATGATATTGTTGCCCACCATGGGGAACACCACAAACGGCATCCCGTAATACCAGATACGCATATAGGCTTCAATATAGGGCATGACCTCATCGGTTGCGCCCAGCGCGCGGAACAGCGGATCGATGGTGAGATGTCCAATCACCGAGACAACGGCTACGATGATAAACGCCAGCATCAGCGCATAGGTCGCCGACTTTTGCACACCTGCCTCGTTCTTTTTTCCGGCATATGCCGAAACCTCCGCCGCCGCACCCATCGCCAGCCCCTGACTGATGGCGCCCACGATCATCACCACCGGAAAAGTAAATGAGATGGCCGCCAACGGCAGTTCACCCAGCATCCCGATATACAGTGCATCCACAAAGTTAAATATCGTCATCCCCAGCATGCCGAGTATCATCGGCAGTGTCAGGTTAAAGATTTGTTTTTTTAAGTCCCCTTGCGTCAGATCTTGACGCTTATTTTTCTTTTTTGTCATTTAAGTCGCTCCAATTTCGAAATTGCCTATACTATAGTCCTTTTTGAACACCCTTGTCAATTTTATGAATAGTATATTAAAAAGGCAGCTTTCACCATGAGATAAGCCCTACAAAAAAAGCACAGGCGAAAACCTGTGCTTATATGTTTTATGTGATTTATTGGCTTAGATTTCCGGAACGGTTAAAAGGCCTTGTTCCAGCATCTCCTGGGTATACTCGAAGTCCTCCAGCTTGCCTGCGTTATAGGCGTCATACGCCGACAGGTCAAAGTGTCCGTGTCCAGAAAGATTGAAGAAGATCGCTTTATCTTCGCCCTTTTCTGTGCACTTATTGGCTTCTTGAATGGCAATCGCAATGGCGTGTGCCGATTCAGGTGCCGGCAGAATGCTCTCTGCTTTCGCAAACATAACCGCCGCATCAAATACTTCGGACTGATGCACCGACTGCGCCTCGATGAATCCATCATCATACAGCTGGCTTAGCAGCGCAGAATCGCCATGGTAGCGAAGACCGCCCGCGTGGATAGCCGCTGGAATAAAGTCGTGACCCAATGTGTACATATGGGTAATCGGTGCCATCTTTCCGGTATCGCCGTAATCATACAGGAATTTGCCTCGCGTCAGTTTCGGGCAGGCTACTGGTTCAACCGCGATAAAACGTGTATCCTTTTCGCCGGAAATCTTATGACGAACAAACGGGAAAGCACAACCGCTGAAGTTGGAACCGCCGCCGTTACATCCGATCACAACGTCCGGATAGTCTCCCATTTTTTCAAACTGGGTGATCGATTCCAGACCGATAATTGTCTGATGCAAAACAACATGGTTCAGAACGCTGCCCAGCGCATAGTGGGTGTCTTCACGCATCACAGCGTCTTCCACCGCTTCTGAAATCGCAATACCCAGACTACCGAGTGAATTCGGATCTTTTTCCAAAATTGCACGACCCACGTTTGTCAGGTTGGTCGGCGATGCGTGAACTTTCGCACCGTAAGTCTCCATAATCGCCTTTCTATAAGGCTTTTGATCATAGGAAACACGAACCATATACACCTCGCATTCGAGGCCGTACATCGCACATGCCAGAGAAAGCGCTGTGCCCCATTGTCCCGCACCGGTTTCGGTAGCAACACGGGTAATGCCTTCTAGTTTGTTGTAGTAAACTTGCGGAACCGCTGAGTTTAATTTATGCGAACCCGAAGGATTCGTTCCTTCGTATTTGTAGTAGATTCTTGCGGTCGTGCCGATGGCCTTTTCCAGACCATATGCGCGAACCAGAGGTGAATAACGGAAACTTTTGTACTTTTCCAGGACTTCATCCGGAATATCAATAAACCGCTCCGTGCTCATTTCCTGTTCAATCAAAGCCATAGGAAATAACGGCGCTAAGTCCGCAGGTGTAACCAATTCTTTGGTCATTGGGTTCAGGTAAGGCTTGATGGGGTTCGGCATGTCCGCCTGAATGTTGTACCACTGCTTTGGCAGTTCATCTTCAGTTAAATAGACACGTACTGGCGTTTTTTTGTTACTCATTTTCTCGTCTCCTCTAATCTTATTTTAGTTTTGTTAACCCAAAATACTACTCTTCTTTTCTCTTCTCATCTTAAAATAGAAATGTAATAATCATAGGGTTTTTTCAATCATATCAAAACAAAACCACCCTGTAAACCCTTTTTTCAGATTTCATCGGAGTTTGATAAATTTGCCAATTCTTCCGGAGCATGATACCCCAATCGTACCGCGCGCAGCAAATATTCGTGGATACGTTTCTTTTCCGATAAACCACTTGCGTTTGGGTCCAAAGCTGTTGGCGGGCCTACCGACAACGTGCGCTTTTTCTTATTGATCGCCACAGGATAGATTTTTGGCGTCATCCCGAACTTCTTATAGGCTTGCTGAATCACCAGCTGGTATCCTTTATCAAAATCAAAGTCGTTCGGCAGATATCCGTCCGCATCCGGCACGTTCCTTGCGAACATCAGCTGGCTTTCTCCCGCTTTTACCGCACTAGCGCCTGCCACAATGGTCTGCCGCGCGCGCGCCGCATCCCAATAGACCGTAATCAGGTTTTCGTTCTGCATCAGTCCCGCCATCAGCCACCCTACAATCCCGCCTGCGAGCTTAGCCGGAAAATCCCGCCATCCCAAAGCTTCCTTAAACAGGGTACGCGTGGTGTACTCCATGCTCTCGCGCGTATCAATCACCATCGAATTAGCCCAGATTTTATCCACAGGCGTAAAAAAACAGGAGACCGATATGGGTCCGTAAAACCGTGCGTGGCTGGCCATAAAAAGTCCAGGTTCCTCCGGCAAAATGTGAGAAAGTCCATACATCTTTGGCTTAATGGTCAATGTTTTAATTAAGAATTTTATCGTCTTATAAGTGACCCTATTCATCGGTAAAAAAACATTCCCTTTTCGTTGTTGTATCCTTTTTATGGGTGCATTATACCATAATTATCCTTTCTGTCGACGTCAATCAGTCCATTTACTCTCATCATCAGCGCTTTTATAGTCTAATTTTCAACTCATACACAGTTTTTTTACAGCAAAATTACAGCAAATATGATATAGTAAATTTCATAAGCATTATACTTTTACAGAACTTGAGTGTGACAATGTGAAAAAAGCAATTCTATTTGTAACGTTGATTATTTTTCTCGTTTTTGTCAGTGTCCAATTGGTTGAGACCACTAAAAACGTATATATTTCGGACAGCGTTCCGGAAGCAGACAAAATGGGTCCGATTAATTTTAAAACGCAGGTGATTACCAGTGTCGGTGAGGATCAGCCCGATCGTTTTTCAGTGGTGCTTTCTGTGCCGCAGGCCGAACCCACACTGCCGCCAATCCCGACGCCGACGCCTAAACCTTCCTACAATGCCACGGTTTATGATGAAGCACTGCCTTACAAAATTATCGTGGATATCGCAAAACAGGTGGTCAGCATTATGACCATGGATGAAGACGGCAATTATCGCAACGTCTATCGCCAATTCCGCTGTTCTTCCGGACTCCCCGGCACCCCCACAGTAACCGGCAACTTTAAAGTCCGGGGCAAGTATCCCTGGCTGGAATCCTACGGCAGTATCAAAAATGGTGTAGAATACCATGTTTATGCGCACTATCGCACCACCATATACGATGACTATCACTTCCATTCCATCCTATATGAGAATCGAAGGGACTTTACTTCCCTGCTTCGTACGTCCTTTTTTAATCTCGGCAGAAGGGCTTCTCACGGATGCGTTCGGCTGTTGACACGGGATGCTAAATGGATCTACATGAACTGTGATATCGGTACCCCGATACAGATTGTTTCCAGCGGCGGCCCCGAGATTGACGACGATGTGTTTCTGGAAGTGCCCTACTACCGCGATCTGCCCAGCGGTGTATACTTTGACCCCAGTGATGTGGCCGAGGTGGAAAGAGCTTCGAAACTGGAAAAATAAAAAATCAAGCGCGAGAGCAACCCGCTCCCGCGCTTTTCCTTTACCCGTTTTTCTATTTTCCAATCAGTATCGTTTCCATATTCCCTATCGCCCGTTCAATCAACACGTCCTCATCCAGCAGTTTCTCAGATGCTTCGATGTCCTTCAGCTTGGGTTTGGTCACCGGATGCTTGGGTACAAACACGGTACAGCAATCCTCAAACGGCAGAATAGACGTCTCAAAGGTATCGATTTTTTCAGCCGTCTCGATGATCTCAGATTTATCCAGCCCCACCAGCGGCCGGAATACCGGCAGACTCACCGCCGCATTCGTCACCGAAAGGCTCTCAATCGTCTGGCTCGCCACCTGTCCCAGACTCTCACCGGTGATCAGTGCCTGACATTTGTTTGCCGATGCCACCTTCTCGGCAATCTTCATCATATATCTTCTCATCAGAATAGTGGTCTGGTTTTCAGGGCATTTTTGATACTGCTCTTTTTGAATCTCTGTGAAGTTAATAATATGCAGTTTGATGCCGCCGGTATAGGGCACTAGCTTCTCACAAAGTGTCAACACTTTCTGCTTGGCTTTTTCGGAGGTATAGGGCGGGCTGAAAAAATGAACCGCCTCAATGCGCACCCCCCGTTTAGCCAGCATATAGGCCGCCACCGGACTGTCGATGCCGCCCGAAAGCAAGAGCAGCGCCTTGCCGCTGCTGCCCACGGGCATACCGCCTGCCGCGAGAATGATTTCGGTATAGCAAAAAGCGTCTTCCCGAATCTCAACATATACGACGAGGTCAGGATCTTTGATCTTCACCTTAAGACCGGGCACGTTTTGCAGCAGAATGCCGCCCAGCTCGGCCGCCGCATCCATCGAGCGCATGGGAAACTGCTTGTCCGCGCGCCTGACTTCCGCCTTAAAGGTCGCTTCATTCAGTCCCCTTTTCGCCATCCAGTCTTTTGTCTGACGCACTGCCTCTTCGCCCAGTGCTTCCAGCGTTTTTTTCGGTCTTCACCGCCACCGAAAGCGAATGGACGCCAAACACTTTCTTCACACGGTCCACCGCCTCGGCCAACCTTGCTTCGGGGATGTTTTCCACAAACATGCGCCCCATCATGCGCACGACCTTCACGTCCGGTATACCAAAAAGCGCTTCTCGAATACGCGTGACCAGCAGCTTTTCAAAATACGGGCGGTTAAGGCCCTTTAAATGTATCTCCGCATAGCGGACTAAAATCAATTGTTCCATCTATTTTAAATCCTTATCTTTTAGTAAACATGCGCAAAAAACGTGCTTCGGTATCAATGGCGTTCAAAAGGGTATCGACGTCCTCCATGGTGTTCTCGTGCGAAAAACTGATACGGATAGCCGATTCGCCTCGATCGGGCGAAAGCGCCAGCGCATCATGGATGCGGTTGGTGCGGCTTTTGGATGAGCAGGCCGAACCGATGCCGATATAGATGCCTTTGGCCTCCAGCGCATGCAGCAGCGTTTCGCTCTTCACTCCCAAAACCGAAGCATTAACGATGTACGGCGAAAACCTGCCATCTGCTAAAGGTGAATTGACGGCGATATCCTCCAACCCCTGAAGCCCTTCAACCAATCGATCATGCAGTGCAAAAATTTCGGCATCATCCGAAGGAAAGGCTTCAACCGCCCGGCCGAACGCCGCAATGCCGAAGGTATTCTCCGTGCCGGCACGCATGCCCTTTTCCTGCGTCCCGCCCAGTACCAGCGGTTTTAAACTATCGCCGTTTCGAATAAACAGCGCCCCTGTGCCTTTCAGCGCCCCCACCTTGTGCGCGCTGACCGCATAGCTGTCCACCGCTTCGCCCAAGCTGTAAGGCACTTTCAAAAATGCCTGCACACCGTCCGAATGGAACCGCACATCCGGCTTGACCGCTTTCACTCTGGACGCAATCTCGTCAATATCGTTCAATGCGCCGGTTTCGTTATTGACGTGCATCACGCTGACCAGCACCGTGTTCTCACGCAAAGCCTCTGCAACCGCATCAGCTTCCACAAATCCTTGCGAATTTGGCGGAACAAAGGTGACTGTATGCCCGCTTTCAGCCAGTTTCTTGGCGCAGGCAAACACCGCCGCATGCTCAAACGCCGAAAAAACAAAATGCCCGGCGTGTCTGGGGCTTACCGCACCCAACACCGCCAAATTGTTGCTCTCGGTGCCCGAAGACGTAAAAACCGCCTGCCGGTTATATCCGTTCACCACACCGAGCAGTGTTTTGCGCACCGCTGCCATTTGGCTTTCCGCCTCGGCACTGCCTTTGTACAGTGCAGAGGGGTTATACCATCCGCCCTGACGGTATTCAGCCATCAAAGCTTCCAGCGCCTGAATCGGGCGTGTGGTAGCCGCGTTATCCAGATAGATCATATCGGATGTCGTCAATTTTCTCTCTCCCAAATCTTATACTGCCGGCCGAACGAAACAATCTCAATCAAGCGAAAAGTCGTCTCTCCGTAATCTCCGGCAAAAACGGCCGTCTCTTCATCAAATTCCATCAGACGCATGCCGTAGTGTCCTTCCAAAAAATGCATCATATCCGAGAAATGCACGTCATCGGTCAGGTAAACCTCGTTTTCGACCAGCACCTCATAGCCTCGGCCCCGATGAATCGAAGCCTTGGCTTTTTCAATCGCCATCGCGCTTTGCCCGCCGTAACGCGCATCCCAGCGAAATACCGCCAAAACAATGAGCACGACGGCCGCTGTTGCCAGAACCAGTATAGTATATTGCTTTTTCATGCGCCCTGCGCTCCTCGTGCCTTACTCTTCCCTATTATACCATGCCGCAAATGAAAATCGCCCGTTTGAGCGATTATCGGTTGTATCAAAACATCACAAACTTGTTTTTAATAAGTATCCATATAATCGTCTGCCGCCACATAGATGGCATTGGCGAGTTTAATCTGATACGCTTCGTCCATCAAAAGCGCTTCTTCGGCCGCATTGGAGAGAAACCCGCATTCCACCAAAATGCTCGGCGCGTTCCCCGCGCCCAAGATATAATAATTCTCGGCTGTCGCTTTTCGCATCCGCTCGGGCTGCACCCGCCGCTCAATCTCACTCGTCACCATCTGCGCCAGGATCTCACCCCGCGTGGAACCTTCAAAGAAAAACACCTGCGGACCCGCCACCGCCGAATCCGCATAGAAATTCATATGAACACTGATGACCAGTTCGGCACCTGAATTCTCAATGATCTGATAGCGTTTATGCATATCGTCAAGCTTGGTGTGCGCAATCGCATTTTCATCATCGCGCGTCAAAAGCACTTGGTATCCGTTGGTCTCAAATGTCTCTTTTAGGAAAAGCGCCACGGCCAGATTCAAGTCGTCTTCGTGCACGCCGGTGATTGAACCCACAGCCCCGCCGTCAAACCCGCCGTGTCCAGGATCGATGACCACCAGCTTATCGATCGGCACCACAGGCGCCGCGTTTTCGGGAGAAGGTGTCGGGCTTGCGCCTTCCATCAATTCCTGATACTCCTCGGCTTCCCACATGGTCACATGTCCAAAATTCTCCTCGGTCAGCTTTTCGGGCAGAATCAAAGTGGCCTCGGGCGTGGGCAGGATTTCCACCCCATCCATTTCTTGTGGTTCGGTGACCCGGGCCGTAGCACTGGGCGAAACCGATGCGCTGGCCAGCACTGCGTTCGCGTCTTTCGGCTTTTGCGTCACCGCCAGAATGATGGAAACAATGACCACAAAAAGAATGCCGAACACCAAAAGGGCGTAGCGCGCAAAGATCATTTTTTGTTCTTGTCTGGTTTCACTCATGTTTTTGCTGTCCTGCTCCAAAATCCAATTTCATCGACGGGTCCGCGTTCAGCGTTAAATCCGCCTGTTCCTGACTAAAATACGCCGCCGACGCGATCATCGCGGCGTTATCTGTGCAGTATTCCAAATTCGGCATATACAGCCGAATCCCTTTTTCCTTAGCACGGCTCTCAAAAGCCGCCCGTAACGCGCTGTTGGCCGAAACTCCGCCGGCCAGCGCCACCACGTCCATTCTTTCCCGCGCGGCCGCCTCAAAGGTGTTGTCCGCCAAAACCGTCACCACGTTTTTCTGAAAAGATGCGGCCACATCGGCTTTGCTGTAGGTCTCGCCTTTTTGATCCATCTGATGCAGACGGTTGATGACCGCGGTCTTAAGGCCGCTGAAACTGAAATCCAAATGCGTTTCGCCGCGATAGGCCACCGGAAAATCATAGGCATCCGGATTCCCCGTCTTCGCCAGCCGTTCCAGATTCGGCCCGCCGGGATACGAAAGGCCTAAAACTCTGGCCACTTTATCAAAAGCTTCCCCCGCCGCATCATCCCGCGTTTGCCCTAAAAGCTCATATCGGCCAAAATCTGTGATCTTGACAATATGCGAGTGCCCGCCCGAAACCACCAGGCAGATCATGGGCGGATTCAAATCAGCATGGCTCAAAAAATTGGAGCAGATATGTCCCTCGATGTGATTCACACTGTAAAGCGGCTTATCGTTGGCGTAGGCGTATCCTTTCGCAAACGCCACACCGGTGAGCAGCGCGCCCACCAGCCCCGGCCCCGCCGTCACCGCGACCGCATCAATATCCTTGATCCTCATCTCCGCTTTGTTAAGTGCGGCGTTTACGATAATCGGCAGCTTTTTGGTATGATTGCGCGATGCAATCTCGGGCACCACCCCGCCGTATGGCGCGTGGATATCAATCTGTGAAAATATTTCGCTGCTTAAGCATGTTCGCCCGTCCCGCACCACGGCTGCCGCGGTCTCGTCGCAGGAGGTTTCAATACCGAGAATGTTCATGCGCCTGCCTTTTCCAAAGCTTTGGCACGGTTGCCCGCAAATATCCAAAGCGCGGCAAACAGCGCCGCAAAAACGCCGAGGATAATTCCCGACAGCGTCAGGAAGAATTCCAGCGGGAACATACGGATCATCCGGTCAGTCGCCGGATTCAACAACCAAAGATTATTGGTGAATAACAAAAGATGCACGTTCGTCCAAAAGCCGTTAAAATCCACCACAAAGTAGATGCCGAGCGCGACGCAAAGCGCGAGGAACGCCAACGATACGCGCGTGTGCACGCGGTAAATCGTCTTGTTCTGGTGCGTGATAAACAGCGCGGTGAAGGCCACGACGGCCACCGCGGCCAAAAAATAGGCGATCTGCACTCCGGCAAGATAGAGGTTTCTGACGTCCACCATATGGCTGAGCTCGCGTTCATTAAACATTGGAATCGCTTCGCCTTTGATTAACACCTGCTCATTTAAATCGTCACGCTGGCCCCGCGTATAATCGACAAAACTATTGGTCACACCGTCTAAATCGCTTGGAGATATCCCCACATAGTCTGCCACACCAAACTGATCCTGCAGTACACTATAAACGGGCTTGCTCAGCCCAATACCCAAGACTAAACTTAACATCAAAAACAGCAGTAATGCCGCCGAACCGATGGTTGCCACCAGTTTGCTGAATGCACCGTTTTTCTTCATGTTTTTCGCCCCCTAAATTCTGCTTATTTTCGCGCCGTCGGGCGTGTCTTTCACTTCATATCCTTTTTCCGAAAGCGTATCGCGTATCTCATCCGCCCTTGCCCAATTCTTTTCGGCTCGTGCAGCTTTTCGCTCCTCAACCAGTTTCAGGATGTCTTCCGGAATCTCATCGGCGCTTTCCACAATCAGCCCCAGAACATCCAACAGCGTATCAATCATATTAAGTGCTAATTCTGCTTCTCCCGCATTCGCACCGTTTTCAAATCTCACGTTGATTTCCCGAATATATTCAAAAATCACGCCAATCGCGTCCGCCGTATTCAGATCGTCGTCCATCGCGTCGTTAAACCGTTCTTTATAGGCCTTATTAAGTTCGGCCACACCCATATCCGGCATGTCCTTATCGGTTTCAATAATGAAGTTTAAATTCTCTTTAAAGTTTCGGATACGCTCCAAAGCGGATTTCGCTTGTTCCAAAAGTCCGTCCGAGAAATTGACCGGACTTCTGTAATGCGCGCTCAGCATAAAGAAACGAACGATGATGCCGTCATATTTAGCCAAAATATCCCTTACTGTAAAGAAGTTCCCAAGGCTCTTGCTCATCTTTTTGTTGTCAACATTGATATAGCCGTTATGCATCCAGTAGTGACAAAAATCGTGCCCGGTCGCACCTTCGCTCTGCGCCACTTCGTTTTCGTGGTGCGGGAAAATGAGATCCTGACCACCGCCATGAATGTCAATCGTCTCGCCCAAATATTTCATGCTCATCGCCGAGCATTCAATATGCCAGCCCGGGCGCCCCATCCCCCATGGGCTTTCCCACGCAGGCTCACCTTCCTTTTGGGCTTTCCACAGCGCAAAATCAATCGGGTCCTTCTTATCCTCGTTCACGTCAATCCGTGCGCCGGTTTCCAAATCGTCGATGGACTGACCGCTTAACTTGCCGTATCCCTTAAAGCCCTTGGCGTTGTAGTATACGTCGCCACTGACGGCATAAGCGAGGCCGTTGTCGATCAACTTTTGA
This sequence comes from Christensenellaceae bacterium, assembly GCA_963666035.2. GTDB lineage: Bacteria > Bacillota > Clostridia > Christensenellales > CALMFG01 > CALMFG01. The sequence continues at coordinate 14,515 of CAXXJI010000011.1, read as the reverse complement.
ATCAGCGCGATGATATCATCCATATGCTCGGTGGCTTTAGGGTGATGCGTGGCGGGTTTAATGTTTAAGCGCTTCGCATCCTTAAAGTATTCCGCAATATATTTTTCGGCCAGACCCCTCACCGTGACGCCCTCAAGATTGGCGTTTTGAATCATCTTATCGTCGATATCGGTAAAATTCTGTACAAAATTAACGTTATATCCGCGGTATTCCAAATACCGTCGTAAGGTGTCAAAGACAATCAACGGCCGTGCATTGCCAATATGAAAATAGTTGTAAACGGTCGGCCCGCAGGCATAAATCCGTATTTTTCCCTCTTCAATCGGCTTTAAATCCTCTTTTTGTCTTGTTTGTGTGTTGAAAACCTTCATATGAATATAGTAATCCCCCAATCGTGCTGTTAAACGAACTCTTCCATTTTTTATTGCTGTCATTATAATATGTCTGCCTGCTTTAAGTCAATCAACAACACGCCAACAAACGGGTGACGGCAAACGGTAAAGCTGTTATAATTGACGAAAGAGCAAAGAAAAGGTTAATTAAGAACGATGGTCTACGACAAAATCATTATCGGGGCAGGGCTGTACGGGCTGTACGCCGCCGAAAAATGCGGGCAAAAGGGAGAAAAAGTGCTGGTGCTGGAATATGACAGCCAGGCTTTTGCCCGGGCGACTTATATCAATCAGGCCAGAGTGCATATGGGCTACCACTACCCGCGTTCCTATTCCACTGCCGTCAAATCGGCGGGGTACTTTGAGCGATTCAACCGAGATTATGGTTTTTGTATTTTTAGTGATTTTGAAAAAATCTATGCGATTTCGTCCAAATTCTCCTGGACATCCGCCGAGCAGTTTAAAAAGTTCTGCAACAATGCTGGTATCGCATGTGATGCACAGAGTCCTGATAAGTACTTTAAATCCGGCATGTGCTCGGGCGCATTTGCCACCAAAGAATATACTTATGACGCGATGATACTGAAAGATCATTTTTTGTATCAATTGAAAAAGCTTAAAAACGTGAAGCTGAAATATGACGCGCGTATCGAAAAAATAGAGAAAGCAAGCGGAAAGTTTGCTCTGACTGTCAATGGTGAATTATTTGAAACCGGATATCTGCTGAACGCCACCTACGCCAGTACCAATCAGATTACATCGCTGGCTGACTATCCGCCGTTTAAGATCAAATATGAGCTCTGCGAGATTATCCTTTGCGAAGTTTCGGGTGAATTAAACGATACAGGCATCACGGTGATGGACGGACCGTTTTTTTCCATCATGCCGTTTGGCAAAACCGGTTTACATTCGCTGACATCGGTCACCTTTACGCCGCATATCACGTCATACGACGCGCTGCCGACCTTCTCTTGCCAGTCCAAAAGCGGCGGCACCTGTTCGCCCGCGCAGCTCGGCAACTGCAACACCTGCCCCGCCAAGCCCAAAACGGCATATCCGTATATGGCATCGCTGGCAAAAAAATATCTAAAAGAAGAATACGGCTTTAAATACCACTCTTCGCTGTTTTCGATCAAGCCCATTTTGCAAGCTTCCGAAGTCGATGATTCCAGGCCGACGGTGATTCGGCAGTACTCGGAAAGTCCCGCTTTTGTCTCAGTGTTGAGCGGAAAAATCAACACGGTATATGATTTGGACGAATACCTGTAATAATAGAAAATTTAAGTTGACGAGGTAAAACCGGTGAACCCCAATCAAGAAAAAAACTTCATCTCCGCGGTGGTGTATGTCCACAACAATGAAAATCAAATCCAGCAATTCCTAGGAAAAATTCATGGCGTCTTCAGCCGTAATTTTCAGAACTTTGAAATCATCTGTGTCAACGACGCTTCAACCGATCGTTCCGCGGACGCAATCAAGACCGCATGCAAAGAATTCTCGAGCGCGCCGCTGTCCATCATCAACATGGGCCACTACCATGGCCTTGAACTTTCCATGAACGCGGGCGTTGATTTGGCCATCGGCGATTTTGTGTTTGAATTCGATACCATCGTTATGGACTATGATATCAGCCTGATTATGGATATATACAATCGGTCTCTCTCGGGTTACGACATCGTGGGCGCCGCACCTAAAAACCAGATTTCGGGCAGTTCAAAGCTGTTCTACTGGATGTTCAACCGCTACTTCAACGGCCCCGGCAAGCTGCGCACCGAACGTTTCCGCATCCTCTCGCGGCGGGCGATCAACCGTGTACACAGCATCTCAAAGACCATGCCCTATCGAAAAGCAATCTATGCGGGATGCGGACTTGCTACAGACACCATCACATACGATAACGCTCCGCTGAAACGAAAAAAATCGCATGATGAAGCCCGCGTCCGACAGTCGGTCGCCATCGATTCGCTGATGCTGTTTACCGATGTCGCGTTTAAGTTTTCCATCACCATGGCTTTTCTCATGATCGGCTTTACGGTATTTATGGCGGTATACGCACTGGTCTACTACCTGATGGGCAATGCGATTGAAGGCTGGACCACCACCGTGCTGTTTATCGCGTTCGGATTCTTTGGTGTATTCAGCATCCTCACTATCATCATCAAATATCTGTCGCTCATTTTGGATTTAAATTTCAAAAAAGAGCGGTATTATATCATGTCGATTGAAAAAATCAGCAAATAGGAGCAATTCATTGAAAGTTCTTTATCTAGCCAATATCCCCTCTCCCTACCGTGTCGATTTTTTTAGCGAACTCGCCAAATTCTGCGACTTGACCGTGCTGTATGAACGCAAAAAAGCTTCCGACCGCAAAGACGTTTGGCAAGGCGGCGAAGCAAAGGGATATACCGCTCATTTTTTAAAAGGCATCTCCATCAAAACCGAAACCGCGTTTGCGCCCGGTGTACTTAAGTTCCTTAAAAAAAATCGGTTCGACATCATCGTGATCGGCGGATACGCCACGCCTACCGCTATGCTGGCGATTTTGTGGTTAAAGCTTAGAAAAATCCAGTTTTTTCTCAACGCGGACGGCGGATTTATTAAACCAGACGATGGCGCTAAAGACAAAATCAAGCGGTTTTTTATCGGCGCTGCCAGCGGCTGGATTTGCTCCGGCGAGCACACAAAGGATTATTTTGTCCATTACGGTGCGGATGCAAAAAGCGTATATTCCTACCCGTTTTCGTCCTTACGAAAGGCGGATATTTTAAATGCGCCGCCCAGCGCGAAGGAAAAGCAGGCGATGAAAGCCAGACTGGGCATCGGCGAAGAAAAAGCCGTGCTGGGTGTGGGGCAGTTTATCCCGCGCAAAGGGTTTGATGTGCTCCTCAAAGCATGGCAGAATATGCCGAAAAGCTGCGGCCTCTACCTCGCCGGAGACGCACCTACCCATGAATATTTGGATCTGGCCGAAACCTTAAATCTAAAAAATGTCCGCTTTGTCGGTTTTCTGAACAAAGCCGATTTACGGCAATACTATCTGGCCTGCGATCTGTTTGTCCTGCCCACGCGGGAGGATATCTGGGGGCTGGTAATCAATGAGGCCCTAGCGAATGCGATGCCCGTGGTGACCACCACCGCTTGTCTCGCTGGTCTTTCTCTGGTGGATCATTCGGTTGGACGGCTGACCCCGCCGGAGGATGTTCCCGCCACACATACGGCCATGATCGAACTGCTCGGCGAAGATAAAAAAATAAGTGCGATGCAAAAAAACGCGTTAGAAAAAATCGAACCCTATACAATTGAAAATATGGCTTTACGCCATATTGAGATTTTTAAAACTATATTAGATTAGTCGTTACTTGGCTGCTTTTTTAACAAAGTTTATCCATTTCTTATGTTCAATCGCAAAGTTACCGGTCACAGCCTGGCCCTCCTTGACGTCCCGGGTCACCACCGAACCGATGCTGGCTTTGCTGTGGTTGCCCAGCGTTAAACCGTTGACGATGGACACATTCGGGCCGATATACACCTCGTCCCCCATCGTCACCCGTCCGCTGATGACGGCATGCGCCATGATCAGGCACCGCACACCACAGATGAAATCATGCGCGATTTGCGCATAGGAATCAATCTTGGTGTTCTTGCCCACTGTGGCCGTTTTAAACACCGCATTGTCGATGCTGACGCTGCTTTGGGTCTCCACCTTGTCTTCAATCACCAGCTCACCCATCGTCAGCACGTTGACCAAATCCTCACCGTCCATATAGAACTGATACGCCGGGCCGCCCAGCACATTGTTCGGCCCGATGATGACATCATCCCCAATGGTGACAAACTCATGAATCACCGTATTCGGCCCGATGATCGTGTTTTTCCCGATCTTCACATTATGTTTGGCGATTACCACAGAAGGATGTATCTTTGCTGTTTTATCCACTTGCGACGGCATGGTACGCTCCGCCCGGCGTTTTTTCGCGATCCTGTTATGCGTCTGGTAATAGAAAGTTTTTGGTGCCTCTACGATAATCACACCGAAATTCTCGGGCACGGAACCCGCAATCGCGTCGGTGGTGATCAAACAGGTCACCGAAGGATTACCGGTTGCACTGCTGAGGTATTTTAAATCCGCGCAGAAAGTCAGCACCTTTTCGCCGGGGAAGCTTTCGGTCGCCAGCCCCAGCCGGTCATATTCACCGTCCCGCAACACTTTTGCGCCTTTTGTTTCCAGTTCCTTTAACCGCATCGCATTTTACCCCTTATTCTGCCGCAACCGCCACATAATCGGTCGCGAGATATGTCAAAACATCCTCGCTTTTCAGCGCTTCTTTCAGCAGTGCTTCCACTGCCGGTTTATCTTTCCCAAAAACTCCAAGCTTTAAATGCACGGTTTCCAGATAGTCTTGTTCTAAAATCAAAACCCCCGCCGCCGCGAGTTTGGGTTCAATCTTTGCCCATATATCATATTCTACGTTCTGACGAAAAATTTCGCAAGGCACATATTGTACAATTCTTGCCTGCTTTAATGTCTCGCTCACCGAGCCTGAGTACGCACGCACCAATCCACCCGCGCCCAGTTTCACTCCGCCGAAATAGCGCGTGACGATCACCAGAATATCCGTCAAATTATTTTTCTTCAGCACTTCCAGCATCGGCATCCCTGCGGTTCCTCCGGGCTCACCATCGTCGCTGGCTTTCATCACTGGGCTAACTTTGCCGATGATATAGGCATAACAATTATGCGTCGCATCCCAATACTGTTTTTTAGCGTGAGCCAGCACTGCGTTTGCAGCCTCAACCGATTCCACATTGACCGCAAGCCCCAAAAATTTTGACTTATGAATAACGAGCAGGCTTTCGGCCTGCCCGTCTATTGTCGTGTACGCTTTCTTATTCACCGATGATTACTTTATGGAACACTTTTTTGCCCTTCTTTATCATGGCAAACCCTTGCTCAAAATCAGCCTCGGTCAGCTCGTAGAACTCCTCGGCGACCTTCGCATCGTTCAGCGAAACACCATTGCCCGCAATCAGCCGTCGGCCTTCCCCGCGGGATGCGGTGAGCCCACAGAGCATCATCACATCGATCAATGTCTTGTTCGCTTCAAACTCGTCTTTCGAGATCGTGGTGGCAGGGATAGATTCCGCATCCGCGCCTTGTCCAAAAAGCGCTTCCGCCGCGGCCTTGGCGTTTTCGGCCTCCGTTTCGCCATGCACCAGTTTGGTGATCTCATACGCTAAACGTACCTTGGCGGCGTTCATCCGCTCGTCCATGTGCGCGGTCAGTTCATTGACTTCGTCCATCGGGACAAAAGTAAGCAGCGCAAAGCAGTTTTTCACATCCGCATCATCCACGTTGCGCCAGTATTGATAAAAGTCATATGGACTGGTTTTTTCGGCATCCAGCCACACCGCACCACCGACGGTTTTACCCATCTTCTTGCCTTCGCTGGTCAAAAGCAACGCAAAGGTCATGCCGTGCGCTTCTTTTTGCTCTTTACGGCGAATCAAATCCGCGCCCATTAGAATATTGGACCACTGGTCGTCTCCGCCTAACTGTAAAGCACAGCCATACCGCCGATTCAGCTCTAAAAAGTCGTAAGACTGCATCAACATATAGTTGAACTCTAAAAAGCTTAAGCCTTTTTCCATGCGGCTCTTAAAGCATTCGGCAGTCAGCATCCGATTCACGCTGAAATGCACGCCGATTTCACGTAAAAACTCAACATAGTTTAACTGTAAAAGCCAGTCCGCATTATTGACCATGATCGCCTTGCCTTCGGAAAAATCCAAAAACCGGCTCATCTGCACTTTAAAGCGCTCGGAATTATGCTGAATCTCCTCTTTCGTCAGCATGCTCCGCATATCGCTTCGTCCGCTGGGATCGCCCACCATGGCCGTTCCGCCGCCAATCAGCGCAATCGGTTTATGCCCCGCCCGCTGCATATGCGCCATCGCCATCAGCTGGACATAATGTCCCACATGCAGGCTGTCAGCTGTGGGGTCAAACCCGATATAAAATGTCACGCTCTCCTTGGCGAGTTTTTCCTTTAATCCTTCGTGTGTGATTTGCTTGATAAAGCCGCGCTCTTCAAGCACATCGTATGCATTTCTCATGCCATCCTCCATATTGCACGCTTTCTTACTGGCTATCTTAACAATATTTTAAGACTTTATCAAGTTCTATCTCTTCGTTATTTCTTCGTGACTATAACCCTTGGTGTTTTCCTTTCGTTTATGCTATAATTTCATCGGCTTAATCAATCAAATATATTAATTAAAGAGACTAAAAGATGAATGATATAGAAAAAGCAAAATATGACGTTTTAAATGATGGTTATTCTGTCTCGGTGTATTCGGGAGGACACCCCATTTTTTCGTCCAGGGAAGCCGGTATCAAGCCCATGTACTTGGCATACACACAAGGGTTTGACTTTTCGGGTGCGTCCGGCGCGGACAAGGTGGTGGGGCTGGGTGCAGCCGCCTTTTGGGCCGCTATGCATATCGGCCGCCTGCATGCGGCCATCATCAGCGATCCAGCCTATGATTTCCTGATAGAAAACGGAACCTGCATCACCTATGATACTCTTGTGCCCCGAATTAAAAACCGTGAAGGCACCGGCTTTTGTCCCGTCGAAACGCTGGCCAATCAAACTGATTCGTTTGAAGCGTTTGTAAAAGAAACTGAAATTTTTTTGAGAAAAATAAATCTCATTTAAAGGAGAAAATAAAAATGAAAAAAGAATACAGTTTACGGCATCTGATCCTGTCTGCTGTGTTTATCGCCGTCGGCATCATCATTCCGCTCATCGTCCATTCCATCGCCGCAGATACAGCAGGTAAAATGCTGCTCCCCATGCACCTTGGCGTGATGGTTGCGGCTTTCTTTCTGCCGCCTTTGTACGCGGTGGCTGTCGGTGCAGTTACACCCATCCTGTCCTGGCTCATCACAGGTATGCCGGCCATAGCACCCCTGCCCATTGCGGTCGTGATGGCATTTGAGCTGGCGGGTTATGCGCTGGTCATTTCTCTGCTTCGCAAAGTGGTCTACAAGCGGCGCAAAAGCTTTTTTTCGCCTTACATCGCGCTGGTACCCGCCATGGTGGCCGGACGTATCATAGCCGGACTTGCGCTTTATGTGCTGATGACACTGTTTGCCATCAAAGGCCCATCGCCTTATGTGTATGTCACCGGTGCGGTTGTGGCGGGTCTTGTCGGCATCACCGTACAACTGGTGATTATTCCTTTGTTGTATCGTGCGCTGGTGAACGCGTTACCTGGTTGGAAAAGTGAATAGTTTAAAAAAGCGGCGGGTTCTGCTATAATGCTTTTTAAAGGCAAAGCCGCTTTAAGGAGAAATATAAAAATTTTGAGTACTTCAATTGATTTGGTCGTGAAAATCGGCTCAATGGCGCTGATTCGTAAAGAAGATAACGACCTTGACTATAACATCATTTCGCGGCTGGGTGCACAGTTGAAACCCGGCATGATCTTGGTGTCCTCAGGGGCCACAGAAATTGGGCGGCTGGATTATCTCAAGCGTAACCATCAAAAACCGCTGATCGGCAACAGCGAAGAGATCAAAACCGACTACGCCTCGCAAGGTCAGGCGATTCTGATGGCAAATTACCGCACCTATGTTCCCGAGCAGTATTCACTGCGTCAGGTATTGGTGGAGCACAGCCATTTTAACGACAAGGACAAGCGCACGCATATCATCAATATGCTAAAGCGCGCACCCGACCAAAACGCGATACCCATCATCAACTATAATGACCCGGTTTCCTCCGAAGAAAACCGCAAGATGGAACTGGCGCATCTCAAAGAAGACGGCAACGGCGATGTGGTGGAATTTATCGACAATGACGAAACCGCGGCTGAGATTGCCAGACTCGTGAGCGCGACCGCGCTGATTATCCTTACCTCGGTGGACGGTATCTACAAGGATTTCGCAGATGAGAACTCTTTGATTCCCGAAATCTGTGCACCGGCGTATGCCGAGCTGAAAGAAAAAGTGAGAATCGCACAGACCTACTGCCGCGGTAAATCCCGTGCAGGTTCGGCTGGAGCCGCTGTCAAGCTGGATTATGCTCTGCAATCGGCTAAAAACGGTACCACCGTCTTTATCGCCAACGCAAAATACAGATTGGATGACATTCTGTCCGGTAAAGCGCGATCCACCAAAATTGCTCTGCAATAAATGATATAAAAAAACAAAGTCTGCTTGGACGCTGATGTCCGGCAGACTTTTTTGCTTTAAATTTTCTCAATCGGCGCGATCGCCGCGAATATCTTCTTTGGCCCATATCCCTCAAATTCCACCGTCAGCACCGTTTGGTCGCCCGTTCCCGAGATATCCGTCACCACGCCCTGCCCAAACTTCGGATGACGTATATCGTCACCCAGACTGAAATTGATCTGCACGTTCTTCCTGTGCTCGTTCATGCTGGCGCCCGAAGAAAACGAGGGTTTCTCGAATCCCGAAAACGGCGAGCTTTGGCTCCCAAGCCCCACTTCGGTTTGCATACGCCGAACCGCACCGGTTTCCTGCTTATCGTACAGCCGCTCGTCCACTTCCTTGATAAACGAAGAGATACTGGACAGCGTCTGTTGGAAAAAACCGTTCTGCCGCGTGGCGCGGCTGGCAAAAGCAGTCATAAACAGCCGTTCTTTGGCCCGTGTAATGCCGACATACAGCAATCGCCTTTCCTCTTCAATGCCCGCTTTGGTGCCCGAGGAAAAGGTATGCGGCAGAACACCGTCCACCACGCCTGCAATCATCACGTTTCTGTATTCCAGCCCCTTGGCCGAATGCATGGTCATCAGCGACACCGCCTCATCAGACGTCTCCCGCTCCATGTTTGTAATCAGCGAAATATTATAGAGGAAATCCTCCAAGGTCTCGCCCCTCGCTTCCCGCTCGGCAGCGTTTTTCACCAGTTCCTCCACGTTCTCAATACGTCCCTGCCCCTCAGCCATGGTCGGTGCCTGAAGATATAAAGCATGCAGCCCAGACGCTTCAAACACCATCTCCATTAAATCATTTAAAGAGAGCGAGTCCTTCTTCAGCCGGAAATCCTCCATCATGGCGTAAAAATCCAGCACCGCCTTGGCAGCCGCACCGGAAAGCACTTCTCCCGCAAAGGGCAGCGCGTCATACATCGAAAGCCCTCTGCCCGCCGCATACGCCCGAATTTTCGCGACCGAGGTATCGCCGATTTTACGCTTGGGCGTGTTAATGATACGCGCTAAATAAAGGTCGGCGTCGGGGTTGACCAACATATACAGATATGCCAGCATATCCTTAATTTCTTTTCTCTCATAGAAGCTTCGTCCGCTTAAGTTTTTGGACGGAATGCTGGCTTCCACCAGCGCCTGCTCAATCAGTCGGCTCTGTGCATTGGTACGGTAGATGATGGCGATGTCGTTTAGGTTTTCGCCCTGTTCCTGCAGGTTAACACAAAGCGTGGCAATCCCCCGGCTTTCGGCGTATTCGTCCTCAAACACAAACAGTTTGGGTTTCTCGCCGGCGGTGGTGTCCGAAAACAATTCCTTGGCTTTTCGCCCCGCATTGTGGCAAATCACCGCATTGGAAAGGTCTAATATTTTCTGATGCGAGCGGTAATTCTGCTCCAGCTTATAAATGGCCGCTCCTGGAAAATCTTTTTCGAAGTTATAGATGTTCTCAATGTTTGCGCCCCGCCAACCGTAGATGGACTGATCGTCGTCGCCCACCACAAAGAGATTCTGATGTCCCGCCGCCAGCATCTTGACCAGTCGGTACTGCACCTCATTGGTGTCCTGATACTCGTCCACCAGAATATACTTGAACCGATCCTGATAGTAGCTCAGTGTATCCTTATCCTGCCTAAATAGCTGAGTGGTCTTGATTAAAAGATCATCAAAATCCAGCGCGTTGTTATCCTTCAAATTCTTTTCGTATTCCTCAAACACAAAGGCTGTGGCCTCGTGAATGTATTCATCCGGATCGAAGTCGTTAAACTGGGTCAGATAATCATCCGCCGTATACCCGTCGTTCTTGGCAGCGGAAATCTCATACTTCACCGTCCTCGGGTTCACTTCTTTGGTGTCATAGCGTGAATCCTTCAAAATACGCTTGATGAGTGCCAGGGAATCGTCCGCATCGTAGATGACAAACCCGGGTTTAAACCCGATTTTTTCGATATTCATCATCAGGACTTTAAGACATACCGAATGGAAAGTGCCGATCCAGATACTATTCGCCTGGCTGCCCACCAGCCCGAAAATACGCTCTTTCATCTCATTTGCCGCTTTGTTGGTAAAGGTCAGCGCCAGAATATTATAGGGCCCTACGCCCTCTTCAATCAACTTGGCGACGCGATGCGTCAGCACACGGGTCTTACCGCTGCCCGCACCTGCCAACACCAAAACAGCCCCTTTGGTATGGTTTACCGCCGAAAGCTGTTGTTTGTTTAAACCGTGATGTTCCAAAATGTCTTAACCCTCTTTATCCAATCGTTTCAATACAATGTCGTACCCGCCCGGCCCGTATTGCAGGCATTTATTCACCCGACTGATAGTGGCAGTCGAAGCCCCGGTGTTTTCCGCAATATGCTGGCAGGTCATACCGCCCTGCAGCATACCGGCCACTTTCAGCCGCTGGGCAATGGCATGCAGTTCCTGTATCGTCAGTATATCCTCAAAAAAAGCGCTGCACTCTTCTTCATTTTTCAGCGCCAGTATCGCTTTAATCAATCTGGCTCTGTCCTTTTCAAAAGTCGCTTTATCGTTCATATCATTTTCGCCTTTCGTTTTGTCGGATGATACAAACACATTTTAACACATTACTATCCTAAAGTGCACGCCTTTAGTCACTCTTTCATCAATTGTTCACGGTAACCGGACAGACGCGACTTCTCTTCATCCGAAAGATCAGGGTAATGCACGTCCAGCTTTTCAAGCGTCTCCACGATAATCTGCGAGACCATGTGCCTGGCGTACCATTTATCATCGGCCGGAATCACATACCAGGGTGCGGCCTCGCTGGCGGTTTGGTTGATCGCGTCCTCATAAACCGCTTGATACTGCTCCCAGTATTTCCGCTCTTTGATATCCGCCGAAGAGAACTTCCAATTCTTCGCCGGATCATCGATGCGGGACAGGATACGCGCTTTTTGCTCTTCCTTGGACACGTTTAAAAAGAATTTCAACGTTACCTGCCCGTTTCTCACCATATAAGTCTCAAACGCTTTGATGTCCTTAAAACGGTTTTCCCAGATGTTTTCATCAATCAATGCATCGGGAAGCTGGCGGTTCTTAATGAGGTGATGCACCCGTACCACCAGAACATCCTCATAGTAAGAGCGGTTGAAGATGCCCACCCGCCCGCGCTCGGGCGCGACTTTGTGTGTCCGCCAAAGATAATCATGATCCAGCTCCTCAGAGGATGGCTGCTTAAAGCTGTATACTTGTGTGCCTTGCGGGTTCAGCCCGCTGGTGACACTGCGTATCATGCCGTCCTTACCTGCGGCGTCCATTGCTTGAAATATCAAAAGCAGCGAATACTCGTTTTGCGCATACAGCTTGGCTTGCAGTTCTTCCAGCTTCTTTACATTGGCCTTGACCGCATCCTTGTTTGCGCGTTTGTCGCTGTAGGCTGTCGGCGCTGTGGTCACCAGACCTTCCAGCAATACCTTCCGGCTGCCGTCCACTTTAATCGTCTCCATATCCGCTCCATTTCTTAGATTTATGTGAATTAAATTATATCCTAAATGCGGCAATTTTTCAATTGATCTGCCTTACGGACAACGCCTATACTTTCATAAAATTGCGTCCTTAAAAATTGACTTTTTACCCCGCTTCATATATATTGAAAGACAATGATAAACACAGATAAGGATATTTTTTAAAAAGATGGATTACACAAAGATTGAAAAGAAATGGCAGAAGAAATGGGCGGATACCCGTCTTTACTCTTTTGACAAAACCAGCTTAAAAAACAAGAAATACGTCCTTGAGATGTTCTCTTACCCCTCGGGCGCCAACCTGCATGTGGGTCATTGGTACAACTACGGACTTTCGGATACCTATGCGCGCTTTTCTCGCATGAAGGGTTTTAATGTATTCCACCCCATGGGTTTTGACGCGTTTGGTCTCCCTGCCGAAAATTATGCCATCAAGACCGGCATTCATCCGCAGGATTCCACACTGAAGAATATCGAAACCATGGAAAGGCAGCTGAAGGCGATGGGCGCTACCTTTGATTGGGACTATGAAATCAAGACCTGTCTGCCCGAATATTACCGCTGGACACAATGGCTGTTCTTAAAGATGTATGAAAAAGGCCTGGCCTACCGCAAGGAAGCGCCGGTCAACTGGTGCGGCCACTGCAACACCGTGCTGGCCAACGAGCAGGTGGTGGATGGTGAGTGCGAACGCTGCCATACCGTGGTGGAGCGCAAATACTTAACCCAATGGTTTTTAAAAATCACCGAATACGCCGAAGAGCTGTTGGCTGATTTAGACAAGATCGATTGGCCCAACAAGACTAAGATGATGCAGAAAAACTGGATTGGCAAGTCGGTGGGCGGCGAGATCACCTTTACCGTTGACGGCGGTGAGAAATTTGATGTGTTTACCACGCGCGCGGATACCCTGCACGGCTGTACATATGTGGTCTTTGCGCCCGAACACCCGATGGTGCAGACTTTTGTCACCGACGACTGCAAAGCCGCTGTAGAAAGCTATATCAGCGATGCCGCCAAAGCCACCGAGATCGACCGGCTTTCCACCACGCGTGAAAAAACGGGCGTGTTTACCGGCGCGTTTGCGGTGAACCCCATCAACGGACGAAAAATCCCCATCTGGATTGCAGACTATGTGCTGTATACCTACGGCACCGGCGCGGTCATGGCCGTGCCAGCGCACGATGAGCGGGACTTTGATTTTGCCAAAAAGTATGATCTGCCGATTGAGCGCGTCATCAAAGCGAAAGGTGACGAGGACGACAGCCTGCCTTACGTGGAATACGGTGTTTTAACCAATTCTAAGGAATTCGACGGCCTGCCAGTGGAAGAAGGCAAAAAAGCCATTTTGAATAAGCTGAAAGAAAACGGAGTGGGCGGCTTTAAGATCAACTATCGCCTTCGCGACTGGCTGATCAGCCGCCAGCGGTATTGGGGTACGCCGATACCTATCGTTCATTGCGAGGATTGCGGTACGGTGCCTGTCCCCGAAGCGGATCTGCCTGTGCTTCTGCCCTACGATGTGGAATTTACGCCGGACGGCACGTCGCCGCTGGCTAAGAGCGAAAACTTTATGAATGTCCCCTGCCCCAAGTGCGGTAAGATGGGCAAACGCGAAGCGGATACCATGGACACATTCCTGTGCAGCAGCTGGTACTTCCTTCGCTACATTGATGCAAACAACAACGGTGCGGCATTTGATAAGAACCTGGTAGACCAGATGATGCCGGTGGACTGCTATGTGGGCGGCGCTGAGCACGCGGTCATGCATTTGCTGTATGCGCGATTCTTTGTCAAGGCCTTACGTGATATGGGCATTCTCGGTTTTGATGAACCCTTTGCCCGCTTGGTACATCAGGGTACCATTCTCGGTCCGGACGGCGAACGCATGAGCAAATCCCGCGGCAACGTCATCAGCCCAGACATCTATATTGAAAAATTCGGTTCGGACGTATTTCGCATGTATCTGGCCTTTGGTTTTTCCTACATTGACGGCGGTCCCTGGAACGACGACGGCATCAAAGCTGTGCACAAGTTCTTAGACCGTGTTGACCGATTGGTCGATAAGGTGATTGATTATTTGGGCGTAGCTGAAACTATGGGTGATGCCGAAAAAGAAATAGAGTATGCGCTGAATTACGCGATTGATAAGATCGACCATGATTTAGAGAATTTCCAGTTCAATACCGGTGTTGCACGGCTGATGGAACTGGTCAACGCGCTGTATAAATACACGGACGGCGATTTTAACAAAGCCTTTACCTTAAGGGTCATCAAAGACCTTGTCTTGCTGATCGCTCCCTTTGCGCCGCACATGGCCGAAGAGCTTTGGGAGCGCTTGGATCAACCCTATTCGGTATTCAATCAAAGTTTCCCCGGTCTGCGACGAAAGCAAGCTTG
>CAXXJI010000010.1:0-23471 GCA_963666035.2 Christensenellaceae bacterium | reverse complement strand
AGAAACGCCCCAATACCAATAGCCGGGAGCATACAAATATCGAGGGTTAAAGTTTTTAGGTTGATGGTTTCCCAAATAAAGTAATGCAAAGGGAATTTACTGATATTGATTAATATAAAGAACCATGCCCCGGTACCAATAAAGCGGTTTTTGGGGAGGTGCATGGTTAGCAAATAAACGGCGAATATTGGTCCGGCAACATTCCCAATCATGGTAGCAAAACCGCCTAAAACGCCCATAAAAGCTGCAAACCACCATTTGTCGGGGAATAAATATTGCCCTTTGCTTTTATCTTTCCAAAGTAAGAAACCAATACAGATAAATACAACGACTGCGATGATCTCTTTAAACTGTTCATCGTTCACTATTTCGCCAACCCAAAGTGCGATGCCTATTCCAATAAATGCCCATGGCAAGAGCTTCAGCAAGGGTTTCCATTGCGCATGCCGATGATAGTAGCTTACCCCAAAAATATCCGCCATAATCAACATGGGCAACAATATTCCTGTGGAAGATTTCCCCCCAAAAATAAAAGCCAAAACCGGGACGACAATCATTGAAACACCTGGAACGCCTACCTTTGACATGCCAACCAACATGGCACAAAAGAATAGCAATAACCATTGCAAGGTTGTAAAATCTAAAGAAAACATAGAATAAATTTGGGGCTAAAATATGTAAAAAAGCCGGCTCTTAAGCCGACTTTCTTTATTAAATACAGAAACAGAAACAAAGGAAGTTCTTATTTGCCTAAGTATAAGAACTATGCCTTTTGAATTCCAAATAGCATGCCATGAAGAAATGGAGATTGTTAAAATTTATTAAACCAACAAAGATTAGGATTATAGCTTTTCCTCAAGTTCCTTAATTTCAGACTCGTTAACTTTGCTAAACCATTCTTTAAGTTGATCTTTGGCTTTTTCCTTCATTTCAGGAGTTATACTTGATGAAACTTCTGATAAAGCAAAACATTAGCACTCCTAAATCATCTGTAAAACCAATTGCCGGCATGATGTCGGGAATGGCATCCAACGGGAAAATAAAATATCCCAGTGCCCCTATAATTGTTGCTTTTGATTTTAGGGATACACCCTTATCGGTCACGAGATAAAACAATAACAAAACGGCATAAACAACCTTTTCTCCGGCAGTTTTTGAAAACTGTTTAATTTTATCCCAAAGGTTTTGTTCTGAATAATGATTTGAATAATTCATTTCATTTATTTTAAGCTAACGTTGGTATAATCCATCAAAACACCTTTATAGGTGTCGGCAATTGTGTTTAATATTGAATGAACTTCGGTGTAGGTTTCTGCACGGAGGAGCCTTATTCTTAATTCCCTGAAATTTGGAAGCCCCGGAAAATATTTTGCAAAATGGCGTCGCATCATAAGAATGGCATTCTTTTCATTCCCTCTCCAATCTATGGTAAGTTTTAATTGTTCCATGGCAACATTCGTAACTTCCTCTACCGACATTGGTTTGGGAAGCGCACCACTTGCAAGATACTGTTTGATTTCCCTAAAAATCCAGGGCCTTCCAATTGCACCCCTTCCAACCATCAATCCATCAGCGCCAGATTGTTCCAAACATAATTTGGCTTTTTCAGGTCCATTAATATCGCCATTGCCCACAATTGGGATTTTAATTCGTTGATTATTTTTGACTTTCCCAATAAATTTCCAATCAGCTTCACCAGTATACAATTGATTTCTGGTTCGACCGTGTATCGCTAATGCTGCCAAACCTACATCCTGTAATCGTTCTGCGATTTCAACAATTGGAGTACTGGTTTCATCCCATCCCAACCTTGTTTTTGCCGTGACAGGCAAATTAACGGCTTTTACAACCTTTGCAACCATTTCCTCCATTTTAGGGATGTCTTTCAGTAAATAGGAACATGCACCATGCCGGACAATTTTTTTCATGGGGCAACCAAAATTCAGGTCAATAAAATCGGGATTCGACTCTTCCACAATTTTAGCTGCCTCAACCATTGAATCTATATTATGCCCATAGATTTGTATGGCTACCGGACGGTCAAAGTCATACAAATCCATTTTTACTTTGGTTTTCTCAATATTTCTGATCAAAGCTTCGGAAGATACAAATTCTGTGTACATCACATCTGCCCCAAAAGACTTGCAGAGGTGCCTAAATGACTTATATGTAACATCTTCCATTGGGGCTAGGAACAATGGCATGTCCCCTAAATCAATTTGTCCAATCTTCATTTCAATATACTAATTGGCACAAAAATAATCCTTTAACGCAACTTTTTGTAGTTTTATGCATCTTATGAAAGTAAATATAAACGTTTGAGCTATGAAAAGGATTGCTGTATTGTTGGTCACTTTGCTTATTTTTTCTTGTGAAAAGAATGATCCTGAAAATCCCACTTTCAACTTCGGACAAAATATGTTATTCGGTTATGAGGTTACCTATGATGCATTAGGAGATGATATACAGATGACAGCAGCATTAATGAATGATTCACGCTGTCCTGCAAATGCAGATTGTATATGGCAGGGATCTGCTGTAGTTGCCATTGCCCTTGAAACCGATCGCTTGCATCTTTTAGAATTAAATACTTATGATAATCCGGCTGATACGATTGACAATATCAGTATTGAACTTGTATCGGTAGAGCCATATCCGGTTTTGGGAGATGATGTCGAATTGAGTGAGAAGGAAATTACGCTTAAGGTTGAAAGAATTAACTAAAGAACAGGTGTTCCAGTAATATTTTACCACCGATTACGATAAGAATTATTCCCCCTATAATTATGGACTGATGGCTTCTTTTTGAAGGAATATTCTTGCCAAAAAGCATTCCTAACATTGAAGCAATAAAAGTAACGCTTCCAATAATTATTACAGGCACAATAATAGGATCATCAAGTAAACCAAAACTTAGTCCAACCACAAGTGCATCAATGCTGGTGGCAATTGCCAGCCCAATAAGGACGAGTGGCTTAAATGGATCCAGTTTTTTCAAAGAGCCATCAGGTTTTAAGCCTTCAACGATCATTTTAATACCTATAAACAACAAAAGCCCAAATGCAATCCAATGGTCGGTATTTGCAATTAGGTTTTTAACGGATTTTCCAATCAGCCATCCAATAACCGGGAATATTGCTTGAAATATAGCAAGAAATGAAGCCACTTTGCATGCTTGTACAAACCTGATTTCTTTTTTTAGTAATCCACAGGAAACCGAAACAGCGAACGAATCAAAGCTTAATCCTATTCCAATAAGGATAAATGTAATAACTTGCGTAAATGGCATGTTGAAAATTTGATGCACAAAAATACATGTTTTCATGAAAATTACTAATCTCAAAAATTCTTTGTTGCTTTTGTTATAAACGCAGAAGCAAATCGTCCATACTTATAGAATGACCGCAGAAGAGTTCAAAATACAGATCATCCCTTACTCCAGAAAGCTTTATCCGTTGATAAACAGCATTTTGAAGGATGAAGAGGAAAGCAAAGATGCAATACAGGAATTAATGCTTAAACTTTGGGGTAAAAGGTTTGAACTAGAGAAAGTATCGAATATGCGGGCTTATGTGATAACGATCGCAAAAAACCATTGTTTTGATTTATTGAAAAAGAAAAAGCCCGAAAGAATTTCAGACGAACATGAACAAAACAGCATGCACGATTCAATTGAAATGCATGGGGATGCTATTGAACGTTTGGAACATGTTCGAATGATTATCGAAAAATTACCTGAAAAATACAGGGAAGTGATAAAATTAAGGGAAATAGACGGTTTTTCTTTCGATGAGATTAAGGAAATGTTGGATTTTGAAGTGCCCTACATACGGGTTATCCTTTCAAGGGCACGGCAAATGATTAAAAGTGAATTGAATAAAATTTACGATTATGAGCAAGGAATGGAACAAGCTGTTAAGCAGGTATTATAGTGGAAATACTTCGTTAGAAGAAGAGAAAGAAATAAAGGATGCTTTGTTTCTGAATGATGAAGATTCTGTCGAAAAGGATATGTTTCGTTTTTTCGACCATGAAAGTCAGGTGCCGGAAGGCTTGGAAAACGAATTGAATAAGCTAATAGATGGTCAAAGCAGAAAAAAGCGCTCATTAAAAGTACGTTTATACAGTTTTACCTCAGCTGCAGCGGTAATTCTTATTGTGTTAAGTGTATTCTTAAATATCCGAAACAATAAAATCCGTGCAATGGAAGACCAGTTTTTTGAAATGGAAAGGGCAATGCTCCAGGTTTCGGAAAGCTTACAAACCGAGGAGCCGGAAGAAATGATGGTTCTTTGGGTAGATGAAAATGTGGAAATAATCATTAATTAATACAATCATGAAACAATTAACAATAGTTTTAATCCTGTCAATTTTGACAATCCCTGTGTTTTCGCAGGACCTATTTACAAATATTACTGAAAAGTATGCCCAAATTGATGGCTTTAGTGCAAGCAATATTTCAAGCGATATGTTTGAGATGTACCTCAAAAAGAAGGATATTGATAAGGAATCACCGGTTTATACTACTTTACAGGATTTGGATAATATTTTGCTGGTGTCGCTACGTGATTTTGAAGGTCGGAAAGAAGAACCCACCGTTCAAACAATGTATGACGAATTAAACGAATATTACAAGGGATCAGGTTATTCTTTGTTTAAAACAGAAAGGCAAATGGGTGAAGATGTAAAAGTATATTTAGAGAAAGACAATGAAGACATCACTTCTCTGGCTTTAATTACATCCTCCGAAATGTCGGTTCATTTGGTTGAATTAAGTGGATTAATTAATATGAACACACTATCACAGTTGGGAAGAGTGATGAACTTAAGGGGACTGGAGAATTTGTATAGGGTAAATAACAGCACGGCAAATAGTTTTAGGTTTGGACACGATTTTGATTTTAACTTTGACTTCGATTTTGAAGGACTGGATACATTGGATTTTAAGGGATTATCGCCCGAACAAATAGAACAAATAGAGCAGTCTTTTGCCAATAGGCAATGGTTTGATGAAGACAGGTTGCGGGAATTGGAATTAAAAGCGCAGGAGATGGCTGAGAAAAGCGAGTATTTTAACCAGGAAAAAATTCGCCAAATGGAAGAAAAAGCCAGGCAACTTGCTGAACAACAACATGTGCTGAGCGAAAAGCAAGTGCGAAAAATTGAAGAACAAGCCCGTGAAATGGCTGAGCGCCATATTAAAATGGAAGAAAAATACAGGCAAATGGCTGAAAGATACCAGAGAGAGCCAATTTTCTTAAGTGCACCTGGCGATACAAATACGGTATATTATCTGGATGGAAAAAAAGTAAAAGCTAATAAAATAAAGGATATTGATCACAACACCATTAAAACGATCGATATAACAAAAGGGGATAAAAAAGGAGAACAAACGATAATAAAAATCACGACAAAATAAGTTGGGAGGCTCACATGCCCCTTTTTTTAAATTATTGGCTGCAATTTATTGAATATGTATCGTTTGAGCCTTTTTGCCAATATGGTGGGATATTGTTGAGCTGATATTGACTGACTGTTATACAAGTTAAAGGGTTCTGTTCGCAATTAAAATAATTTAACCAGCTCACAATTGCTTACATCCAAATCCGTAAGTTGATTTCTGTCACAAAATAATGTTCCTATTTGTGTGCAACTGCTTACATTTAAATTGGTAAGTTGGTTCAAGCTACATTCTAATGTCCCTAAAAGTGTACAAGCATCTATATTTATATTGGTAAGTCTATTTTGCTCGCATTCTAGTGTTGTTAATCCTGTGCAAGTGCTTAAATCCAAATTTAAGAGTAGGTTTTGGCTGCAATAAAATGGGTTAAATTATGAAAGTCATCAATATCAATTGTAGTTAACTGATTTTGTTCGCAGTCAAGGTTATTCAGTAATTGGCAATTACTTATATTGAAACTATTAAGCCTATTCTGCTTACAATCTAATACTTCCAACTGCGTGCATAAATTTAAATCAAGGTTTGTTAGTTGGTTATTGGCGCAATTTAAATTAAGCAACGAAGGGCTGTCGTTTATGGTTAAGGCATTGAGTTGATTTTGATTGCAATGTAGAATTCTCAGATCAGAACAATTGCTAATATTTATACTTGAAAGATTGTTTTGCGAACAATTAAGTGTAACTAATTTTGACAAGTTACTAATATCTAAACTACTTAGTTCATTTTCTCTACAATCAATCAGATAAAGCTCAGAGCAATTAGACACATCCAGATTTGTTAACTCGTTATTCAAGCAATTTAAGGTAATTAATTTTGTACAGTTGCTAAGATCGATGCTCGATAACTGGTTATTACTACATTGTAATTCGGTTAAACTTATAAAACTTTCAATCCCCGTAAGGTCTGTAATTCCACGGTTGTATAATTCTAAAGAGGTTATATTTTCTATTGCTGCTGTTTTTACATAATCGTCCAATTCCGTATCATAGCGATGATCAATTAAATATTGTTCAAACTTATCATCTGGCACATACGTTTTTTGGCTTAGTGAGCAACCATGCTGATCAGCAGCTTCAGTAATTGGGGTATTCGGACATTGATCAATGTTATCCATGATTCCGTCACCATCAGAATCTTTCTGAGATGAAGAGCAACCATTCGAATCAACAATTTCGCCATAAGGTGTGTCCTGGCAATTATCAGAGTTATCCATTATACCATCTTCATCTGAATCATTTTCTTCAAAAACAACTGTTATTGATTTATTTGAATTCATTTTAACCGTTGTTGGATTCGATGTATCATAAAAATCTCCTTTGTATTCTTTAAAGATAAATCCATTGGATGGTGTGCCAATTATTGTAACCTCGGTCCCTTCCTCGAAAACGCCTCCGGTTGGAGTAACAGAACCACTGTATTCAGGCGAAATATTGACTTCTAACGAATAATTATTTTTACAACTGTTAAGTAAAAACAGAATAAAAAGTAACAATAAGGCTTTTTTCATGGTTGAAAGGTTACATCATATTTTGGAAATAAATTTACAACAATTTCTATTAATCCTAAGGATTAATACTCCGTAATTTGGGGATGACGAATATTATTTACTCAACCGTTACCGATTTTGCCAGGTTTCTGGGCTGGTCAACATTACAGCCCCGCAAAAGTGCAGTGTAATAAGAAAAAAGCTGCAATGGGATAATCGCTAAAAGAGGAGACACAGAAGGATGCGATTTTGGGATTTCAAATACATCCTGCACCATTTCTTTTAGCCGTACATCGCCTTCCGTTACAACACGCTATTATATTCCCATTTCTTGCCTTAACTTCCTGGATATTACTTACAATTTTTTCGTAGTAATTATCTTGTGGGGCAACTACCACTACAGGTAAATTACTGTCAACCAGTGCAATTGGTCCGTGTTTCATTTCGCCTGCGGCATACCCTTCTGCATGGATATACGATATTTCTTTTAGCTTTAAAGCGCCTTCCAACGCGACCGGGAACAAATAACCCCGTCCGAGATATAAAGCGCTGTTTGCTTCCTGGTATTTTTTTGCGATTTCTTTTATACTTGGATGTGAAATAAGGATGGTTTTAATCTTTTCAGGAATATCGGCAAGCTCTTTAATCAATGTGGTGTATAATTCCGTTTCAATAGTTCCTTTTGTATTTGCAAGTTTTAGTGCCAACATGGACAAAACGGTTACCTGGGCTGTAAAAGCTTTTGTTGATGCTACCCCAATTTCCATCCCGGCATGTGTATAAACCCCGGCATCGGTTTCCCTGGTTAAACTTGAACCAACAACATTGCAAATACCTAGAATAAGTGCCCCTTTTTGTTTTGCCATTGCAATAGCTGCCAAAGTATCGGCAGTTTCACCACTTTGGCTTATGGCGATGATCACATCTTTTTCAGTAATAACTGGTTTTCGGTACCTAAACTCAGAGGCATATTCAACTTCGACTGGAATATGGGCATATTCTTCGATCATATATTCCCCTATTAGCGCTGCATGCCACGAAGTTCCGCAACCTATAATGATAATCCTGTTGGCATCTTTAATCCTGGGAAACACATCCATAAGTCCGCCCAGAACGATTTCCGATTGATCGGTATGTATCCGTCCACGAAAAGTGTCTTCAATGGTTTTTGGTTGTTCAAAAATTTCCTTGAGCATAAAATGCTCAAAATCACCTTTGTCCATTTCCCCGATATGCAAATCAACTTCTTTAATTTTTATCGGGACAGGATTGTTTTCAATATTTTTAAGGGTCAGGCTGTTTTTTTCAATAACAGCCACATCAAAATCGTTTAGGTAAACCACTTGCTTTGTATAGTCGATAATTGGAGTGGCGTCAGAGGCAATAAAATACTCGTTTTTGCCAATCCCGATTACTAACGGACTACCTTTTCTGGCTGCAATAAGTTTATCGCTTTCTTCTTTACAAATAACCACTAACCCATATGCACCAACAACTTTCGACAAAGCTAACCGAACCGCCATCTCGGCAGTAACGTTCTCATTTTGCTGGTAAAAATATTCAATTAAATTAGCCAGTACTTCCGAGTCTGTATCGCTATAAAACCTTATTCCTTGCTTCAGGAGGTCTTTTTTAATTTCATCGTAATTTTCGATAATACCATTATGGACCAATGAAAAAATACCATTCATGGAAACATGGGGGTGCGCATTTATATTGTTTGGTTCGCCGTGTGTTGCCCATCTTGTATGGCCTATTCCAATCGTACCATTAGTGTTTTTATCGGCCACAAATTCTTCCAGCCCGCTAACTTTCCCTTTTTGCTTATAGATATTTAATTGTGAATCAAAAAGTACAATTCCTGCAGAATCGTATCCTCTGTATTCCAATCTCTTTAGTCCGTTTATTAAAATAGGATAAACATTTTTATCGCCTATGTACCCAACAATTCCACACATATCATTTCGTATTTTGAACGCAAATTAACGTTTTGCCCTCATTATTTAACGGGATTAAGCCATAAAATTATTTAAAAATGTATAATTATTTTATGAAAGTAACAGATTCGGAATTATTACGAGTAAAAATGCTTTGTCAATTAATGATTTGGGTCAGAATACAAATAAAAAAGCCTTGCATATTTGCAAAGCTTAAGTATTTAAATTGAATAATTTTTTCTTTTACTAGGTAAAATTGCTGTTAAACCTTATCGTAAAATTCGTTGTAACTATCAATATATTCTTCTTTGGTTTGATAGCCAAGGAATAATTTGTCAGAATCTTGTACGTATTTTAATACATTGTCATCCACATCTTCTGAACCTTGAATAACAGCATCTGAATGGTCAATTGCAAGTTTGCTAATATTTACAAAATCAGGAGTTTTGAGAATCTCCACATCTTCCGGGGTAACACCTTCAAATAGGAGCTTGTCTTTGAAATCATTTGCCAACGGATTTGCAAATTTATCGTTATAAACAGAGTAAACTACTTTTGCATTCCTGAAAAGTGGATCATCTTTATAATATTTTTTTATGTAAAGCGGAACTAATGAAGTTAGCCATCCATTGCAATGGATAATATCGGGCACCCATCTTAACTTAATTACGGTTTCCAATACACCACGGGCAAAAAATATGGCGCGCTCATCGTTATCCGGAAATTCAACTCCTTTGTCGTTTGTTAAAACTGCCTTTCGCTGAAAATAATCTTCATTATCAATGAAATATACTTGCATGCGCGCAGCTTGAATGGAGGCAACTTTAATAATCAGAGGGTGGTCGGTATCGTTAATAACTAAATTCATCCCTGAAAGGCGAATAACTTCGTGCAATTGATTGCGCCTTTCATTTACACATCCATACCTTGGCATAAACGTCCTGATTTCCCGGCCTCTTTCTTGAACACCTTGAGGCAAATACCTGCAAATCTCCGACATTTCAGATTCGGGCAAATAAGGCGTTATTTCTTGTGAAATGTAAAGAATTTTCATTTTTTCCATTGAACAGAATAAGATGGTAATTTAAGAGTGCAAAAATAGTAAAAATATCCCGATTTTTCAATTTGAATGAATATTAGATAAAGTTAGGCCTTTCTAAAGCTTAAAACTTGTTTTATTGGAAATTAATTTATTTACTTTGTATTCTGAATTTCAAGGCGATGGAGCTAATTAAAACAGGGTTAGAATTACAAAAAAAACTATCTCAAAAAGCTAACAATCAGTCTGTTGGATTTGTGCCTACCATGGGGGCTTTACATGAAGGGCACCTGTCTCTTGTAAAAATTGCGGGGTCAGAAAATGAGATTGTTGTGGTAAGTATCTTTGTAAATCCAACCCAGTTTAACGATAAAAATGATTTAATATCTTATCCAAGAAAACAGGAAGAGGACATTAAAATGTTGGAAAAAACGTCTTGTAATTACGTATATGCTCCTGATTTTGAGGATGTATATCCCGAACCGGATACAAGAAAATTTAATTTTGGTAGCATTGAAACTGTGATGGAAGGGAAATTCAGGCCGGGGCACTTTAACGGAGTTGCCCAGGTTGTGAGCCGCTTGCTTGAGATAGTAAAGCCACGGAAGGCTTATTTTGGATGGAAAGATTTTCAGCAATTGGCGGTAATAAAAGCTTTGGTTCATAAACTTGAAATTAAAACCGAAATTATTGGATGCCCCATTGTAAGGGAAGAAAATGGTTTGGCGATGAGTTCGAGGAATGAGAGGCTTACTAAGATGGAGAAGGAAAATGCAGGCGCTATTTATAAAGCATTGAAAGATGCTACGAACTTTGCAAAAGAATTTTCCGTAGAAAGAGTGAAGCAAATGGTTGTTTCTTCAGTCAACAATATACCGGGGTTAACTGTTGAATACTTTGAAATAGTGGATGATACGAACCTTCAGTCAGTGAAGAACTGGAATGAAGATTCTGTGAAAGTAGGTTGTATTGCCGTTTTTTGTGGTAAAGTTAGATTAATTGACAATATTGTTTTTAATTGAAATAGAATTGACATGCTAATTGAAGTTTGTAAATCAAAAATTCATAAAGTAACTGTTACAGAGGCAAATTTACAGTATGTGGGAAGTATAACCATTGATGAAGACTTAATGGATGCTGTAAATATTATCGAAAACGAAAAGGTACAGGTTGTAAACATTAATAATGGAGAACGGATTGAAACCTATGTTATTAAAGGGGAAAGAGGTTCTGGTGTTATTTGCTTAAACGGTCCTGCCGCCCGAAAAGCTGCTGTTGGCGATGTGGTTATTATTATTTCTTACGCCCAAATGGATTTTGAAGAAGCTAAAACCTTCAAACCCTGGCTGGTATTCCCTGATATTGAAACAAATAAGATCGTATAAGAATTTTACATAGAAAAATCAGGCCTCGTGAGTGAATTCCCACGAGGTTTTTTTATTTTTAATGAGGAATAATTTTAGACTTCAACCTTTTTCGATGATCAATTGAGAATGAAGTCTTTTTTGCATAACAATAAGTTAGCTTTAGATTTTCAGAAAATGGGCAATCAGGAAAATATACAATCAAAAATTCATCAGGACTATGAATCTGCATGCGGAATTATTTCAGAATGGAAAAAAAAACAAAGAGAAAATTGTTTTTACAAACGGGTGTTTTGACCTAATTCATCGGGGGCACATCGAATCCCTTGCCCTTTCGGCAGATAAAGGGACAAAATGCATAGTTGGTTTGAATACCGATCAGTCTGTAGCTTTGTTGAAAGGGGACGATCGTCCATTAATCGATCAGTATTCGAGGGCATTTACCCTGGCAGCCATGTCTTTTATTGATGTTATTATACTTTTCGATGAAGAAACACCTTATAAACTGATTAAAAAAATCCTTCCGGATGTTTTAATTAAAGGGAGTGATTATGAAATTGAAGAAATTGCCGGATTTGACGTGGTTTTGGCAAATGGTGGTGAAGTTGCACGAATTGAACTAGTTCCCGGGTTTTCAACTTCTTCATTAATTCATAAAATAAAGCAACTAAAAAATGGCTAAAGCTAAAACAGTATTCTCTTGTCAATCTTGTGGTGCCCAATCCCCCAAATGGATTGGCAAATGCCCATCTTGTGGCGAGTGGAATTCGTATGTGGAAGAGATTATCTCAAAAGGCATGAAGGATGGTTCATCACTTTCGCTTGTTGAAGGGAACAAACCTCTGATTTTGGATGATATTGTTGCTGCTGAAACTCCAAGAATAACAACGGAAATTAGTGAAATTAACCGAGTCCTGGGTGGAGGGATTGTACCAGGCTCTTTAGTGTTGATTGGGGGCGAGCCCGGCATCGGAAAATCAACATTGATATTACAACTTGCGTTGGGGCTAAAAGAAAAAAAAGTGTTGTATGCTTCGGGCGAAGAAAGTATGCAGCAAATTAAATTGAGGGCACAAAGACTAAATTTGAATAGCAACAATTGCCATTTTATAAGTGAAACTTCCCTGGAAAACCTCTTGGCGCAAAGCAAAAATTTTAATCCGGATATTTTAGTAGTCGATTCTATCCAAACCATGGCAACCGAGCTTATTGAATCATCGCCGGGGTCGGTAGTTCAAATTAGGGAGTGTACATCAGCTATTTTAAAATATGCCAAAAGTAACGGGATTGCTGTTTTTTTAATTGGGCATATTAACAAAGAAGGAAGCCTTGCCGGACCGAAAGTGTTGGAGCATATTGTGGATACTGTTATTCAATTCGAAGGAGATTCAAATAACATGTACAGGATTTTGCGTGCAATTAAAAACAGGTTCGGATCAACTTCTGAACTGGGTATTTTTGAGATGAGGAGCACAGGATTAATAGAAATTACCAATCCTTCCGAGCAACTTATTTCAAAAGTGAGTGAAGATGTTAGCGGCACGGCAATTTCGGCAACCGTTGAAGGGATCCGTCCATTTTTGGTTGAGATACAGGCACTGGTAAGTTCGGCGGCTTATGGCAACCCACAGCGTTCAGCAACGGGTTTCGACCTTCGACGTTTAAATATGCTGCTGGCGGTACTCGAAAAAAGGGCCGGGTTTAAGCTGCAAACCAAGGATGTCTTTCTAAATATCGCTGGAGGCTTAAAAATAAACGACCCCGCAACCGATCTGGCAGTAATTTGTGCCATCCTTTCTTCAAATATCGATATGGCCATCCATCATAAAACCTGTTTTGCCGGGGAGGTCGGATTAACTGGCGAAATAAGGGCAATTAGCCGAATCGATCAACGAATAAGTGAAGCGGCTAAATTAGGTTTTGAGAAAATTGTGGTTCCAACGCTTAATAAAGGCTACAAAAGCACAGGACTTCCAATCACCGTTGTAAAGGCGTCAAGGGTTGAAGAAGTATTTCGAAACCTGTTCAGGTAAGGTTTCTGTTTGGAATTATTAACAATCCGAAATTTGAATTGTACACTTGATATTCTATTTTTGCTAAAAATTGCATGTAATGAAGAATGGGTTTATATATTTTATTTTCTTGGCTTTTCTGCTTTTTTCCTGTGATGAAGGGTGGATCGATAAGCCTAAAAAACTTATACCTGAAGACAAAATGATTGAGATTTTGGTGGATATCCATCTGTCAAATTCATTGTATGCAACTAGGAGTTTCACGGAAGTGGATAGTATAAAACTTACTTCTAAAGATTATTATTATTCAGCTCTTGAACTCCATAATGTTACGGATACAGTGTTCGAAAAATCCTTGCTCTATTATGCAAATTTTGCCAAGGATTATGAAAAAATGTATGCTAAAGTTACCGATAAACTGAACCTGATGAAGCAGGAATATTCCAATGAAAATGATGAACCTGTGGATATTGGAAACGCTCCCCAGCATTGAGAAAAATTGCTTCAACATATATCTTCACAAAAGAAAGGAGATTCCTAAAAAACAGTTTTATTGTTCTAAATGATACAGGAACAATCGTTAAAATTGTTGATACAAAAAATAAATTGAGAGAAGAGGAAGGAATGGAACATTACAATGGCTTACTGGTTCCGGCAGATTTTTATACCGCTTTTAATAAAATCAAGGCTAAACAATTGGCTAAACCACAATTGGTATTTTCCGAATTGACAGATATACAGGGTTTTGAGCTCGAAACGGATCCCGGAGTTTGCCTAATTTCCGGAATGGACTTGATCCATCAAAAACTTTTGCCAACCAGTACAATAAAACGCCTCGTCTAGCCTTTCAAAATTCCTATCTTTGACCAACATTTCTTATTATGGGTACTTTTTTATTTGATAAAATAATATTTGGTCCTGTTAAAAGCAGGCGATTGGGCGTGTCATTGGGAATAAACCTGCTTCCCACCGATTCAAAGGTTTGCTCCTTTAATTGCATTTATTGTGAGTGCGGGTTAAATCCGGGCAAGCATAAAAAAAAGGCGGTTTTGCCAACCAGGGAAGAGGTTAAAAGCCAGTTGTTTAAGAAATTGAACGAAATGGCTATGGAAGGTCAGTTGCCCGATGTGATTACTTTTGCTGGTAATGGGGAACCAACCTTACACCCCGACTTTGCGGGGATTATTGATGATACGGTGATGTTGAGGAACCAGTTAGCCCCCAAGGCGAGGGTAGCTGTTTTGTCCAATTCAACAAAAATCAATAAAAAAGATGTATTTGAAGCACTCTTAAAAGTTGAGGATAATATTTTGAAACTGGACTCCGCTTTTCCCGAAACTATTGAATTGTTGGACTGCCCCGTTGGCAAATTTAATTTGGATGAAACAGTCGAACAACTAACCAGGTTTAAAGGGAATGTTACTATTCAAACCATGTTTGTTAAAGGTATTTATAAGGGAAAAGAGCTGGACAATTCGGTGGACAAAGAAGTGAATGCATGGTTAGCCCTGCTAAAAATAATTAAACCCGGAATGGTAATGATTTATACCATCGAGAGGGATACGCCAAACCCTGGGCTTGAAAAAGTGAGCAAAGAAAAGCTTCAGGAAATCGCAAAAAAGGTTGAAGGCATCGGTTTAAAAGTGCAGGTTTCAGGATAAAAAAAGAGAGCTATTCTGCTCTCTTTCTTTATGTACAATATTTTGTTTCCCTTTTTTAAAAGGATAAATAATGACTTTTTATAAACTTGTTCGGCTCCAGGCAGTTTTTTTGCCAAGCCATTTTATTCCAACCACATAGCCCTTCAGTTGCAATACATCGTCACTTTCCATCCAGGCATAGCAATCGTAGGTTTTACCAGATTTCGGATCGTAAATTGTTCCGCCTCCCCATTCCTTATCATCTGCATCGAATGTAAAATCTTTCAAGATTTGCAAGCCAACAATCGGACGGTCCCTCAAAGCAGGATCAGGGTTATCATCGTCCTTTGGAGATTCACCGTTTTCATATTTTTCAGGGATCATGTATACGATGGTTCCAAAATATTTATCCCCTTCTTTCACAATCTCAATTTTTGAAGTTTTTTCATCGTTCCACCAAACACCTAATATTTTGTCGGAAGCTTGTGAGAAAGCCGACATGGCATAAAGAGCCAAAAAGGAAAGAATTAAAATTTTTTTCATAACTTTTACTTTGGTTTTCTTAATTTCGATTCATAAATATATAAAATATTGAAATTCAATTTGTGTTTCGCATGAATAATAATCAAACTGACCTTTCTAAAGAACTTATGGTAGAGTACCTTCGAAGTGAAAGGTTACGGATTTTTGCCATCCTTCTTATCTTCTTTTCCAGTATGATTATTATGCCCTTCGTACAGTTTTTTAATCCAGGTTTTTTTACCATGGCATTGGAAAAAAAAGAAGGCTTTACTGCATTTGCCATATCTGCTTCTGTTTTCTTCCTGTTCGAAATTGCTGTTTTTGGCAGGATCCAATACATGATTAAGAAGAGGATTAGCCCTCCACTGGTTTTTAAATATATTAATACAGTAATCGAATTTTCACTAATAAGTTTAGTACTGTTTTACACTGTTTATTACGATCAGTCAATATTGGTGATGGAATATGATGGATATGGTTTTTTTATATTGTTGATCATTCTGTCGATTTTGCATTTAAACTGGAAGGTAAACATCCTTGCAGGGATAATTTCCTGTTGCGGCTATGGAATTGTTGCAATCTGGGCTTTTCAAAACCTTGCTATTCCTGGTAACCCTGATCAGATAATGATGATATATGGCGCTAGAAGTTTTTCCTTAATAATTTACGGTATCATTGCTGCTGTGGTAGCCGGTCAGTTCTACAAAAAAATACAAAAAGCGATTAATTACAGGGCTCAACGCAAACAAGCGCAACAACTTTTGGGTCAACAGGTTTCCGATGAGATTGCAGGAGAATTGCTAAAATCCGGGATGAATGACAAACCTAAAATTGCAGATGCCTCGATCATGTTTATGGATATTAAGGATTTTAGCAAGTGGGCTGATTCAAACTCTCCCGAAGATGTGATGAGCTATCAGAACGCAGTTTTTTGCCCAATCATCGATATTATCCATAAAAACCATGGTTCTATCCATCAGTTTCTTGGTGATGGGTTTATGGCTTCATTTGGGATTTCAAAAAACAATGAAGAATATGTCCAGTCGGCTTTTGATGCCGGTTTAGAGATACTTGCAAAAATTGAAGAGCTGGAAAAGGCAGATATTATTCCAATAACTTTTATCCGCATTGGTTTGCACAGGGGAAATATTGTTACCGGCAATATTGGCAACGAAAGCCGTAAGCAGTTTTCATTGGCTGGCAAAAACATCATTATTGCATCGCGGCTTGAAGAGTTAAATAAAACATTAGGCACACAGTTTCTTATTTCAAAGGATATAAAAGAAAGGATCGAAGAGGGGGATTATCTACTGGAAGAATGTGGTCCGGTTAAAATGAAAGGTATTGATAAAAAAATTGAAGTTTTTAAAGTGATAAAAAATTAAAATTGGCATCATGAAAATCCTGAAAAAAGTATTATTGGTCATTCTCCTAATCATTGTTATTGCTATTATCGGAGCTTTTATTTTTCTGAATTCAATTAAAAAAGGTGCTTTGCCTGATTATAATTCCGAGGTTCAAATAGAAGGTCTTACCGGTCAGGTTGAAGTTATACGCGATTCATTGGCGATTCCGCATATTTATGCCTCCAACGAGAAAGATCTATACACTGCTGTTGGTTATACCATGGCTCAGGACAGGCTTTGGCAAATGGATTTGCTCAGGAGGGTTACAACCGGTAGGTTATCTGAGATATTTGGCGCTGACATGGTGAATGCAGATCAATTGTTACGGGCTTTACGTATTCCAGAAAAATCGGAGAAAATAATTGCCCAAAGTTCACCTGAAGTAATTGATGCTTTGGAAGCATATTGCACAGGGGTAAATCATTATATCAATACCCATCCCTTACCACCTGAATTTAAAATACTTGGGTACGAACCAGAACAGTGGGAGCCTGCTCAATCAATCAACCTAATTGGTTATATGGCCTGGGACCTAACCATGGCTTGGGGCATTGAAGTTTTGCTTCACCAGGTTAGTGAAGAACTTGGAAACGACAAACTTGTGGAATTAATCCCCGATTTAGCTAAAATGGAAACTGCAATTTTCCCGGACTTTCATGAGCCGAAAATAGACACAAAAGATATCCTTTTATCAGCAAATAAGCAATTACAGGAACTGGGGATTGAAATTTTTCATGGATCAAATAACTGGGTAGTATCGGGCAAAAAAAGTAATACCGGGATGCCCTTGCTTGCTAACGATATGCACCTGGGGCTAAATGCTCCGGGTATTTGGTACCAAATGCAACAGGTGGTCGATGGGAAATTGAATGTTACTGGTTTAGTATTGCCCGGACAACCGTTCGTAATTGCAGGGCATAATGATTCAATTGCCTGGGGGATGACCAATGTTATGGTTGATGATCTGGACTTTTATTTGGAAGAATTGAGTGATGATACCACCAAATATTTGTTCAACGGCGAATGGAAAGATCTGGATGTGAGAAAAGAAAAAATACACATTAAAGGAGGAACATCGGTCGAAAGAACAAACCGCTTTAATCATAGGGGCCCAATTGTAAGTAAATTTAAAAAGATTGATCAGGCAATTAGCATGCGTTGGATTGGTAATGAAATGAGTAATGAAATTAGATCGGTTTATCGTTTGAACCATGCATGCAACTGGGCAGATTTTAAGGATGCCTGTTCAACATTTATTGCCGTAAGCCAGAATATTGTTTATGCCGATACGAAAGGGAATATTGGTTTACAAACCAGTTCCGGCGTGCCAATCAGAAAAGGAAATGGCATTCAGGTGTATCCCGGACAAACTGATGAATACGACTGGACAGGCTTAGTGCCGTTTGAAGAACTTCCGTTTGAGTTTAATCCGGAACGCGGCTATGTTTCATCGGCAAATAACAAAACCGTACCCGACGATTATCCTTATTATATCAGTCATTGGTTTGCCCAAACCCACAGAATTAACCGGATTAGGCAGATGTTAGATGCTAAGCCTAAATTGGGAGTTGAGGATTTTGAGAAAATGCACAGCGATTTTAAATCCAATTTGGTAGAAAAAATACTCCCGGTTTTCCTGGAATCATTTCAAACAAAAAATGATTGGGGTGAAAAAGAATCAGAGGTTATCAATAGCTTGAAAGAATGGGATGGAATATTAACACAGGAAAGTATTGAAACGTCCGTTTTCGAAAACCTTTACCGAAAATTCGGGGAAAACCTGATTAAAGACGATCTAAGCAAAAATCTTTATTCATCAATAAAAACGAACAGGTCGCTTATGGAAAACCTGATTTTAAATATTCTTTCAAACAGAGGGTCGGTTTGGGTTGATGATTCATCGACTGAACCGGTCGAAAGCTTTGATGATATTGCAATACGGGCACTGCAAGAAACAATTACAGATTTAAGTACAGAATTTGGCGAAGATATATCTAAATGGAATTGGGGCAAGATGCATACCTTCACATTGGCGCACCCGATGGGAAAGGTTGAAATGCTTGACAAAGTGCTTGGTTTAAACCGTGGTCCTTATGAAATGCCCGGGAGCTTTCATACCATTTGTCCCTATTCTTATCCGTGGAGCGACTTGTACCATGTAAACCATGGGGCATCGCACAGGCATATTTTCGATGCTTCAAACTGGGATAATTCCAAAACCGTAATCCCAACCGGGACTTCAGGGATTCCTGCCAGCGAGTATTATTGTAATCAAACCGAATTGTACGTTCATAACAAGTACCATAAAGATTATTTCAGTAGAAATATGGTTGAAAATAGCGGGAAATATAAATCAATTTTAAAACCGGTTTCAGAAAAATAAAATAAGGCCAATTTTCGAACCATAAAGCAGAACTTTCCTACGCTTTTATTGGTTATAGAGGAAAGATAAATTCAATGAATACATCCAATAATAATAAGGTGCCTCCCCCAATTTATGTCGTTTCGGGCGGAAGGGGAATTGCCGGGAACAATATGGTTCAGTCCTTATTGATACAATATCCCGAAAACAATATGCCTGTTAAAATTGTGCCCCAGGTGGAAACCGAAGACCAGGTTTTCGATATTGTTATGAAAGCCAAATCGAACGGCGGGGTGATCACCCATACCATGGTCAATTCTGATTTAAGACGGAAAATGAATGATCTATGTAAAGAAATGGGGGTTAAGGTAGTCGATTTTATGGGAGGCTTGGCGGAATGCCTCGAAGATTTACTTCATATTAAACCGTTAAAAACGCCGGGTTTGTACCGGGAAATTAATTATCAATATTTTGACCGGATCGAATCCATTGAATTTACACTTTCGCAAGACGATGGTATGAGCCCACAAAGGCTTCATGATGCTGAAATTGTGTTAACTGGTGTTTCGAGGGCAGGTAAAACGCCATTGAGTGTTTATTTGGCTATGTATGGGTGGAAAGTGGCAAACATTCCACTGGTGCATGGAATTCAGCCGCCAAATGAATTGTTTGAGGTTGACCCGAACCGGGTTTTTGGCTTGCATATTGGGGCATCGCAGCTTATTGCCCATCGGAAAAAGCGGCTCTCTTCGTGGAACAACCATCAAAATGAAGCATACATTGATGAAAGGGCAGTTCGCGAAGAAATCCGAAATGCCATGTTTACTTTTGACAGGGGTGGGTTTACGGTGATAAATGTTTCCAATAAGCCCATCGAAAGTACAGCCAATGAAGTGCTAAGTTATATGTCGTCAAGGTTTGAGTTTGGAGGAAGAAAATTAAAATCACCTTATACTGATCCTGATGGAACAGGAGGGCTACCCGGGATTTAGCCGTTTTTATGAACGAACAAAATAATATTTAACAAAAAAGATTTTATTCAACAGGTAAAATAAAAGTAAATTCGGAACCAACGTGAGGAGTGCTTGTAACCGAAATACTTCCATTGTGTGCTTCCAGTATTTTTTTCACTATTGCCAGGCCTAACCCGGTTGATTTTTCATCGCCGGTTGATTTAACCGATGTTGTTTCATATGCGGAGAATATTCTGTTCATTTCTTCTTTTGGAATACCTTGTCCTTCGTCTTTTATTTTTGTTTGTAAATGTTTGTCTTTTACCTGAATGTTAATCCATATTTTTTTATTCTCGTGCGAATATTTTATTGCATTGCTAATCAGGTTATTTACTACTTGCTCCATTTTTTCCTTATCAAACAAACATTTTATTTGGGCAGTGTTACATTCAAATATTATTTTCTGTGATTTTTTTTTCGCAAACAGATCATTTTGCTTAATACATGATTGGACAAATTCACAATAGTCATATTCTTTAACATTAATATCTAAAATTCCCGATTCAATTTTTGAGATGTCTAAAAAACTCTCAATTAAATTTAGGGCAAAAGAACATCTTTCGTTGATGACGTTTAAAAAGCTTAGATGTTCGTTTTGTGAGAAATTGCCATAATCAGTAATTAAAAGATCAGCGAATGAAAGTGCATTCCCGATTGGATTTCTTAAATCGTGGGCAACAATTCCGATGTATTTATTTTTTTCATTATTTAATTCTATAAGATCAATATTTGCCTTTTCCAGCTCTTTGGTACGTTCTGCCACCTTTTTTTCCAAACTTAGGTTTGCTTCTTTTAACCGTTTTAACAGAACTCTGTTTTTAGTTATCAGTTCATATTTTTCGAAAGCCTCTTCAATGGCAGCATTCAGCTCCAACGGATTCCAAGGCTTTGTTAAATACCGAAATACCTGACCTTCATTAATTGCCCCTATAACCGCTTCAATATCTGAATATCCTGTTAAAATCAACTTTAATGCATCGGGGTATTTATTCTTTATTTTACTAAAAAAATCAATTCCGGTCATTCCGGGCATGCGTTGGTCAGAAAGCACAACTTGTATATGCTCTGTTTCTAAAATTTGCATGGCCATATCTGCACTGGTAGCTACATGAACATTATACTTTCTTCTGAACTGCCTAAAAAGTGATTTTGTAATTTCTATCTCATCATCAATTACCAACAAGTTCTGGCTATATTTAATTTGAATGTCGTCTTTCATTTAGAAATCTTTTTTGGAATAATTATACGTATTGTTGTGCCCGAATTGATTGTAGATTCGACCTCAATTTTGCCTTTGTGCAAATCATGAATAATTTTATAGCTTATACTCAAACCCAATCCTGTTCCGGTTCCAACAGGTTTTGTTGTAAAAAAGGGATCAAACATTTTATTCTTGGTTTCCTCGTTCATCCCTTTGCCATTATCTTTAATGATTATATTTATGGTATCATCAACCTGGGCAATATATAATATTACTTTTCCATATTCATCAACCGCTTGGACTGCGTTAATCAAAACATTTAAAACAGCCTGATTAAGCTGGCCTGGGTAGCAATCGAGAAAAAGGCGGTCTGGTGTTTCAAAATTAAACAGAATGTTTTTATTCGATATTTCTGTTTTTATTATTGTAAGTATTGATCGAATATTTTCAACCAAATCAATATTTTTCAAATCCGCTTCATCCAATCGTGAAAATTTCCTGAGGTCTTCAACAATATTTTTGACACGTTCAACCCCGGTTTTAGAGTCTTTTATAATTTCTGAAATATCGCTGGCTAAAAATTCAATTTCATATTCTTTGCGGATATTCAACGCAGATTCTTTTAAACCTTCTAATTCACTTTGATTAATTTCCGATTCGAGAATATTGTAAGCTTTGATATATTCAAGAGTGTTTTTTTCTAATTCGTGAAGATTGTTGGTGACATAAGCTAGCGGATTATTAATTTCATGGGCAATTCCAGCAATCATCTGTCCAAGTGCATTCATTTTTTCTGAATGAACAAGCATTTGTTGTGTTTCCCTCAATGTGTTTAAGGTCTGTTGAAGTGTTCTTTTTTCCTTGATTAACTGACGTTGCAAATTGTTTATTTCTTGGTTCAAGCGGCTCATTTTTCCGTTTTCATCAAATAAATGAATAACATCTGCTTCTGCAAAAATCAAATAATTATTGTTCTTTTTATATATTTTAGAATTCAAAACATAATGTATGTCTCTCTGGTTTCCAATTGTTAGCT
Organism: Christensenellaceae bacterium; assembly: GCA_963666035.2. Classification (GTDB taxonomy): domain Bacteria; phylum Bacillota; class Clostridia; order Christensenellales; family CALMFG01; genus CALMFG01. Next base: position 992 of record CAXXJI010000010.1, on the reverse strand, counting down.
TACCACTAAATAATAGATCAGAAACACTCTTGAATCCTTTTATTTGCTCAAAACTTGGATTGACTAATTTGTTTTGCGGTTTTAACTTAATATTGTTTGTGCCCAAAAAATAGAGCATTCCATCATTCGCATTCAAGATTTCTCCTTTTGAATTAAAAACCCCATAAGCGATTGAGCCTGAGTTTTTACACAAATCATCAATTAAAAAATCCCAATCAGTGTTTATATTCATTATGTTTTTCAATTGTTTTCTGTAGCCAAAGAAAAGCTAGTAATAATATCAAACTTATTTTAGTGAGAAGAAAGAGGGGTGTCTAATTCTTCTTCGGCAAGGCTGTTAAATAAAGGAATATTTATTTGCATCCAATTGTAATATGGATAAACCTCATGAAAACTTTTCTCGGTTAAATTATTCTTATAAATATCAATCCAGGTGTTTAATTGTGCCGCCCAATATGTAGATCTAAAATTACGCGACCGATAGGCTCTGAAAACCCATATTACTGTATCAACCAAAACCTCAGGGTTATATTTAGCAAAAACAGATTCTAAGAACCGGGCGTGGTTGGCATGGTTGTCTTTCATCATATCAACATTGTTTGCTCCAATCATATCTGTAATATCCGATCGGCTGAGCATTTTATCATTTATTAAGGTCACTAACATATCTCTTTTTAACGAGTATTCGTTAATCGTATCTTCGCTAACTTGTTCGATCTTTTTTGCGGATTGTAATAAATCAGATCTGGTCATAATATTAAGATTTAAAATTTTGAATAAAAGTTTCAAGTTCATACAAGTTTGGAAGAATAAATACCCCATTCATTTTAAGTGAATTGTCCTCAAGTATTTGTTTAAAGGCTTGTCCCCCCAAAACAATTGTTAGTTCAGGAAATTCTTCTTTTAAGGTATTGAGCATTTTTATTAGGTTTTGAAAATTAAAATAGATGCTCAGGGATATTGCTAAAACATGAGGGTTAATTACTTGTATA
>CAXXJI010000009.1:0-51824 GCA_963666035.2 Christensenellaceae bacterium | reverse complement strand
GCAAAACCAGGGCGGAACCAAACTTATCCGGATCTTCAGCCACCAAACCGGCCGCCGCCTGTCCCGCGGAACCCACACCAATGGCCGAACCCGTGCCCGCCAAACCAACGGCCAAAGCCGCACCCAGCATTGCCAGAACCTTACCCAGCTCCAAACCTAAAACTTCGATCATTTTCTTCCTCCATCTTTAAAAAAAGTGAATTGTTATTTATTTTCTGCGTCAAAATCCGCTTACTTCTCAAAACGATAATGTTTGATATTTGTACTCAACGGCCGGAAAGTTGTTCCGCCGCCCTCAAAGAACTTGCCGTAATACTCAATATACTGCAATCTGCAGGAATGCACATAGGCACCCAGTGTGTTGATGCCGATATTGAACACATGCCCAACCAGCAAAATCACCACCGCAAACGGGATCATAAACCATTTGCCGAACAGCATGCCAGCGATAGTGTTGAACACCATGGCGATAACGCCGGTGGCAAGGCCCATGCCGAAGATACGGCTGTAGCTTAACACGTCGCTTAAATACCCTGTAATACCGTAAAGTGCGCTAAAGCCCCCCATAATTTTGCCGACAATTCCTTTTTTGGCGCGTCCGGCAAACAGCAACAAAAGCCCCGCGCCGATCATCGCCATGATCTTACCCGCGACGGCGATACTTCCGCCCAAAAGCAAGGCAGGAAGTCCCAACAAAAGCAATATCCATGAAACCTGGTCAAATAAAGCGGCAAACGGTTTGCCCCGCTTGATATTCATCACTGCCGCAACGCCCATTCCAAACAGAATTTGGAACATCCCAATGCCTAAACAAAGCCCCAGCATCATCAGCGGCTCTTCCAACGGATTAAACCACTTCAAGTGAGCAAGCTGGCTTAAAACGCCCGGCAACTGCTCCGAATTCACACCAAACCAGCCTCCGAACAGAACTCCCCAAATCAATGTGGAGATGCCGCCGAAAGCGACCACGCCCAAAATTTTCCCAAACATCCCGGCCGGCTTGGTTTTCCAAAGGACAAACGTACAGGCCAGCGCCAGAATCAGACCGTAACCCGCGTCGCTGACCATCATGCCAAAAACAATAAAATAGAAAGGCGCCATCAGCAGGTTGGGGTCAATCCCGCCCGCGCTCGGCGTATCGTACATTTCTGTAATCGCCTCAAAGGGTCTTGCCAGCTTGGGATTCTCGATGATGGTGGGATAATCCTCACCTTCCAGCGGCTCGCGGAACTGCACCACCGCGGTTTCGCTGGTTTCGGCAACCGCTTTTTTCACTTCCGCTTCTCTGTTTTCGTCAATCCAGCCTTCCAACACAAACGCGTTTCGTGTGTATCCAAAGGAGAGCGCAGCTTTTTCCCGCTGCAGCATGGCGCTGTAGTAATCCTCCAGCCGCTCCATATCCGCAATCTGCCCGATAAACGCCGCAATCTGCATTTTGATCTCGGCTTTTTTGTCGGTAAGGGAAGATATCTCTTTCACCTGCGTGTCGATAATCCCTTGCGGTGAATCTTCGTATTGTTCATATTTAACTTCCGAGAATCCAAGCCCCTTTATTGCACTTTTCACCTCGGCGGTGATATCGTCATGCGTCACAATAAACGCGACAAAATTATCGGTCAATTCCTCCAGAATTTCGTAGCAGGCCAGACCGTCACTCTCATTCATCAGCTGGATAAAAGCGTCACGATTCTCTATTGACATCACGCCCAGCGTCGCATAGGTGCAAGCGTGCTTGCCAAGCGCATCAAATGTGTCGTCAAAATTACGGTAGGGCTCTACCTGTGTGATGATATTTTTGGCACGTGAAATACTTGCACGCGCCCAGTTTAATTCCTCCGAGAGTTCCTTCAGCGATTCAATCGCGATCGTCTGCTTGCGCGCAAGGTCCTTAAACGCATCCAGCCCTTTTTTGTCGATCGCTGGTTTAGCCGCCATCAACGGTTTTTTGGTCTGGTCATAGGGCCGTATCAGCGACAGCGCAAACTGAATATCCGAAAGCTTTTGTTCAGTTTCGGTCACTGCTTCGGTTGTTTCCACCAGGTCAACATCCGAAAATATGTTGTGCTCAATCTGCACCGCACCTAAGCTCTGAAGCGTTTTAACGAGCTCGGCTTTTTCTTCGGAAAGGCCGATCACCGTCACGCGTTTTGTATTGATAATGGCCAATTACACGATCCTCCCGAGTATATAGGCACTGGCTTTGCCGATATTCTTTTCGGCTTCAGCGCGTTTTTTCTCAATCTCCGCGTTCAGACTGCCTTTTTCGGCTTCAAAAGCCGCTACCGCCGCCTGCTCCGCTTTTTCCAGCGTTTCGGCTGTGCGCTGTTTAATCTTCAGCGTGTTTTCGGTCAGCAGGTTTTCCGCTGCTCGGTTGGCTTCCCGAACGGCTTCACGCGCGGCGACCTGCGCCGTATTGATAATATCCTGCGCTTCGTTTTCAGCTATACGGATTTGATCTAATACCTCTTGTGCCATGTCGATCTCCTAATATGTTCTCAATCAGTTTTTCTATTTGGTACCGAACAGTCGATCGCCTGCATCGCCCAAGCCCGGCACTATATATGCATGGTCATTCAGCTTCTCATCCACCGCGCCTGCAAAAATATCCACATCCGGATGTACACGCTGAAGTTCAGCGATACCTTCGGGTGCAGCGATAAGGCAGACGAATTTGATGTTCTGCACATTTTCTTCTTTTAATAGTGTAATACACGCGCAGGCCGATCCGCCCGTCGCCAGCATCGGGTCCACCACTATGACGTCTCGCTCCGCAATATCATCCGGCATCTTGTAGTAATATTTCACCGGTTTTAATGTTTCAGGATCACGGTATACACCGATATGTCCCACTTTGGCCGATGGTACAAGCGATACCATGCCGTCCACCATACCGAGCCCCGCCCGCAAGATGGGGACAATCGCGATCGATTTTCCGCTGATGACTTCAGTTTTCGCCTTGGCCACCGGCGTTTCAATCTCCACCGTTTTCAAAGGCAGGTCTTTGGTCACTTCATATGCTAAAAGCATTGAAAGCTCTCTGACTAAATCTCGAAAATCGCGTGTGTTAGTTTTTTTGTCCCTCAGCAGTGAAATTTTGTGTTTTACCAACGGATGCTTAATTTCAATCATGTTTCCCATTTTATCCAATCCCTTTTAATTATTTGCCTGTACTGAAACAAAGTAAAAGGCAGATGCACATCCTTTTTTAATAAAAGGTGCGTCGGCCTTTGTGATTTTTTACTTAAAATATTGATCCTCAATGTCACTGATTTTTTTCACCCGCCGCACATGTCGCTCGTCAGTGGAAGCTTCGGTCTTCATCCACGCGTCCACAATCTCCAGCGCCACCCCAAGCCCTGTATTGCGGGCTCCCAGCGCCAGTACATTACTGTCGTTGTGTGAACGTGTCGCTTTTGCGGTAAACACATCCCCGACATTGGCACAGCGGATACCTTTGACTTTATTGGCCGAAATCGAAATTCCGACACCGGTTCCGCAAATCACGATGCCCCGCTCATACTCGCCCGAGGCAACCGCCTCGGCTACAATCCGCCCATAGTCCGGATAATCCACCGAATCTTCAGTGAATGTTCCAAAATCCTTCACATCATATCCGTCTTTGACCAATTGATCAAAAACTTCTTTTTTCATGGTCAGGGTGCTGTGGTCTCCGCCAATCGCTACTTTCATCTATCTTCTTTTTCGCCTTTCTATTCTGCTTTTGCCATACGCTCAACCGCTTTTGCAATCCCCGCATCCAGCGCATCCGCACATGTCTCGTATGTCTCGTATGGTTCCCCAAATGGATCCGGTATATCATATCGTCCGTCGCCCGGATATCCGTCCACATGCTCGCCATAGGCTAATAGCGCGTGTGTCTTGCCCTCGGCTTCGGGCACCATCGCTTCAATCTGCTCAATATGCTTGGCTTCCATCGTTAAGATAATATCTGCCCAATCGGCCAAATCCGCATCAAATTGCTGGGAACGGTGTCTTTTAATATCCATTCCCCGTTTATCCATCACTTCAATCGCTTCGGGTGTCGCCGGCATATCCTCTGCAGCAAAGGTTCCTGCCGACTTCACCTTAATACTCCCTAAGGGGTCGTCGTCAAGATTTTTCATCATCTCTGCCGCCATGGGAGAGCGGCAGGTATTGCCTGTGCAAACAAACAAAATGTTCATGATTCTTTTTCGTCAGCCTTTCAAAAATATAGATTAACCGTCATTGCATATTAACGTAAATTCAGGGTTTTTTCAATACTATTTGACCAAAATCAGCTTAAATCCCGCCGCACGTATGATACGATTCATCACAGCAAGGCCAATCCCCGTTTCAGGCACTGCCTGAAAGTAAACAATCGTGTATCCGTTTGCATCCGCTTCTCGTAAGTTTTTGAACAGCGTTTTGGCCACTTCGTTGACATCCCGCCCTTGTGCCAGCACGTTCATATCCGAAAAAAGCAGTTTATCCGATGTGTAACAAAAGACGATCGGCTTTTCTCCGCTTTGGGTATCCTTCGCATACATCTTTTTAATCTGCGCCACCGTGCTCTCATTCGGGCCTTTCACCACAAACACCTGCGCTCTCGGTGCATAGTGCGCATATTTCATACCGGGCGAAGCCGCAGTTTCGTCTTCGTTTAAAGGCAAAAGCACACTGGCCGAAATCTCCACCATCCCCACCGCATCCTTGATGTCCTCGGCTGTTACCGCGCCCGGCCGTAAGACGAGCGGTGTTTCACCGGTCAGGTCGCATACGGTGGATTCCAGTCCATATTCGGTGTGCCCGCCGTCCAGTATCAACGGTATCCGTCCCGCCATATCCGTTTCCACATGAAACGCTTCGGTGGGGCTGGGGCTGCCGGAAATGTTCGCTGAGGGTGCGGCAATCGGAAATCCTGTGCGTTTGATGACTTCCAGAATGCCCGGATTCTTGGGCATGCGGATGCCGATGGTATCAAGTCCGGCTGTCACGATATCCGGAATGCCTTTTTTCTTTTTGACCACCATGGTCAGCGGGCCCGGCCAGAACGCCTCCATCAGCGTCCTCGCTTTGTCATTAATCTCGCCTAAAGTCTCGGCCATCGCGATATCCGCCACGTGCACGATCAGCGGATTATCCGCCGGACGTCCTTTGGCTTTGAATATCTTTTTCACCGCTTCTTCGGAAAAAGCATTGGCGCCGAGGCCGTAAACCGTCTCGGTCGGGAAAGCCACCACCTCGTCCGCTTTGATCAGCGCGACCGCTTTTTCAATACCCGCTTCGAAGTCCTTCTTGATATTGATCGTTTCGGTTTTATACATAGAAACTCCATGGGCCGCACCATGCCGGTTGCAGCTGGAAATTTTAGAAAACGTGCTTTTGAGTTCGCCTAACATTATAACAGATTTTTTTTATAAAATGAACCAAAAAACCATATCGTCTGCTCTGCCGGCCTCTTTTACGCATAAAAGCCCTATTGTTCTTTAGTGATGCCGGGCATGCCATGCCGTCACGGTGTCCAGTACGCGGGCGGCGGTGCGCACATTATCGAACACAGGCACACCTGATTTTTCCATGATACTGACAAAACCATCATAGTAATCGCCGGCGTTGATCGAAACCACCATGGGTTTATCATACGCTTTATAAAGTTTGCAGATGATATTCGCCAGCGAATCTTCATCATGGCAGTGTTCGGGCGAAGCCTTTAGGTTGTTCACATGCGGCACCGTGCTGATCACCATACAATCCACATTTTCGTCCTGCAAAAGCGCTTCAATGAATTCGCCGTACATCACGTCGTCGGACATGGGGGTCACATCCAGCACTGCGCTGTCCGCCGAGGCAAGCCCATGTGTATTGATTTTGGCAAGGCGTTCTCTTGTTGCGTCGCTGATGTCTGCCAACTGCATATTGCCAATCTCGTCGCTGAATATCGTCGCCTCAAAACCGGCATTGGTTACCGCGGCAACGCGTACACCGGAAAAACGCTTTTCAGCCAGCAGTGAAAACCCTTTCACCACATCGCCGTACATCTCCACATCCGCCACCAAAACCACACCACTCTGCGCCGCGGCGGCTTCCAGCGTCTCATAACTGCCAGTCATGGCCGCCGTATGCGACAGCGCAGCTTTAGCGCCCGCCTCGGTTTTTCCGCCCTTATAGAAGACCAGCGGCTTTTCAGCCTTTTTCGCCAGCTCAAAGAATATTCGCCCTTCCAGCGCGTCAAAGCCCTCCAGATACATCGCAATCACCTTGATGGTGTCATCTTTCTCAAAGTAGGCCATCAGGTCGTCCAACCGGACATCATATTTGTTACCGAACGAACACACCGCTTTAAACAAAGGTACGTCCTTGAATTGATCGATCAGTGTGATGGCAAACCCGCCGCTCTGACTGAGTATGGCGGTATTACTAAAAGGCCCGCTTTCCATCTTCAGCCGCTCTTCATCCAAAAACATGGTATTGACCCCGGGAGAGGTCTGATCCGCTCCATAATACACCCCAATGCAGTTAGGTCCGATAATCCGGATGCCCTCCGGCACCGCACTGTCCAGCTCGGCCGCAAAATCGGCATAGGAAACGCCCTGCGGAATGCCGGGAATCAGCACCACCGCTTTGGGAATTCTCTTTTTCATGCCGCTGAAAAACGCAGGAATATACTGTGCCGGCGCCGAATAGACAGCCATCTCCACCGCCGATGGCACATCCTCCAGCGACGGATACAGCGTAAAGTGCCTGCCGCCGTACACCGCCTCGCCGCCTTTAGGGTTAACGCAGTAAATATCATCTCGCTTTAAGTCGATCAAAAGCTCAAGAATCTCACGTGCCAGCGAAGGTTTTTCCGGATCGGTGGAAACGCCGATCACAGCCACGCCCTTTGGTTTAAATACATGATCCAGCCCCGAGATATCAGCTGTACGCACATCATCTCCGCCAGCGGGTAAAAACTCAGCATATCCATCTATCGCGATAAACCGATGATCCTTGGTGAATACAAATGGGTTGACATCAAGGCTGTTTAGATAATAGTCGGTTTTTTCTTTGCAAAGCGGCGAGAAGGCATACGCCAGTTCGCTGAGCGCCAGCGCCGCTTCGGCGATCATATCAATATATTCAGGATGTCCGATCTGCTCATACTTGTGCCGGATATGGGCGCTTCTCACCAGCGCTTCGGCTTCCGGTTTGATGATGCCGGGCAAAAACAGATTGGCAGGGTCATAGTACTCGGCGAAAAACTCGGCGTCGTCTCCGCCTTTGGAAAGGCTTATCACCGGTCCGAAATCCCGGTCCAGCGTAATCCCCAGCATCATCTCATAACCCAGGCTCTCCCGAAATTCAATCGCTTCGATCAGCAAGAATCCTTCAATGCGCGGCTTTTCGTCTGCATTAAAATGCGAAAGCACATTTTTTCGCATCTCGGTCATCACATATTTTACAAATAACTCATCGTACGTGAAGATACGCTTCACACCGCCAAGTTTAGCTTTATGCGCAATATCCGGCGAAACCACTTTAATCACCACTTCACGTCCGAAAGGCACCAGCAGGTTTTCAGTAATCTCACTTTCTTCCCTGACCAGGCAAAAGTACGGGGTGGAAAGGCCCACTGTGTTTAGCAAGGCGTACACTTCGTGCTCAAACAGCATGCTTCGGCCTGCTGCCGCGGCGGCGGCGAATATACTGTCCGCTTTATCTTTAATCACGCGTGATAATTTCATCTTTTTCCCTCAGGTTTTTATCAGTCGATTTACATCATTATTATACGGGCTTAAGATTTTTCGGTCAAATATAAAAAGCGCGGAACATGTTATCCCGCGCTTGTGTTTAATATGTTTAGCTACCCCATCCTTTTATCGTCGGTCTTAAACTTAAATGCCGCCAACAGGAAGAATAGCAGGGTGAATGCCAGCACCATCAAAAGCGACGGCAAGATCACACCAAAACTACCGCTCAACTGCATATTCATAACCGCATCCAGCGTCCAGCGCTGGGGTGTGATATAAGCAATTTTTCGCATATAATCCGGCATAAAGCTGATGGGCCAAAAGCATCCGGCCAGCATACAGGAGGGCGACACCACCAGCGATACCATTGTACCCGCCATATCACTGCGTTTGGCGAACGCCGCCATCATCAACCCCAGGCTGACCGAGCAAAGTGCAAACACCCAGATGATGAGAAACATCATCAACGGATGCATATGGAAATTGATGTGCACAAATAAAGTCAGCGCAATCAGCACCGCGGCAATCTGCACGGTCGCTACAATCATATTGGCCAGCACATTGGCAAGCGTATATATTTTGGGGTTCACCGGCGCCGCACCGATGCGCGCAAAGGTACCCAACTGCTTTTCTTCCAATATCTTTAAGGATATCGTCATGGTGGAGATCATCATCAGCATCATGTACATACCGATCGCATTCGCGTTGGTTTCCTTATCGCGCGCTACATCCTCCACCTTAATAGTTTTTAAGGTGACTGCGCCCGTCTTTAAAGACGCCAGCATATCATGCAGCATATCCTTGTCATATCCGGCGCCATACGCCATATCCACAATGTTTTGAATCTGATAATCGCTGACCGACTCAATCCAGCCTGTGCCTTCATTCTGTCCCACGGCATAGACCGTGATTTCGGGCGCTTCGCCCGCCAGCACCGATTGTTCAAACCCTTCGGGGATACGGTAGGCAAATGCGGCTTCGCCGTCGGCCACCATGCGCTCCGCTTCCGTGTCATCGGCTTCGATGATTTCAAACTTTCCGGTGTCTTCAATCGCGCGCATCAAAAACGCACTGGTTTCGCTTTGGTCATGGTCGCTTAATGCCATACCGATCACCGAGGACGACCACATGGAATAGACCATAAAGATGCCGACACTGACCACGATAGGGACCAGCAAATGAAGGATGTAACTGCCCGGCTGTTTAAAAAGCCGCTTTAATATATTCTGTGTCACGTTCCAAAGATTACGCATATGCTAATCCCTCCGTTCCTCTGATTTTAAACACCGAAACCATAAACATCACGGCGGCCACACCCAGACAAACCAGCATCGCCTTAATCAGTGTGTCGGCCTCACCCAAATAAATATAGTTGATAATCCCGCTCTGCACCCACCAGATGGTCGAGAAGAACCGTCCGATCAGCGCCATGCCGCCCAGCTGGCTGACCGGCACATAGGATCCGCCAAAGAATGCGGAGAGCACGATGATCATATGGCCCATCGTCATGCCCGCGCCTTCGGTTCCAAAAACCAAACCCATTGCGATGCCGATAGACACCGCCATCACCATCTGGCTAAACACCAGCAGCAACGGTAGCAACGGCTTTTCGCCCCAGCTGACTCCAAAGACCAGCGCACTGAACAGCACCACTGCCCCCAGTTGGATCGCCAGCGTTAAAATCTGTCCCGACATTTTACCCGCAAAAAACGCGGCTTTGTTGATAGAGGTACCCAGCATACGGTTCCCAGTGCCGGTTTTTCTTTCCTCAAGGACATTCGAAAAACTCTGGAGTATGCCATACATCACAAACAGCACCACCATGGCAATACCATAGTAATCCATACTCTTTACATGGTTTTCCTGCCCTAGCGCCACCAGGCTGGTATAGCTGCCAGCTGGTTTTTCCAGATCCAGCCCGGCCAGCGCCTGCGGATTGACTTTCACAATCTCCATTACGGCATTGTATCTGGCCACGTAAGTCGCCATCACCGCCTCCACCATGGAAGATTCGGTATCAAATAAATTGTTCTTATAGATAGTAAATACTTTGTCCGTCTCATCTACCAGCACAAAGCAGGTAATATAACCGTCTGCAAGCTCGCTGAGCGCAGCGGCTTGATCCTTGGCTTCGATAATTTCGTTATTTTCTCCAAGTGCCCCTTCACCCATGATCGCCAAAAAACCTTCCGTCAAATCCGCCGCATCACCCACAACCTGATATTTGATGGTCATTTCATCCATTTCCAGGCCTTCTCCGTCCATTTGTGTGCCAAAGGTGACTCCCAGGATTAAAATCAAAACCAACGGCATGAGGGTATAAATCAGCAGTGAGCTGATGTTCCGAAGATGTACTTTAATCTCTTTGCTGATCATTCTTAAGATACTCATCACTAATCCCTCAGCTTTCTGCCGGTGAGCGATAGAAAAGTGGTTTCAAGATTCACCGCGTGAATTTTGATATCACGGATGGAAACGTCCTGCCGTGTCAGTTCGGATACCAGTGCCCCCACCACATCGGCTTCTTTTAGAACCTCCACCTCAACCTTGCTGTTTTCCCCGCTCCTCGCGTCCAGCACACCTTTAATCTTTTTTAAACCCACCGGGTCTGCCGCTTTGTCGATACCCGTGGTAATCTCAATACTCTTCCGGTCGGCTACGATCCCTTGCAGTTCGGAAAGGCTGCCCTCGGCAATCAGCTTACCGTGGTCGATGATACCGATTCGTGTACACAAAAATTCAGCTTCCTCCATATAGTGTGTGGTGTAGATAATCGTGCTGCCCATTTCGTTTAGCTGTTTCACCGAAGAGAGAATATGGTTGCGCGACTGCGGGTCGATACCCACCGTTGGTTCGTCCATGATAATAAGCCTGGGCCGATGTGCGATGGCGCAGGCGATGTTCAGCCGGCGCTTCATGCCGCCCGAAAAAGTCTTGGCCAAATCCTTCTGTCGTTCCCGAAGGCCGACAAAGTCCAGCGCTTCTTGGGTGCGCGCTTTCAGCTCGGCTCCTTTCAGACCGTAAAGCGAAGCGAAGAACCGTACATTCTCGGTCGCGGTCAAATCGCCGTAAATCGCGATATCCTGCGGTACCACGCCGATGTTCGCCTTGATCTCACGGTTTTCCTTCTCAATGTCCTTGCCGAACACCTTCACATCTCCGTCGGTTTTACGCTGCATACCGCAGAGCACATTGATGGTGGTGGATTTTCCTGCGGCGTTCGGGCCCAAAAGGCCGTAGATTTCGCCCTCTTTGATGGTCAGATCCATCCGGTCCACCGCCGTGATGTCACCAAACTTCTTGGTCAATTTATTAACCGATACGATATCCTGCATCATTTTCGTCTCCTTTTTAAAATAAAAATCTCTTTCTGATTCTTAGTATAAAAAAAGACACCCTTCGTTTAACAGTGAAGGATATCCGATTCTACCGTGACTAAAGTCACGTTTTATGCATTGCTTAAGTAATAGATAGCAATCTGAGTGCGGTGACTCAAATTCAGCTTGCCCAAAACGACCGTGATATTATTCTTAACTGTCCCTTCCGAGATATAAAGCTTAGCCGCGATCTCTTTGTTGGTCAGCCCTTCGGCAATCGCTTCCACCACTTCAATCTCCCGCTCGGTCAGATCCTTTAGTTTCTCTGTCTGCCGTCGTTCCGGATTCTTGATTTTTTCCATCACCGCCGCCTGCACCACAGCGTTACCGCCCGCAATCGCTTTGATGGCATTTTTGATCTGCTCGGGTGGATTATTTTTCAGTAAGTATCCGCCGGCACCATACTCAAACGCTTTCTTGATATATTCATCCTCGTCAAACGTGGTGAGAATCAGCACCTTTGTCCGGGTGTTTTCGGTAATCTGCCGCGTGGCTTCCACCCCGTCCATTTCGGGCATGCGGATATCCAAAAGCGCCACATCCACCGTATGCATCTGGCAGAGGTTTAGGGCATCGCGTCCGTTCTTTGCCACCCCCACCACGGTAAATGCGTCATCCATCTCCAGAATAATCTTCATGCTTTCGGTAATCAGCGCATCATCATCCGCAATCACCAGCCGAATCGCCATATCCTTATCCTCCTTTATGCGCACAGCTATGCGCAAAGCGGCAGCAGCATAATCACGGAAAAACCGTACGAGCCATCCACCACCAATTGACCGCCAAGCCCTGCGCACCGTTCCTCCATACCCGAGATCCCCAGTCCGCTCTCCACATGCATACATCCCCGCCCGTTGTCCTTTACTGTCACTTTAATCAGTTTATTCAACCGTTCAAATTGAATAACAGCTTTGGTGGCCCCGGCGTGTTTCATCATATTAGTCAACGCCTCGCGGATGTTCTCGGTGATCACCTGCCATTGGTTTTGGGAGATATCCGCAATACCCGTATCATAAATGACTTCGGTTTTTATCCCCGCGCGTTCCTTGGCGTTGGATGCCAAAACCCGGATATTGCTGATATTCAAGCTGGCCGCCTCCGGCTTGATGTTCTTGAGTATCTGCCGAATCTCGTCCGTCCCTTCCCGAAGACCGCGGGTTACCTGTGCCAGCATCGTTTTGGCCTTCTCGGGCTCTTTTTCCAAAATCAGCTGAATCGCCTCCAACTGTAAGGCGGAGCCGCTCAAGGTGTGTCCCAGCTCATCGTGCAGCTTTTGAGCAATACGGTTGCGTTCTTCCAGCTGAGAAGCATATTTGGCCGATACATCAAGTTCTTTCAGCGCCAGCGCATTTTCTTTCAACTGTTCGGCGCGAATGCGATGTTCATCCACGCGCTGCTGCAAAGTCTTTATCCTCTCATCACTGGTTTTCAAAATTGCCTGCGCGATAAATGTGAACCCGGAAACAACAGCAAACCCCTGCTGATAGGCTCGGGGCACCACAAAAACCAGTGCCAGCGCCAGCAGACTGAGATAGAACTGACTGGTACGCGACCGAATCATCATCTGCGTGACACAGAGCATAAAAAAGTAAGCCAGCGCACCAAAAACCAAAGTCTGCGCCGCCGCTACCGCCGCCGCGGTGACAGCCGCCCACGGAACAAAAAAGCGTTTGTCCCAGCCAATGTACAATACGGTCTTAGCGCAAAGATACAAAACCCAAACCAGCATCATCGCGTAGATACTGCCCGATTCATTAAAAAACGCTTCTTTAAAGTACCCGATGCTCAAAGCTCCTTCAAGCAGCAGATTAAACGCAATCATACCATCCGCCTTTTTATCATATTATTTGATAACTCCATTTTAGCCTTTGTTTTTTACCTGCGTCAAGAAAAACCGAGAGCCCGCAGTTGTAAAGCTGCGAGCCCTCGGTTTAAAAAAATAAAGGATTTGTTGCCAGATTAAATCTCTTTAAAGCGATCTTTCAGGTCTGTATACAGTCCCTGATAGACTTTAAAGAGTTTTTGATAGACCGCTACATTTTCGGGAATCGGTAAGGTTTCTGTCTCTTCCTTCAACAGTTTTGCGGCCGCTTCAACACTTTCAAAAACGCCTGCGCCCACGCCGGCCACCACCGCGCCGCCGTATGCACCACCTTCGGCCGCGCCAGTTAAGGTTTTTACGGGCAGGTCAAAGATATCCGCTTGAATCTGCCGCCAAGCCTGGCTCTTGCTGCCGCCGCCCGACGAGATGACGAACTTCGGTTTTAAATCGGGCTTGGCTTCCTTGATGAGGTCATATATTTCTTTCAGCCCAAACGTCACGCCTTCCATCACGGCACGCGCCATGTCGCACTTGCCATGCGAGATTTTAAGCCCAAAGAACACACCGCGCGCGTCCGGATCTGGGTGAGGGCATCTTTCGCCTACGAGATAGGGCAAGAACAGAAGGTTATCCGCACCTGCCGGGCTGGCTTCTACGCCTGCGTTTATCTCCTTAAACGGGTCCGCGCTGTCATACATCTTTTCCTTAAACCATTCCAGCGAACCACCCGAACTCAGCTGGCAACCAAAGGCCGACCATTTGTCACGCGCGTTGTTGCAGAAGAACTGCAGTTTGCCGCCTTCGTTCTTGCCATAACCGTTCAGGCTCATGGCAACCACACCGGAAGTCCCGATGACAAGACCTACCGTGCCTTCTTCCACAATGCCCATGCCCGTATTCTGGATCACAGCGTCTCCGCCGCCCGCATACACCGGCATACCCTCGGCAAGACCAAGCACCGCCGCCGCTTCAGCGGTCACCGTGCCCGTTTGCTCATCCGATTCCACACATGGCGGAAAAATATTCTTATCCAACCCCAGTTTCTCAATCAGCGGAAAACTCCATTCGCGTTTTTCCACATTAAAAAATCCAGTGCCCGAAGCGTCTGATACTTCGGTACCGATTTCGCCTGTAATCATAAAGCGAATATAGTCTTTCGGCATCATAAACTTGGTGATTTTCTTAAACACCTCGGGCTCATGGTTCTTGACCCAAACAATCTTGCCGCCGGTAAAACCCGTCAGCATGGTGTTGTTGGTGTAAGCCAAAAGACCCTCAAGTCCGCCCGCTTTGGCAATGATCTCATCGCATTCAGCCTGGGTGCGCTGATCGTTCCACAGAATCGCAGGACGCAGCACCTGATTATCTTTATCCAGTGCCACAAGCCCGTGCATCTGGCCCGAAAAACCAAGCCCCACAACGTCCTTTTTATCGACGCCGCTTTTCTCAACAGCAGCCTTCATTGCCTTTTTTGTCCCGGCCCACCAATCGGCCGGATCCTGTTCGCTCCACCCTTCCTGCGGTGTGGAAAGCGGATAATTCTCGGTAACTGACGAAACCACAGCCCCATTTTCGTCGATGATAATACATTTCACGCCGGATGTTCCGACGTCGATACCGGCAATATATCTCATGGTTTCCCTCTCTTTCATTTGTTTAATCAAATAAGCCAGCCCAAAGCCGTGTATCTTTGGGCTGGCCAAGGAAAAAAGAATTATCCGAAGATAATTGAGTTAAGGATCGCTTCAAACTCTTCCTGTCTTCCAGATTCCAGGTTGGTAACTTCGCCAAGGCCAAGTGCATACTTTTCCAGCTCAGCAAAGTCTGTGGTGCCGGCGACAATTTTCGCTCCGATACCCGATTTATAGGACGAATAACGATCGGTAACGAATTTGTCCAATCTGCCATCGTCGATGATTTTGCTGGCCAATTTGAAGCCCAACGCCATCGTATCCATACCCGCAATATAACCCTTAAAGACATCATTCGGAGCAATGGAAGCGCGGCGCAGCTTAGCGTCAAAATTGGTACCGCCCTTGGTAAATCCACCCGCCTTAATCACCTGGATCATCGCCATGGTGGCGTCATATACATCGGTGGGGAAGTTATCGGTATCCCATCCGTTGAAGGTTTCGCCCTTGTTTGCATCAATCGAACCAAAGACGCCGTTCTCACGCGCAACACACAGCTCATGCGCAAAAGTGTGCCCCGCCAGCGTCGCATGGTTGGCTTCTACATTCATCTTAAAGTCATCCATCAAGTCGTATTTACGCAAGAAAGCCAGACATGTTGCAACGTCATAATCATACTGGTGCGTGGTCGGTTCCATCGGTTTGGGTTCAATATAGAAATCGCCCTTAAAGCCGATGCTTCTGCCGTAATTACGCGCCATGGTCAGCATTTTAGCCAGGTTATCCTGCTCCAAGCCAAGGTTGGTGTTCATCAGCGTCATATAACCTTCACGGCCGCCCCAGAATACATAGCCTTCACCTTTCAGGCGTACGGTGATCTCAATCGCTTTTTTAATCTGTGCCGCCGCGAAAGCAAACACATCCGCGTTATTGTTGGTAGCGGCGCCATTGGTAAAGCGCGGATTGCTGAACGCATTGGTGGTGCCCCAGAGCAATTTTTTGCCCTTCTCGCCCATCAGCTCTTCCAGCATGTCCACATAGGTATCCAAAACCTTGTTGGTTTCGGCCAATGTTGCTTGTTCGGGCGCAACGTCACGGTCATGGAAGCAGAAAAAGTCGATACCGAGTTTGTCCATAATCTCAAAGCCCGCATAAGCTTTGTTCTTTGCAATCTCCATCGGATCACTTCCGCCAAAAGATTTGTCCTGCGTGCCTTTACCGAAGATATCCGTACCGTCGCCGCAAAGTGTGTGCCAGTAGCTCATTGCAAAACGCATATGGTCTTTCAGAGTTTTTCCGTTAATCACTTCTTCCGGATTATAGAACTTAAAGGACAACGCGTCTCCGCCGACACCTTTATATTCTATCTTTGGAACATTGGGAAAAAATTCTTTCATTATCTTGACTCCTTTTTTTATTTAAAATTGTACTTTAATTTGATATTTGTCTTGGTGTATTTCTTAATGCCTTCGCTGATGTTCCCAAACACCGCATAATCAAACAGCGTTTTGATGCAGATATAGCCTTGCTCAAACGGCTGCTGACAGATGGTGGCGTCGATGATCCCAGCCCGCATCTGCTTAATGCGGTCGCTGGTCGCGTCGTTTGTGATGACCTTAAATCGATGCGCTTCGCCCTGATCAATGATGGCTTGAATGCCTCCCACTGCGCCGCCGGCTACAAAGTAGATGGCATCAAAGTCAATGCCCCGCTGCATCCGCTCGGTCAGAACCGCATAAGCGGTATCGTTGCTGTCGTTGGTCTCAATGATATCCACCACCGAAAGGTTTGGGTATTCATCGGTCAATACTTGCGTGAATCCTTCCACTCGCATATTGTGCCCCAAAATCCTTTTGGACCCAGTCACCACCAGCACCCGTCCCTGACCTTTGGTGACCAGCCCCATCATAGCACCTGCCGTCTGCCCCGAAACCGTGTAGTCACAACCCACATAGGTAATGTTTTCGCCGCCTTCAATATCCACGTTCAGTGCCACCACGGGGATACCCGCCTCCAAAAGTCCATGCAGTCGATCGCGGATTTTAACGTCATTGATCGGTGTAACCGCCAAGGCTGCGATGCCGAGTTCCTCCAGCTCATCAATCAGTTTCAGCTGATCTTCCACATCGAATCCGCGCATCTTTTTAACCAGCACACGAAAACCGAAATCCTTGATCTCATCCGCTGCGGACGCGATACCCGCCAGGACCTCACCGAAAAAGTCATTGCCTTCGGCGCATACCAAAACGCCGATGATGCTGTGCTGTCCGCTGGACGCCAGTGACTTGGCCGCCAGATTGGGCTTATACCCCAAACGCTCGGCAATGTCCAAAATGCGTTTTTCCACTTCGGGCTTCACATTGCCGCGCTTATTCAATGCACGGTCCACTGTTCCTCTGGAAACGCCAGCTAATTCCGCAATTTCCTTGATTGTAATCGCCATCAAGTCACTCCTGTTGTGCACGCGCACATTAACCGTGCACGCGCACAGTTCCTATGGTGATTTTATACCTTTTTAAATATACCTGTCAAGCAAATTCTCAAAACGAAAGCATGAAAAAAGACGGCGTTTAGCACCGTCTTTCATTTTATGCTATAACATATTACCAAGAGCCGCCGCCCCCGCCTCCGCCGCCGCCGCCGGAGAATCCCCCGCCTCCACCGCCGGAGCTGCCGGATGAAGATGGCCTGGATGCGGCCACACTGGACATGCTGGAAGTCGTTCGTGTCATCGAATTCATCAATGATGCCGTGGTGAACGTTCCCGTTCCGTAGGTGGTGTACCAATTCGGCGGTTCGGTCATCAGCACGTTAAACTTCTTGGCCCATATATCCGATACCCCCAGTACCAATGCAAAGGGGAGAATATCATAGATATAGGCTGGATTCTCCTTTATCAGTACCTCCAGACGGCTTTTTTCAGCAGTCTTGATAAATTCCTTAAAGCCCAAAACACGCTGAAGCAGCTGGAAACCAAAATCAGTATACTGCTGAATCGTCGGGCGTACCAGCATGATTAAAAACGGGACCATCAGCAAAGCCATCACTTCGCCGAAGGTCAGCGCGTTTAAGAAGATAATCGTACCGAATAGCAGAAGCGAAAGGTCCAGAATAATATGCAGAATATAGAAAAGCACCGTCAACCCTTTTTTACGCTTATTCCTGCGCTTATATGTACCCTCATAGGCCACTGATAGAAAGATATATCCACCCGCAAACATGAGAGCGGTCATTAAACCAGAACCGAAAGCACTGTCCATTTCGCTGATTAATGAGGGCACCCCTACAAAAGCCAGCACCCCAAGGCAAACTGCCCCTAATGTCAGAAGCCAGCCAGACGCTTTTTTTGCACCTTCTTTGTACAGCCGCTTTGCCCCAAACTCATAAGCCGTCTTTGCACCGCTTTGAATCTTGGCAACCTGAGTGTAATATTTGTTTCTAAGCTCGCCGCTCTTCACCTGAGTTCCATCGCCCAGTTTCCACAGCCGATTAAACGCACTGACTTCGTATGCCGCATGTCCTACGCCCATATCGCCCGTCTTGGTCAGCGTAAATCTGCCAAACCGTTCTTCTTTAATTGACAAATACCCTTTGGCTGCCCAATAGACCAACAATGCCCCAATATCCTCACTGTCCACCCGCTCATCGATCACATACCCAAGTTCGGTCGGATTCAAACCCTCAGGCGGATAAAACTCAATCACCGGAATTGGTTCGCGTTTTCCGCCGTATTTAAAAACCACATAGAGGAACACAATCAGCGCCGCCAACGGCACCCCAAACGTGAAGATTTTTCGAAAATCAAAGGCGTCTTTCGCCGGTGCCAGCACGCCTTCGGGCATAGACACATACAGCGTTAGGCCTTCATAAGGCATCAGCGTCCGAAGCGTTCGACCTTGAATGAACGAACCGTTTTTCTCAACCAGCACACCTTGCGATTCCGTACTTCCCGCATAACCCACGCTGACCGACGGTTCCATCGGTGTGCCAGCCAGCTCGGAGACATCGATATTAAACGTTGTTTCGTATATTTTCGTTCCCCAATCGGTACCGATAATATTAAGATATACCGCATCGACATCCGAGAACAAATCCTTACCCATATTCAGCGTATAGCCAATCACATAGCGTTTATCACCGATGATCGTTTGGTTTGCGTCTCCCAGCCGGATGTATTTGTTGATGCCGACATTCTTGATCTTTGCTTTCTCTCCATAAGTGTTAATATGCGTCACCGGTGTGAGTTTCCCGTCATAGCGCATCGGAATATAGCGATAAATCCCGTGCTTATACGCGTTAAACCGCACATCGATGGTTTCAACAATATCATAGGTATTGTCCGTGTGCGCCACCACATCCACATGATAGCTTGTGATGATATAATCATAGTAAGTATCGTACGCTTCCGTGCTGTCCGCTTGGGCTTTGACTGGCGAAACCCAAAACGCCGCAACCGTTACCGCCAGCAGAACTAAGATCGCCCAGCGCCGTCGCCCCCGCCGCTTAGTCATCAAAATTCACCCGCACGTTCTGCCGCTCCTGCTCGCTGTCCACTTCAAACATATCGTAGCGCTTAAACCCAAAAATAGCGGCCAGGATTGAAGACGGGAATATCTCACAACGGGTATTGAATATTTTCACCACCGCATTATAGTATTTCCGCGATTGCGCTATTTCACCTTCCATGCTGGAAAGTTGACTCTGTAAGTCCAAAAACTGTGCATTGGCTTTCAGATCCGGGTAATTCTCAGCCAGCGCAAACAACCGGCCCAGTGCACTTTCTATCGCACCTTCACCCGCCGCGCGCTCGGAAGGTGTAGTTGCTTTGACAGCGGCGTTTCGCGCACTGACCACATTTTCAAGCGTTTCCTTCTCGTGCTTGGCGTATCCCTTCACCGTATTGACCAAATTAGGGATAATATCATACCGCTTTTTTAAATACACATCCATGGTGGCAAAGGCTTCTTCCACCAGATTTTTCTGTTTGATAAACCCGTTATATCCACCAATCATCCAAAGTGCCAAAATCGCCACCACCGCGATGATGATAACCACTATACTCATGTTTTTTCCTCCTGTTTTTTTACCCGCTTTTTCGTTTCCTTGTTTTACTAATTATATATCAAAACCCAGAAAGTTACCAAATAAAAAACCGCCCCGAAAAACCGAAGCGGTTGAATTCGTTTGTTTTCTATTCTAATACGAGCTCATCGTAGTAGACATCCAGCATAATCTCTTCAAGTCCATCATATTCCGTGAAGAACCCATAGTCATAATAATCATCGTCCTGGATATCCAGATTATCAAAGTCCTCTGCACCGATTGAAGCATAGAAGGTTTTATAGTCGTAGTCATAATTGCTAAGATAGCTTCTAAATCCCCCGATATCCTCTTCGTCAACCACTGGAACGGTCTGCATATCAATCGCCGACACATCGGTTTGTGTCAGAATTTTAGCCAAAGACGCGATTTCCTCCAATGTTAAATCGGTACGCATCAGATTGTCTGAAATCATCTGCTGAGCGATATCAAACCCAATTGAAGTGACGCCCATTTCCTGCATCTTGCGTGCCAGCGCTTTGATGTACGTTTGGGCGTTGGATACACGGCCAAGGTCACCGCCGGAATTATGCCGATCACGCACATACCGCATCGCTGTGTATTCGGTCAGCGTCACAGTTTCACCCGCCGATCCGACTTCCGGAATATAGTTATTAAGCGTCACCTGTACGCCGCCAACCTTATCGGTTAATGCCATCAGACCGGTTAAACCGACTTCGACATAGTTATTAATTTCAATATCAAATGTGCCAAATACGTTCAAATATTCCTGTATGCATGTCACCGAATTTCGGAGCTGAACATCATCCAAATCCCGCGGCCCTGCACCATAGGCGCTGTTGAGTTTATCAAAGTACTCTTTATTAATCTCGTCTTTTGTATCATTATAATGATAAATATGCGCGATCGAGTCTCGCGGAATCGATATAGCTCGGACACTACCATCATCCAGATCAATCGCCATAACAATCATGATATCCGTATTGCCGCCATCCGAACGGGTGTCGGCATACTTACCAGATTTTGGCGTAGCGTCTCTTCCCAAAATGACAATATTCAAAATATTATCCTTTTTCACATAGGATTTTTCATCATAAACCAAATCAACTTCGTGGACTGTCGAATCTCCATCAGTCTCCAGCGCATCCGGCACCACCACTTCGTCTCCGAAAAAAAGCGAAACCGGATTGGACATCGCTTCCTGGATGCGGTAATACATCACACCGGCGATTACTAGCCCTGCAGTCAGGACAATCGATACGATTAATACAGTTATTCTTTTCCCATTCATCAATCAACAAACCTTTCTAGTACTGGCAGAGGTTTTTTCCATAAATCTCTAAAGCGAATAATATCATTTTTACGGCGCTATTGCAATTAATTTACTCTCAACAAGATGTAAACAAAGCGTGACGGGATCAGATAAACGTACAAACCGTGCCAATGATGGTTGACAAGCTTGCACGGCTATATTAGAATATATAAGCCCTTAAAGGCAACAAAAGTTTTGTACCTGTGGCTCAGCTGGATAGAGCTCTCGGCTACGAACCGAGCGATCGGGGGTTCGAATCCCTCCAGGTACGCCAGAAGAGAAAGTTCATCACACCAGTGATGGGCTTTTTTCGTTTTGTGAAGCAATTGAAGGAAATTGGACCAGAAGGGCATCGAGTATAAAGAGAACACCATGGGGTAGTACTAAAAGCTTAATATGCGAGTTCGGACATAACAGAACGAATTGCTAATATAGCCTGCGTGAATCCCTCCAGATCAACCAGAATAAAAAATCCTTAATCTCATAACTATTTTTACCATAACACTAAAGTGATATATTGTATGTTTGGTTATTTTTTGTCTTTTATTCTTTTATTTGTTTCTATATTGTTGTATACTATATTTATTACATATTTTCTATATTATAGTTTATGTAAAAATAAATTCTGGAGAAAGATAATATGAAAAAAACATCTGAGAACCCAACACAAATGGAGGTTCGTTCCTACCGATCTTTGAATATGAGCGATGAAAAAAGGCAAAATCTTGATGGTTTAGAACCCGCTTCATTTATAGGTCTTGGCTATGATGTCATACACAGCGCCTATGCCGACAGCAGAGAGGTTAAATTCTCCTACATTTTAGATGAACGCTACTTAGAAAACAATAAAAGAAAATCCAAGCGTTCACAAGATAATGCTTTTACAATTATAAAAGAATCTCTATACGAGCTTTATAAAGAATTCAACGTGCAAATTGGTGTCGGTATCAGTTATCTGCCTTTTTCAGGCCGTGTTTCTGCAGAATATAGCAAAACAGATAAAATGACAGAAAATACGTACTTTATAAAATCAACAGGTTCATACGAGAGCTATAGTGAAGCTCTCAATGAACCAGCAGAAGCTAAAGAGCACCTAAATGGAGATTTTAAAAAGAATTTGAACGGGACTATGTCCCCAGCGGAGTTATTCAAAATCTACGGCACACATTTAATTGTAGAACACATTATGGGCGCACGATATGATTTTAATTACACGTATGGTGCTGAGTCGAAGGAATCCATATCCGATGTAAAAGTAAAGGTTGATTTAGCTTATAACTATATTTCATCTGATTTGAAACTTGAAAAGAAAGAAGAAGTCAGAGAATTCTTCAGTCGTTCTGACTGTTCTTCAATGACTGAAGGAGGTAAAAGCATCCCGTTGAATCCGACCAATCAATTTGAAGACTTTATCAAGTATTTCCCCACGTGGCTAAAAAGTACGGAAGATGACAGTTGTGCGGCTTTTATTGGGTTTTCAAATTCTTCTTCCCTGACTCCCGTCTGGGAACTGGCGGATTCTCCAGACCGGCAATCGGAGCTGCAAAAAGAATTCGATGAGCAGGCTGCCAAACAACAAAAAATCCTTGAGGAAATGAAAAGCTATATCAAAGCAATCCAAATACTATCTGCGGGCTCCGCAGAGGGTGCACGAAGCCAACTCCAAGCTGGGTTTATTCCAATCTACAAGGATTTGAATAAAGGTTCAAGAGGGAACTATATCTATTTAGCATATGAAACCACAATCAATGAGGATGAAGCGTTAACCGATATCCAAGCCACATTTAACAGCTTCAAAGATACAATTTTGGAGACTTACTATCATAAAAATGAAAACGATTTGAATAAAAACGTGGGCGGCGATTGCATTTACCTTTGGACAAGCGCGGACAAAAGCCGCGGGGGCCCGCTTCGGTCCATTGATGTATTCTATAATATTGGAGAGCCCCCGGAAGGATATGTTTGGGTCTGCAGAGATATGACAAACAATAGAGCTGAATTAAACGATCGCGCTGGGGGCGCAAACATATATATGGCGATCAAGCACGGCTGAAATTTTGTTATATCACATGATTGAATATATTGGGGATTAAGAAAAACCTTCTTAATCCCTTTTTTGTTGCATCAGATCAATAAAAAAACAGTGCTTATCAAAAGACATACGCGCTGTTCTAATCCCATATATGCTCCATGTACCAAGGGCATGCTCAGGATTTTATATTATCATCTCCTGTTTAACAAAAACATAAATGGTTTATTATTAATTATATTGGAATTTTATGCATTTAACACATTCTCTTGCACGAGCATAGAATCCTCAATCGGAATGACAATCTACTCATTATGCAAAACTTTTTTAAGGAGGTTTGAGATGAAAAAGGTTCCAAAAATTATTTTAGCTACTCTGATTTTAGCCTTGATGCTGTTCCCGTTGGCCGCCAGCGCCAAAACCACACAGGTGTTCCACGAAAACTTTGCTCAGGAAAACGGCGAGTATCCCGAAAGTTTCTTTGTGCTGGATGAAGGCGTGGTACAGGAAGTGCTGCAAGGCAGCTTTGTCATCGCGGGCGGAGAATACGGTTTCACCGACCATGGTGCCGTCTTAGACATTCCCGCATCCGCCAAAAAAATCACCTGCGCATTCAAAATCAAGTCGGATTTAGCCCTGATGTCCGCGTTTGTGTTTGTCGTTGATGGACAAGCCATTCAGATTCAGGTTTTCGGTGATACGGTTCTGGCTTCCTTTGGCGGCGAGCATGACTTTATGCCGGTGGCAGAAAACTGCGGCGAGTGGATGCACGTGATCGCCAAGATAGATCTGACGGCCGGAACCTATGACCTCATCATCGACGATGTTATGGCCGCCGAAGACCTTTCGGTCAGCGAACAGAGTTTCCCGATGAATATCCTATACGGCGCTATGGGTACCGAAGGCCAGGTGGCTCTTGACAATATCAAGGTGTCGGTTTCGGATAAATAATGATTTAACATACAATAAGCCGCTGTGTATAACAGCGGCTTATTTATATGCCCAAAGTCATTCTACTGCTTCGCGTTTATTATTCTCCCCATTCTGTTCAAGTTCTCTAATAAACCCAGCGGTAATCACGCCGGCAGGCAAAGCCACCATCGCAATTCCAAAGAATGAGGAAAGCATGCTAATCAGCCTTCCGCCGTCAGACATGGGATAGATGTCCCCATACCCCACAGTGGTCAATGCGGTTGTGGCCCAATACAAAGCCTCAAAAAAATTATCAAAACTTCCCGGCTCAATAGAAAAGATAAATAACGCCGAGACAAAGATATAAAACACAGCACAAATCAAAAGTGCCGTCAATACCGCTGCGTTCTTTTTAATCACCCTGCCAATCATAATGAAATTCTTTGAATATCGAAATGTTTTAAAGATGCGAAATGCTTTAAAGACACGTACCACTCGTACCGCACGGAACGCGCGATTGAGAACAGAAAAGTACGGCAATATGGCGATTAAATCCAGTATTGCTAATGGCGTTAAAGGGTAATAGGCAAGCGCGCGCTTGTTCCCGCTCCTAAAATCCGCGGTTATCCACCGCAGAATATAATCGCCCATAAAAATATAAGCACACACCCAGTCGATTGTTACCCATACAGGCGAAGGGGCTTTCATTGTCAGAGGAAGCAGACTAACGAAGATGACCAAAAGCATCAGAATATCATACACCTTACTTAATACATCATGTTTTTCTGCTTTCTCAATAATCTCGAATAATCGTTTTCTCATCAGCGTACCTACACTTCGGTCAGTTCGAATTTCTTCACATCGAACAACCCCTTATCGGTAATCTTCAGCTCAGGAATCACGGTCAGCGCCATAAACGCCAGCGTCATAAACGGTGAATAATCGTGGCTGATATGCAGAGCATCATATGCAGCTTTTGTCAGCTCATCCTGCTTTTTCGCGATCACTTCCAGCTTCTCCGAGCTCATAATGCCCGCGATATCCAGCGGCATACTGCCCAAAACCTTGCTGTCATGCACCAGTGCCAAACCGCCGCCGATGCGCTTGATCTCACCTATCGCCAAAAGAATATCGCTATCGCTGTCCCCAACCACCACCAGATTATGCGAATCATGTGCGACGGTGGAAGCGATGGCCCCGTTTTTGAGGCCAAAACCTTCGATCAGCCCTTTTCCGATATTACCGGTGCCATGATGCCGTTCCAGCACAAAGATGGGCATAATATCTCGCCTGTCATCCATCACAAAATATCCATCCTTGGCTTTCACATCACGTATCACATGCTGGGTGTATAAATCGTGCGGTTTTAGTTTTATTGCTTTTGCTTTGCCGTCAATTATCTTTATCTTCAAATCATCGGCTGTGATATCACCGATATTAACCTTGCCTTTTACGCGGCTGTACACCGCCTCCTTGTTTTCCATCACGACCGTCCAGTCAGGGCCAATCTGCTGGCCGCGCTTAAAGGTTTCCAGCACATTGAACTGGTTTAAATCATCCACCAAAATAAAATCGGCCGCATACCCCGGCGCAATCGCCCCCAGCCCGCGGATGCCATAGCATTCGGCTGTATTCAGTGTGGCCAGCCGAATGGCCGTAATCGGATCCATACCGTGCCGAATCGCCACACGGATATTATTATCGATATGCCCCTCTGTCACAATATCCTCGGGGTGCCGATCATCCGTGCAAAAAGTGCATCTGCGTTCGGTCAAATCATTGACTCCGCTCATCAAACTGATCAGATTCTTGGCGGCGCTGCCCTCGCGGATGGCGATATACATACCGTTTTGGATGCGCTCCTGCATCTCGGCAAAGTTGGTACACTCATGATCGGTCTTCACGCCCGAGATGATGTAGGCGTTCAGCCCTTTTTCGGTCTGGCCCGGTCCGTGTCCGTCCACGATGGTCTTCTCAGCCATTTTAAGTTTTTCAAGAATGTCCTTTTGCCCGTTGATGACCCCGGGGTAATTCATCATCTCGCCTAGGCCCAAAACCCGGGGGTGGGAAAGCAGCGGCGCCAGATCCTCGGCGTTTAAAACTGCGCCCGAAGTTTCAAAACCACTGGCTGGCACACAGGACGGCAGCATCATATACACCGTCAGCGGTAGGCCTTCGGAGGATTCCAGCATGAACTCAATACCGGCTACGCCGCAGACATTAGCGATCTCATGGCAGTCGGCGATGATGGTGGTGGTCCCGTGGGGCAGCACCGCCCGCGCAAACTGATAGGGTGTACCGAATGAGGATTCGATATGCACATGCGAATCGATTAATCCCGGCGCCATCACCTTGCCGCCCGCGTCGATATGTGTTTTCCCTTGATAATCGCCCATACCGACAAAAACGCCGTCCGCGATGCCCACCGAACCTGAAACCACCTCATGTGAGAACACATTGACAACGTTGACATTGTTGATCACCAAATCTACAGGCTCCTTACCGCTGGCCATATCAATTCTTTTTTTAAAAGTCGCAAGCTCCATCCTGTCCGCCTCCTGCGCCGTGTTTCAGCGCACGTTTTTTTCATTGTATCCTATTCCAAAAAGGTTTTCAATTCTGCCCTGAACTTAAAGCCTCAGTTATGGATATTACGCGTTGAGCCGTCTGGTATATCTATGCTATAATGCTTGTGTAAATATGCAAAAATACCATTAAGCAAAAAAGGAGAAACGATATGGTCCCCTCTCTTACCATCGCATTTTTAATCATTTCAGCCTTCATCACCATCGTTTTGCCGGTGATCGTCGCCATCTTCATTTGGCAGAAGGGGCACACCAAGTGGTGGGTTTTTCTGGCGGGTATGGTCGGGTTCGTCGTCACCCAGATGATCCTGCGCATTCCGCTGATGAATCTCTACTTTGCAAAGCAGGCCTGGTTTTTAGCCTTCTCGGCGCATACCGTGCCTTTCTACTTGTTCAACGCATTCACCGCAGGACTGTTTGAGACCGCCGGACGCCTTCTGGTTTTTCTGGTCATCATCCGCCTGCGCCGGAACTATGAGGACGGATTGCTTGCCGGGCTCGGCCACGGCACCATCGAATCCATCCTGCTTGCGGGTTCGGTGATGCTGAGCTATCTGTCCTATGCCCTGATGATTAACGCAGGTACATTTGATACGCTAGTCGCGTCCCAAGCAACTGACGCCGCTTCCATTGATGCCATGAACAACGTGTATACCCTGCTTACCGGTTCGGCCACAATCGATTATTTGGCATCCGCTGTTGAGCGCTTGATGGCCATCACCCTGCATATCGCTCTTTCCATTCTGGTTCTGGAAGGCATTGAGCGAAAGCATATCTGGCCATACGCTTTGACTGCGCTTTTCTACCATATGGTGGTCGATTTCACTGTGCCGCTGTTTGCTTTAAAGACCGGGTATATGTGGCTGAGCGAACTTCTGTTGTTTGCCTTCACCATCCCGCTGATTATCTATATCGTCAAAGCCAAACAGCGTTTTGCCGACATTGCGGCGGCGAGGCCGCGAGAAGCAGAAGCTGTCACCGAATAGACTTGATAAACCCATAAAAAAAAGACTATCCTTATTTCATCTATAGGATAGTCTTTTTACTTTTTTCAATTCCAATCGGGCACATCCACCTTGCGTCCGGCAATATAACGCTGAACAATCTGCCGGTCATCCCCGGCGTAGATAAATCGGCCGAGGCGCGCTTCCAAATCCATGCCCCCGCCTTGCGACAGCGCAGTATCATCCACCACCAATGCGTCAAACGCATAGCCTTGCTCGAAGCTGCCCACCTTGCCAAAGAAGCTTCCGCCCCCTTTGGTCGCCAGATAAAATGCTTCCTCCAGCTTTAAGAACCCTTCCTCCGGATGCATTTGATACCGAAGCTTGGAAATCTGCATCGCTAAAACCATTGTTTTTGGCATGCTCACCGCGTTCCCGCCGCTGATATCCGAACCCAGCCCCACCCGAACGCCTGCATCCATCAGCGTTTTTAAGGGCATCATACCGCTGGAAATATTGGCGTTGGAATGCGGACAGTGCACCGCCATCACGCCTTTCTTGGCAAACAGCGCCGTCTCTTCGGGCTTCATATGGATGCAGTGCGCCATCAGGGTCTTGTCGTTTAAAAGACCATTGCGTAAATAAACGTCCGCATAATTCTCGGCCTCGGGAAACAACTCGGCCACCCAACGAATCTCATCCAAGTTCTCGTTGATGTGCGATTGGATGGGCACGTCATATGTTTCGGCCAGCCTGCCTAAACCCGCCAGTAGTTCCTTAGAACAGGATGGCGCAAAGCGCGGCGTCAATATCGGCTTAACGCACGTTTTGTTTTTGTTTTTTTCTAGAAAAGCTTGCGTTTCAGCCAGCGACACATCAGTGCTTTCGGCCAAATACGTCGGGCAGTTTTGGTCCATATTCACCTTGCCCGCAAGACCACACAAGCCCGCTTGTTCCATCGTGTCCAGAAGGATCTGTGCGCTGTCCAAATGGACGGTTGCAAACACCACCGCGCGCGTGGTACCCTGCCGGATGAGTTCGGCCACCGCTTTTTTATATTGCTTTTCTGCGTATGATAAATCTTTGTATTTATGTTCGGTCGGGAAGGTCAGCGTCTCCAGCCAGGGCAGAAGCTTCATATCCATGCCAAGGCCGATGTTCTCAAACTGCGGCGCATGCGTATGCATATCACAAAAGCCCGGCATCACCAAACAGCCGCTGTAGTCGGTGATGGGTTCTTCCTTGAATGCTTGCGGGATGACTTCGCCCGCGAACACCACCCGCCCGTTTTCGACGCCCACATACCCCTCCGGTATCATCGTTAGTTTCGTCTTATCTTGGGCAAAGACGATATCGCCTTTTATAATCATCGTTTTCTCCTTCGTTTCGTGCCAGCCTTAAACATTATAAACGAATGCCGCCCGTTTTCGCAAATCCATTTTTCTCGCAGTTTTCGGCGCTTTCTGCCCATGCCGTACACCAAAAAAGATTTGAAAAAGCGCAAAAATTATATTATGATTAGCAGGAAATTATTCTATGATTATAAGCGAGGAACTATCATGAGGCCTGACGGCAGACGCATCAAAACGCTCGATCCGCTATTTAAAATGATCCCGCACATCATGCCCCACCGTTACGACGCACAGGTGATGTTCGAGACCGATTTGGACTATACGCACGCAAAAAAATATATCAACGCGCAGAGAAAGGCCGGAAACAATATCAGCTTTATGTCCCTGCTGATCGCGGCCTATGTTCGCACTGTTTCTGAGATGCCGGCGCTGAACCGTTTTATTATGGCAAAAAAGATTTTTGCGCGTAATGAACTGACCGTTTCTTTTGCTATCATTCGGGCCGAAGGCACCCAGGAGGACAGCATGGAAACCACCACCAAGGTGTGGTTTACGCCATCCGATACCGTCTTTGAAGTCGCGGAAAAAATCAACAGCACCATCAACGAGAACAGAAAGATGGATAATGCGAATATCACCGATAAGCTGGCCAGCTTTTTTATGAGTATCCCGCTGATCCCCGGCGGTATCATCGCGTTTGTTAAGGGCTTGGATAAGATCGGCTGGCTCCCAAAACTGGTTTTAGACGGCAGTCCTTTCCATACCTCCATGTTTATCACCAATATGGCGTCCATCAACCTCGGAGCCGTGCATCACCACGTGTACGAATTCGGCACCACCAGCGTGTTTATCGGCATGGGTAAGATGCAGGACAAAACCCTGCCCGGCGGGCCCAAACAGCGGGTCATCCCCATCGGCGTGGTGGTGGATGAGCGTATTGCTGCAGGCATCACCTTTGCCAGAGGCTTTAACACCGTCAAGCGTTACTTGGCAAACCCCGAGCTTTTGGAAGTGCCGCCCGTAAAGGTCACCGAAGATATTCGATAATGGAACCAAAAGCGCCTGTCCAATATATTTAGAGCAGGCGCTTTTTTATAACCCTAATCAATAAATTTTCGTATATTATAGTTAAGGATATAAAACCCCTCACTATATTCAGATGGATTACGGCTTTTTAGTGGCACAGTGTTTTTGACGGTGCGCGAGAAAACAGGAGCCTTGCCGATGGAACAAAAAAGCGATAACAGCAAAGCCGTACGGGACATATTGGGCAAATCCCTACAGGATATTGTCATACATAAAAAAGCGAGATGGGAAATCGCAGAACGTTACCATTGTGCTCTTTTTAAGATATGGCAGCCCACCTTTAATTACAGTCCGCTATTAACCGATTGCCTTTTTCTCGTCTGGTATGCGCATGAGGAAGGCGTAGAAACAAGTTATGCTGAAATTATGTACTTCTACGAATGCTTCTTTGAAAATAGATACTATAATGAAAACGAAAAGACAATCTATATTGAAAAAAACAGAGAGAAATATCAGGGTCGTGAATTTACAGTACTGATTTATCCAACCGATGACAGCGAAGACGTTTTTAAATCTCTAAAGCAGGCCATATATGATATTTTGATTAAAAAAAGATCCCATCCCGAAATAGCAAAGCTTCGTTGCCTAAGCATTGCAGAAGAATATGATTCTTTTCCGTGTTTGGATTGGAATGTTGAGTATGATAAGCTACTGGCCGAATGTTTTTTTGCACTGCTGCACAGAGATGAAAAACACTGCGAAATCACGTACACTGAAGTTTTGTACTATTATGAATGTTTCTTTGAAGGGCGAGAATATAGCACTGAAGACAGAGATGCTTATATTTTTGCAAACAAAGAAAAAACAAATGCCTTAGGATTTGTCGACTAAAAATATCGATCAAAAAAGACCATTTAACATGGTCTTTTTGATTATCATATATTCTTCTTTATTTTTCCTCTTCCCCGATGGTTTTTAAAATCGGGTTCGGTTGGGCGTTAAACACCTGTGTGTTTTTGGGCACACTGTGCGTCAGCCACACGTTTCCGCCGATCACGCTGTTTTCACCAATCCGTGTTTCGCCGCCCAAGATCGTCGCGCCGGCATATATGATGACGTTGTCACCAATATCCGGATGCCGCTTGATGTTCTTAATCGGCACACCATTTTCATCTACAGGAAAGCTTTTGGCCCCCAATGTGACGCTTTGATAGAGCTTCACATTGCACCCTATCGTGCAGGTTTCGCCGATAACCACGCCCGTGCCATGGTCAATAAAGAATCGCTCACCAATGGTCGCTCCGGGGTGAATATCAATGCCCGTGCGCGCATGGGCATATTCGGTCATGATGCGCGGAATCAGCGGGATATCCATCTCATAGAACATATGTGCGATGCGAAAGATACTGATTGCCTCAAACGAAGGATAAGAAAGCACAATCTCCTCAAAGGACTTGGCGGCAGGGTCCCCGTCGTAGGCCGCGCTGATATCTTTTTCCAACACGCGCCGAATTTTGGGCAGTGCATCCATGATCGCGATCGTATGCCTTTGCGCATCCTCTTTGCATATCGTGCAATCGGGCTTTTTATGCTTGTCAAAGCGGCAATGCTCCATCAGCACCGTTTCGATGATATGCGATAACTCAATCCCCGCGTTTCGGAATCGGCTGTCCGTGATGTTTTGCAGGTTGTCAAAGTCGATCTTTTCAACCTCATAAATGCCCGGCAGAATCAAGGCGCGCAAATCATTCAGCACCTTGATAATCGAAGCTTTGGAAGTCTGGTTTAAACAGTTGTTGTTGAAAAAGTTCTCCTGATTAATCTTGCATATCTCAATCGCTTTCTTTTCAGCGTTCTTTTGCAGCCACTCGTTTAAATTCATCGTCTCCCCTTCTTTCACGCCCCGCCATAAATTCACGCTTTCTTTTAAATTCATCAATTGACCAATCACGCAAACTCGGCTAAACTATAAACATATTAAAATACTATGATTAAATTCTATTTTAGCATAAAACTATCCTGCGTCAATCTAAATATGGCATAAAACCAATGTTTTAGATAGCCGCTCTTTTAAGAAAAGCAAAGGAGAGAAAGATGAATATAGCCAATTCCATTACCGATTTGATCGGTAAAACCCCGCTTTTGCATTTAAAACGCTTTTCCGAAAGCAAAAAATCAAAAGCCAATATATATGCCAAACTGGAGTATTTTAACCCCGCGGGCAGTGTCAAGGACCGTATTGCCTATAATATGATTATTGAGGCTGAAAAAGACGGAAAGCTGAAACCCGGCGGGCTTGTGGTGGAACCCACCAGCGGCAACACAGGCATCGGGCTTGCCATGGTCGCCAAAGCCAGAGGATACCGAATTATTTTGACCATGCCCGAATCCATGAGCGTGGAACGGCGACAGCTGCTTGCCGCCTATGGCGCAGAGCTGGTGCTGACTCCAGCGAGTGAGGGCATGAGAGGCGCGATTGCCAAGGCCGAGGATCTGGCCGCCAAAGAAAGCGGCTTTTTGCCTCAGCAGTTTAAGAATCTGGCCAATCCGGCGGCACATGTAAAAACCACATTTGAAGAGATTATGACAGACACAGACGGTAAGGTGGACATCTTCGTAGCCGGTGTGGGCACAGGCGGCACCATCACCGGCGTCGGCAGAAGCCTTAAAAAAGCGCTGGGCGAACAGGTGAAGATTGTCGCGGTGGAACCAGCTGATTCCCCCGTACTCTCGGGCGGACAAAGCGGCTCACACAAAATTCAAGGCATCGGCGCAGGCTTTGTGCCGGATGTGCTGGATACCACCATTCTGGACGAAGTGGTCACCATCACCAATGAGGAAGCGAAGGCAGCGGCAAAAGACTTGGCCGAAACGGAAGCGCTTTTAGTGGGCATCAGTTCAGGCGCGGCAGCGGCAGCGGCGATGAAACTGGCCCAGCACCCCGAAAACGCGGGCAAGAATATCGTGGTGGTTCTTCCGGACGGCGGCGAGAAATATCTTTCCACCGGATTGTTCGAATAATCTGCCCTTATCCAAAAAATGTTTTCCCCTTAAATAAAAAAGCCCGTTTGGAGAAAATTCCATCGGGCTTTTATTCTTTTATTAAAGCATTTCTTTCAGCACCGCCACCGTATGCTCCAAAGCCATACCACGCGAGGCCTTCACCAGCACCGCATCGCCTGTTTGTATCAAGCTTGGCAGTGCGTCAATCAGCTCATCCTGCGTTTTGAAATATCGCGCTTTTTCTCCCATGGTTTTTTCCGCTCCCGCATACATCTGCTTGGAGAGCGGCCCGACACACAGCAGTAAATCGGGCTGTTTTTTGGCCGCATCTTCACCCATCTGATAATGGATGTCTTCGGCAAATTCATCCAGTTCAAATACATCGCCCAATATAGCAACCTTGCGTCCTACGGCTAAATTCAGCACATCCAGCCCCGCCATCACCGATTCAGGGCAGGCATTGTATATGTCATTCAGGATAGTGATGCTTTGGGTCCTAATGATATCCAACCGCTCACCAGAAGGTTTAAAGGCCTTCACACCCGCTTGAATTTCTTCGGATGTCATCCCAAGATCGACCCCGATAGCCAGTGCCGCCAGCGCAGCAGGGATTAGATGCGCTCCCGGGTATGGAATCTTAATATCGAATTTTTTTCCCCGATACGCTGCCGTAAAGCAAGTGCCGATGATGTCCGCACCTAAAACTTCGGTGACCTGCGCGTGATTATACGTGCCGTGTCCAAACAAAATCGGTGACAGTTCTGGCGTATTGAGCTTTAAGAGGTAAGGGTCGTCGCCGTTAAGATAAGCCTTCCCGTTCGGTTTCATATAATCAAAAATCTCGGACTTGGCTTTCAGGATGCCGTCCTGACTGCCTAAGCGCCCGATATGTGAAACACCGATGTTCAAAATCATGCAGATATCCGGCCGTGCTACTTTGCTAAGCCGCGATATTTCACCGAAATTATTCATACCCATCTCAAAGACTGCCGCTGTATGCTCACGCGTCAGCCCGAACACCGTCTGCGGTAGACCAAACTCGTTGTTAAAGTTTCCGGGGGTCTTGTGTACATTGAATTTCTGGCCCAAGACCGCGGCGATCATATCCTTGGCTGTGGTCTTTCCCACGCTGCCGGTCAATGCCACCACCGGAATATCAAACAAACCGCGGTAATGTTCGGCAATGTCCTTTAGCGCCTGAAAGGTGGATGACACACGAATATGCGGATGTGTTTCCTCCCGCTCGGTAAGAGTGCAGACCGCCCCGTTTTGAAACGCACTATTAATAAAGGCATGTCCGTCATTGGTTTCGCCGATGACCGGAATATAGAGGCTGCCGTAAGTTGCCTTCCGGCTGTCAATCACAATATCGGTGATGATTAGATTTTCCAGCGCTTGATCGCTTAAAACCCCTTGACAAGCTTTTGCGATTTCGCCGAGTGTCATCGGTTCCATTCATGTTTTTCCTATTTATATTTTTTTAAACTCTCGGTGATAATCAGCTCGCACAGGTCTTCATAAGCCACGCCTCTGGCGGCGGCTTCCTGCGGCAGCAGCGACGTCGGGGTCATGCCCGGCAGGGTGTTGGCCTCGATGCAGTACATATCGCCCTTTTTGTCCATAATAAAATCCACACGTGAATAGACGCCGATGCCCAGTGCCCGATGCGCCGCCACAGCGATACTTTGCATTTTAGCCGTCTGCTCAGCGTTCAGCGACGGTGCAGGGCACACCTCTTTGGTTGCTCCCGGCTGATATTTGGCGTTGTAGTCGTAAAAGCCCTCGTTAGGCGTAATCTCCACCACAGGCAATCCTTCGCCCGCCAGAACCCCGCAGGTATATTCCTGCCCTTCAATATAGTCTTCAATCACGAGTTCGTTTTCCAGCTTAAAAGCCGAATCCATGCAGGGCTTTAAGTCATCTTTTTCTTTGACGATATAAACGCCGATGCTGGATCCGCCCGCGTTGATTTTGACCACGCAGGGCACCTGAATGGCACTTAGCAGCTCATCCGAATACGCGTCCTTGGAAACCGTACGGTACTGCGGCGATAAAATGCCCTTTTCCTGAAACACCATCTTGCTTAAGCGCTTGCTCATGGCCACCGCCGAACCTAAGTAGCCACTGCCCGTATATTTTACATCCATCAAATCCAACGTGGCCTGTATGCGTCCGTCTTCGCCTGCGTCGCCGTGCAGCGCCATAAACACGATATCCGCCGCCATACAGAGCGAAAGGACATTTTCCCCAAACACGCCCCGGCCTTTGGAAAGCACACTTTGTTTCAGGCTTTCAATATCCGGCGCTGTTTTTGGGACCGAATAGATTTTAAGCTCCCGCTTCCGGCAGGATTCGATATATTCAAGCTCGGTTTTGCCGCCTAAGTCAATATCCTCGATCACGTCGGCTAAAACCGCGTTATGTCCTTTGCTGACCAACGCTTTAGTAATGAGCGAACCCGTGCAGAGTGAAACATCCCGCTCGTTGCTAAGCCCGCCGCATAAAACCACGATGTTCATATGTGTTCTCCTATGCATGCTTTTTCAAATACTTTAAACTAGATTATAACCACAATATTTTAAAAAGTCAAAGCACGAGAAAGCGGGGTTTATCCATCCCTGCGTTTGGATAATCTCTTTTTCTTATGCTATAATGATTAAAATCCTGCGGGGGGAAAGCTGTGGAAAATCTTAAAAGTCAACATCCTTTTTGGGTCGGTGCACGCGAGGCCCTGCCCATCGTTTTGGGACTCTGGCCCATCGGTCTGACGCTGGGTGTGGCAGCGGGCAAGATTGGTTTTCTATTCCGCGACATGTTTGCAATGTCGGCCATCGTTTACGCCGGCAGTGCGCAGTTTATCGGTGTGGATATGCTGGGTCAGGGTATCACCGCGGCCACCATCATCACCACCACTTTTTTTGTCAACTTCCGACATTTTATGATGAGCTCAGCTTACGCACCGTACCTGCACGGCAAACGCTTCGAGGCATTGCTTTTGGTCTCCTTCGGCATCACAGACGAAAGTTTTGCCATCGGCATCGCCCACGCCAAATCAGGTGCCGAGTCGTTCGGCATCGCCTACCTTTTGGGCCTGGAATTCACCGCATGGTTTAGTTGGCTTTCCGCCACATGCGCAGGACTCTTGCTGGGCGGGCTGATCCCCGACTATCACCTGTTTGGGCTCTCCTTTGCGTTGCCCGCCATGTTTATCGGGCTGATTGCCCTGATGGCCAAAACCAGAGCGCAACTTTGGGTCTGCCTTTCAAGCGGTGCGGTTTCGCTTTTGCTGTATCTTATCGGCCTTACTCATTTTAACGTGATTATCGCGGCGCTTATGGTTTCCTTTGCCGCAGTGGGGGTGAAATATGCCTTCCAGCGCTAATCTGCTCGCCATCTTCATCGGTATGTTCGCGGTCACCTATCTGCCTCGTGTTTTGCCGTTGACCATTCTCTCAAGGGTGAAACTGCCGAAAATCATCATTGACGTTTTGGAGTATATTCCGGTTGCCATCTTGGGTGCGCTATTGGTGCCCACGCTTCTGCTGGTTGATGGACAAATCGATATTTCGCTGGATAATTATCTGCTGATTGCGGCCGTGCTGACCGCCGTTATTTCCATCTTCACCAAAAAGCTGTTTATCATCGTGCTTTCAGGCATCGCTATTATGGCGGTGCTAGTAAATTTCTTTTAGCAAAAAAGCCCTCTGCGGGCTTTGTTTTGGTTCATTTTTTCTCCAGCTTCTATCTTTCACAGGCCGGCAAACCGCCTTTTGCGTAATGATTCTCTTTGCATTCATCGCATTGCTTGTACCGCTCGCAATCCGTCTTGCGGCAGGGGCAGGTTTCGGGAACCCAGCGTTTATCCTCTTTTGCTTTCACACGGCTGTACTTGCGCTTACGCTGTGCGTTGACTAGTGCCGCACCGTAATAAGTCAAAAGCTCGATTCCCTTGTTCCATTCCAGCACTTTAGTCATCGGCGTAAAATGCGTCACCCCCGGTGTGTTATCCCTGTGTCCGGGGCAGACGTCTTTTTCTTCGCCTTCCAGCGTTACGCGGCACCAAACATGGCCCGAGATAAAGTCCTGCACCCGTGCCCCCGCCAGCTCCACTTCTGGAAAATGGTTTTTAAACGCGTGCACCAGCCGGCTCTCAAAGCCCAGTTCCTGCAAAATGACGTTCAGCGCACTGGCCTGATGCCAGCAATAGCCTTGGCCTTTGGTCAGCGCTGCTTCGGGCGAATCCAGTGAATTCTCCACCGAATAGCGGATAGTCTTCCCAATCAATCGTTGTGCCTCGGCCACAAGCGGCCAGCCAGTTAAACCCGTCTCGCGGCATCTTTGCGCCGCTGACTCAAATGTCATCGCCTCGTCTATCATTTTTACCATTCCTTTAAATGCTAAGTTCTACCGTCACAGGGCAATGGTCACTGCCCATTACGTCCTCCAAAATCTCGGCTTCTTTAATCGCGTCCTTCAATTTTTCGGAAACGATAAAATAATCAATCCGCCACCCGATGTTCCGGTCTCTGGCCATATTCATATATGACCACCAGGAATAGCGCTCCACCGCATCAGGGTATAGATGCCGAAATGTGTCGACATATCCTTCTCCCAGCAGCATGGTCATCCGTTCCCGCTCCTCGTCGGTGAAACCGGCATTCTTGCGGTTGGTCGTGGGGTTTTTAAGGTCAATCTCCTGATGCGCCACGTTAAGATCCCCGCACAGTACAATCGGTTTTTTCGCTTCAAGGCCGTTTAAGTAATCAAAAAACGCTTTTTCCCATTCCATGCGGTAGTTCAGGCGCGCCAGTTCCCTTTGCGAGTTGGGCGTATAGCAGGTGATAAAATAGTGGCTATCGAATTCCAGCGTAATCACGCGACCCTCATTGTCGTGCTCAGGTTTTCCAATGCCGTAAGAAACGCTGATCGGCTCGGTTTTGGTGAACACTGCGGTGCCCGAATAGCCTTTTTTCTCGGCGGCGTTCCAGTACTGAAAATACCCCGGCGTGTCGATTTCCACCTGCCCCATCTGGCATTTGGTTTCCTGAATGGCCAGGATATCAAAATCCGTCTGCGCAAAAAAATCCATAAATCCTTTGTTCAGTGCCGCCCGTATACCGTTCACATTCCAAGATATATATTTCATCACATTCTTCCTTTGCTTTGCTTATTGTTTTTTGGTGGTTGCCTCAATCACTTTCAACTGCAAGTACAGCACCTCGTTGACTGGTGTGGGGATATCATATACTTTGCCCAGCGCAATCAATTGCCCGGCCAGCATATCCACTTCGGTTTTGCGTCCGGCGGTCACATCCTGCAGCATCGAACTCATGCTGTTTTCGTCAAGATTCTTTGCCATGTCGAACACCTCCGGAATCATATCTGTATTCAGATCAACACCCTTGGCGTTTGCGATCAGAATCGCTTCCCGCATCGCCATGACGGTGAGTTTTTGAATATCCGCATTAGTACGAAAAACCCCGTAAGGTGCGCGCATGACAGCCGAAACCTGGTTCATACCGATATTGACCATGTATTTCCACCACTGCGCTTTTAAGATATCGTCTTCAATCTGATACTCCATTTTAATCGCTGAGAACAGTTCTGCGATGTCCGAAAGCCTTGATGTTTTGGTCTTGTCCGCCTCGCCGTAACAGATAACGCCCGGGGATTGATAAGTCAGCTGATTCCCAAATTTGGTTGCATCAGTCTTGACAAAATAGGCTGGAATCATCTTTTCCGGCCCCACCACGCCGCCGATAATCGCTTCGCTGTCCGTACCGTTTAGTAAAGACATCACCAATGTTTGGTCATCCACAATGCTTTCCAAACCTTGAATCGCGTCAATCAGCGAATAATGTTTGGTTGCAACAATTAAAAAATCCGGCGATTTTTTGACGTCATCCAACGTCACATAATTGAAACGATAAGTTTTTTTATTGATGATAAAATTGTCTTTTTCATAGCGCGCTTTTCGTTCGACGTCGCAGAGAATATCCACCGGATATCCCGCATCCGCCAGTTTTCCGGCCACCACCGTACCGATCGCCCCTGCACCTAATATCATGATGTTACTTAGTTTTGTCATTCTGCCTTTTCACTCTCATTTTCTAAACGAATCTCTTTTTTATTATAGCCCAAAAGCACAGTGCCTGCAAAACTTAAGCTTACCATAGATCGTACTTCTCTTTTTTCGTAATCGCGGTAATCATTGCTTCCTTGGCTTTGGAATTATTTTTTAAGATAGTTTTCACCAAGTCTCCCGCTTCCTGTC
This sequence comes from Christensenellaceae bacterium, assembly GCA_963666035.2. Classification (GTDB taxonomy): domain Bacteria; phylum Bacillota; class Clostridia; order Christensenellales; family CALMFG01; genus CALMFG01. The sequence continues at coordinate 12,784 of CAXXJI010000009.1, read as the reverse complement.
GTTTGGTCTCGCCGTCCATGCGGCAGCAGGAAGGAACCACAGGCAGGTTATATTTTTTCACCGCTGATTTAATCTCTTTTTCGTCCAGATAAATCATCGGACGGATTTGCGTTAAATCAATACGGCTCATATAGGTTTTGGGTTTCAGGGCAAACAGCCGCCCCTCATACACAAAGCTCATCAGAAAAGTCTCCAGCAGATCATCCCGATGATGCCCCAGCGCCACCTTAGTCGCGCCCCGATTTTTGGCTTCCTCCATCAGCGCACCTTTGCGCATTTTAGCGCACAATGAACACGGACTTTTTTCCTTACGAACATCAAAAACAATCTCGGCAATATCGGTTTTGACCACATACAGCGGCACACCCTGCGCTTCTGCCATTTTCACAATAGGCGCGATATCGAACCCGGGGTTGCCGAGATCCACACACACACCAAAATAGGTAAAAGGAACACGCGAATAGTGCTGATAAGCGGAAAGTGCATAGAAAAGCGCCACGCTGTCCTTGCCGCCCGAAACGCCCACGGCAATCACATCGTTCGCCTCAATCAGTCCAAACGTATCGCAGGCTTTTCGGATACCGCCCAATACCTTTTTCAAAGGCTTTATGCTCCTCGTTCATGATTTGTTTAATCATTATAACAAATTGTGTATTGCGAACAAAGCAAAACTTAGATAGAATGGTCACGAGTGAAAATTCTGGAAAGTGAGCACCCCCCGATTTGACCCAGTTTTGGCCTTATATCGTTTCGTTTTTTATATCCATGGTGCCTGTCATCGAGCTTCGCGGCGCAATCCCCATCGCGATGGCACTGAACGTCACCCCCGAACCCCAGCTGATTCCGGTCTTTATTGTGGCGGTCTTCGGCGCTTTTCTGCCCAGCCCGTTTATCATCCTCGGCATCCGCTCGCTGGTACACTACCTCGAAAAGAGCAAATATAAGATATTTCAGCGCTACGGCGCTTGGCTGCGCAAAAAGGGCGAGAAGGGCGGCTCAAAGATCAATAAGGCTGACCAGAGCGAAAGAATCGCTGCACTGAGAGCCTCAGGTCACACGCGCGATCACCGCAAAGCCGACCGTATGGAAAAGCAAAGTCAGCAGGAACACGGCAAGTTCGGCATCTGGTCTTTTATCGCGCTTTTGGTGTTTGTGATGATCCCCCTGCCGGGCACCGGCGTCTGGACGGGTTCCATGGCGGCGGGCATGCTGGATATCCGGCTGAAAAACGCCCTGCCAGCCATCTTTATCGGCAATCTGATTGCGGGCATTATTGTGACCTTTCTCACCCACGGCGCAATTCATATCTTTTAATTTTAAAACAAACAAAAACCGCCTGGTATAGGGCGGTTTTTGATATATTTATATTTTTTCTCTGTCGATCGGACCACACTCAGCCTCAGCCGCGGCCGCATAGGCGCCAAACAGTTGATCCGCTATCGGATGATTCGGCCCCAACTCCACGTCATCCACCTTGGTCACCGGCAGCACCAGCTTGGTGCAAGAGGTTAAAAACACCTCATCTGCATCGTAGTAATCTTGTATGCTGGAATGCTGTTCCACAATTTTAATGCCCGCGCTGGGCGCGATATCCTCGATCAGGCGTGTACGCGAGATGCCTCGCAGGATCAGCGTGCTTAAAGGTTCGGTGTAGACCACCCCGTCTTTTACACGCCATACATTGCTGGCCGTACATTCGGCGGCATTGCCGTCCCGCACCAGCAGTGCTTCAATACATCCCGCCTCTTTAGCTTTTCTGGCCGCCAGAATATTGGGCAAAAGGTTGATGGTCTTGATATCGCACCGGCGCCAGCGGTCGTCCGGCAAAGACAGGATACAGCATCCTTCCTTCCGTTCATTCTCATAACTGTATTTTTCGCGCACCACCAGATAAAAATTGCCCGTCATCCCGTCCGAATAAGCATGCGAACGCGGCGCCGTACCCCGTGTCATCTGAAAATACACGATCGCCTGTTTAAAGCTGGATTTCCCCAACGCCTGATTAATAATTGCCTTAACTTCTTCGCGAGTGTATGGCGAATGGATATCAATGCCGGCCATTGAAGTGAAAAAACGATCCACATGCGCATCCAGATTCAGCGCTTTACCGTTGAAGCAGGAAATTGCATCATATACACCGTCGCCGAAGGTATTCCCTCGGTCCTCCACCTGCGTCTTCGCTTCTGTACTGTTCAAAAATTCGCCGTTATAGAAAGCGACTTCTTCCATCCTTTACGTCACCTCGCTTTTTGTTTCCATAGATTATACCACATTCCGCCAAAATGAAAAGCCTCCGTATTGTCTTACGAAGGCTCCCGGCTTTAAAAACTTGCTTTGCTATTGGGATTGTTGAGGATACCGAAACCCACCAACAATGTGATACATGCGCCAATCATCTGGTTGACCATCTCGCTGTCAAAGCTGAGCCCTAGAACGTCGCTTAAAAAAGCCACGACCAGAGCGGCAAAGCTGGCCCACACCACGGGCGACTGCCATTTCTTCTGCTCCATCTTTCTTCACCTCGCTTTCTTACGCTTTACTGGCGGTCTTTCCAGCGCATCAATCCGAAAATGCGCCGATTTCGCCGTTTCTTCAGCGGCTACCATCCGCTCGCCAAAATCACTGAACGTATCAATTTTTTTCTCCAGGTAGCCAATTTTCGTGAGTATTCTGCCCGCCGCCAGTCCAACAGTCAGCGCATATACGACCATCTGAATCCAAAACTCAATGGTCATGTCGCACGCTCCCATGCTCCCCAGCTTTTGCTGCCATACCACCACAGTGTCGGTTTTCCTGTGTTTTTAACCGCCCGGATATCCACATGCACATTCTTTACCGACCCAAGGCCAATGCCTCCAAACAGTCTTTTCAGCGCATCATCCGTCATGATATGCTGCGCCAGCTCATATGTAGAGATGGCATAATCCCTGACATAGATATCCGCCGCTTTGGCAAACTGATGCTGCGATCCCGCTGCTCCACCCACCTTTTTGTTGTAGTCCGGCGACCGATAGCCCGAGCGGATCACCAGCGGCTGTCCTCCGATGCTATCACGTAAGATTTCCAGACGGTTCATCAGCGTTTGCAGATTCTCATAATAGATAAATGGTATCCCATTGCGAATCGCTTCCGCATCTTTGGCACTGATAAACTCGCTCATCTGATAGTGCGGTGTTTCAGGAATACGGAGCGTTCCCAGTGCCAGCATCACCTGAGCCATCGTGCAGGGCCCCGCCACACCATCCACTTTAAGCTGTTTTTGTTTCTGAAAGTCTCTGACCGCCTGCAGGGTGTTGTACCCAAAAATCCCATCTTCGGCCAATCGGTAGCCCAGCGCGCACAGCTGGCTTTGCAGCGCTTTGACCGCCTCTCCTTTATGTCCTACTTTTAAGCTCATCTGATCTACTCCTGTCTCGCCGTGATGTGTGCCAGCATAGTTAGAAGCACTTGCAGTCCGCTTTCATTCCCTCTTTCATGCAAAAAAAAGAGCATGCCATCATGCTCTTGTGTTTTCTCCTCATATTAATAAATCAAAAATTCACTTTACTCCCAAATCAAAAGCACCGTGTTGGGGATGCTGTCCTCCTCGTTGCCGTACACTTCGGTATATTCCGGTTTTAAAAATGTTTCGATCACTTTTTTTGGATCAGCAATCCGCCGAAATCCGGCTTTCTCATACGCACGAATCGCCCGCTGATTTTCCACTTTCGGCCGAATAATCAGATGTTCAATCTGAAGTTCACTTTTTAAGTATCCCGCCAGCGCTTCAATCGCCTGTGTGCCATATCCTCGGCCGCAATGCGCTTCGTCTTTCAGCCAGATATCCAACTCGGCCGCGCCTTTTTTAAGATGAAAGCACGTGTAGCAAACACAGCCAATCTCTTCGCCTTCTTCTTCAATAATCATCACGCCGCCCTTTTTGCGACCGTTTTCCATGTAGAAAAAATCCTCAAAATCCGCTTTAAAATCAGCATAGCTGTGCTTTGGCCCGTCCGGCCATCCGGTGCACGCATCCTGTGATACGATATTAAGTGACCATTCATAGGTTTTCCGGCGTTCATCCAGCCGAGCGCGCCTTAATTCCATCTTCCCACTCCCTCAATATGTTATCGAATATTATATCATATTCAATGGAAATACGCGTTATTTCGTGGTAAACTATTAGTCAAAATACGTTTAATTGTTATTCGGAGGAAATAGATGAGTCATACCACCGACAGAATTAAAGAATTAAAAGAAAAACATAACGTCCTTGTCTTGGCGCATTACTACCAGCCGGGCGACGTACAGGATATTGCAGACATGGTGGGCGATTCGTATGGTCTCGCCAAAAAAAGCGCGGATACGGATGCCGATTATATCATGTTTTGCGGCGTTAGATTTATGGCCGAAAGCGCCAAGATTTTAAACCCGAACAAAACGGTCATTTTGCCTGCCATGGACGCGGGCTGTCCGATGGCAGACATGATTGATGCCGCACGCGTCAGGGATTTGCGTGAACAATATCCAAAGGCCGCATTTGTGGGCTACGTCAACACCTCTGCCGAAGTGAAAGCCGAGATTGACGTTTGCTGCACCTCATCCAACGCAGTCAATGTGGTGCAAAGCCTGCCCGAAAAGCAGATCGTCTTTCTGCCGGACGCCAACCTTGCCAGTTTTGTGGCAAAGCAGGTGGACAAAGAGATTATCGCGTATAACGGCTACTGCATCGTGCACAAGCGTGTTTCATCCGATAATATTCTAGCTGTTCGGCGGGAACACCCCGATGTCCCTTTTTTGGTACATCCCGAGTGCACGAAGGAGGTCGTTGCTCTGGCCGACTTTGTCGGCAGCACCGCACAAATTATCAAATATGCCACCGAATCGCCTGAAAAGAAGTTCATTATCGGTACTGAAGAAGGCATACTGCATGAACTCAAAAAGAAAAATCCGGATAAGGAATTCATTATCGCTTCCAATCAGTTTGTCTGTGTCAACATGAAAAAGAATTCGCTTGAACATGTGATAGGCGCACTGGAAGCCATCGACGCCGGCCAGCCGATCAATACGATATCACTTTCGGATGATATCATTGCACGGGCCAAACGCTCGCTGGATCGTATGCTGGAAATCGGCGGCTGACGCCAAACATATTATTTTAGGGAACGAATGCAAATGAGACGATATATTTTTGATGGCAGACTGGAGAATTTTGAAACCCACACCACTGATGTGGCCATCATTGGCAGCGGCATCGCAGGACTTTATGCGGCATATAACCTAAACCCCGCCCTGTCATGCGTCATCTTCACCAAAGAAAATACAGATACTTCGGCTTCTGCGCTGGCGCAGGGCGGCATCGCCGTGGTCAGCGAAAGCGACGATACCTTTGAGTATCACTTCAAGGATACCATCAAGGCGGGCGCCGGTCTTTGCGACGAAGATGCGGTGCATACCATCGTAGAAGAAGGTCCCTGGGACATCAACAAGCTGATCGAACTCGGGTGTAATTTTGACAAAGACGCTTCCGGCCGGTTGAAAGTGACCATGGAAGGCGGGCATGGCAGAAAACGCATCCTGCACAGCGGCGGTGATGCAACCGGTTTTGAGATCGTACGCACCTTAAAAGAGCTGGTCGCCAAGTGCGAGAATGTCACCCTGCTTGAGAATTTTTTTGCGGTTGATATCGTGACGCATGAAAATGCGGTGACCGGCATTGTCGCTTATAACAATGGCTGGCACTTTTTTAAAACCAACCACATCATCATTGCGGCCGGCGGCATCGGGCAAGTTTACCGCTACACTACCAATCCCCTGGTCGCCACAGGAGACGGCATCGCCATGGCGATTCGTGCAGGGGCTGATCTTAAGGATATGGCTTTTGTGCAGTTCCATCCCACCGGATTCTATTCGGAGAACAGCCGGAACAAACAGTGTTTTCTCATCTCCGAAGCCGTACGGGGCGAAGGCGGCATTCTCTTAAATGAAAAGGGTGAGCGCTATATGCTGGGTCGGCACGAATTGGCCGAGCTGGCTCCCAGAGATATTGTCGCGCGGGAGAATTACCGCGAGATCGAAAATCAAACCTCTCCTTTTGTGCTTTTGGATATCACGCAAAAGCCGGAGAACTTCCTCAAAGAGCGGTTCCCAACGATCTACCAAAACTGTCTGAAAAGCGGGATCAATATTGCGCATCAACCCATTCCGGTGGGCCCGGTTCAGCACTATATCATGGGCGGCATCAAAACCGATCTGTGGGGAGCTACTAATGTGCATGGGTTGTATGCCGCGGGCGAAGCGGCCTGTACGGGTGTGCACGGCGCCAATCGGCTGGCTTCCAACTCCACACTGGAGTGCCTGGTCTTCGGACGAAGGTGCGCGACCAGCGTCAACAATCATATGGACGAAGAAAAAGCCGAACCGCCGAAACTCGCGGAACAGCATTCCGTTCCTGTTAAATTGGATATCACACAGGAAAAAAACAATATCAAAGGCATCATGGTCAAGCACTGCGGCATCGTCCGCAGCGGAAAGAGTATGGAAAAAGGACTTGAAAAGCTGGATGCACTGATCGAGCGGATTGAAAACGCATCCTTCGATACGATATCCATGATGGAACTATATAATATGGCTTTGGTCTCCAAAAGCATATTGACCGCCGCGCTGGCTCGAAAAGAATCGGTCGGTGCGCACTACCGGGAGGATTAGATGAGGATTGATAAGGATATATTAAATGATTTTATTAAGCGAGCGTTTGCCGAGGACGTCGGCACCGGCGATATCACCACACAGACCACGGTGCCCGAAGGCACCCTTGTTTCCGGCCGTTTTATCGCCAAAGAAAGCGGTATCCTGTGCGGGCTTGAGGTGGCCAAGGCGGTTTTTGCCTACGCCGACTCCAACATTATACTCAAAGTGAATTTTCGCGACGGGGATGCGGTCAGCCAGGGTGATATCATCGCAACGGTCAGTGGAGACGCGGCAGCGATCCTTACTGGCGAGCGGCTGGCGTTGAACCTAATGCAGCGGATGTCCGGAATCGCCACCAACACGCATGCGGCTGTTCAGCAGGTGGCGGGCACGAAAGCAAGAATCGCCGATACCCGCAAAACCACGCCCGGGCTGCGCGTATTTGAAAAATATGCGGTACACACAGGCGGCGGATCCAACCATCGTTTCAATCTGGCCGACGGTGTACTCATAAAGGATAATCATATCAAAGCCGCCGGCGGCATCACTAACGCCGTAAAAGCCGCCAAAGCGGGCGCCCCGCATACCTTAAAAATCGAAGTGGAAGTTGAGAGTTTAGAGCAGCTGGAAGAAGCTTTGCAGGCTGGCGCGGACATTGTGCTTTTGGACAACATGGACAACGCCGCCATGAAAGCGGCGGTGCAGCAAACTGCGGGCCGTGCTATTCTGGAGGCCAGCGGGAATATGGGCGAAAAGAATCTGGCTGATGTAGCGAGAACGGGTGTGGACATCATCTCTATCGGAGCACTAACCCACAGTGTCAAAGCGCTAGATATCAGTTTGAAATTCGACTAAGGAGTTTAATTATCATGATTGAAAAGGTTTACTTCCTCGCCCAAGGCAACGATAAAGTGATTGAACGCGTCGTTACGGATGAAAACATCAACTACAACCATATGATTCTGCCAAAAGGCGAAAGACTGCCGCACCACAGTTCCAACTCAAACGTCTATATGACGGTGGTTTGTGGAACTGTCAGCCTTGGACTGGATGAACAAGAACCGCATATTTACGAAACCGGCACCATCCTCTATATCCCGGAAGGTGTCCAAATGGATGTGCTGAACGGCGGAGAAACCACATTAGAACTGTTTGTGGTCAAAGCTCCCGCACCAAAAGGATAACCCGATTCGATTTGCGCTGAAGACGGTCAAAGGCCTTCGGCGCTTTTGTTTTACAAAAAATTTTCATCAATATAATCCCGAGTGTTTTAATATGAATTGACAGGGGCGTATAATCACGTTATAATTTTTTTGTAGCTAATTTACATAGGAAGCAGATAATTCCCCTAAAGGAGGTAGATTGAATGACGAAGAAAATGGAAGTTTATAAATGTGAGGTTTGCGGCAATATCGTTGAAGTTTTACAGGGTGATGGTGCACCCCTGGTATGCTGCGGACAGAACATGACCAAACAGGAAGAAAAAACCGCGGACAGCAGTCAGGAAAAACACGTTCCCTTTATCACAGCCGTAGAGGATGGATACCTCGTCAAAATCGGTGAAAATCAGGCGCATCCCATGTCTGAAGAGCATTATATTCAGTGGATCGAGCTGGTTGTGGACGGTGCGGTTTACCGCAAAGAACTCACACCCGCCGATAAACCCGAAGCCACTTTTTGTGTGTGCGAGGGCAGTGATGTTTCGGCTCGTGAGTATTGCAACGTGCACGGCCTCTGGAAAGGCGTGCTGTAACCTCCGTTATAATCACTTTCAAAAACAAAAGAATCCGCTTAATCGCTGGATTCTTTTTTATTTGACTATTGACATAGAAACAGTATAGGTTTATAATCACTATTGTTTATAAGATAATAGTGAAGGAGGAACAATACCTTGGATATACAGTTTAAAAAGGGCGTGCTGGAGCTTTGTGTCCTTTCTCTTTTAGAAGAAAAAGACCGCTACGGCTACGCGAACTTGCCAGCATCTTGAGCGATAAAGTCAACATTTCATCCGGCACCGTCTATCCTGTCTTACGGCGTTTAAAGACCGACGGTCTTGTGGATACCTATCTGGAAGAATCTTCGGGCGGCCCGCCGCGCAAGTACTTTAAGCTAACAGCCAGCGGTGACGCATTGCGGCTTTCGCTTCGCGAAGAGTGGTTCACTTTAAAAAACAATATCTCATCAATAGTAAAAGAAGGAGGAGATGAGAGATGAACAAAAAAGAGTTTATGCAGAAACTAAAACAATTGTTACCCGATGAGGATAAGCGTGATATTCTTTTAGATTATGAAGAGCATTTTCTTTCGGGTTTAAGCGACGGAAAAACCGAAGAAGAAATTGTCGCAGAACTCGGCAGCCCTGAGGAGGTGGCAAAGGAATACGGCTATACCGCAAAACCTGCCGTCCACTACTCGGTCTGGGCGATGGTCGGTATGATCACATTCGATATATTCATCGGCATATCCATTTTGGGCGGTCTTTTCTCCGTCTGGGCAGGTTTGTGGTGTGTCCCAATCGCATGCTTCTTTTCCGGCATTGCGCTCATTATCGGTTCAATTTTTGCCGCTTTTCTGAGCTTTTTCCCTTGGTATATCATGCTCACCGGCGGCATCACAGCGCTGGCTTTCTCGGTTTTAACTGGTGTCGGCATGGTCTATCTCACCAAAGCGTTCTATCTCGCTGTAAAATGGTACATCATGCTGCACGTGAAAATTTTCAGCGGTAAATAAGGAGGAAAATCATGAAAAATAAAACTATCATGCTCATCGTTCTCATCAGTCTGGCTGTCTTCATAATTTTTGGTGTGACATCCTGCATCCTGTCCAGCCTGTATGTCAGAAACCACGATGGTTTTCAGTTTGATTATAACTTTGAAAAAACCAATGCCGATCAGCAGGCCGAGATCTCCCTTGAGGGCATCAATGCCATTGAGATCACGACCATCGCTTCGGACGTTGTGTTCAGCACTTCCGATGATTTGCTGACGAGTAAGCTTTATATTATAAGCTCTCGCCAGCAGCCCGAAATCACATTGTCTTCCTATATTGAGGGTACCACCGCATACATTGAGGTAGTCTATCCGCAACCCAGTGTGCATATCCTGAGATCCCGCCTTTCAGTGGGGATTCCGTCCGATTTTTCAGGTGAAGTTTCGGTCAAAACCACTTCGGGGGATGTGAAAGGCGATCTGCCCAACCGCTTTTCTGCTTTTTCCATGTCCACCATGTCTGGGGATTTATCCTTATCCACGACCGGCGCGGAAGATGTTGTGTTTGATTCAATCTCGGGTGATATGTCATTCACTGCCGACATATCCGATTCGGTTTCGGCAGTATCAAAGAGCGGAGAAATCAAACTCGGCGATTTAATTGAGGATAACGCTGATGTGTACGTTGAAACAACTTCAGGGGGCGTGCGTTTAAACTATTCCGCCGCATGCGCCACCACCATAAAAACCATCAGCGGGGATATTCATGTTGCACTGCCAAAAGATACACCCATCCAACTGAGTTTCTCCAGTACAGCCGGAGATTACTTTGGAAACGTTAGTACGAGCGCCGATGGCGCGCCTTACCATATTACATCGATTTCGGGTGACTTGTCATTCGAATAGTATAAACTCATTTTAAGATAAGTTTTCTTATCGGAAAACGGGAGTGGTTCATCCGCTCCCGTTTTTTTATAATTACATATGTTATTCTCCAAAAATCTTTTGTTTCAGTCGTCTGCCCGTCGGAGTGGCGGCCACGCCGCCTTCGGCGGTTTCTCTCAGCGCGCCGGGCATCGATTTGCCCACCTTGTTCATCGCAATCACCACTTCGTCGAATGGAATCACCGAAACGATGCCCGAGAGCACCATATCCGCCGACACCAGACTGATCGCCGAGCCTGTACTGTTGCGCTTGGCGCAGGGCACTTCCACCAGCCCCGCCACCGGATCACAAACCAACCCCATCATGGACTTCAGCGCAATCGCCGCCGCGTCGAAGGACTGCTTTGGTGTTCCGCCCGCCATCTCGGTGATGGCCGCCGCGCCCATCGCCGCCGCCGACCCGATCTCGGCCTGACATCCGCCCTCGGCGCCCGAAAGCGACGCGTTTTTGCCGATGATGACCCCGACAAGTCCGGCCGTCAGCAGCGCCTTCACACCATCTTCGTCGGTTTTGTTCAGTGTCTCCATGCTGGCCGAAATGACCGCCGGAAGCACCCCGCAGGATCCCGCCGTCGGCGCCGCTACAATACGCCCCATCGAGCAGTTAATCTCCATCACCGCCAAAGCATACGCCGCCGCCTTGGTCATGGTTTGGCCGCTCAATGTCATCTTCTTTTCGCGGTACGCCATCAACCGTTTGGCATCGTCTCGGAACATCTTGCATGCGCCTTCCTCGGTGCCTTTCAACCCCTCCTGGATGGAATCCTGCATTGCCGAAAAATTCTTGCGCATTTTGGACAAAATCCCGTCCCGCGTATCGTTGCCCTTGGCCAGTTCATAATTCAGCGCGGCTTCATACAGCGGCCAGTTTTTTTCTTCGCATATTTTCAGCGCATCGCTCGCGTTTCTAATGGTCATACTCATCGCTGTTATCCCTCCAGTGCCTTAATCAGCTTTGCCGATTGAATCCCCTCAATCGCCATAATCTCGTTTAACACATCCTCGCCCGAAAATTCATCGACCTGTATGATTAAGCTGGCGGTATCTCCGCGGTTTTGGCGAAAAACTTTCATAAAAGCGATATTGATGCGGTGCTGCGCCAGCACCGAGCTGACCTTGGCGATCATACCAGGCTTGTCAATATGCGTGGTAATCAGCGTACAGTAATCGCCGTCCACTTCCACCTCGGTGTCTCCGATTTTCGTAATCAGAATTTTTGCCGCGCCGATTGAAGACCCCACTACCGTTTCGGTTTGACCGTCTTTGCCGGTCATCACAATCTTCACCGTATTGGGGTGCACTTCGCCCAAATCCGCTTCCAAAAACTGATAAGTCATACTACGTGATTTCGCGATTTCAAACGCGTTTTTTATCCCCAAATCATCGGGTTCCATCTTCATAATCCCCGCCAGCAGGGCTTTGTCCGTTCCGTGGCCTTTGACGGTTTTAAAGAATGAACCGTGCAGATAGAAAACCGCATCCGTTATATCCGCATCAAAAACCTGCGCCGCCATATGTCCGATCTTGACAGCTCCCGCGGTATGCGAACTGCTGGGCCCGATCATCACCGGCCCGATTATATCAAAAAGCGAATAGTCCTGCATAAGCCCTCCATGTACCAAAGATGAATTCCTTAAGTTCTATTATAATCAGCTGCTCTTACAAAGACAAATAAACGAAAAAAAGCCTGAAGAAACATTAGCGCTTCGCATCATTTTCTTTATTTCCTTCACATCGCATCAAGTACGCTTCTCCGGTCACTTGCTTTATCGTTCCCCAGAGGATAGAATTGGAGTATACTCCAATCAGAGGAGAGAAAAACGTGATTTACTTACGCAAGATTAAACTTGGCAGCCGCGTGGCTGTCGTCGCTCCTTCGTCCGGTGCGGCGGAAGTTTTCCCCGGCATCTATCAATTGGGCTTAAAAAATCTGTCCCATTTTTTAGGGCTGATCCCAGTCGAATTCCCATCCTCCAGAATGTCCAGCCGAGCGCTGTACGAAAGCCCTGAACTGCGCGCAAAAGATATCAACGACGCGTTTGCAGACGACAGCATTGATGCGATCTTCTGCACTATCGGCGGGTATGAATCGGTGCGTATCCTCGAATTCTTAGACAAGGATGTTATTCTGTCTCACCCCAAAGCGGTGATGGGCTTTTCGGACGCTTCCGCTTTTCTTTCCCTGTTTTGTCAGTGGGGACTGCCTGCGCTTTACGGCCCTTCGGTGATGGCCGGCATCGCACAACTGGATTATCTACCGGATGAAGCCTTGGCACATATCAAAGCCATGCTGTTTGACCGCAAAATCCCTTACACCTACACGCCTTACGATCAGTTCACTCATGGCTATAAAGACTGGACAGACGAGACCACCTTGGGTCAGCTTTCCACCATGTACCCCAACATCGGCCATGTTTTTACGCTGAGCGATAATACCGTGGAAGGCAAGCTTTGGGGCGG
>CAXXJI010000008.1:0-115781 GCA_963666035.2 Christensenellaceae bacterium | reverse complement strand
TCTTCGATTTCAAACATTTCATCATAAATCGGTTTTAACTGGCCATACATCCGTAAATAAATCCGCTTAAATATCTGCTCATATTTTTCGTTTGCCAGTCTTTCCGGCAGGAACGTTTCCTTCACATGCACCATCTGATCCACAGCCTGCGTGAAGGACTCCAGTGCCCCCAGCGCCACAAACCCGACCATCGCCGCTCCAAGTCCGCTTGTCTCATAGGTCTGCACTTTGCTGACCGGTTTGCCAAAAATATCGGCTGAAATCTGACATATTTCCTCGCTCAAAGAGCCGCCGCCGGAAAGCATCAGCTGTGAAATCTTCACTTTGGACTTTTTCTCAATCAGGCGGATGCCATCTTTTAAAGCAAATCCGATACCCTCAATGATGGCGCGATAAATATGATAGCGCGTATGGACATCCGAAAAACCCACCATGGCCCCCTTGGCTTCGGGCATATCGATGGGACTGCCCCAATAGGGTTGCAAAAGCAGGCCGTTGCATCCAGGCGGAATCTCTTTGAGATGCGCGTTCAGGCGATCTTCGGGCACCTCGCCCTTTTTGGCCGCTTCCTCGACATCTTTTCGGTTAAACTCCTCCTTAAACCAGGAAATCATCCAAAAGCCCTTATAGATTTGAATTTCAGGATTATACATACCCGGCACCACTGCAGGAAAGGGCGGTACAAACGGCACCGTTTCAAAATACCGCTGACTGGTGATCTGCACCGACGCCTGCGAACCCAGCGATATGGCGCCTTTGCTTTCGTCCAGGCATCCCGTGCCCAGCGTTTCACACCCCTTGTCCGAACCCGCTGCGATAAAGGGCGTACCTTCGGGGATGCCTGTTGCCTTTGCCGCGGCTTTGGTGATGGCGCCGAACACTTCCGCCGCCGGTGTCAGCTCAATCAGCTTTTCTTTAGGGATCTGGAAGAATTGCGCCTTGATGGCATATTTTCCTTCCCACTCGCTTGTCTTATAATTAAACGGCATATGGCCGATCTGATTCGCCGTGCTGTCCTTCAGTATCCCCGTCATTCTATAATTTAAATAACCCGACAAATACACGTATTTATCCGTGTTGTCCCACACTTCCGGCTGATGTTTTTGCACCCAATGCGCCGGGCACTGCTTGTTCACGGCCACAGCGGTTCGGTACATCCCTACCGCCTTGGTCAGCACGTTATAGATAAACGGCATCGGTTTATGCTCTTTTTGTTTGCGTTTGTCCATCCAAAGGATCGCCGGACGGAAAGGCTTCTTTTTTTTATCCAGAAAAACCACGGTATCCCGCTGAGTCGTCATCGACACCCCAATAATCTGCCCAAACAAATCGGGATGGCTTTGCTTAATCACCTGGGTCACATCACAAATAGTGGTGAAAAAAACATCTACATCCCGCTCAGCCCAATTGGGTTTGGGCCGATCGTATTTTTCAAAGGTTTTTTGTGCTTTAGCCAGCTCATTGCCCTTCGTATCAAAAATCAACGCTTTGACGCTCTGCGAACCACAATCAATCGCAAGAATTAAAGGATTACCCATGGCTTTTCTCCCATTTATTTGATGATAACAACGATATCAAATTTCTTTTCGATTTGCAACATCATCCGTTATCCAAACGATTACACTCCTGCCCTTGTTATGGCCCGCGATTTGGTGGTATAATTGCACTAATAAAAAATTTTAAAATCCAAACAGAGGAGTTAGCACATCAATGAAAGAACTTGAAGAGAAAAAGGGTTTTATATGCGACATGGACGGCGTCATCTATCACGGTTCTAAGCTTTTGCCTGGGGCAAAGGAATTTGTGGACTGGCTGAAGGCGGAGAAAAAGGATTTCATGTTTTTGACGAACAATTCCTCAAAAACCCGAAAAGAACTCCAGCTGAAATTGTCCGGAATGGGCATTGAGGTGGAAGAAGAACATTTCTATACCTCGGCGCTGGCCACCGCGAGTTTCTTAAAAAAGCAGATGCCGGGCGGAAGCGCCTATGTCATCGGCGATGCGGGCTTAACCAACGCCATGTATAATGTAGGGTTTTCCATGAACAGTACCGACCCGGATTATGTGGTGATGGGTGAAACACGGACCTATAACTTTGAGATGCTGGAAAAAGCGACCCAGTTGGTGTTAAAAGGCGCCATGCTGATCGGCTGCAACTTTGACACCACCGGGCCTGTGGACGGCGGCATCGCTCCGGCCACGCGCGCGCTGATTGCACCGGTTGAGATGGCCACCGGCAAGAAAGCCTATTTTGTGGGCAAGCCCAATCCCTTAATGATGCGCCACGGCTTAAATACTCTTGGCGTGGATAACAAAGACGCGGTGATTATCGGGGACAGAATGGATACCGATATCGTGGCGGGCATCGAGGCCGCGATTGACACGGTTTTGGTCCTCAGCGGCGTTACCAGCCACGAAACCATGCTGAAATTCTCTTACCGCCCCAAGTATATTTTGGACGGCGTGGGCGATGTGATTAAATAACGAGAAATATAACGAAAGCAGGGCGCTAGCCCTGCTTTTTTTGTTTTTACTTTGAACAATGTTTTATAGTAATTGCCTTATTTGATTTCTAACATCATCATTTTTCAATATTTCAATAATGCCATGACCCATAATTACATTACCTTTTTTTCTAACCAACGGTCTTATACTCTCACTAAATATTTTTTTCGCTGTTGGATAACCTTTGAGTACCCCATTAAAGACACCAGCACAGTAATCAGCAAGCTGTATTCCACAACTATGATGAGAATATTCAAAGCACAAACTATCCGTTACATGAGTATAATTCTTAATAAAATCGCCCATTGCCCATAATTGATTGTAAGCATTCCGCAATCCATGGTCAATTTTTTCACTTGTCGGATCAAAGAAGAAAACTGCAATATTATTCTCTCCTTGAATTTCCATTTCAATACGTTGCATTGTGTCCTGAAGATGCATCTTTAATAAATTTTCTTTATAAACACGCTTTGTTATCAAAATATCATTAAAAGTAACTGTGTAGATAACTTTACAAAAAGAGCACTTCAATAACAACTGAAGTGCTTCCAAAGCAAAGGAATCAAGTTCGTGATTTGATAAATGATGAAGAAAGTAAAATGCTTCTGACTTCTTAAGAGCATTCTTGTTTCTCGCGTTTTTTAACAGCCAAAAATAATTCCATTTAACTTCATTTTGTTGGGAAATACGATATTTATCTTTTAAATCTGTTTACCCACGGTTTAATATCTGCCAATCTTTAGAATCTATTATCACATTAGAACGAATGTAATAAGGATGAACTCTACAAAACCGCTCTCCCCTCTCTCTTTCGTAGCATCCTGCCTCATCAGAAAAGACGAAACATGTTGACATTTCCATATCGCTCCGCTTAGTCGATTTTAAGCACACTCATAAACGCCTCGCTCGGCACCGAAACACTGCCGATCTGACGCATCTTCTTTTTGCCCTCTTTCTGTTTCTCTAAGAGTTTTTTCTTTCGGGTGATATCGCCGCCGTAGCATTTGGCCAGCACGTCTTTTCTCATCGCTTTCACCGTTTCGCGCGCGATGATTTTGCCGCCGATGGCCGCCTGGATGGGAATTTCAAACATCTGGCGCGGAATCACATCCTTCAGCTTTTCGGCGATGCTCCGCCCCTTGGCGTAGGCCTTGCTTTCGTGCACAATCAGCGACAGCGCATCGCAGATATCGCCGTTAAGCAGCATATCCAGCTTGACAAGTTCACTGCGTTTATAGCCTTTCACCTCATAATCCAAACTCGCGTATCCGCGTGTCTTGGATTTTAAGGCGTCAAAAAAATCGTAAATGATTTCATTCAGCGGGAGTTCGTAGTGTATCTGAACGCGGGTGGTCTCCAAATACTCCATGTTTTTAAACACGCCCCGTTTGTCCTGACAAAGCTCCATAATGCCGCCCACATATTCATCCGGCGACATGATGGAAGCTTCGGTCATCGGCTCCTCAATAAAGTCGATGAGGCCCGCCGGCGGCAGGTTGGTGGGGTTGCTGACCATCACCACTTCGCCGTCCGTCTTGGTCACGCGGTAACTGACGCTGGGTGCGGTGGTGACCAAATCCAGATCGAACTCCCGCTCCAAACGTTCCGAGATAATCTCCATATGCAAAAGACCAAGGAACCCGCAGCGGAAGCCAAAACCCAGCGCCACCGATGTTTCGGGCTCGTATAATAGTGATGCATCGTTCAGCGCCAGTCTGGCCAGCGCATCCCGCAAATCCTCATACTTGGCCCCGTCAGCCGGATAGATGCCGCAGAAAACCATTGGAGTTGTTTTCTTATATCCGGGGAGCGGCTCTTTGGTCGGGTGCTCGGCGTTGGTCACGGTATCACCCACGCGGGTATCCGCCACATTCTTCACGCTGGCGGCGATGTATCCCACATCCCCCGCACGCAGGGACTTCACCGGAATCTGACTGGGTGAGAAGATGCCCACCTCGGTCACTTCAAAATTTTTTTTGGTCGCCATATAGCGAATATCGTCGCCTTTTTTGACCTCGCCGTCCATCACGCGCACATACGAAATCGCACCGCGGTAATTATCATAATAGCTGTCAAACACCAACGCTTTCAAGGGTTCGGTCACGCTGCCTTTGGGCGGCGGCAGGTGCTCGGCGATGGCCTGCAAAACGTCCGCGATGCCAATACCCTCTTTGGCACTGATACGAGGCGCGTAAGCGGTATCCAGCCCTAAAACATCCTCAATTTCCTTGCAGGTTTCCTCCACCCGTGCGCCGGGCAGGTCGATTTTGTTCAAGACGGGCAATATCTCAAGGTCATTATCCAAAGCAAGATATACGTTAGCCAGTGTTTGCGCCTCGATGCCCTGACTGGCGTCCACCACCAAAATTGCGCCCTCACAGGCCGCTAGCGAGCGCGAGACTTCGTAAGTAAAGTCCACATGCCCCGGCGTGTCAATGAGGTTATAGATATATTCGGTTCCGTCATGTTTATACAGCATGCGCACCGCTTGGGCCTTGATGGTAATGCCCCTCTCCCTTTCAATATCCATGGTATCCAAAAGCTGGTCCGCCATATCTCGGCTGGCCACTGTATCGGTCGCTTCGATCAGCCGATCGGCCAGCGTGGATTTCCCATGGTCGATATGGGCGATGATGCAGAAGTTTCTGACATTCTGCTGATATGTATTCGGCATGTGTTTCCTCCGTTAGGGTTTCGTTTTTCTCGCCTTTTATCATAGTAGAAAAAAGCGCTCTTCGTCAATCAAAATATTTGTTTGCGTACGGCTGAATGTGGTATGATACAGTGTGAAAAAAAAGGAGGTGTTCCTATGGCAAATATGAATATGGGCGGCAGCATCGTTACGCGGAACATTCTGGAAGGAAGGGGTAACCTGACGTGGTGTATCCGGCACGCATTTTCCCACAAGGCTGATAATGGTTGGGTTTTTTTATCCGACATTGACACAGAGGCATATTTGGCCGAAACGTCCAATATGATTGTCGTCGGCTGGGAAACCGTGATTAATATCGAACCGGCTGTCATCCCAATTTTCAATATGCCGATCGGTACCGAATTAACACTGATCCGGGAAGGCAATCAAAAAAGATTTATTTATACAGACTCAGGAAATGAATGTGTATTTTCCGACACAGAACACTGAATACAAATCAAGCAAAAAAGTATTACGATCTGTCGTTATGCTATTAGCAAAATAATCATAATTCAAACAAAAACCCAAAGGAGAAATAGTTTATGGAAGCCATCGATAGAGCCATCACACGACTGAACGCAAACGGCTTCAAAGCACAAAAGTTTGCAAACATGACAGAAGCAAAAGCCGCAATTTTGGAGCTGATACCTAAAACCGAATCCGTTGGCACCGGCACCAGCATGACGATCAAGGAAGGTGAAATCCTGGAAGCCCTGACCGCACGCGGTCAGACCGTGCATTCTTCTATGCTGGCGGGCAGTCTGCCGCCCGAGGAAACCGCGGCCCTTCGTCAGCAGGCCTTAAAGGCAGACTGGTTTTTATCCAGTACCAATGCGATCACCCTTCAGGGTGAACTGATCAACATCGACGGATACGGCAACCGTGTAGCGGGTCTTATCTTCGGCCCAAAAAAAATTGTGGTGCTGGCGGGCAAAAACAAGATCGCCAAAAACTTTATGGACGGTATCGCCAGGATCAAGAACGAAGCCTGCGGCAAAAACGCCCGCCGCGTGGGACTGGATGTGCCCTGCGCTGAAGATGATCAGTGTCACGCCTGCGATCATCCGCGCCGGATGTGCAACAACGTCACATGGAACCAGCGGCCGAATTACTGGCAAGATGAATTTTATGTCTATATTATTGAAGAAGATTGGGGATTTTAGACTGCACATGGACATCAAAAAACAGCTTTCAAAAGAACTTTCCATCCACGAAAACCAGATCAAAGCCGCTGTCGGCCTGTTGGACGAAGGCAACACCGTGCCGTTTATCGCACGGTACCGCAAAGAAGTCACAGGCGGACTGACCGACGATCAATTGCGCGATTTAAGTGACCGGCTGAATTACCTTCGGGGACTTAATACCCGAAAAGAAGAGGTTATGCGTCTGATTGCCGAGCAGGACAAGATGACCGACGAACTGGCGATAAAAATCGCGGCCGCAGCCACACTGACCGAAGTGGAAGACCTCTACCGCCCATACAAGCAAAAGCGAAAAACCCGCGCGGACGCCGCCAAGGAAAAGGGGCTTGAAGGCTTGGCCGAACTTATACTTTCAAAGCAGAATCCCGACGCCGATATCAAGCAGCAGGCGGAAAAATTTATCGATGCCGACAAAGGCGTTGAAAATGTCGAGGATGCCCTTTTGGGCGCCAAAGATATCGTTGCCGAAGCGATCTCGGACGATGCGGAACTCAGGAAGAAAATGCGCATAGCCGCGCGTGTCAAGGGTGAACTTTCTGCCTCGGCCAACACCACCGAAAGCACAGTCTATGATATGTACTACGATTTTGCAGAACCCGTTTCAGCCATGGCGCCGCACCGCATTTTAGCACTGAATCGAGCCGAGAAAGAAAAGGTGCTGAGCGTGAAAGTGGCTTTGGAAGAAGCGGCTGTTCAGGCGCTTTTAAAGAACATGGTGATCGGTGAATCAGGGCATGCCTTCTATGAAGAGGCGCTGTCTGATGCATACAAGCGGCTCATTTTCCCCGCTACCGAGCGGGAGATACGTAACGAGCTGACCGAGAAAGCCGAAACACAGGCGATTAAGATTTTTGCTGAAAATTTAAAAAATCTGCTGTTAGCCGCCCCTGTCAAAGGCAAAACCGTGATGGGACTGGACCCGGGCTACCGCACCGGTAACAAGGTGGCTGTGGTGGACGAAACCGGCAAGGTTTTGGATACCGGTGTCGTCTATATGACGCTGGAAAATCATAATCTCGATAAAGCCAAAGACACCTTAGTCAACCTCATCAAAAAGCACGGCGTCAGCATTATCGCTATCGGCAACGGTACCGCCTCCAAGGAAACTGAAATCGCGGTGGCGGATATGATAAAGGCTTACGGACTGCCTATCCATTATATTGTGGTGTCCGAGTCCGGCGCTTCGGTCTACTCTGCTTCCAAACTGGCGGCACAGGAGTTCCCCGAATATGATGTTTCCTTGCGTTCGGCGGTGTCAATCGCCCGGCGTCTGCAGGATCCGCTGGCCGAACTCGTCAAGATTGACCCCAAAGCGATCGGCGTGGGCCAATATCAGCACGATGTCAATCAGAAACGGCTGAACGAAACATTGTCGGGTGTGGTGGAGTCCTGCGTCAATCAGGTGGGTGTGGACCTCAACACCGCTTCTCCGTCTCTATTAAAGTATATATCCGGCATTTCTTCCGGAGTCGCCGAAAACATCGTCGCCCATCGCAACCAGATTGGCCGCTTTGAAACGCGCGACCAGCTGAAAGATGTCAGCAAGCTGGGCCCCAAGGTGTTTGAGCAATGCGCTGGGTTTCTTCGCATCCCTGGCGGTAAAAACGTTTTGGATAACACAGCCATCCATCCCGAATCCTACAGCGTCGCCAAGCAGCTGATGCTAAAGCAAGGCTTTGAACCCTCGGAAGATGCCTTAAACCAGATGCGCGGCAAACTGGATCGACTGGACGCCAAGGATATCGCCGCTGAACTCAAGATCGGCCTGCCCACACTGAACGATATCATCGCTGAACTGAAAAAGCCCGGCCGCGATCCGCGCGAAGCCTTTGATGCACCCGTGCTGAAATCAGATATCATGCATCTGGAAGACTTGAAATCCGGTATGGTTCTCACCGGCACTGTGCGCAATGTGGTGGATTTCGGTGCATTTGTGGACATCGGTGTGCATCAGGACGGTTTGGTGCACCTTTCCGAAATCTCGGATACCTTTATCAACCATCCGCTGGACAAACTGAAGGTCGGTGACATTGTCAGTGTCAAAGTGCTCAGTGTCGATGCACCCAAAAAACGCATTGCGCTGACCATTCGCGGTGTATAACGATCAATCCCCCATTAGAGATGATTTAAAAAGACTTCCGTTCTGAACTGACCCTTAAAAGCAGGCTCTGAGAAAAAAGCACCTCCTATTGAAGGATTAATACAGTAGGAGGTGTTGTTTTTTAAATGATAAAAAATAAGGCGCGCTGCGCCTTTTTTTATGCTGATTCTCCGCGGATTGCCTTTAATGCCTTTTGAAACACTTTTTTCGGCATCAGCGGCATGGCGAGGTCAAAAAGTGATGTTTTAAAGTTAAGCCCTGCATACCGAATCATCGTAAATCCTGCCGCAGCTTGTCCGCTTAAATATTTCTTTCTGGCATTAAGCCACTTCAATCCTTGATCGATCACTTTAATCATCTTTTTATCGTCTTTAAACGTCACGGTTTTCAGCGTTTCAAACTGGCTGATCAACGGCACAATGCGCACATCAATATAACTTTGTTTGTCGGTGACGCCTTTTAGAATGCCGGTTACGTTGCTCTCGTGCTGGCGATAACGCACCAGCGGTTCGTCCAGATACTGAATCTTGCCCTTGCTCGCCGCATACAGCGTAATATGATGATCGCCGATCATCTCTTTCGTGAACGGTACGCTGGCTTTTGCCACATCAGCCCGCACCAGCATGGTACAACCGGTGACAAAATTGCGGAATAGAATTTTTGGCGCAAGCCCGCTTCCGCTTAAGTGCTTTAAACGCTTTCGGATATCCCGTAAACTGTTGTGCGTCTTGATGCCCTGTCCGTCTATAATGGACAAATCCGAATAGATCAATGTCGCATCCGGCGACAATACATCCATAAGCCGCGCTATTTTATTCTTTTCCCAGATATCGTCCTGATCGCAGGTGGCAAAAACTTCGCTTTCTCCCAAAGCGACCAACCGCTCAAAGGTCTTACAAGACCCAAGGTTTTCTTTGTTTTGCTGTACCTCAAAGCTAAAGCGGGTGATGGTTTTTTCCACCATCACCTTGATATCCTTGATCTTTACATCGGGCGATGCATCGTCCAGCACTAAAAGCGAAAGATTGTCATAGGTCTGCTCATTCAGCGAAACCAGCTGTTTTTCCAGCCATTCCATATTGGGGTTGTAGGTGGCCAGAAGAATGGTCACCGGAATATTTTTTTTGTCCATACTAATACGCATTCTCTTTCCCATGGAACAGGGTTTTAAACATAATTTTAATATCAAATCCGAAGGACCAATTTTCGATATAGTAGATATCGCACTTGATTCGCTCTTCGATCGATGTATCCCCGCGCCATCCGTTCACCTGCGCCCATCCGGTCATGCCGGGCTTGACGTGATGCTTAATCATATACTTCGGGATTTCGTACATAAACTGTTCGACAAACGCTGGCTGTTCGGGGCGCGGCCCCACCAGGCTCATATCTCCTTTTAAGACATTGACCAGCTGTAAGAGTTCATCCACATTGTGCTTTCTCATAAATTCGCCGAATTTGGTCTTTCGGTCGTCGTTTTCGGTAGTCCATCCGGGCTTAGCGTCCTTGACGTATTTCATCGAACGGAACTTGTACATATTGAAGATGCGGCGGTTATACCCCACGCGCTTTTGTTTATACACGATAGGACCCGGCGACGTGGTTTTCACGATGATGGCTACTGCCAGCAGGGCCGGGCTGATGAAAAGCAGTCCGAAAAAAGCAGCTGTGAAATCAAATATCCGTTTGACCACCTTATTACCCCAATTATCCAGCGGTACATAGCGGGTATGCAACAGCGGCAGACCGTCGATATCATCCATCTTGGGCCGCGCCGGCAGCAGTTTATAGTAGTCGGGGATAATTTGGGACTTTACACCATAAAGCTCCGAAATGTTGATAACCTTATTGATCAGCTCAGTAGCGTTATTTGGCAGAGCAATGACCAGAAGATCGATAAAGTGATCCTTTAAATACGCCTCCAGACCTTCTAAATCAAAAACCTGCGCGCCATAAACCTCCGTGTTTCTCTTCTTAGCATCTCCGTCAAAAAAAGCCGAAATATCAAAACCGAATTCAGGGTGCATCACCAGCCGATGCGCATATTCTTTGCCCATGCGTCCCGCGCCCACAATCACGACATGCTTCAGGTTGTGTTCCCGAATCTTTAAATTATTTAATAGCTTCTTCTCGGTAAAATGCGCAAGGACCGTGGCGCAGTAGACTCCGACGTAGAAGATGCCGAGCAGAATACGGGAATAATGATCGAGTTTAAAAAGAAACAGATAAACAAACACAGCGCCCAAGGAGACCAGCGTTACCAGCAGAATATTGCGCATCTGAAGCGCAAATTTCTTGGTGCGCAGCTGGTCATAAAGCCCCACCACCTTATAACCAACAAGATGGATGGGCACCACAAACAGCAAAACGGCGGCATACTGCGCAAGCGAAAGACTGAGTTCGCCCACCCCGAACCAAACCGTATAGAACCGTAAATAATAGGCCACTGCAAAGGACGCAATGATAATCAAAATATCCAGAATCATGCGAAGGCCGTTGATGAGATAGTAATACTTTTTCAGCATGGCGGTGTCCTTTTCTTTGTTGATTTTCTTCTGTTTGCTTTTGTCTTGAACATTATAGCAAAAAAAATGACCGAAATCATCCTTTTAAGACAAAATTGCCGGAATGGATTGCCGCCGTGTCCGCCACTCATTCTTTACTTTATATGTCGCTTTTGATATGATACTTAAAGCAAAAGCGATTAATGGTAAAAGTCTGATAGGAAGAAGTTTGATGAAATTGCAAGTGGTTTGCCAGCACTATTATCCAGAGAGTTTTCCGCTGACTCGCATGTGTCCGCTTTTGGCCGAAAACGGCGATACGGTACGCGTGCTGACGGGTCTGCCGAATTACCCCGAAGGGAAAATATACAAGGGCTATCACGGGTTTAGAAACCGCCGCCAGCGCCTTGACGGCGTGGATATTGTGCGTGCATCGTTGATACCCAGAGGCAAAAGTAACATCGGTCTTTTCCTCAACTATGCTTCCTTCGCGTTTTTCGGCACGTTACGAGCGCTTTTTTTAAAAAAAGATTTTGATGCGATTTTAGTCATCCAGAGTTCCCCGGTTTCAATGGCCCTGCCGGGTATGCTCCTAAAACGCTTAACCAAAAAACCGCTTTATATCTACACCTTCGATCTGTGGCCGGAAAGCCTGGTCTCGGGCGGCGTGAAGCCCGACTCACGCATTTATAATATGGTTGGGAAGTTTTCAAAGTGGGTATACGCTTCGGCGGACAAAATTTTTGTGTCCTCTGAGGGCTTTCGCGAATATTTTAAAGATGTGCATGGGATACATGAAAACGTGCATTATCTTCCTTTCTATGAAACGGACATGCATCTGCCCGAAGCCGAAAAATCCGCCAAAAGAACTCATCTGGTTTTTGCCGGAAATATCGGACACCTGCAGTCAGTACAAACTCTGGTGAAAGCGGCCAAACTGCTGGAAAATACCGATGTATTCATTTCGGTGGCAGGCGACGGTTCGGCCAAAGCAGAATGCGAGAAACTGACCGAAGAACTGGAAGTGAGAAATCTTGTTTTCTTAGGCAAAAAGCCGTTCTCCGAAATGCCCGCGCTGTACGCAAGTGCCGATGCGCTGGTGCTGACACTGGCAAAGAACGATCTCATCGCTCACACCCTGCCAAACAAGCTTTTGGGCTACATGGCGGCGGGAAAACCGATCATTGTTTCGGCGGACAAAGAAGCGACCAGAATCTTGACAGTAGCCAAGTGCGGTTATGCCGCCCCAGCCGAAGACGAAGCCGCTCTGGCAAAAGCCATATGCGATTTTATTGATGATAAAGACAAGTCGATGCTGGGCAAAAACGCCCGCCAGTATTACGAAAGCCACTTTACAACTGATATATTTTTAAAAACACTGAAAAGCCTGATGGCTGATTAAACAATTGGAGGAAATACATGTTTAATGGAAAAACCCTGCTGATTACCGGCGGAACCGGTTCATTCGGCAATGCCGTTTTGGATCGTTTTTTGAACACCGCCGTCAAGGAAATTCGCATCTTCTCGCGGGACGAGAAAAAACAGCACGATATGCGAAAAGCCTACAGCAACGACAAAATCAAGTTCTACATCGGCGATGTACGCGACCGGCAAAGCATACAGGACGCAATGGTTGGCGTGGACTATGTATTCCACGCGGCGGCACTGAAGCAGGTCCCATCCTGCGAGTTCTTCCCCATTGAGGCGGTAAAAACCAATGTGCTCGGCACCGAAAACGTGCTGAATGCCGCGATTGCCAATAATATCAAGAAAGTGATCTGCCTTTCCACCGACAAAGCCGCCTATCCCATCAATGCGATGGGTATCTCCAAAGCAATGATGGAAAAGGTGTTTGTCGCCAAATCCAAAACCGTGGACCCGAAAAAGATGGTCATCTGCGGTACACGCTATGGCAATGTCATGGCTTCCCGCGGCTCGGTGATTCCGCTGTTTATCGACCAGATTAAAAGCGAAAAGCCAATCACCATCACCAACCCGAACATGACGCGTTTTCTCATGAGTCTGGAAGAAGCAGTGGAACTTGTGATTTTCGCATTCGAGCACGCTGAGTGCGGCGACATCATGGTGCAAAAAGCACCGGCCTGCACCATCGGAGTTCTGGCCGAGGCCATCCTTGATATCTTCGGCTCCAAGAACGAGATTAAGGTCATCGGCACGCGCCACGGCGAAAAACAATACGAAACCCTGTTGACGCGCGAAGAGCATCTGGTGGCTGAGGATATGGGCGGGTTCTTCCGCATCCCTTCGGACAAGCGCGACTTAAACTACGATAAGTATTTTGACGAAGGCGAAACCAGCATGGACTCGGTGGACGATTATAATTCACAGAACACCGAGCTTTTAAGCGTCTCGGAAGTGAAAGAGATTTTGCTCAAGCTGGATTACATTCAGCAGGAATTAAAGAACTGGGATAGATAAATGAAAGTACTCATCACCGGCGCAAACGGATTTGTGGGCAAGAATTTGGTCTGGGAGCTGAAAAACCAAGGGTTCACGGATACCGACCTTCTGCTCTATGATATCGATACCGACCCCGCGCTTTTAAACGAATATACAAGGATTTGCGAATTTGTTTTTCATCTGGCGGGCGTCAACCGACCCAAGGAGACGGCCGAGTTTATGGCGGGCAATTTTGGGTTTACCACTACGCTTTTGGATGCGCTTGTTAAAAACAACAATAAAGCCCCCGTGCTGATCACATCCTCCATCCACGCGGCTGGAGATACGCCTTATGGGCTTTCTAAGCGTGCTGGAGAAGATGCGATCTTTGCTTACGGCGAAAGCCATGGCGTCAAGGTTTTGGTCTATCGTTTGCAAAACCTTTTTGGCAAATGGTGCCGCCCCAACTATAACTCGGCGGTGGCCACCTTCTGTTACAATATCGCGCATGATCTGCCGATTACGGTCAATGACCGTGCCACCATCGTGCCGTTGGTCTATATCGACGACCTTCTGGAAGAATTCAAACGCGCGCTGGCTGGAGAAGAAAATCGCCAGGGCAAATTTTGTACGGTAGAAACCTTCTATGAAGAATCTTTAGGTGATATCACCGATCTGCTATATGGGTTTAAGGCTTCACGCCAAACGCTGGATGTGCCCAATGTGGGCGATACGTTTGCCAAAAAGCTTTACAGCACGTATCTTAGCTACTTGGAACCGGACGATTTTACTTACCCCTTAAACACGCACGAAGACCCGCGCGGTTTTTTTGCAGAAGCGTTTAAATCTTCCGCCAGCGGACAGGTTTCGGTCAATGTGTCCATGCCCGGCATCACCAAGGGCAACCATTGGCACCACACCAAGATTGAGAAGTTTTTGGTGGTCAGCGGCGAAGGGCTGATCCGCTTTCGCAAAATCGACAGCGATGAGATCACCGAATGCAAAGTGTCGGGAAAGATGCTGATGGTCGTGGATGTGCCTCCGGGCTACACCCACAGTATCGTCAATACCGGAGCCGAAAACATGATTACCATCATCTGGGCCAGCGAAGTCTTTGACCCAGAGAAGCCGGATACATACTATTTGGAGGTTTAATCTTGAAAAAACTAAAAGTGATGACCATTATTGGCACACGACCCGAGATCATCCGTCTGGCCGCCACGATTAAAAAGTGCGACCAATACTTTGACCATGTGCTGGTGCATACCGGTCAAAATTGGGATTACTCATTAAATCAGGTGTTTTTCGAAGACCTTGGTCTTCGGGAACCCGACCACTACTTGGACGCCGTAGGCAGAAATTTAGGCGAAACCATGGGCAATATTATCGCCAAATCCTATGATATCCTTACCGAAGAAAAACCTGACGCGCTTTTGATTTTGGGCGATACCAATTCGGCGCTCTCGGCCGTCTCGGCCAAGCGTTTAAAGGTACCTATTTTCCATATGGAGGCCGGCAATCGCTGTTTTGACCAAAACGTACCCGAGGAAATCAACCGTAAGATCGTCGATCATATCGCGGATATCAACCTGCCTTATACCGAGCACTCCCGCCGCTATCTTTTAAGCGAAGGCTTTCGAAAGGAACATATCTTTGTCACCGGCTCGCCCATGCAGGAAGTGCTTTCCGGCCATATGGATAAAATCGACGCTTCGGATGTGTTGAATAAACTAAACCTTGAAAAAGGCAAGTATATTTTGGTCTCGGCACACCGCGAGGAAAATATTGATCACGAGGACAATTTCCTCTCGCTGATGAACGCCATCAACACCATCGCCGAGACTTATGATATGCCGGTTATCTATTCCACACACCCAAGAAGCAAAAAGTTTATCGAAGCGCGGAACTTTCAGTTCCACAAAAACGTACAGAGCTTAACCCCGTTTGGGTTTATTGACTATAATCATCTGCAGAAGAATTCATTCTGTGTTTTGAGTGATTCCGGTACGCTTTCGGAAGAATCGGCGATGCTGGGATTTGCAGGTGTGCTCCTGCGTACATCCACCGAGCGTCCAGAGGTGCTGGACAAAGGCACGGTGGTCATTGGCGGCATTACAGGCGAGGATGTCTTACAGTCCATCGAACTGGCGGTTACCATGAAAGCCAATGCGGAACCCACGGTTTTGGCGCCTGACTATATTGACGCCAATGTGTCGGTTAAAGTCGTCAAGATCATCCAGTCCTATACCAAAATCATCAATCAGTTTGTTTGGAGAAAATAGTTGAAAGTTGCGCTCATTAATTCGGTCTGCGGATTCGGTTCCACAGGACGAATCGTAGTGGATCAATATCAAAACTTAATTGAGAATGGACATGAAGCGCTGATTGCATATGGCCGCAAAGCGGGAGATGATGCGCTGAACGCCTATAAGATGGGAAGTCGTCTTGCTACGCTGGTTTCAGTCGCCCAGACCCGGCTTTTTGATTCGCACGGGTTGAATAATCGCGGCGCCACCATCAAGCTTTTAAAAAAACTGGATGCGTTTAAGCCGGATATCATCCATTTACATAACATCCATGGATACTATATTCATGTCAAACTCCTGTTTGAATATATCCAAAAAAACGATATCCCGGTGGTCTGGAATCTGCATGACTGCTGGAGTTTTACCGGGCACTGCTCGCATTTTGAATATGTGAATTGCCCAAAATGGCGGAAGGGATGTGAAAAATGTCCTCAAAAGCGTGAATATCCGGCCAGTTTCTGTCTTGACAGAAGCCGGAAGAACTATATACTTAAAAAAGCGGCGTTTACATCGCCAAAGAAGATGACCCTCGTTGTGCCTTCGCCTTGGCTTAAAGGCATCGCGGCGCAATCCTTTTTGGGCGGCTATTTGGTTTCGGAGATTCCGACCGGAATTGACCTCGATATCTTTAAGCCATCGCCGTCCGATTTGCGAAAAAAACTGGGGCTGCGTGGCCGGTTTATCCTGCTGGGAGCGGCCAGCATTCTGAGCGACCGAAAAGGTTACCCCGATTTTCTCTGGCTGGCAGAGCATCTGCCCGATGACTGTACGCTGGTACTGGCAGGCTTGAGTGGACACCAGAAAAAGTCGCTCCCAAAAAACATCATTGGCCTGGCACGTTTGAGTTCGGCCGAGGAGATGGCGGCGCTGTACAGTATGGCGGATGTGTTTGTGAATCCCACCAAGGAAGACACCTTCCCCACCGTCAATCTGGAAAGCCTGGCCTGCGGTACGCCGGTGGTCACCTACGACAGCGGCGGCAGCGGCGATATGCTGAATGAAACGTGCGGCTTCAAAGTGCCGAGAGATGACCAAGATAAATTGCTGGATGCGGTTCTAAGAATAAAAACCTCACCGCTCAGCGGCAAGACCTGCATCGAACAAGCGCAAAAGTTTGAGCGCAAAGCGCAAACGCAAGAAATTATGAAACTATATCAAGAATTATTAAATTAATATATTTTAGAAGAGGAGAACGAAACAAAAATGAACAAAATCGATAATCTGGCGATCAATACCATACGACTGCTGTCCGTAGAAGCGGTTCAAAAAGCCAATTCCGGTCATCCCGGTCTGCCCATGGGCAGCGCACCGATGGCTTACACCCTGTGGAGCCGCCACTTAAAGCACAATCCCGCAAACGCTGAATGGATCGACCGCGACCGCTTTGTTTTAAGCGCCGGGCATGGTTCTATGCTGATCTATTCTTTGCTTCACCTGTTCGGTTACGGCTTGACTTTGGATGACTTAAAAGAGTTCCGCCAATGGGGCAGCAAAACCCCGGGACATCCCGAGTTCGGTCACACCCGCGGCGTGGAAACCACGACCGGCCCCTTGGGTCAGGGCGTTTCCAATGCTGTGGGCATGGCTTTGGCCGAAGCGCATCTGGCTGCAAAATTCAATACCGAAAAGTATAAGGTTATCGACCATTACACCTATGCCCTCGTCGGCGACGGCTGTTTGATGGAGGGTATCTCTTCCGAAGCTTCTTCTTTGGCCGGGCACTTGGGCCTTGGCAAGCTGGTGGTGCTGTACGATAAAAATAACATCTCGATTGAAGGTGATACGGATATTGCGTTCACCGAAGACGTCGGCAAGCGTTATGAAGCCTATGGCTGGCAGGTGCTGTACGTCGGCGACGGCAACACGGACATAGACAGCATCGACAAAGCCATCGCGGAAGCCAAAGCGGACTTGAAGCGTCCGTCGATCATCATCGTCAAAACCCTGATCGGATACGGCTGCCCGCCCATGCAGGGCGACCATAACTGCCATGGCGCGCCTTTAGGGCAGGAAAATATCGAAGCGATGAAAGAATTTTTGGGTTGGGATCACAAAGAAGCTTTCTTTGTGCCCGATGAAGTGAAAGATGAATTTGCTCGTCTGAACTCAGAAAACGCCAAAAAGGAAGCGGCGTGGAACACGCTGTTTGACGCATACAAAAAAGAAAACCCCGATCTTGCCGCTGAGTTTGAAACATATTTCAGCAAAAAGATTTTGGTCGATCTGGAATCCGACGAAGCGTTCTGGGCATTTGAAGACAAACCCATGGCATCGCGCGTCTCGTCCGAGGTCCTCATCAACCGCTTGGCCGAACGGTTCCCCAATCTGATCGGCGGATCGGCCGACCTTGGTCCTTCCAACAAATCGGTTATGAAAGCCCGCGAGTACTTAAGCCCGCAGAATTATGATGGTTCCAATATCCACTACGGCGTACGTGAGTTCGGCATGGCGGCGATCGCCAACGGCATCGCACTGCATGGCGGATTGATTACCTATATCGCCACCTTCTTCGTTTTTACCGATTACCTCAAAGCCTCGTTGCGTCTGGCGGCGATTATGGGACTTCCGGTCATCTATGTGATGACCCATGATTCCATCGGTGTCGGCGAAGACGGTCCCACGCATGAGCCGATTGAGCAGCTGGCCACCATCCGTTCCATCCCGAACGCTTATATGTGGCGTCCCTGCGACGGACGTGAAGCGGCCGCGGCTTACACCTTTGCGATAAACGCAAAAGCACCGTCTGTGCTGGCCTTGACCCGCCAGAATATGCCTCTGCAGGCCGAAAGCGGCAAACAAGCACTGAAAGGTGCATATGTTTTGAAAGACAGCGAAAATATCGATGTGATACTAATCGGTACGGGTTCGGAAGTGGATCTCTGCGTACAGGCTTATGACCAGCTGAAAGCCAAAGGCATCGGCGCGCGTGTGGTCTCCATGCCCTGCATGGATTTGTTCGAAGAGCAATCGGCCGAATACAAAGAATCGGTTCTGCCTTCGGGCGTCACCGCTCGTCTGGTGGCCGAAGCAGGCAGCTCATTCGGCTGGGGCAAATATGTGGGCCTAAGCGGCGCTTATGTCACCATCGACCATTACGGTGCTTCCGCACCGGCAGGCACTCTGTTCAAAGAGTTTGGCTTTACGGTTGAAAACGTGGTAGCCAAAGCTGAAGCACTGCTTAAATAATTATACTCACTATAAAAGCCTTTAGGGATAATCCTTAAAGGCTTTTTCTTTTTAAAAAAAGAACAGGGGAACCTGTTCTTTGAATCTGCATTATTTATTCAAAATCATCGAAATCATCAAACTCGCCTTCGTCAGCCAGCTCTTTTTCCAGCATCGCGAGATACGCCTCCGCCTCGGCCTGCTTGGCGGCGCGCTTGGCCAGCCGCTTGGCCTTACCTTTGCTCATGCCTTCGGGCACAATCAGATCATCATCATGATGTTCCTTTTCAGTTTTTTTGGGTTTTTCGGGCTTTGTTTTCGGCTCAGCCTCAAAACGCGCAGGCTTTTCCTTCTTCCCTCTTATGGGCGCTGGCGCTTCATCCAAAAGCTCTTCCATCAACTCAATGTCTTCCATGTCGGCTTGAATTGATTTGACAGGCTTTGCTTCTTCTTTTTTCTTGGCGGGTTCACTAGCCTTTTTAGGTTTGCCGCCCTTGGTCAGAAGTTCCGGTTTTAACAGCTTGCAGACATCCACCTTAAACGCGTCAATGTCTTCGTCCAGCGCATCCAAAATGTTCTCATAGTTGAAGAAATCCAAAAACTGCACACCCGCCAGCTCGGGCGCGGCCATCACTTCCACCGGCGTATTTTTCAGTTTCTCGGCAATCAGCGCACCGGTGATGATCTGATAGCACTGGGAAAGATCGTTGGACGTAGACGCCACCGAAATCTCAATATCCGTTGCGGCTTTGCCGCTGACATCCACCGCGATCAGCACATCCACATCCCCGCGTATTACGTCGATAGGCAGCGGATTGATACTGCCGCCGTCGATGAAAATCTGTTCGTCCACTTCGATGGGCGAAAAGATGCCGGGCACTGATACACTGGCGCGCACCGCCGGAACCAGCTTGCCATGCTCAAACACATGCTGTGTGCGGGTCTCATAATTGGCGGCAACGATTTTCAGTGGTGTATACAACCGGTCAAAAATCTTGATGGGCATCACAAGCTCCAGATATTCTTCCAACCCGATACCGTCCAGAAGGCCGTACTTGCTCTCTTTAAAGCTATAGTTATTAAGGCCCTTGGTTCTGCGGTAATCGAGTTCCTCTAATATCCCAACTATCTCATCCGGTGAAATACCGGCCGCATACAGCGCCCCGACCAGCGCACCCACACCGGTTCCGATAATGACATCCGGCTTGATATCCAGCTCATCCAGCGCATTCAGGTAGGCAATATGCGCGATACCTCTCGCGCCGCCGCCGCCTAAAACCAGGCCCACTTTTTTGTCCATTGTTCGTATATCCTCCAAATTATTTTAATTTCTTAATGATTTCATCTTCAAAGCGCTCAATATAATTAAGTCCGGTGGCATACGCTTCCCGAAACTTGAAAAAATCAAGCGTCCCTATATTATCAAATAATACCTTATAAAACAAGTCCGTTCCCGCTTCGGCCATCTTGTAGGCCAAAAGCGCTTTACTGCTGGCAGTAATCATCGCGATGCGGGCGTTTTTTGTGGTCGGCTTTTTGGTGGGCTTGGTCGGCATCACACTGCTGACGTCGATAGCCGCCAAAACATCACATTCGTCCTTGATCACCGTAGCCGGCACCAGATTCACCGCTCCCCCATCGATGTAGTAATGGTCACCGATCGGATAAGGGTATACTCCGGGCGGCAAGGCCGCCGAAGCCATCACCGCATCCAGAAGCGAACCCGACGTGAACACCTTTTCCTCCAGCGAATAAAAGTCCACCGCCACGATCTTAAGCGGTATTTTTAATTCCTCAAAGGTCTTCACCGGCAAAAGGCTGTCGATAAAGCGCTTCATGAATTCGCCGCGATAGGCGGGTGTGGCTGTTGAAAGGCGCAAAAGCAATCCGCCTTTTTTACGCCGGGAAGCCTTCTCATCCAGTTTTTCCAACACCGCCATCATATCGCCCGCTTTTTGTCCCGCACAGTAGACCGCGCCAACAATGGCGCCCATCGATGTCCCCGATACCACGCTGGGGGTCACACCCATCTCATCCAGTTTTTCTAAAAAAGCGATATGCGCGATGCCCTTGGCACCGCCGCCACCCAATGCCAATCCCAGATTTTTCAAAGCCCAAATCTCCTGTATTGCTTTATATCTACATTTACATTATATTATATCTTAATTTTTTACCGGGGTACAAGGGGCGTTCCTCTTTTTAACAATTTATTCAATAACATTTTTTAAACCGCATCCATGAATCTTATTGTATAATAAGAAAAAATAATGTGACTGCAAAGGAAAAAACATGTATAAAAAGAACGATGAATTCGAGTTAACCACTTCAGATATCAGCGTAGACGGCCACGGCATCGCAAAAAAGGACGGTGCGGTCATCTTCTGTCAGGGGCTTCTTCCCGAAGAAACCGCACGGGTGAAGATTATCAAAACCGCCAAGCGCTTTTTGGTGGCACGTCCGACCGCCATGCTGTCCACTTCGCCCGATCGGGTTTCGCCAGAATGTCCGGTGTTCAAACGTTGCGGCGGATGCAGTTTACAGCATCTCGCCTACCCCGCCCAGTTGGATTTCAAGACGCGGCGGGTCAGGGACACCCTCACGCGCATCGGAGGGCTGGATATCCCGGTATCGTCTTGTGTCCCCTCGCCAAAAGTCTTTGGGTACCGTAATAAGGCTGTCTTTCCTGTCTCCCAAGCGGACGGACAAACGCAGGCAGGTTTCTACGCCAATCACAGCCATGACGTGGTGGATATAGAAGGATGCCCCATCCAGCATCCGCTGATTAATCAAGCGTTTGGTATCGTTAAAAAATGGTTATCAGAAAATCATATTTCCATCTATAACGAAGCGACGCACAGCGGGCTGATCCGTCAGATTTTCGCGCGTGTTACCAGCGACGATGCGCTGATGGTGGGGCTGGTGGCAACTTCCAAGCATATTCCACACAGCGATCTGCTGGTCAGCGCATTGCGAGGCCTCACAGCGCTGAAAAGTGTGATGGTCAATATCAATCCCACCAAAGGCAATACCCTGCTGGGTGAGGATTCCTTTTGCCTTAACGGCGAAGACGCGCTTGACTATACCATCGACGGACTGAGCTTTCGCGTGGGGCTCAATGCGTTTTTGCAGGTAAACACCGAACAAACCGAAAACCTGTACCATGCCGCGACGGACATGGCGGATATCAATCAGAATGATACGGTGATCGATCTTTTTTGCGGCATCGGCACGCTGACACTGCTGGCGGCAAAAAAGGCAAAAAAGGTGTTCGGAATCGAGTATGTCAGAACCGCCACCGATAACGCCGAAGCAAACGCCAAAGCCAATGCGCTGGCCAATGCCGAGTTTATCTGCGGCGATTGCACCGAAGAGTTCGCTCAAGCCGCAAAAAAAGCCGGAAAAATTGATGTGCTTATTGCCGACCCGCCGCGAAAAGGCTTAAGCGAAGCGTTGATTGCGCAGATTTTAAAAGCCGCTCCAACCCGAATGGTGTACGTCTCCTGCGACCCGGGCTCATTGGCGCGGGATTTAAAACTGCTCGCCGAAAAATATACGATTGAAAAAGTGGTACCCTTTGATATGTTCCCCCAGACCACGCACGTCGAGACGTGTGTGTTGATGGCTAAAAATAGTACAGAGCAAAACTCTTTAGATTAAGGATTCTTATGGGATTAGATATAATGACCCCTTTAATATTTGATATGAAGTATCACGCATCGTCCTTTTGGGGTAGCCTTATTGGTATTGTATCGGTTGAACAACGAGATCGATTGTTTCGCTATGATTCAAGGCTGAGTTTCTATATTTTCCATGAAGACAATAAAAAACACTCGAGAGATCATTTCCATGCATTTATTATAAAGGAAAAGTGGCGTCAATCTATCTTGACACATTTGAGGTTGATTTTCTGAATAGCAGAGTTAAACTTAAAGATAAACACAGTATTGTTGAATGGGTCTCTAAAAATGAAAAAGTGCTGAGAAAGGTTTGTGTGGGAGAAAATGGAGAATTCATTATACCTTTTAATGAGTTTAAGGCTTAATACTAATTTGATATATTTAAAAGACAACAATTGGGTTTTAAAGAATTTTGAAGTTTTATATCCATAACATATTTCTACAGACCACACACGTCGAGACATGCGTGCTGATATCAAACACGACCACAAACAGCACGGATTAATTCCAAAAATGATGGTCACATCGAAAAAGGCACCATCGAAATTGGGTATGTTATTCACCCAGATTATAAGGGGCGTGGATATACAACAGAAGCGTTACAAGCGGTGATTGCCGAACTGTTTAGAATTGGATATACCTATATCGAAGCTTGTTTTTTCGAAAATAACCCGTCCAGTCAACGCGTGATGGAAAAGTGACAGATGACAAAGCTTAACAAAAAAAGTCGTTGGAATATCATGGTGAAATCCGGCATTGTCTTTATTACGGGATAGAAAAATTAACTGCAAATTAGCCACATAGAAACGATACCTTAAGAACAAAGAATAGAAAGGATAGGTCAAAACACATGAAGAATTCAGATCAAAACGAAGAAAAAACCTCTGCCGCAATTGATGAATATATTACGAAGTTCCCCAGTGATGTTCAGGAACTCTTAAAGCAGATACGACAAACGATTAAAGACGCCGCGCCCGACGCCAGCGAAAAAATCAGCTATCAGATGCCGACATTCTATCTCAACGGCAATCTGGTACATTTTGCCGCCTACAAAAACCATATCGGGTTCTATCCTACACCTTCGGGCATTACTGCCTTTGCAGAGAAATTAGCCGGTTATAAAAGCTCAAAAGGCGCGGTTCAGTTTCCAATCCATGAGTCGATGCCGCTGGACTTGATTAAACGCATCGTTGAATTTCGAGTGAAAGAAAATTTAAGCAAGGTGAAGATAAGCTAGATTAATTCTGAGGGAGTTGTTATTTTTGGGAAAACTGTATCGATTTATAAGCTTTGAAGCTTTTGTTTATATGATTTTGAAAAAATCTTTAACATTTGTTCATCCAAGTGTATGGGCTGACCCCTATGAGATGGAAGCGTTGAATAGATTTGCTCTAACTTCTAATAATACTTACAAAAGCATTGATAAACTTGCGAAATTTATCCTTACATTTCAGTTCTACTGTCAATCATGGACTAGGCTCCCAGAAAGCGATGCATTATGGCGCATATATTCCCATAATGATTCTGCGGTTAGAATTGAGATAGATGAATCGAATATAGAAAGTTTAAACGATATTGTTCTAAAGGATGTTAAATATGTAGATAGTCTTGATAGTATTAATTTTAATTCGATTGATATTTATGAAGCCGCCTCAATCAAACGAGATGCATTTGTTCATGAAAATGAGGTAAGACTCATTAATCATTACAAATACAAGAATGAAGCAGACTTTAAGAACAAAGCAAAAAGTTTTATGGCTTTATATAGTAAAGATTCCAAATTTAGAGAATCAATTGACCTCGAGAACATAGAAAGTTTTGTTGATTTTGCTGTAGAGGATATGAATCTAAACCTAAAAAATAAAACCAAGGATTTCTCTTATGGTCATATTAATAACTTTATAGAATCTGTTATGCTTACGCCTTTTGCTCCAGATTGGGTTGATAGTACTGTAAAATTTTTCTGTAGACGATACAAGATTAATTATATTGGAAAATCATCTCTATATACTGAAAGTAACTGGGAACCATCATCATAATAAAAATAATTCATTACAAGAGGAAAAGACCTCTAAAAGTTAAAATATAGTATGATTAAAAAATATTTGTTCTCAAAAAGCGGTTTAAAAAAATGAACATTTTAGTTCAACTGATTTTGCGCAGTGTTTTGGTGGTTGCGCTGAATGACGGCATTATTCTTTATATCATAAAAAAGCGAAAAATCCCCATCACCTGGCCGATTATTATTGGAACCATTTTGGTCACCTGCATTGCACTCGTCATCAATATCTGGTTTTGCTTAAAAAGCAACGGACTTATTTAAGGGAGAAAAGTCATGCTGTGTATGTTGATTGTAAAAGCATCAAAAAACTCAGAGGCGGGCAATCTGCCAAGTCCTGAGTTGATCGACGCGATGACGTCTTTTAACCAAGCACTCATTGAAGCGGGTGTGCGCGTGATGGCCAAAGGCCTGCGACCCAGTGTGGATGGACTTCGGATTTCCTTTCCTGATGCAGGCGGAGAACCAGAGATTACATACGGGCCCTTTGAGAATCCGGGGAGCATCGTTGCCGGTTTTATTCTGATCGATGTTGCATCATGGGACGAAGCCGTGGCCTGGGCCAAAAAGATGCCTGACCCGCAGGGATTTGGTGAAGGTGAGATTGAACTGCGACGAATATTCTAATTTGGAGAACTGATAAATGACAAAAATACAACTTGCTGAAAAAGCTGACTTAAAGAAAATTCTCGCGCTACAATACCTCGCCTACCAGAGTGAAGCCAAGTTGGTGGGCGACCTAAAAATTCCACCGTTAACCCAAACGCCCGAAGGCATCATTCAGGATTTTGAGAAAGGCATTATGCTAAAAGCGGTTAATAACGGCAAAATCATCGGCTCGATTAGAGCCTATGCGGACAGAAACACCGTCTATATCGGCAGGCTGATTGTGCACCCTTCCCATCAGGGGAAAGGCATCGGTACTCAGCTTCTTAAAGCGATTGAAGAGAAATACCCGCAGTATCTTCGATACGAGCTTTTTACCAGCAACAAAAGCGTGCGCAATATTGCGCTGTACGAACGGCTGGGATACCAAAAGTTTAAAGAAGAAAAATTGTCAGATGATTTAAGCATGGTCTATATGGAAAAACAAGAAACCAACAAAGCGATTTCCAACCCAGCGCTTGTTAGTGCAATTGAAGCTATGTATAAGGGCGGAACGAATGAAACCCAAAAGCGTACATATGAATGTCTTTTATCCGCCCGATTCCTTCTGCCAGCGACTATATCCCCCGAACCTAAAAGAACTGATAAGTTCGGCAATGTTACGCTGACGCAAGGCACAAAGATTGGGTTGCCCAAACTAAAAATGTCGGAGAAAGATCACTACTATTTCATTTTCTCCGACTGGGCTGAGCTAGGTAAATGGCAGAAAACTGAAGGCCAGCAAACATTAATTGTAACATTTAAAGAGATGTGTGAGCTTCTCGCATCTACTGATAATGTTGATGGCCTAATTATTAATCCGTATGGTCAATATGTATACTATACTAAGGAAGACCTTCAGGGACTTCTGCCGACAATGGAATAGCGCCTCAGCATGCTATCAACATAACAATATTGCAACCGAAAAGGAAGCCTTATGGAACGTATCGCAGAATGTGCCAACTTGATCCGAAACGCCGATCAAATCCTTTGCCTCACCGGCGCGGGTATGTCCACCGAATCGGGTGTGCCGGATTTTCGGTCGGATACCGGCCTATATACCAAAGATTTTGCGGGCTACAGACCCGAAACTGTCCTATCACGCAGTTTCTTTTTTGCCCATCCCGACATGTTTTGGAAGTACATCTCCCTCCATTTGAACTATACTGATATCCAGCCAAATATCGGGCATACCATTCTGGCCAAATGGGGACAGACGAAAAACCTGACCATTGTAACCCAAAACATTGATGAGTTGCATGCCGATGCGGGGTCCAAAAACATCATCGAAATCCACGGTTCCATCAAAACCTGCACCTGCCAGGCATGCGGCAAGAATCACCCCGAACAGGATGTATTGGAAAAAGGCTGTCTTTGTGCTTGCGGCGGACTGATTAAGCCGGACGTGGTGCTGTATGAAGAAAGCGTGGACAGGATGGACGAAGTATACCCACTGATTGAGACCGGCGATCTTTTACTGGTGCTGGGCACATCGCTGACCGTTTTCCCGGTGGCCGCCATCCCACAGCTGTTTACGCAATACCAGCAAAAGCCGATCGTCATCATCAACCAGACACCAACGCCCTTTACAGGAGCCCCAAACTGCATTGAGATTCATGCGAGTATTGGTGAGACGCTAAGGGCGATTGATTCGTCGATACCAAATTGCGTATAGGCAGAACTAATTGTAAGGATAGAAATTATAATGCTCCGAAAGGACATATAGTTCAGATGAAAACTTTTATATAAAAAAAATTTCCTGTAATACAACCCAGATCAAATATGCATATGGTGAAACAGAAAATGGAGAGAAATCAATTGTATACAAGCTTGATACTGCGAAAATCCATTTAGATGGTTCATTCGATAGTATGATTATTACCTCTCTACCGCATCAAACACTAATGAGCCCTGAAGAGTTGAATTTGTTCAATTACGTCAACACTTACTTATTACATCAGATTCTCCACAATAATTTAGATGATTTGATTAATGAAGCAACTCTCCTATACTAATTCTAAAATTGTGCACATATGATAAAGAGTTATTCGATTTAAAGGATTGCCACGAATCAACCCATGGCAATCCTTTTTAATACTATAAAATTGTCCTCTTTATACCCCTTACCAAAATCACAGTCCCCGTCACAAACTCAAACGGCACATACGGCGCCAGTACCCAGAACGGCACTTCAACACCGTAGTTCATCAGCGGAACAAATATCAAAATCAGCGGCACGGTTGCCAGGCCGTAGATAGACATCCAGCGCGGGATGATTCGGCTCTTGACCAGCAGAGAATAGAAAGCGATGGCACCCAGGCCGAAAATCAACATATTCAGCTGGCCCGCGTAGGTTTTGGCGAAACCAAACACTTCGCCCAGTGGCAGCAGCTCGGCGCCGCCGGTTGCCATATACATCTGTCCGGTTTTAAACACCATCAACAACAGAATTTGTTTTGCAAAAAGCACAACCGCTTCGAAAACGTACATGGCAAAGCCAAAGCGCGCAATCGGCTCATTGGTGCTTTTTAAAAAGTGGTACAGCATGGTGCCGAGTAAAATGATGCCGACGGCAGTCATGGTCTCCATCAAGACGGCAATATGCACATGGCCGGCGTTTGCCGCCAAATTGAGCATCGTCTGCGCCATGTTTCCTTCCGCCATCAAAGGATCGGCAAAAACCGCGTTGCTGATCAGCGACGTCGCTGCCTGCCATAAAAACGCGATGCCTAACAGTCGTGTCGCCCAGTTCTTTTGTATCGTCATATCAAAAATTCTCCTTCCCGGTTCGCGGGGTATAAACTTGCAATATCATTGATTATTAACTATACTATACGGTATAGTTAAGCAGAGGTCAATACTTATTTGTACTATACGGTATAGTTTAATTAATATCAGCACACAGGAGTACACCGGATGAGAAAAACACGGGATACCAGCAAAAAAAGACAGGCGATTTTAGACGGCGCAGTTGCGGTTTTCACCGAAATGGGCTACAAAGAAGCCAGCATGGATAAAATCGCTGAGACTGCCGGAGTTTCAAAAAATACCATCTACAACCATTTTCAAAGCAAAGAAAACCTGTTCCAGGAGATGATATCCGACTTTCTCACCGCGCAGCAGGCCGTCAAAGACATCCCCTATCAGCCGAATGTGCCTTTGGCCGATCAGCTGAGCGCTTTTGCAAAAGCCGAAATGTATTTAATCGACGACCCTAAAAGGCGCGATCTTTCCCGGCTCTTAACTTCGGTCTTTATCATGGACATTTCCTTCTCCATCAAAATACGGTCTGGATTCGCCTCTTCTTATGCGAATCTATCGCAATGGCTGA
The DNA here is from genome assembly GCA_963666035.2 of Christensenellaceae bacterium. Classification (GTDB taxonomy): domain Bacteria; phylum Bacillota; class Clostridia; order Christensenellales; family CALMFG01; genus CALMFG01. The sequence continues at coordinate 87,194 of CAXXJI010000008.1, read as the reverse complement.
GCGCCGCCAGGGCAGATAGGAAGCTGAAATTTGATTCGGAGCAGAAAACCGCACGTATCTTTTACGGTATGGTCGAAGGCGTTCTCAATTGGCCTGCGCTTTTTTCCAACGGCCAAAGTCTCGGCGATGCAGATGCAATGATTTCAGAGCTGGTCAATGTCTTTTTAAGCCATTATCAATCTTAGCCCTTTTTTTCACATAAATCACCCTTTGCAAACTCTTTCGTTTTCAATACCTAAAATTTTTGGGCTTAATAGCTCTTCAATTTAGATTATTTTGTTAGTATTTCTAACTTTTTTATGATTTGATATATCTCATTCCATTAAAATATTGTATAATAGCAAATAAACCAATACATGATAGCTTTCGGAGGGGCATGTGAGTTTCATTTTGTTTAGCAATGAACCGATATTATCGGATAACCGCGATGTCTTAATCGATAAGATTAAAAACGAGCATCGCCGGATCGATAATGATTGGCTACATCTGCATTTCAGAATCATGGTCGGACTGGTTATTTTCGTGTTCTTGACCGAATGCCTGATGGCATTTGTCCTGATGAACACCGATGTCGTAACAACAACATTTGAACGCTATGTTTTAAAATTTATCATCGCCCCGAGCGGTTTGAACTTCCTTAGCATCATCACCGGTGCGCTGATTGTGCGCTCCAAACGTCTTTCGCAGGAAAAGAAAATCTATGCGGTTTCTCACATTTTCGTACTCATCGCTGCCATCCTGTTTACCGCGCATAACGTCTTTGCCGCTACTTTTATATTTTTCATTTTTGCCATCATGCTGACCACCATTTACACCAACTATATTCTGACCGCCCTCACCGCTTTGGCCAGTCTTCTGAGTATGACTTTTTCTGAATTATTCATTGTATGGGATCTCGATAAAGTCAGCGTATTTGACAGTGCACAACGGCTGGGCGAATTTTTGATCTCCGTCTTTATCCTGCTCGCAGTTTTTGCCGTCAGTCTGGTTGAAATTCTATACAACCGTAGGAAAAACGAAGTTATCGTCCAAAAAGAGCTTGACCGTCAGCTTTTAAAACGCAAGCTGAAATTTGACGAACTCACCGGAGTGCTCAGTCGTCAGGCCCTGCACGAAACAATGATCGATTTAGAACAGGGCGAACATCAATCAACGTGTGTATTTGCAATTGCGGATATTGATCATTTTAAAGCGATTAACGATCAGTACGGCCATCATATTGGTGATCAGTATCTCAATCAATTCGCGAAAATTCTCAATGATCAGTGCGGCGAAGATGTTTATCGCTATGGTGGTGATGAATTCTGCCTGATCTTTAAGAATACTAATATAAAAAAAGCCGTTGCCATCTGCAAGCAAGTGCAAAAAGGTATTAAAAACATCGCCATTGACGACCATCCAGAAATAAAGCATACGGTTTCTTTCGGTTTGGCATCCTGTGCTTCTACGATGAGCGCCGCAGAGCTTTTCATCTCCGCGGACAAGGCGCTTTATATTGCTAAACAGACGCGTAATACCATTCAGGTTTACTGATATTTAACAATCCGAATTCGATATGGCTGTAAGAAACCAAAATCGGTTTCTTTTTTTTGTGGTATAATTTATTTATAGATATTTAATTCAATGCAAAGTAAAAGGAATATAAACGTTTGTCAACCGCGATATTCTACTTCTCAGGCACCGGCAACTCGCTGGCTGTCGCCCAAAAAATCGCAAAGCATCTGGATGCCGGTTTGATATCCATACCCGAAGCGATGCGCGCCAAAAAAACGAATTGTGATGCCGACCGTATCGGTATCGTCTTTCCCGCCTATCTTGCTCCTATCGCCGGACTTCCCAGCATCGTGCTTCGGTTTATTCAAGCGCTTGAACTATCGGATCAGAACCGTATTTTTGCGGTATGCACCTGCGGTGGATACCGCAGTGTTAATGCCCTGCCCGCACTGCAGGCATTTGAAAAAGCGGTTAAATCTGCCGGCGGGCATTGCCGCGCGTCTTACTCGGTGCGTCTGCCCATGAATAATCTCGATTACGACCATATCCCGATTCCAATTCAAAAACACAGCGGCAAAATCATCAACAAAAGCAAGCGCAAAATAGAAAAAATCTGCCGTCAGCTTGACTGCAACAGCAAAACCCGTTTCCCCATTTTAAAAACCATTTTTCTCTGGCTGATGAAACCGGTTTTCAAGGCGATCGGCCCGCTGGCTATGAACGCCCTGCGGGAGAAAGCGCAGACCGATGATTTGTCTTTAAGCGTTTATGAACTGATTCCCCTAACCGACAAAAGTATCGCGGTCAATGACCAATGTACGGGATGCGGCATCTGCGCAAAAGTTTGTCCGGCGGAAAATATCAAAATCACTGCGAAAACGCCTGTTTTTCAGCATGCTTGCGAGATGTGCTTTGCCTGTGACGAATGGTGCCCGGCAGGCGCGGTGCAGCATTGGAGCCGAAAAGAAAACATCAAGTATCATCACCCTGATATTACGCTCAAAAATATGTTAAAATAACGTCAAGTTGAATGATAGATTTTAACTGTAAATATACGAAAAGGAAGCTTATATGAAATATCATGTTTTGGAACAACCCATCCCGGTCGATATCTACCGCGAAACCCGTGCAGCGTGCGGACTTTCGGCTAAATCCGCAGAGGCAGCGGAAGCAGGGCTTAAAAACACACTGTATTCGGTGTTGGTCAAAAACCACGAAACCGTCATCGGAATGGGGCGGCTGATCGGCGACGGCGGTACAGCCTGCCAGGTAGTGGATATCTGCGTGCTGCCTGAAAACCAAAATCAGGGCGTCGGCAGAATGATCTTAAGCCACATTATGCACTATATCGACCATCATCTTCCCGATACATGTTATATCAGCCTGATCGCTGAAGGTGATACTAAATACCTCTATGAGAAGTTTGGATTTAAGCTGACCGCACCCGAATCAGCAGGCATGTTCTATTTCGTCAATCACGATGACCCGCACGAAAAGGAGATGCTATGAAGACCATCGGCATGATCGGCGGACTTTCGTTTGAATCCACCGCCCAGTATTACGATATCATCAATCGAGAAACGCAAAACAGGCTTGGCGGCACCGTGTCAGCCGAAATCCTCATGTATTCGTTTAATTTTGCCGAGGTGGAAGAGCTGCAGACCGCCGGGCGCTGGGATGAGCTGTCGGACATTATGGTGATGCGGGCCAAAGCGCTGAAAACCGCAGGCGCCGATTTTATCGTCATCTGCGCCAACACCATGCACCGCATGGCCCCTGCTGTCGCAAAAAATGCGGGCATATCCGTTCTGCATATCGCAGACGTCACAGGTAAAGCTGTTGTTCGTCAGGGTATAAAAAAAGTCGTCCTGCTTGGTACCAAATATGTGATGGAGGGCGATTTTTACACCCGTATCCTTGAAGAAAAATACGGGCTTGATGTGATGATCCCAAAAGCCGATGAACGCGAAGTGATTCACGCGGTTATTTTTAACGAGCTGATCCAAGGCATCATCTCAGATGCTTCACGGCAAAAATATACCGCCATCATTGACCGCCTTGTCGGCGAAGGTGCCGAGGGCGTCATATTGGGCTGTACCGAAATCCCGCTGCTGATTGGGTCGTCGGATGTATCGGTGCCGCTTTTCAACACCACGCTATTGCATGCAACAGCCGCTGTGGATTTTGCACTGAAAGATGAGGCCGATTATTGATGCCGATAGAAATCGTTTATTCCCCTGTTGGCAGATTCGCAGATCATTTGCTGACCTACGTCGTTATGATCACACAATACCGAGAACAGTGGCTGCTGGTGCGACATCGTGAACGCATAACATGGGAGATCCCCGGCGGGCATATTGAACCGGGAGAAGCGGCCGATGATGCGGCCCGGCGTGAGCTGTATGAGGAAACCGGTGCGGCCAAATATCATATCGCTCCGATATGTGATTATTCAGTGACAATGGACGGGGTCACCAAACACGGCAGACTATATACCGCATCCATCGAAACACTGGGAGCTCTTCCCGAAAGCGAAATCGCCGAAACCAAATGCTTCGAAGTTTTGCCTGAAAATCTCACCTATCCCGACATTCAGCCCGCCCTCCTGGCGCAATATTTGAACACACGTTAAACATTACTTGAATAAGCCGTAAATCCTGACAAAATCGCTTGGTTTTGTCTTTTTTTGTTTGTATACTCATATTATAAAAAGGTTTTATTAAGGAGCAAAGCCATGAAACTATCGGATTTTAAAGGTGTTTTGAATACACATGATTTAATAGTGCAATCGGTCACCCCCCTGCCGGAAGGATATCTCAGCGTTGAGTTTAGTGCGGGCGGATTGAATTGGCGACCGGGAGAGCATGGCATCTTCACGCTGCCAAGCAAAAGCTTTGTGGGCAGAAAATGGCGCGCTTTCTCGATCGCGAGCACGCCCGAAGATGGCATTGTACGTATTGGCACACATGCCGGTACGCCCGCATCGGGTTTTAAGCAGGCGCTTGCCGCACTGACTCCCGGTGAAACGGTTCGCTTACACGGCCCATTCGGCTGGTACACATTGAAAGACGATGCTTCCCCCATAATCCTGATCGCAGGTGGTGCGGGCATCACAGCGGCACGGGCTGTACTGACCCAAGGTCTTGCCGATACAGACCGTAAAATTCATCTGGTACATATCGCATCCGGATATCACATGTATCAGGATGTATTGGAAAAAAAGAAGCGGAAGCATGTGGATATGCACTTTATGCATGAAAGAGACGTCACTGCGGGTATTATCGATGATCTGGCCGCCGAATACGGCAGCCGCGCGTACTATTATGTATCCGGCCCGACCAAAATGAACAGCGCATATATTAAACGGCTTAAAAGTATGGGCATTAAAGGGAACCGCATTATTGTAGACCCGTACTTGGGTTATTGATTATTAAAGCACTTATTGAGCGTAAGTGCTTTTATTTTATAACGGTATTAATCACCCCGCCGCCCAGGCAAACTTCGCCGTCATACAGCACAGCATATTGTCCGGGGGTCACCGCGCGCTGGGGTTCTGCAAATTCTATGTATGTTCCGTCTTTTTCCGGCGTCGCACGCACTTGTTGGTCGGCCTGCCGGTACCGGAACTTGGCGGTACAGTCAAAGGCTTTGGTCGGCGCTTTTCCGGATATCCAGTTAAACCCCGCAGTTTTCAGCGCTTTGGAATACAGCGGTGTTTGATCGCCCTGTACCACGTATAGTATATTTTTTTTCAAATCCTTTTCCGCCACAAACCATCGCTCGCCTGTGCCCCGTCCGCCAATATCCAAGCCCCGTCTCTGCCCCAATGTGTAATACATCAGCCCGTCATGCTTTCCAATGTATTCGCCGGAAATACTGCGAATCTCCCCCGGTTTGGCGGGCAAAAACTGTTTTAGAAATTCCTTAAACTTGCGTTCACCGATAAAACAAATGCCTGTACTGTCTTTTTTGTCCGCCACCGACAGATGCAATTCTTCCGCAATCCTGCGCACCTCAGGCTTCTCCATATCCCCAACTGGAAACACCACATCCTTTAGCTGGTCTTGCGTCAGCATACAGAGAAAATAGGACTGATCTTTCCCTGCGTCCTTGCCTTTTAAAAGCTTAATCCCGTCGGTTTTATCCAATCTGGCGTAATGCCCGGTTGCGATCGTCGAAGCGCCGGTTTTATACGCAAATTCCAAAAAAGCGTCAAACTTGATCTCAGAATTGCACATTACATCCGGATTAGGCGTACGTCCGTTTCTGTATTCCTCTAAGAAATACGTAAATACACGGTCGTAATACTCCTGTTGAAAATTGACCGTATAGTAAGGGATATCGATGGCATCACAAACCGACTGAACATCCCGAAAATCGGCTGTAGCCGTGCATTCACCGCTGTCCAGCGTCTCGTCCCAGTTTTTCATAAACACGCCGACTACATCGTATCCCGCTTTCTTAAGCTGATACGCCGCCACCGCCGAATCTACACCGCCGCTCATGCCCACAACCACGCGGCCTTTCAAACCCTGTTCCGCCATGCTTCTCTCCTTTTTTTCGTCTCTATACTATACTATAAATGTGCAAAATAAAAAAGTGTGAAGCGAGTTCACACTCTTCTGATTTTTTATTCTTTAATGAAACAGGATGTCTACATTACCGCTGGTGGCTTTGACTTCAATGCTGGGCGTTGATACACTTTCGTCAGCATATTCTCCGACATATCCCGTACGGCTGTCCATGCTAACCAAAAGCAGCTCGTTTTCGGCCACACTGATTGATCCTGATGTCGCATTGGCTGTGATATCCATCGGCTCTTGCTTTAAACTCAGCTCAATCCGGCCGGATGAACACCGCACCGTACTGGCACCCTCACCCAAGTCCGCATACAGGCTGATGGTGCCCGAAGTGTTGGTCACTTCCATGTCACCTTCCAGCATCTGGCCTTCAATGCGGCCCGAAGTGTTTTTCACCTTTAAGCTGTCACACACAATATTATTAAGGACGATGGTACCCGAAGTATTTTCCACATACACAACTTGTGCGTCGGTCACGTCCTCCACAGTGATTTTGCCTGAGGTATTATCCACCGAGAGCACATCGTATGCGTAACCATCACCATCAATTTTAATACTGCCCGAGGAACCCATCACCTCCAATGCTTCCGCCATCACGCCTTCCACCTCGATACTGCCCGAAGCGTTCTTTACGGTCACATTCTCCAGTATTTCATCCGGCAAGGTTACGTCCAGATTCACCCATCCGTTGTTGAAGGGCCCAAAAGCCGGTATAACTTTGATTTCCAGCATGGAGCCGCTTTTGCTCACTTCCAGCTTTTCAGTCCCGTAGCGCGAACGACCGGTCAGTTTGGCCTCCGCCTTGCCGCCGCCGATCACGTCGATACCTGCCGAGCCGGCACTGATGATAACGGTATCCACATTGGTCATGTCCAGCCCTTCAGTCTGATTGATCATTTTTCTTCCGCCAAACCATGTAGTAAAGCGGAAATCGCTGGCATTGACTTTGCTTTCATCAAAGATCAGTCCAAAAGGAAAATCTTCATTTTCTTCAACAAATTCGAAAAACTCCGATTCACTGTCGATATCTTCCATACCTTCTACACTGTTGATAAACGTGTTGAAATCGCCGTTGAATGCGGCACGCGCTACGCCTGCACCCGTGGAAAGCGCTCCATACAGGATGCCGCCAAATGCCAGAACCGCGATAATCGCAAGCGTTACCCAAACCATGCCTTTTACCTTGAACATCTTAAATTCACGTTTGATCTTTTTATCCTCATCTTTTGTAAGGCCGTTAATCATCTGTTTGAACCATCGTAAAATCATGATGCAAAGCATGATGAGACCAAGGATAATCATGGTCGAAACCGCAATGGTCAAAACAAGAGCGCTGACCGCCAATATCTTGACGCCCACTGTTAAAGGAAAGGCCAGTACCGCAAAGATACCGATAAAGGCGCCAAATAGTGCGCCGAGGACATTAAACGCAAATCCAACCAGCCATAGGCTGCCCACCGCCAAAGCGATGATACCAATAATGTAAGCGGCGGTATTGACGCCGTCGTTCGCTGTCTCGCTCGCGCTTCTTCCTTCTTTTTTAATGTTTGCAGCAATCTCAACCGGATCTCCCAGACTCTCGCAGATTTCCTCTTCCGTTCTGCCAAGCTTTATGCCGTCTAAAAAATGTTCTTCATAGTCCAGCAGAATCTCGCGCTTGTCGGTTTGGTTTAAACCAACAAGTCCGTCTTTCAGCTTTCTCATAAACTCATTTTTATTCATTTCTTATCTCCTTTTAAAATTTTTCCTACACCTACCAAGAACTTGTCCCATTCTTCGCTTAAATCCTTTAAGGCTTCCTTGCCGCTTTCTGTGATGCGATAATACTTTCGCGGCGGGCCTTCGGAAGATTCCTTTAAGTACGTTTCAAAATATCCGTCGTTATTTAATCGTCTGAGCAGCGGATAAATCGTCCCTTCGGATATGGATATGTTTTTCGAGATCTCGTTCACTAGTTCATACCCGTATCTGTCTTTTTCAAGGAGCAAAGAGAGAACTAACAGTTCCAGAATTCCTTTTTTAAACTGGATATTCACGGAACACCTCCTTATGTTGCTTGAATACAATATAACACACACTACTGTTTATTGCAAGGTATTTATTTTATACTTATATCTTTTTTTAAACATAACCTGTTAAAAGCCTGTATCCAAGCTCATCACCATGCAAAATGTGCACAAAAAAATCCGATTTAATAAATTTTATGATTATAAATTGACGTACGTGGCTCATAACGGTATAATAACGTTTAGACTGCTAAAACAATATTTGCACCCGTAGCTCAGCTGGATAGAGCGTACGACTCCGACTCGTAAGGTCGCAAGTTCAAATCTTGTCGGGTGTACCAAAGAAAAACCACCATATATGGTGGTTTTTGTGTTTTTATTGGCGTGTTCGCATCAATATATTGATTTTCCAAAATGGCCTGATTTTACGTACACGCGTTTGTACTTTCGGCACTTTTCGGGGCTTTTCGAGACTTTTTGTCCTCAAAGTGTCCTCAATTTCGCTAATAATCCAACAATACCAAAATAAAAGACTATTTAATATTCTCATCCAACCACGATTCAAATTTGTCTTGGTCCCGGCCACTTTCGATAAAGCATAATTTCATATTCTTATAAACTGTACGTGTATTGGAATGATCTTTGCTAAGCACCTCAAGCAAAACATTATAAGATTTTTTATAATATTCTAGTGAAATTTCATACTTACCAATAGCTTTAAATACTCCTGCAATATTATGAGTTACCGTAGCCGTTCGCGGATGTTGTTTACCTAGCACGGTTTTATTTATCTCCAATGCCAGCATATAGTACTTTAGCGCTTCTTCATTCTCACCTTTAGCGCCCTTTACTCCCGCAATGTTATTATATGTTGAAGCTGTAAATGGATGCTGCTTCCCCAGTACAGCTTCCCTAATCACTAAAGCTTGTTTATAATATTTTATCGCTTCATCATATTCACCTTTGATTTTATATACTATTCCTATATTATTATACATCGTAGCGGTATTCGGGTGTTGCTTTCCCAGTACTGCTTCACTTATCTCTAATGCTTGATGATAGTAATTTAGAGCCTTTCTGTAGTCTCGCTTGGCTTTATATACTATCGCTATGTTGTTATATGTTGTTGCTGTTAGTGGATCCTGTTTACCTAGTACTGCCTCACATATCTCCAAGGCTTGCATATAGTACTTTAACGCCTTATCATTCTCACCTTTGGCCCCGTTTACTCCTGCAATATTGTTATATACTGTTGCGGTATCTGAGTGTAGTCTCCCCAACACTTCTTCTCTAATTGATAAAGCTTTTTTATAATATTTTATCGCTTCATCATATTCACCTTTGATTTTATAGACTAATCCAATATCATTATACGTCGTAGCTGTATCAACGTTCTGCTTGCCCAGCTCTGTCTCTCTTATCTCCAACGCTTGTTTATAATACTCTAGCGAGGACTCATACTCACCCTTATCAAAGTATACACCAGCAATGTTATGATATAGCCGAGCAATTTCTTTGTTACGTACTCCAAATAACAATATATTTTCACTCACTGCCCTATTCTGCTGGAAATATTGTGGTCTGTATTTTGCTGCATCTGTATCTTCAAATTCCAATTCTTCCGCCATAACCTCAATTATTTTTTTGTATTCGCTGTATACTGGCGTAGCTTGTGCTTTTATCGCTTCGCTTATCATGTCGTGCATACTTGTCATGTAATTCTGCTCAGAAATCCAACTACTATTCACCAACTCCTTATATGCTTTTTGGTATTCTTCGCCAATCCATCTAAACAATTGCTCACGCGGCGTGGGAGTTGAACCAATAATGGCCATATTTTTCAGAACGCGCATCTTGTCAGCATCATCTGATACTCCAGCAAGGTCAAATAGTTTTCTGAAATGCGCTATAAATTCTCGATATTCGTCATCGCGGTTCTGTGTGACCAATTCCGGTAGCATGAATCCATTATCATTTAATTCATTCAATAATGTTCTAAGGTTATTATATTTCGGTGATTGTGCGAAAATTTTGGCTAGAAGCTGAATCGCTAGCGTATGCCGGCCAGCAAGGCTTATCACCTCATCTAACTCAACCATCTCATTTTCTAAACCTGTTTTTTTCGAGTATCTTTTAAAAACTTCTCGACATAGCGGGATAGGAAGATAATCCAGTTCCAATCTCTCAAGATTGCACTCCAGCGCCTCACGCCTCTCTCGCGAAGAAATTATTATCTTGCATCCCATATTAGATAATAAGTCCACATCTTCTGATCGCATAAAAATCACATTATCAATAATAATCGTTGCCGATTTCCCCAATATTTTAAGCTTTTCTAAAACTCTGTTCAGTTCCATGCTTCTAATTATTGGGTCTGCTAATTTGCTTTGATCAGCAACAGACAAAAGCGTTGTCTCTATCGAGTCGATGAAGTTAAACCATACAAATTCACCATCTTCTTTTTTCTCCGCATAGTATTTCCTGCACAACTCAGATTTACCTATACCACCCGGCGAGCAAATCAGTAGTGGTCGTCCCTGCATAAGTTTGCTATCGATTTTAAATACAATGCCTTCAGGCTCAACATATTCTTTTACAGGCAATCCTGGCCGTTTAAAAACAATTTCATGTTGTATAAACGTGCTTTCTTTAATAATTCTATTTGTTTCTTCGATTTCTTCGTCATGCCTAATTAGCCATTCTTCATGCTTTTGGATCTGGTCTTTGATTTTGCGCAGCTCTTTGATTTGAATGTAAGATGAAAGTTCCGGCTTTGCCGACAATTCAACATCAAAACAATGCCAAAATTGCTCAAAAAAAGATTTAATACCATTCCCGCTTGGTGTTTCTTGTTCGATTTTATAATATCCCATAACGGCTTTAAGTACAGCATTATATATATCATCAAGCGATGAATCTTTATCCAGCACTTTTTGTTCAATTTGATTACTGATTTTTAAATTAACTTCATCGAAAAGTTGTTTAGTACTATGTGATGTAAATTCCCCTTTAGCGCAATCAAATGATTTTTTAATCACTTCTTCATATTCCAACTGCAGTGATTTAATTTTGTCTATTTGAAAAGCTCCCACTCTTTGGAGCGCAATATATAGCAATTCAAAACCTGCAGAAAGCGCATTTGCCGCAATGCCAAAATCTCCAAGGGCTGGGAAAGCTCCTGCAATCGTTAGCATAGATGTAGTAACGCCAACAAAATCATCGAGGTTGCTTTTTTGATTGCGCGTAATTCCCATCGCGTTCTCCCGAAAACCCATATTATGTTTATCGTACCATATAACATTGATGATTCCAATAAAAAAAGCCCCTGCAAATGCAAGGACAATCCAATCGTATAGATGATTTGGATGGAGTCAATCAAATCTTGTGTGTTAAAAATGTGTTAAAGCAACCTCCACAATTGTCAATTGATGCTTGCTTCATCAAACTTCAAATCACCTTTTGGATAAGACCCCTTTTAATCATCCTCTTCTTGCGCTTAAAAATATCCAGCATCCTCGTCTGCTTCTCGGATTCTTTCTTCCTCTTCTCTCCATCTTTTTTGCTTTTCTTCATATTTTTTGCGCTCTTCCAATCTTTTTAATTCTTCATTCATTTTTTGCACTCTCATTTGCTCAGCTCTTTGCCTCTCTAGTTGCTCTTGACGCTCTCTTTCCAGTCTAAGTTCATACTCATAAACGTCAATTGCTCTTTGCACCGACTTAGCTCTACCCGACCTTATATACGAACACAACTCATTTACGATTTCTCGTTTCTTATATTTCCCACCAATTACATTGTTTAAACCTATTTCTTTGTTCAATTGATTTTTTACAACATTCAGGTCCGCAATTTCTGCATTTGATTCTTCAACAATTATTCTGTATTCATCTGACAAATAGTATTTCTCTCTAAAATTCACGATCCAAATAAGTACTAATGACAGAGTCCAAGCACTGACAAGCGGGAAATATGCGATCTTTTCAGATATGAAGAATATTAGATACATTAAGACCATAAAGAAAACAACATATGACATCAATGTAGTCTTTGGTAAGTCTTGCCTACCATAAACTGATGAGATTTCAGATTCATATTCTCTTAACGTTTGATAATCTTTCTCTAATTTAAATAGTTTTTGAACATCATTATCCATAGTACAGCAATCTCCATTTCATACATCTTTTTAAAACTGAAGTTATATTTTTCTCTAGATATTTCGGTTCCTGATTTTAATCTGAGAAGATTCTTTGTTTTTGATGTTCTCTCAAGTAGTCTGTTTATAATATTCAAAGCATCATTTGAGAATATAACTAGCATATATATAGCTGCTACTTTGCTTTGCTTTTCTAATGCATACTGCTTTTACATAAATATAATATGATTTCTATACGGGATATAGCTTACAAATCAATACTATAACACTTATTGCAATTAGTGATATTGCAAAAATCATCCATTCGTTTTTTCTATTCTTACGCATGATAAATCTCCACCCTTTCTTCGGGATTTCAGAAAATTAAATTATTCTCGTCTAAAGATTTGACTATCTATAATTTCAGTAGATCTCCTAAGTTCTATATCTTTTCCTCGAAAACTACCCTCAAGAGATACTTTTTCTACTTGATTACTATCTTGAATGGTTTTTGTAGCATTGATTTCAATCGGCATATACTTCATATCAGGATGTCCATAATAGTTTACAGTTCCAACAAATTCATAAGAACCGTATACTTCTGAATTGTCCACCAATCCAACTTCAATATAACCATAAATTCCAACGATATAATTACCTTCATACGTGCAGTTTTGTATGTGTATCGTTTTTTGAACTGTTCCATTTCTATCATTATATCTTGCTGACCAATCACCAAGCATTTGGTTTATATCAATATTCTCCATAAATGCAGTTTCTTCTGCATTTTGTCTTTCTGCCCTGCTTTCTGCAATGTCTGTACTTAGTTTTATTCTAGAATGGCTTGTTATTATAACCACAATCGCAGCGGCTAATAAAAAAATCACCCAACCCCAACGCCTATTTTGATTCATTTCCTTTAGTAATCCCTTCAAAGAAATTTGATTAATTTTATGCTTGATATAGCAAATTCGTACTTGCAGTGTAATCAATTATACACTACCATTTTACTATTACTGATATTATCAAAAAATTAATATAAATTTTCTTTGTTAATTTGATAACATCCCTTTCGAAAACCCTTAATGAATTTTAAACATTTAATTTTTTTATTGGTACAACTATTAGAATTGCACAAGCCTCACCAGCAGATGTTTACACGCTTTAGCTATATTGGTAATAAATACTTTAATTTGTATTTGTTAATTGTATCAGTCATCTATTCTTCTTTCAACTATTATCTTCTAAAAGAATAATGCATGTAACATTGCACGTATTTAAGGAAGCTTTTTCATTTGTTTGCCGATCCATTCACGCATTTCTATACACACCTCCATATATCCCCCTTGCCCGATACCCAATCCTAGTCAACAGAAACGACTCATGCATCCCTTCTCCATTTCCGCACCGCTCAATCCAGCCCTTGCACTTGGCGTCTATCACCCTCATTTCTTTTGCGCCTTTAGCGATCAGCTCACTTAATGTGATCGGCTCACCCATTTCAAATAACCACAGCACCTCATAGATGCTCAACTCTTTGTATACCAGTTTCATAACCTTTCGCCTCCTTGGAAATATATTTTAGCACTAAAAAAAGCCCTCGCAAATGCGAGAGCCCCATTGTTGATATTCTGTTCGCCTTAAATTTTAAAACCCCGTCTTGTTGGTCGGATTGTTCAAAATCCCGAACCCAACCAGCAAAGTCACCCCGGCGTTCACCATGGCCAGCACCAACTCGGAGTTGATATTCAGCTCCAAGGTGTTGACCAAAAAACCCACCACCGCCGTGGCCAGCGTCACCCAGACCACCGGGCTTCTCCATTTTTCTTGCGTCATTTCATTACCTCACTTTCTTTGGCCGATTCGCCAATGATCACTTGTCTCTTTTTTTCTATCTTCAGCATGCGTAATAGCGCATCCATCTCTGGTTTGTCGATCTGCACTTCCTCAATCGGATCATCCTGCAGAACCGTGTTTCCCGTGCTCTGCGCGATGATCAACTCCTGCAGCATCAAAAACGTGTTGATACCGCAGACCCCATCCACCAAAAGGCCAGTTTTCGCTTGGAAGTCCTTCACCATGGCGAAGGTCGTTAGGTCATAAATGCTGTTCGGCTGGATATCATACCCCACTTCCATCAACAGCATCTGCACCCGGAACACCCGGCCGCCCCGGTCCCGAAAGCGCGTGGTGTTAAACACCTCATCACGGCGGTCATAGAACTCGTAGGTGTCGTATCGGTACAGCTCGTACTTCTCCATCCAGTACCGCACTGCCGCGCCATAATCGGACGCTGTCGCATAAGGCGATAAGCCCAGCTGCTTGACCGCGCCCGGCCACGTAGCAGCCGCCCGGACTTCGAAGTACCGTGAGCCGCACATCAGCTTGATATAGGCGAGAATCGCGTCATCGATGCTGGTGTAAACCGCAAAGGTGCTGTTCATATCAAACAGCTCGCCGCCCACTTCCTCCTGCGTCGGCAGTAAAGCCCCTTTGTCGCTCTTGATGCCATGCATATTGTTTTGGTTTAAAAAAAGCCCCGACCACCGGCCGCCGCCCTTGTAGCTTTCCTGCAGGAATTGCGCGATCATCAAACTGATGCGTACCCCGTAGCCCTCATACGGCTTGGCGATGCCCGCCAAGATATCAAACGCCGCTTCCCTGCCCTGCTTTTCATAGACCTTGACCCATTCTTGTGCTGTCATATATCCTAGTCCTTTACAATCTGCTCTCTCAGCGCATCAAAGCGCTTTTTCACTTCGCCGTTGACCCCAAGTTCCTTTAAGCCGTCCATCACCGCCATCATGCAGAGCACTAACAGCTTGATGCGGTTCACCACCCAGTTGAAAAAGAAAACCAGTATCACACCCATGAAGATAACGATATATGTGCCGATTTGACTGAATGCCGCATTTGTCATCGTGTCCATAGCTATCTCCATTCCTTCCAGCTTTTCTTGCCGTACCACCAGATGATCGGCTTTGACGGGTCTTTTCTCTCTCGGATATCCAAATGCACATTGGTGTCCGAGCCGAGACCGTACCCGCCGAACAGCACTTTAAGGCCATCATCAAAATAGATCTGATTCGCGAGGTCACTGCAGGTGATGATGCGATCTTTCACATAGATATCCACCGCTTTACCATACAGGTGCTGACTGCCCGCGGCACCGCCGACCCTTCGGTTGTACTTGGGGGATCGGTATCCGGACCGGATAATAATATCTTGATCACCGATCGATTTTCGCACCACTTCCAGCCGATCCATGACCGTTTGAATGTTGGGCCAATAACTTTGTGGTATCCCGCGGTTCACCGCATCCGCATCGGCCGGTGATATAAAGTCACCCATGGTAAAGTGTGCGCTTTGGGGCGGCTCGGGTTTTGCCACTTTGTTGAGGGCATTAAAAATGGCCATCTGCGTGAAATGACCTGCTACTCCGTCCACCTTCATATCATTGTCTTCCTGAAAGTTCCTGACCGCCCTTAAGGTGTTTAGGCCGAATATCCCGTCCGGCGCCACCTTGTACCCTAAGGCCTTTAAATCTTCCTGCAGTTTCTTCACCGCCCTGCCGCGGCTTCGCATCTTTAATTCCATATGTGCTTTACTCCTCGTTTAGTATCGCCTGTACCGCGAACCGTAACCCTTCGGGTACATCGTCGATGGTCTTTCTGCCCTTACTGATCAGTGCCGCCCATATTTTAGCCATGTCCTAGCTCCCTTCCACCAGCGCCAGCTGGATATCCGTGATTTCTTTTCGAAGCTTCAGCTCGCTGACACTCCCCGCGGCCTGTCCGTAATCGCCGAGCTCTTCTAAAAGCGTTCGGATTTCATTCAATTCGGCATAGGTGAGTGACTCACCAAATTTACCCGGCACGCACCGCTGGGTAAACGTTTCGTCATGAATGACGATATGGGTATAGGTCGGGAGTGTCTCCACTTCCAATACCACCATCGCCCCGATTTGCCCGAGTAGAAACTCAGACGTCCAGTTCTCAGCCCTTGTCTTAATCGCCATCATCAGCACCAGCTCCCTCCGTTTCGCAGGTTCTCAAAATCGATATCCTTCAATTCCTCGCTAAATATCCGAATCGTATCCATCTTGCCCGTCATCTTGATCGCGGCCCCGCCTAGTATCGAATACGGACTCGCCTGCCCAATGGCGTTTAAGGTGGAAACCCCGGACCAGTCCCCGCTGGTGTCCGGGTCAGCATCGTCAATCCAAACTTTCAGCGCGTGCCCGGGTAGATAATGTGCGCCGATGAAGAACCACTCCGCGGCCGTCTGTGCCGCTGAGAAGTATCCGGTATTGTTATCGCCGCCAATACAGATATTGCCGCCCCGGTATAAACCCCAGATATGCCTTGAACCCTTGTATCCCCAAAACCCGCGGTCTGCGCCGCCGGTCACATTGATGCCAGCCACAATGGTTTTGCCGGACATATCAATATCGGAAGATAACTCAATATCCCCCGCTATCATATCGAAGCTGTCCGCAACCATGCCGGTGCCCGACCCCAATATCACATTGGTCAGGGTTCCGTCGTTAGTGCCTGCGCTGTCCATGACCGTACTGCCCGAGATATTGCCGGGCAGGTATTCCAGCTCCAGGATACCCATGGTGGATGTGATCTCATTCTCGCCGATTTCGGCATTGGCCACCGTGCCCGCGTACGGGAAGCATTTGATATAGGCCAGATCGCCGTCCGAGAGGGTCCCGCCTGAGGCGGTATGGATATCCGCTTCATACCATTGGTTGACCCCGTAAAGGCCGGTATCGTCCGTGATATCCGCAACCCGGTATCCTGTATGGATATCATCGCCCTCAGTCCACGCAGAACCCTTCACCCGAATTTCGACCCCGTCCGCGTCTTCGGGCAGATGGACTTTGATGCGGACGTACCCGCTGACGCCCGGCATGGCGAGCAAGCCCTGCATCACGCCGCTGTAGACCTTGGGATTGGTAAACGGCGGGTTGAAGTCCACAAAGATGGTGATGGCGGACAGCACCAGCGCGCATGGCACGGGGGTGGTGCCAAAGTCCAGGTTTCCATCCGGCTGGACAAACAGGGTGTACCCGATATCTGCCGAAGGCGACGTATAGGCCATCACCCCGTGATTGACGGCGTCCCGGCCGTCATACAGGTAATTAGCCTGAGCGGTCTTGATAAAGCCGCTGCCGTTAAAGGCGATCGCGTCCCCGGACATAAGATCGCCCGCTGGGATGTTTAAGATATTCCCGGAGCGTCCGGCTTCCTCGATGCCGCCTTCCATATGGTTCAGTCGTGCGGCGGTTAAGTGGGTTTCGTTATCCACCCAAGTTTGCTTATCGTATCCCATACTTACTCTCTCCCCACTGTCAGTTCCACCGAGATGGTCAGGCTCTCGCCCGCCTGCTTTAAGACTTCAAAGGCACCGCCGGCATACAGCACGGTGTTGTCGCCCCCATACACCCCGGCGCTTTTTATGGTGGTTCCGTTCAACTCAGTCTCGTCGAGATAGATCTCTTTGATGATCTCCACGCCGTCCAGATATGAATTAGCGGTTTTGCGCAGTACCTCATCCGGCAGGCTCGCATCATCCACATCCGGCGCCGCGCCATCACCCACACCGAGGTGCGTGATCTCAGCGCTTAATGCTTGTGCCACAAAAGTCAACAGTCGATCGGATATCATCAGTACACCACCTCCGCATATTCCATGCAGTTGTTTTGGTCAGGGCCGCAAGTGATCTGCCCGCATAAATAATATTTCGCGCGCTTAACGCGGATCCGCGCCGACACTTCGATGCCGTCATAGACCTTTTGGATCTTCGGCAAGATCAAGTTCTCATCCAGCGTGGCATCCTCCAGCGCGGTGATGCGATCGTTCTGCCCCTGCAGTAATTCGGTTAAACTGCTCATGTGATTTCCTCCAATGTCACGGTAAACAGCGGCCGTCCCACCGTCGGGAAGGACACGCTGACTTTCGTGGCCAAATAAAAGCCGTCCACGTCGTAATCTGGATCCTTGACATAGTGCCGCTGTCCGATCCAGACCTTCTCATAGGTTTTTAAACGTACCGTGCGCTGAATGCTTCGCCGGCGCTGGATCTCGGCTTTGCCGTAGCCCCGCGTCTCCAGCTTGTTCGCCACGTCTTTGTTTTTGATGATTGCTTCCAGCAAATACGGGTTGTCCGCATCGCTTCGCGCAAAGTAGTCGATATACTGCATAGTCGGACGGTACACGATCTTGATTTCCCCGGTGAACGGCGTCTCAATATTGGCCGGGATATACAGCGCTTTGCCCGTTTTGCTGATCAGGAAATCCTGCGCGCCGTCATCATTGGAATCCAAGAGACTGTTCTTCAGTACATCGTCCAAGTACACCTCGGCATAGTTCGGCTCATACGCTAGCGTGAAATAGCGGTTCTGTCCGTCTCCGGTAAAATACTGAGTGATGGGCTGTTCGGCCGCCTGTTTGGCACCGATCACCCACACCCGGGAAACCACGTTCTCGGCTTCATAGTCCACTTCCAGCGAGTTGCGAAGATAGTTCCATTTGCCGTCCACCGGCTCAAAGCGCACCCCATCCGCTTCGTAAGTTTCAAACAAGTGAAACGCCCGATCGGCATCGATGTAGTAATGCCATCCGGGCAGGTAGGCGATGAGCTTGGTGATAAGCTCGGACAGGTAGATATAGTCGCAAGGGAAACTTGCCACCACCTTGGGCGTCGGATCGATAAACGCAGTCGAAAATTCGGGCGCGTACTTGGTCAAGGCATGAATCAGGATATCCGAGACCGTCATGTCCGTGTACCGCTCGGCCACGCACCGTCGCTGGAGAATATAGTAATGATCCTCCACCGTGAGGTCCGCGCGCTTGCTGCCTTTGTCCTTAAACCGCTGGCCGGTGATGATACCGGACACGATGTCCTCGCCGTCGATACGGATCACGCTTTCCAAAAAGTGATAGGTTTCATGGATATCTTTTAAGTTTACGCTGAACGTATTGTTCTGCCGATCCAGCTGTGTGGATGCGGTCGCAGATATCGCCTTATCGATCTGCTCGATGCCATTGATATAGAATTGCCACATGGCTAGTATCCTCCCTGCAGGAGTTTGCCGAGCTTTCTATCCGTGTGCTCATAGATCACTTCACCGTCCAGTATCACCTGGATGATCGTCTGTTTTTCGCCGTCCAGCCCCAATAACCCGGGCAGACGGTTTAGCGGCAGAATGGCTTCCTTGCCGCCCGGATTATCGCCGAATCCATGATTACCCAAAATCGTCGGTCGCGTGAAGATACCACCGTCCGCATGCCAGTTGATGCTAAACCCAGTCGGGAAGGTGATGGTCTTACCAAGAAAGGTCTTGACCGCCATCTTCAGCGTAAACGTCGGCAGCTTAAAGCCCTTCCATATCGCGATGATCCGATCGATAATCGCTTTAATCTTGGCTTTTAGATCCTCAAATGTCTGCTTGATCTGGTTGATCCGGTCGGTGACCTTGGATACAAGCTCATCTAAGTTGGTGCCGAAGATATTCAGCACAAAATTGATCCCAGTGATCAGCACCTTTTTTAGACCCGCCCAAAGGTTCTGCCAGAGCACGATCAGTGCATCCAGCGCACCCTGCCAGTCGCCCTGAAGAAGCGCGGTGAAGACCTTGAAGATGTCGGTAATCAGCTGAATGGCAAACGAAAAAATTTCGGTGATATACTGCCAGCCTGCCTGAATAATACCTTGCACGTTTAAGAAGTTGTTCTGCCACAGCCAGGTGAACAGCTGACCCAGCGCCGTCAGCAGGGCTTTGATAAACTCAAACGCCGCGCTGAACATCGCTTTGATCTGCTCCCATATCTCCATGACCTTATTCCGGAATGCTTCATTGGTGTTAAAGAGGTACACAAACACCGCCACCAGCGCCGCCACCGCGGCCACTACGGCGAGGACTGGAAGCGCCACACTACTCATCAGCGTGGAGAATAACGACACACTGCCTCCGATGGTGGTAAAGAGCGCTTGGAGCTTCCCGAAAATGGTGATACCCTTACCAACGATCACCAACAGCGGGCCGATGGCCGCGACCAGCCCCAGCACTTTGACAATGGTCTGCATCTGCGCCGGAGTCAGCTGATTCAGCTTATCGACAAACCCTTGTATCTTCTCAATGATCTTGTTAAACGCAGGCAAAAGCACTTCGGACAGTTTGATGCCGAGCTCCTGCACTGCCGACTTAAACCGCATCAGTGCACCCTTGGTGCCCGACTGCATGATGTCAGCCTGTTCTTTCACGGTACCGCTGTAATTCGTGGTCGCGTCAGCCAGTGTGTTGATGCTGTCCTCGGTCGCGTTGATCACGGCCAGCATCCCGGCCTGCGCCCGTTCACCGAACAACAGGTTCGCCGTCAAGGCTTGTTCCTCTTCGGACATGCCGGCAAAACCTTGACGCAAGTCATCGATGACGCTCTCAAGCGGCAGCATATTGCCCTCGGTATCCGACACCTCTATGCCGAGTTCTTCCAGCTTGGCCTTGGCTTCTCCGGATGCGCCGACGAGGTTACTCATCGCACGGCGTAGGGTTGTGCCCGCCATACTGCCCTTGATACCCGCGTTGGCCATATGCCCCAACGCTTCGGCCACATCCTCAGTGGAGTACCCGTAGGCGGCCGCCAGCGGCGCCACATAGTTGAACGCTTCGCCAAGCTCTTCTAAGTTGGTGTTCGAACTCGCCGCCGTGCTGGCCAAAAGGTCAGTCAGTTTCGCGGTGTCCTTGGCGTCTAAGCCAAACCCGCGAATTGCGGACGCCACAATATCGGTCACCGTCGCAAGGTCCGAACCCGTAGCAATGGCAAGGTTGATCGACGGTTCAATCGCGTCTAAGCTCTCCTGTACTGAAAAGCCCGCCCGGGCGAATTTCTCTAAGCCTTCCGCGCTCTGGGTGGCGGTAAACATGGTCGAAGCGCCGAGCTCGCGTGCTTTGTCTTCGAGCTTTTGAAACTCTTCGCCGGTTGCGCCGGTAATCGCTTTCACGCGGTTCATCTGCGCTTCAAAGTCCATGCCGACCTTGCCGGCAGCCACCGCCATGCCCAGCAAGGGCAGGGTGATCCCGCGGGTCATGCCCATCCCGGCCGATGCGATCTGCGTGCCGAAGTATGTGACATCCTTCGATGCTTTTTTAAAATTCTTGTTAAAGCCGCTTAAATCCGCACCGACTTTGATGAGTAGACCCATGGTTTCCCCTTAAAAATAAAGGAGACGTGTTTTTCTTACGTCTCCAATATCTCTTTTAGTTCCTTTTCTTTTTCCGCTCTGCCGATCCGGCCGATCGATTGATCTTCCTTGAACAATTTGACTTTCTTTTTGCTCATCGCGTTATGCACGCCGACGGCTGTCACCGCGGCCTGCATCTCGGCGTCGCGCTTTAGCGCTTCTAAGTAGCCTTCGGCTTTCAGGTGCAGTTCATTCGGGGTACTTGAATAGAATTCTTCGGGCGAGATGCCGATCCCGCCCGTGTAGTACTTAAACGCCGCTTCGAAGTCTAACCTTTCTTTCCCCCACGCCGCTTTTTTGCCGGGTGTTCCTCGGTGTCCTGCCCCAAAGCCTGGCTCATGGCTTTCGTCAGCGTTTCGCCGAGTTCCTCCAGCGTATTCTTTTCCAGCGCGGCGTCCATGATCTCGCCAACCTCGTCCAGCTTCATGGCTTTGTTCATCCAACGAAGTCCGCAATAGAAAATAATCCGAAGATCTTTCATCCCCGGATTGTCGTCCATCTGATTGACCGTTTTGCCCATAAGATCCTCCATCAGGCAAAACGCGTTGACGTCGAATCTGAGTTCCCGCGGTGTGTCCGCATCAATCAAGCATATCTGTTTTGGCATCTTTTATCCTCCTATTCGCCGGCGGGTGCCGCCGTACGCGTCAGCGCCCCAGTGCCGACAAAGCTCATCGAATAGGTCGAATAGTCATCGTATGGGTACTCGACCGGAAAATCGGTCACGAACGCACTGCCAGTATACTTCTTGCCGCTGGGTTCGGTGATGTCCAGCTCCACCGGGGTGTCGTTTTCAAACGCATCCTCCAGCGCGTCATACCCGGCGTTGCTCTCAATCAAAAGCCCGTCGCAGTCCACGCCCCATTCCTTGTAGCCGATGCCGTTTTCCTTCCAGCCGGCCGAGTCCTTGGACGTTTCATCCATCGTTTCTGCCGAGCGGTTCAAGGTGGCGCCGCGCTGACCGCCGATGACGGTGCCGTCTACCTTTACCTTGACCACACATCCTTTTATCTTTGCCAATTTTTTAATCCTCCGATACTCTGTATTTCACTTCCAATGTGCCTTTAACGAGCTCCAGCGTTTCCCGCCGAACCGACATCGCCGAAATCTTAAAAAACTCGAAATCCCCCAGGTCCTTTGACAGCAGGCCTTCCAGCGTCCCGATCAGGGTCTTGACCGTTTTCATGCTCCGGTCCTTGCCCCAGATATGGATCATCGATGTGGTTTCATAGCCTTTTTCGGTTTTGGTGTTCAGCTCGGCCGCGCTGTCGTCGCCGATGACCACAAAGGGAAACGGCACTTTTTCGGGCACATAATCGTAGATGCCCGCCGTGCCTTTTACCGCGGGCACATTGATCGCGGCGAAAATCGCTTTTTGTAAGTTAAATAACAACATGCTTTTCTACCTCCGCACGGATTGCGCTGTTAAAGTATGCACTGCCTGCATCCTCCACGCCGTCCGCGTAATTGTTCTTGGGCATCACGCCGGTATACCGCCCAGTTTTACGCTGTGTCCGCGGCTGTGTGCCATAGGCCACAATATGCCGATGCCATCCGGATCCAAATCCCGCTCTTGTCGCTCTGGACATCACAGTGGCGGCAGGTCCGCTTGTGAATGTGTAAATGTTTTTGGCTTTTACAGAATCCCGCAAGTTCCCCGTTTTGCCGACCGGCGCGCGCCTTTTGTATGCGGTTTCCACCATCTTGGAGGCGGTACGCATAATACGCTTTGCGCTTTCATTAAATTTCGCGTGATACAACCATAGCTTTTGAACGGTTTCTTTCTGACCTAGAATGGTGATGTTCGCTTTCATGCTTCCTCCTCGCACATCAGCTGCAGGTACTGGTTTTCCTCATCAAAATTACGAATCGTGCGGATATCCAGCCGACGGCCGCCGAAGTTAATCACATGCGATACCTTCACCGCCGGATTGTACCGGATCAAGACGGTATGTGTGATGATGACCGCCGTTTGGTCTGCCAATGTTTGTGCGCGCTCACCCGCCGGGCGAATGCTCGCCCAGGCATCGCAGATAAGCTCCCAGCCATACGCCTCACCCCAGCGGTCTTCATAGCCCCCGCCGCCGTCTTCCACGTCCACGTTAGCGTCGAGAAACCCGTAGATTTTGATACGCTTGTTTAAACTGCCCGGATTAATCTTCATAGCGTTTCATCCACCTGACACTGCAATTGGAGCATGATCGCCGATGCGGTGGTGCTTAAACTCTCATTACCCGTGACGACCAACGTCCGGTTATCATAAAGGTGCTGGGTCAGCATCAGGCAGTACAGTTTAGCCAAAACGTCCGTGTCCGGGGCGTAGGTCTGCCCTGTCGCCCCGGTCAGGTACGCTTCGGCCGCTTGCAGTTGCATGGACAGCATCACATCATCGTCATCGATCTCGATTTTCAGGTAGGCCTTGGCCTCCGCTAAGGTTACCAGTGCCATTATTTCGCTTTACCCGCTTTTTGAGCCGATTTGCTTTCGGCCTCAGTTTCAGTCATCTCTGCTTTAACTTGAGCCGTCTGGGTCTGCTCAGTTTCTTCATCTGCCGGCTGGCTTTTTTTATCCAAGAATTCGGCATAGCCTGCCTTGACGAGGTCCTTGCCGACCTTATCGGTGACGGTCAAGGTCGCGCCTTTAGTGTAGGAGAATCGGTTCCCCACACAGTTTTCAAGCATTTTGATCTTCATCGTTTAATCCTCCTATTCCGACGCCATCTTTAAGACTTTGACCGCTTCGGGCAGGATCAGCTTGCCGTCCACGCGCTCATAACCTCGAAAGCCGATCTGGCCCTTGGCGGCAAACAGCTCGTTTAACCGATGGAAACGCCTGGAGCTCCGATCGCCGATCATATAAAAGGACATATCGCCGAACGCCATGATCTTGGCGTCGGCCGCGATGGTCGGTGCCGCGTCGGTGGTTTCAATCGGCCGGCCGAGCAGGGTCTCAGGCTCTTCGCCGAAGCCTCTAGCCCAGAGATAGTTACCGTCGCTGTCTTTTAACTTTCTAACCGACTTGACCGTTTCGTCGTTCAACAGCCACGTCGCTTTCTTGCGGTATACGCGCTTGAGCGAGTAGTAAAGGTCGATGATATTATCCGCGGTGATCACCAAAGTACTGGCCGCGATCACGCCGACACCCGCATCGACCATCACACCAGTGGGCTTTTTCACGCCGTCGCCGATGACAAACCCGGCCTCTTCCGGGATCGCAAAGGTCTGCGCGAACGACTGAACCAGATACCCCTCAAGGTCAAACGTGACGTCCTCCAGTACCTCTTCGGGCACTTTGACAATTCGGGTCAGCTTCCATGCGGTTAAGGTGATCACATCAAAGCCGTCATCCGAATCGTTAAAGTCCGTACTCTCATCCGTCCATGCCGCGGTGCCGCGGGACGCCACAAACGGGATGTCCTTGTCGGTTTCGGTCTTGATGACCGTTGCCAGCGAGCGCATCACATTGTTGTTCTCGAGCGCGATGACCAGTTTGTTCTGGAAGGACTTTGGAATCGGTACGCCCGCCGAACCGATGGTGCCTAAAATCTGGTGCTGGTCGGGCGTTAATGCCTGGTTTCTAACCATGCGGTAGAACGCCTTGGCATACTGCGGGGTCGCCAAAATGTCCTGTTCCTCGGGTTCTTCCATGTCCGCTCGCATGGCGGTATAGGTCTTGCCGTCTTCCGAGACCACCACCTTGGCTTTGGCGTCTTCCTCCAGCTCCTCGAGCAGGACGATCTCGGCTCGGACGCGTTTCAGCTCCTGATGCTTCGCTTCAATCGTCTCAATGGGCGTTTCATCGGTAAACCCTTCAATTTCGGTGCGAAGCGTATCCAGCTTCGCGTTGAGTTCCAATAACTTATTCACTTTTTTCGTTTTCCTTTCGTGTTTTAAATTAAAAAAAGACCTTTTACAGGTCCGCTTGTGCTTTGAGTCTGGCCAGCGCTTGCTTTTGCTTTTTCCCATTCGGCGCTTCACGCTTCAGGCCCTTCGGGATGTTTTGGTAGTTTAATGGGCCGGTATATGCCGCGGCTTCGGTGGCGGGCGCCACGGTCACATCAAAGTATTCGGCCGCCTGCTCACCGGTGAGCCAGGTCTCGGCATCCACCAGCGTTTTGAAGTCCGCGATGGATACCCCGGCGTTTAAGTTCTCTTCATACACGGCCAGCATGCCGATGTCGATGGTCTCCAATACCTCAGCCGATTTTAGCATATCGTCCATGTTACCGATCGTCCACGTCCACGCTTTATGGACCATCAAGAAAGCATTGGCCGGGATAACGAGCGTGTCCCCGACCATCGCGATCACCGAGGCGGCGCTGGCGGCCAGCCCCTCGACGTATACGTTCTTTTGGGCTTTAAAGCGTTTCAGCATATTATAAATCGCCATGCCGGCAAACACCGAGCCGCCGCCTGAGTTGATGTAGATGTTCAAGGTTTTGACGTCCTTGATCTCATCAAGCAGGGTCTTGACGTCCTTGGGTATCACATCATCGTCACACCATTTGGTATCGGCAATGGTGCCGAAAATCAAGAGATCCGCTGAGGTATCGGTCTGGTTTTTGATGGTCAGGCTCCCCTGCTCACCGTTCTTTGCTAGGTTCAGTTGTTTCAATTGTTTTTGCTCCTTTCTGCTGCTCACCGACTTGGTCCAGCGTGATATAGTTGCCGTTGCCCATGGGCAGGTTGGCTTTCGGATGGTCGATGTAGGGTTTCCCGAGCTCCTCACGCACGTCATTGATGGTGTACATGAAGTTGTTCATACCCTGTTTTAGGACCGTCATCTGCTTGACCGGGTCGAGCTTAAACAGCTCTTTGTTGTCATGCTCCAAAAAGCCCTTGTACAGCAGTTTGCGGGTCATCTCTTCCCGGTAATGCTTTAAGATCGGCATCAACGAGTTGATATAAAAGTCGAGCTGTTGCGTTTCCGAGTTTGAATAACTGGACTTTTCGTAGTTGTTTAAGATATTCGGTTTGATCCCGAACGCCGATGCAATCTGCAGGGCATTGAGTTTATTCAGCTCGGTAAACTCGGCGTCGGACAGTTTCATGTCCATCGATTCGGCCTTAACGCCCATCGGGATGGGCAGGAACTTGCCCGTACCGACCGAGTTGGCATACCGCTCGGTGTTTTTAATGAGCGTATCTTTGGCCGTTTTATCAAGGTCGCCCGTATACTGCAAGATCACCTTGCCGCCGAACATATTGCCCCGGTACAGTTTCTGCAGGTAATCCTCGGCATAGTTCGCGGTCATGATTTGGGTTTTTAGGATGTCTTTAACGGCCAAGCCGATGAGCCCGTTAAACGTGGTGCTCGATTTGAAGTGCAACACCTCACGCGGGCTTAATACCCACGCCTTGCCGTTTTCGGTGTACACGTACCAGATCGCATTTTTCCGATTCAGCCAACCGGCATCATCGACATACATCGTCATGGCGCCGCTGTCCAGCGGCCACAGGCTTTTCAACCTGCCTTTTTTCGGGCCGTAGGTGTACCACTTAATCAGCGCATACCCGTTGCCGTGATGGTTACGGTTCAGCTCAATCGCCCGCCAGAAGTCGGACGCAGTCATGTACGGGTTGGGTTGGACGTTTAAAATCCGATAGATGTTTTCATCCGATACCCGCTCGCGCCCCTTTTTTTCGGTGAGGTTGTACTGATGCACCGGCAGCTTAGCCACGCTCTCGGACAGGTGTTTTAAGCACACAAAGTATGTGATTTCATTGATTTCCTTCCGAGTCATCCCGTCGGTATCGATGCCGAAGTAGCTTAAAAACTCAGAGTCGCTTAAAGATACGGCGCTTTGAATCGCAGGCGGCCGGATAGGCATGCCAAATAGCTCGATGGTGCTCACCTCCTTCCATAAACGGCGATCATCAGCCCGGCACCGATCAGCAGTGCGCTCGTAAGATAGCCGGCCGCAATCCAGCTTAAAACAGCGGTCACTGCGACCGTGCCGATAAGCCCGAGCAGAATCAGTGCTTCAGGCCATTTATTCTTCTTTTCCCGAGCCTTCCCGGTAGAATTCTTCAAGGTATGCCTCCGTTAATTCCGGCAATGCCGGGACTTGCGCGTCAACCATGGCGCGCACCAAAGCGTTGATGGCGGCGGCCAAAAGGTCAATCCGCTGGCTGTCATCTTTATTGCGTTTGGATAGTTTGATGTTCTCGTTGGTGTCCGTAATCTCCATGGCGTTTCCGACACACCATGTCAGCAAGGGACTTCCGTCGTGTACCAGCTTGCCTTCCAGCACCAAAGTTCTGAAAAACTTGGTCGGCTCGGACAAAACGGACATCACCTGCAGGATCTCCACCCGGGTGTACCCTTCGCGCTCCAAGTCCTGTGTGGGGTACTCGGCGCTGTACGGGTCATAGCAGATCTCTTTCATCACCCAGCCCTGCTCAATCTCCATCCGGTGGATATGATCCAGCACCAGTTTGTAGTCCACGACGGCGCCGGGCGTTAAAGTGCACCAGCCTTGTTTCGACCATTCGCGGTATTCCACCTGGTCGCTCTGTTCATGTTCCTTGACCCGGTCTTCAGGAATAAACCCATGCGCGGTAACTGCGACCCGGCCGTCGTCAAGGTTAAACACATAGGCGCTGGCGGTTAAGTCAATGGTCTTGGAAAGGTCAAGTCCGTTATACGCTTCACGGCCGCGGACCAGCGCTAAGAAGTCTTTGCGTGGGATGGCCAGGCTTTTAAACTTATCCATATGACCGCTCATAAAGCGTTTTTCGCTTTCGGCTTGCCACAGGTTCATCCGCTTGATCAGAAACTCATGGATTTTAGAGTACAAGCCTGAACCGTAGGCTTTCTTGTAGTCGTTCTCGATTTGCGCCCGAAGGATCCGCGTGTACTCATTATCCTCAGAAAGCATCGGGTTAGCTTTCGGCCAGACCGATTTGTCATGCGGGCTGTCGCCCTCGTCCAGCTGCCGGATGTTGATAAAATATGTTTCATCGATAACTTCACCCGATAGGATTTTCTTACACAGTTCCTCCTCTTTTTTGCACGGATTATTCTCGGCATCGTCGCCGGCGGTGGTGATGATGCTGACCAGCGACTGGGCGCGCTTACCCAAAGATGAGGTGATCTTATCGTACAGCTTAGATGACTTCCAGGCATGGTACTCATCGATGACCGCGATGGATGGCGCAAGCCCGTCCTTGTTGGCCGTTTCCTTGGATAGCGGGTCAATGTGCCCGCCGCGGGTTTTGTGACGGATAAACGTTCGGCCGATGTCCAACTGCTCACGGATCCGTGGGCTGGCTTCGGCCATGGAAAGCGCGTCCTTCCAGACGATCTTGGCCTGCCCCTTATCATACGCCGCGCACTCGATGTGCGGGTTCATCTCGAAGATACGTTCCTCCGGATGCCCGGGCGGGTAGTAGCAGTCCGAGCAGAGCCCGTAATTGGCGATGCCCGACTGGCCGGTGGATTTCGCGTGACCTCTGGCAATCTCGATAAACGCATAGGTGAATCGCCGCCGGCCGGTGTCTTGGTGCACCCAGCCGAAGATACTGCCGTAGTCGTACTGCTGAAACGGCAAAAGCTGAATAGTCTTACCGGTGAACACACCGCGGACATGCACGCACGCGACGACGAACCAGCGAAAGATGCGATCGGCCCGCGATTCGTCGAACACATACGGGAAGTCATCCGTACCCTGCCGGAGCAGGTCGGATAGGTGCCTTTCGCAGGATCGCTTTTCCCACTCACCCGCGATGCGTTTGCCTTCCACCACTTCGAGCGCGTAAAGATGCGTCGGATGATTTAGGTCACAAACCGCACCTAAGTCTTTATGAGAAAAGGTCATCATTTTTGTCCTTTTTCTTCTCCTGCTTTTTGGGTACCGAGCGAAGCGCCGCGGCGATGGTCATCAAGTGTTCTTTCTCGATGGCCAGCATCATATTGCGCTTGGCCATCACCTGCTTATCCAGCGCGATGATCTGGCTTTGCATCTTGGTGCGAAGCCCGTAATACTCAACATCCTTGATTTCGCCATTCGCCCAGGATTCCTCGAGGCCGATTACGCCGTCATAAAACTGCTCACACTTTTCCTCAAACTCAAAGCACTCGGCGAACAGCAGACAATAACGGTTAATCGCGTTTTCGTACAGGCCGTCGCATTTCTCAATGGCAGTGAGCAGGCGCTTCAACCGAAGGAACTCGGCGTGCGCTCGTTCGTTGGCTTTGACCTCGGGTTTTTCCTTCAGCTTGATTTTTGAGAGCGACGCTTCCTCGTGCTGTTTTCTTTGCTCAAGTTCCGCTTTGGTCCGGTGAGATCGTCCTTTCATTTCAATCACTTTGGTGCTGTCCGACGGTCTCCCCATCTAAAATCACTCCTTTCGACCTCGATTTAGGGAATTTTTTTCACAAACTAAGGGCGGACGGTTTCCGGCACCGCTTACTTTATACTTTTTTGCACCCCCTACCCCCTCTGTCGATAAAAATGCATGAAAAAAACGCATCAAATCAATGCGTTTTTTGTGCTTTTAAATTAAATTGCAGCTGATTATCTATCTCTTCTTAGCTATTTTCTTTAAATGCTTGGAACCTTTAATAGTTATTTTATATTTTAATGGGACAAGATTGATGCAGGTAATATACTCTTCATTTTCCAACTCATTCAGTTCTTCTTTCGTGAAATCCATGTCCTTCAGTGTGGGTCCCCCATAATGATCGCCATACGCTAAGAACGATAATATCTCTATTTCTCGATTGGTATCCATGATATCACCTCCCCATAGTGGTATTATATCACTTTTGGGCGGGTTTACCAAAGCCACCGTCTTGCTTGGCGGTTTTGCTATCATGACAACGCTTACACAGCGCTTGGTGGTTAGTCTTGTCCCAGAACAGTTTCATGTTCCCTTTGTGCGGGATGATATGGTCCACCACCGTGGCTTCACGCAATTGTCCTTGCCTTAGGCACACCACACACACAGGGTGCTCGGCGAGGAATTGGACGCGGTACCGCTGCCATGCTTTGGTGTAACCTCGGCGGTAGCTGTTCGGGCGGTTCGCGTCCGGGCTGTGTTGTTCCCTATGCTCCGGGCAATAGCGTTCCGGCGCGGTGACCAGGCGATTGCACCCAATATGTGCGCATGGGCGCTTGGGGCCTTTAAGCATAGGCGCACTCCTTACCGCGTGATAGATAAATAAAAAAGGCGGCGGTTATCCGTCACCTCAATTGTATTTATTATTTTACTCCTTACTTGATTAGCCTTTTAAGCTGAGAGATATTTTCTTTGATAAACTCTTCAACTCCTACCCTATCGTACAGTTCGTTAAGTCTCTCTACACTAAACAAGTCATCTTCTAGAATCCCAAATTTCGAATAAAACAACTTCCCGACTTCGTTGACTGCATTGGCTATTTCTTGTTTAGGATTTTCTTGCGTTTTTAAATCGTCAAATTCCTGTTCAACATAGTATAAGTAATCCTCAAAATCAATGATTTTGTTCACAATGTAATCGTCTTCTTTAAAGAGAATTGAATAACACCAACATATCTCGAAAAAAAATTTCTCGCTTCCCTCATCGCTCAGCGCCTGTGCTCGTTTGAACTCATTAACCGCTTGTTTCACTTCGCTGTTCGTTGCATGAGAATCAAAAATACAGCAAGAGAATAATTCCTCCGCCTTTTCAAAAACAATCATGTACTTATCGTTATTACTTTCCGCAATTGCGTAAGCACATTCCATGTTTTCCGAAAACTCATTGAATTTGCCTATATTAGCATACTCTTTTGCTAAATTTCTATGCCAAGAAATACGCTGTTCTCTTGTCAATGAGTCAACTAATAACAATGTTCTTATGCTATTAATAATCATAGAATCCCAGTCCTGAATGGCCTGCGTGTTCATCTTAGAGTTTTTGCTTCTTGATATCTCTCGTCTTAATTTCAATTCTTGAATGTATTGTTCTTGAGATGATATGACAAAGCGTTTATTCATTTCTTTTTCACTATCTTCCAGTTTCTTCAACTTATTCGAGGTGGCCTTGAGCTTCTCATTAGTCTTCGAAAATGATAACCTATCATAAATCGGTAGAGCTACTCCGAGTATTGTCCAAATAGTTACTAGAATTGCTAACCAAGTTGTTCTTCTATCAAGTTTTAAAGAGATTTCGTCATATGCAGTTTTCGCGGCTTCGTAGCTTTCCACAATCATGTCAATATTATTTTGTTCTTGCCAGTTAAGAATGTCTTCAATTTTCTGCTCGATCTCCGATTGTTTATCTTTAACCCCTTGTAACTCTTCGGCAGTAGGATTCTCCTCAGCAAAAACTACAATACCTGAAAATAAAACGACAAATGACAATATAGCTATTACTAAAACTCGATATAATTTTTTCATAATTCACCTCAATCAAAATTATACCGAATGCTTTGCTTAAAGTAAATATTTGTTATTTCATAACTACTCATTATCTTGCTATTAAGCAAAAAGGCGGCGGTATTTCCGTCACCTTCTACAGTGCCATCATACCACAGAACATAGTCCGATGGTGTCCGCTCTTTACCAGCCCATCTCGCTGACAGTGTCATAGTGAATTTTGAACACTTGAGACCGTCCATAGTTAAGCGCAACCGCAATAATCGCCCATTGCTGTCCGTCGAGATACCGCATGCGAAAAATACTCCGGGCAGGCTCGGGCAGTTCCAGTATCGCCTGGCTAATCTGTGCCACTTCAACTGATGCGCTCACCAGCTTCTTGTTGATTAAGTCATGCAAATCCACCCGCTGGGCTAAGAGCTCATTGGTGATATCTTTCGGTGTTTTGCACTTGGGCATCCCGGTTAAGGTCGTTGTGGTACGGGTCAGCTTGGTGTCGATTTCGGCCAGCTGTTCTTCCATTCGGCAAATGCTGAATACCAGCTGACGGTAGTTCTTTAAGCGTTCCAGTGTCATGGTTTCCCCCTTTGTTTAATTCAATCGCCGCATCTTAGCGTAGATATACACGCCCGAAACAAACTGGCTGTAACGGATTTCAAGGTCTTTGAACACATACTTCGGGTACATCTTCTCGAACATCGCCTTGGCGCCGTCCAAATCACTGGCCAGCTTCTCGGCTTTGCGCTTGGTGAATCGGTGCATGGATTCATACACGATGGGCTGTTTCAAGTTCCGACTACAGCTATATCGTTTAAACCCTTTTGGATCCTTGGTGATGTACCGCGCCATACCTTCAAGGCCGTAATCATCCGGCTGTAATCGCCGGGCTTGCGTACGGCCGCCGCCGTTCCACATTCTCTCGGCGATATCCCGGTCGGTCAAGTTCATGACGATATGGTGATGTACCCGTTTCTTGGGTACTCCGGGTCCAGCTTCCGCATATTCAGTCACATAAATATATTTCAATTCACCCAGTCCGGCTTTCTCCATCTGCCTTTTAATCCGGCGAATATAATTCTGCATGTCGCGTTTGGCTTGCTCGGGCGTTTCGGGCAGGTGGTCTGGATGATAAGTCAGCGTTGCCCAGATATGCCTGGCATCAAAGTTGGTGTTGATCAGTCGGATGACGCGCTTCACCGCGTTCTTGTTGTTGAGGTTCCGCTGGGCTTCACGTGACGGATTACAGGACTTCCCTCTTCCTCCCAAGGGGATTCGCCATACCGGATAGATTTCACTCTCGAGCATGGGGCCTGAGACAATCGTCTTGGTCTTATATTGCATGATATCTTTGCCCTTAATGGATTGTATCTCGGCTTCCCGGGTATCGAATGCTTTAATATCAAATAGATCAAAAATATCATCTTGATTGTGCGCCATTTCAAACAACCTCTTGTTTACCTGTTATGGTCGTAAATCTAATACTCATCACGAGGACGGTTAGGGCTAGAGTATGCCCCAATCCTATCCAGTTATATATATAGAAGAAAAGCGAATCGCTTTAATGCTAAAAAATATGGCGCGGCCGCCGGCGGGCCGCACCTGTGTGCGCAAAGGAGTTTATTTTTGCCGGCAAACGTTACATGCTTCTTTATATAGTAGGTTTTGATACTTCTTGCGGATCCGCAATCTTTTACTGTTGCGCCACAGGTGCTTCCACCGCGGGTTCAGCCCGAAGGTGGTGACAATGAGGATGAACATCGCAAAGTCACGCATCGATTGACTGATTTGCTTTGTCGTTCTGCCGAATGCCGCGAGTGCATCCCATTCATCTGTCTGTTTCATCGCTTTCCTTTCTCTTGACCAGCCCGCGGCGTTTGGCTTCGGCCAGCAGTTCCCAATACGCATCCGGAAGATAACTTCGCTTTTCTCGCTTCTCAATCATCCCAGCCAGCACGTTGAACGCTTTCTGCATCGGGCTGTCATCCGGTATCGAACGGTAATACTCAAGGCGTGCTTGCGCATCTTCATATTCGGCTTTGGATACGGCCGCGATACGGTTGAGTTCGCTTAGTAATCTGCGATTTGAATAATCTGTCATGTTATTCCTCATAATTGGGAAGTGGAACCAACAAACCACTATCCGTAATTTATTTTATGGAGGATGATTTTTGATGCGGTTGGTTTTTAAGTTTCTGTTGCTGCTTTAAGCCGATGTTTAGTCGGTTTCCAATATAACGGGCATCTCCGAGTCGGCTTCCTCGTGTACCCGGTGAATGGCCATATCAAAATACATCTTTTCAATTTCTACCCCGATAAACTTACGGTTTAGCTTCCGGGCGGCCACCCCGGTGGTGCCGCTACCCATAAACCCGTCAAAAATGAGATCTCCCTCATCGGTGTGTTTCTCGATAGCCAGTTCAATCAGTTCAATCGGCTTTTGGTTCTGATGGATCTGGTACTTGGGTGATACTCTTTTAAACTCCCAAATGTCGGTCAATCGATGGCCGTTAAAAAACTTGCGGCCCTTGTTGGCCAAAAACAACACTTCATAACATCGGCCGAAAGCGGCTTTCAGATCGCCCACCGTATGGTTGTTTTTCTTCCAGATGATCATGTTCTTAACCTTGAAGTATTTCTCCAGTTCCCGTTTGAAAATATCCACCCGGGTTGAAGAACAAAACATATACATGGCCGTGTTGTCTTTCATGAGGTCAAAGCACTTTTGGATATAGGCTTTGATGAGATTCTCATCATCGTCGCCGGCGATCGGCGTGCAAAAGTCATGATCCTTATCCTTGCGAAAGCCGCTTTTGTAGTTGATGAGGTACGGCGGGTCGGTGATGATCGCGTCCACCTGAATGCCCTTGTCAATTAAATCGTCCATCACTTTCAGGCAATCGCCGTGGATCAGCTTGCAGAAATTCTCGTTTTTCAATGTGCTCCCTTTACTTTCTCCCCCTAAATTTTCGTTTACGCTTTTTCCGTCTTGTGCAGTTCTTTCAAGGCGCGAAGCCAACAGCGCTTGCACATGGCTTTAGTATGGTTCTTACATCCGGTATCCAGTAGTCCGTAATATGATGGACATCCATAACTGCCACAACTCATGATCTCGGCTAAATCCTCGTCAGTTTTTGCTTTGCCGAGTTCACTCACCGTGTTGGCTATCTTGCCGATATCGGCCAGCAGTTCGTCTTTGATTTTCCCGATGATGTATTTCATCTTCCCTTAATACCTTTACCTTTCCTTCATTGATTTGAATAATGAATCCGATACGATATAGCATGCGGCACTGTCCTATGGTCAGCCTGTCACCGATGATATTAACCAGCATGTCTACCCCCTTTAATGGGACGGGAACCACCCGCCCGTCCCGATTTTATATTTGTTTGAAACAACCCTTGTTGGTGATTTGACTTTGGTTATAAACTCCATTCAGCACCTTCTCGAAGTTCACCGGATGAATCACCCAATTGATGTGCGCTTTCCAGCCGTGTGAAAGTTTGTTCTTGCCCTGCAGAAAGTTAGATTCAGCCAAATTGCTGATCACCGTATGCAGACTTTCTTCCCCAAACTTATCAGTCAACATCTCTAAGGTCATTCTCTGCTGTATTGTCAGATAGGTTAATCGTTCGAGGTTTGCTTTTTCGTTCCATTCTCTAAGGAATGCCGGATAATCAAACATGTTTTAACCTCCCGTTTTAATATCGTTTTGTGATCCAATTATAAAATGCAAGCTTGGATATCTTGCTAAATCCATTACCGTATTTATCCCCCGCCATACCAAACCCAAACGGGCAAGTGCCGGCATACATCATGCGCCGGAGTACCATCTTATCGATGCCGAGGAACTTGGCCACATCCTCTATCTTTAAGTACGGAAGATCATCGGCATCCAACAGCGCCATCAATTTATTATCCAGTTGTTCGATTGATTGCGGTGTTCCCATGCCCTTCCCTTTCCGCACCTAATGTGTTTTTGTTGTGGTATATCCCCCTGCAGGCCATACGCCCCTATACGCAAGACCCGCAGGACAATACACTATATTCTCCCCTATAAGGTGTTTAGCTTTTTTATTGTTTTTGCAGTTTCACCCCTGTATAATTGTGGTAATAATACTGAGGTGAACGTTATGCTTGATTCAAAGACTAGAAAATTACTCAACTTTTCTATTAATAAGAGAAACGAAGATAATTACTGCTCTATTAATAAAAATGAATTCATTTATCATTCAAAAGTTATGCCATGTGGAAATACCAGCAACATACTTCACTATTTAGAAGAACACGGATATGTTGATGACATTTCCGAGTTTCGCGGTGGTGGCGCAGACTTCCATATTACTCACAAAGGCTGCAATTACAAAGCATTTATGTGGCTAGAGTTCAGAGCCTTCCTGATGAAGAGCGTTATTGTCCCGATAATAGTTGCTATACTTACAACTTTTATCACGCTCTTTATATCTGGTGTTTTTAAATGAGCCCCAACATTTTCAAAATCAATAATGATGTTGCTATACTTACAATAATGCTTACCAACATTTCTAATATTTCTTTCATCCAGCTTGACATAGCTTTTCCCCTCCTGAATTTGAATTAGTTTTATACTTTCAAAGAATTCATCCTAGCTGAAAAAATATTTTCCGCACCTAAGCCACATCATCCGGCTCGTTCCCTTTCGCTTCCATCTTTAGTAGCTCGTCCACGGTACAGCCGAATAGTTGCGCCAGCTTGACCAGCATGTTGGCTCGCAGTTCAGCTTGTCTTTCTCCATTTTCAATGAATGCATAGTACTGCTGTGATATTTCAAGTTTATTTGCCATCTCTTGCTGTGATAGCTTATTTTTCTTTCGGTATTTCTTTAGCCATGATCTCAAGACTTTTCTCCCTGTTGCTGAACTACTATGTGTAGTTATCAGCACACTTGACAACCTTTAGTTGTTATACGTGCATGATACTACTACTTTTGGTTGTTGTCAACACTTTTTGTTTGCATTTACAACATATTGTAGTAGAATGGTCTTGAAAGAGGTGGGAATATATGTTAAGAGAACGTTTAAAAGAATGTAGGGGCGATCTTGGGTTATCACAAGCACAAGTTGCAAAAGAATTGTTCGTGTCTCAGCAAGCATATGCAAAATGGGAAAATGGAGATTCCACCCCTAATCCAGAAACTATGAAACAATTGGCAGATTTGTTTGATGTATCTACCGACTACCTTATAGGAAGAATAGATACAAAAGAAATCGGACTCGCAAAAGCGCCTGATAATATCTATAAAATCGAAAAGCGCAAGATTCCCGTGCTCGGCACTATCGCCGCGGGTACACCAACTTTTGCTGAACAGAACTTTGAATACTATGTTCAAGTCGGTGCCGAAATACAGGCCGACTTCTGCCTTCAGGTAAAAGGCGACAGTATGATAAACGCCCGCATCCAAGACGGTGACCTGGTGTTTATCCGGCAGCAGCCCACGGTGAACGATGGGGAAATTGCCGCCGTGCTCATCGATGACGAAGCCACGCTGAAGCGTGTTTATATCAACGAAAACAACATCACCTTGGTGGCTGAGAATCCGGCGTATAAACCGTTGGTTTATCAGGGTGAAGAGATGAATAATGTGAGAATACTTGGGAAAGCTGTGGCTTTTCAGAGTGATGTTCGATAATCACTTAAAGAATTACTTTTTTTCTATATTTTATTGAATGTTGTTTCGTGAAATTGTAATATATAGATAAAAAATGGAATTCAGAGAGGACGGTTGTATCTATGGAAGAAAAAGATAAAAAGAAATTCTATCAAAAATGGTGGTTCTGGGTAATCGTTGTCATCGTCCTGATGGCGGCTATTGGCTCATGTGGCGGAGATACATCCGATACAGCCGAGAAGAGTTCCCCTGTTCAAGCAGTTATTGATGAGCCAACGCAAGCTGATGCATCAGAAACTGTTTTGGAGGAAGTCGCGGTAGTCGCAACACCAGAGCCTGCATCAGATATTCCGCTGGGCATGCGAAATGCATTAACAACCGCGAATGATTATTTATCACTTATGAGTTTCTCAAAAAACGGCTTGGTTGAGCAATTGGAGTATGAAGGCTATACCAATGAAGAAGCCATATACGCTGTTGAAAACTGTGGAGCTGACTGGAACGAGCAGGCGTTAACAAAAGCTATGGAGTATTTATCCACTATGTCTTTCTCCGAAAGTGGGCTCATTGATCAGCTAAAATATGAAGGCTTTTCAGATGATGAAGCTACTTACGGCGTTTCGAACTGTGGTGCTGATTGGAACGAACAGGCAGCAAAAAAAGCACGTGAGTATTTGGATTCTATGACTTTTTCAAAAAGCGGGCTGATTGATCAGTTAAAGTTTGAAGGCTTCTCGAACGCTCAAGCTGAGTATGGGGTTAATAACTGCGGGACTGAGTGGTAAACAAAAACTTCTTTTGCCCTGGCTACTGGTCGTCCAGTTATAAGGCTATTGAGTAACCGGGGTAAAGAGATTATTAATGTGAGGATGCTGGGAAAGGCTGTGTCTTTCAAAGTGATGTTAATGCGTTGTTAATTTATACTACATCTATGCTTCCTTTATTATAAAATATAGAATTAAATTATTGGAGGAATTATGGCTTATATTCAAAATTATTTAAACAATTTCCATGATAAGATCAAACTTGGTACTTTCGATGAAAACCAAACATTGTGTCAAAAACGCGATATTGTTTTCAATAAGATTAAAGCAGGCCTTAAAGAGAAGTTTAAAGAGATGGAAATTTCTTGTTCTTCAATTTCCTATATTAATCAAGGTAGCTATAAGCTTGGCACAGGCATTAACCCTCCAAATAAAGATTATGACATTGATGTAGGAATACTTATTGATTTACACAAAGAAGATTTTCCCGATCCAATTCAAATTAAAGAATTGATATTTGAAATAATTAAAAATCATACTACAGTTCCGCCTAAGATTAAACGTCCTTGTTTGACTATAACGTATTCATTAAGCGGAGAACCAACCTTCCATGTTGATCTTCCAGTTTATTTTAAGTCAAAATATAACGACTCACTGTATTTATCTTGGGGGAAACCCTCAACATCTGATGAAGAAAAAACTTGGTTAGAGTGTGACCCCAGAGGATTATCAGATACTATTTTAAACAACTTCAGTGGTGATGATCGAGCTCAATTTAGACGAATTGTTAGATATTTAAAAGTTTGGAAAGATATAAAATTCTCTCAAACAGGAAACGCTGAACCGCCAAGTATTGGGTTGACTTTAGACGTCCTTTATAGTTTTTCACCAATAACAAAATATAATCAAATAAAAGATAAAACCGAATATGATGACTTAAACGCATTAATCCAAGTAGTAAATGGAATAAAAAACATGTTTATATATGATTTCACAAGTGAAACATACTCCATTTCAAGGCTATTGCCAGTTAAGCCTGGGAAAAATGTATATGAGAAGATGACGCTAAAACAAATGACTTATTTCTATGAATCAATAACTAAATTGTCCTCTGCTTTAGAAAGTGTTCTGAATGAAGCAGATACTCATAAGGCTTGCAAGATTATGTCTCAATATTTCGGACCAAACTTTGAGGTTCCTGAACCTCAAGAAGTTCGAGTTAAAACTTCAAAATCACATGCGAATTCTTCATCTTCGGCGGTAATGATATCGAATGATTGATTTTTTTAGTTTATTAAAATCAAACAAGCTTTTATTTAATATCCGCGCGGTTGATGGTGAACCTAGTTGTTATGACGTATCATATACTACTTATTCAGGTGATACTTTAGATTTCCGATTTTGTTTTGATGCTCATTTTCCAAGAAGTCTGCCGCAAGTTAGAATTTTAACTGAAGTTGGTAAATTGCCGCATATTTTTGAAAATCAAATCTGTTATATTGAAACAGAAGGTCAATCTTGGAGCTCCGATCCAGAACTTGCACTACTTTTTGTTTTGGAAAATATAGATAATATTTTTAATATTGATAACATCACTTATGAGTATCACCGAGAATTCAATGTTTATTTTGAGAAGGAAATTACGAGTAATTTGTTTTTTTCTATTTTCCAGCTCACTGATTATGTGAAAAAAGTTGCCTCAGCCAAGTATAATGATATCACCTATTTTTGCGATTTAGATGAGAATAGCAAAAAAGCTCTCCAAAACATTATTTTCAAGGAAGACATTCATTATTATGAAGAGACAGTGTTTATTCCATTGAAAAAAAAGTATGTTGGCCCAATTCTAGATTCCAATTTTTTTTCATATCAGAAAAACATAACCAAATTAATATTATGCCATATTGGCTATAAAAATCTAAGAGACTTATTAAAGATTAAAAAGAATAAACGATATTATAAATATATCATATGCTTAAAGCTCTTGACCAACGAAAAAGTCATATTTGGAATTAGATATGAGAAATCAAAAAAATCTAAGCTGCTGAAAAAAACTCATCCGATTATCGCAAATAAATATGAAACAGAGTTTACAAAAACTCCTTTTGTTATACAGCGATATGACAAAGTGCATTTATGTAAGCGATTGCCAGAAGATATTTCAGAAGCAAAAGTGCTTATTATCGGATGTGGTTCTCTTGGCAGTGATATTGCCTTTCTTTTAGCGCGCTCAGGTATTAATCATTTAACTTTCGTAGATAATAAAAGATTGCGTCCCGAGAACTCGTATAGACATTTTTTAGGGCTTAACTATTCCCGTTTCTTAGATTACAAAGTAGAAGCACTTAGAAAAGAGTTAACAAGACGGTATCCCTATTGTGAAATAAAATGCTTTTCTAATGATGTTTTTTCAATTATAGGGAGTGATTTAGACCTCAAAGAATACGACCTAATAATCTCAGCGATTGGAGAACCAAACAAGAATAAAATAGTAAACGAATATCTAATAACCTCATCGGTTCCATATATTATAACATGGATAGAAGCCTATGGAATAGGCGGTCATGCATTATACATTAATCCAGAATATCCAGGTTGTTTCGAATGTCTATTTGATGATATCCAAAATAAAGAAGCGTTTGCAATAGAAGGTGAACAACCCTTTGTTAAAAACACTGGCGGATGTGCAGGTGCCTTTACGCCTTACGGAAGTGTTAGCGTCATGGAAACAGCAACAATGGCTGCAAATATAACCGTCGATTTTTTAAATTCCTCATTACAAATTCAAAAAAATGCACTCTATTCATGGCGAGGCAATCCTAAGGAATTACTAGCAAATGGCCATAAACTTTCAGACAGATTCAAAAATGCTTACAACTCTAAAAACATGATTGACGAAGACTTCATTAATTCAGCATGCAAAATCTGTAGTGTGGGGGCAAAGGATGGACATAACTCTTCAAGCCAGTAAAGAAATTATAAAAATAGAAAGTAACGTTCTTAGTTGCATTTATAGCAATATTCAAAATCAAAAGAACAAACCTGAATCAGGCGGCATGCTAATAGGCTCAATAATAAAAAACACGGGAGCAATTATAATTGAAGATTGTACCTCCCCAATTGATAGTGATAGAAGAGATAGGTTTTTTTACTTTCGTAGCATAAACCACAACAAAACCCTACACGGGTTGTGGCGAAAAAGTGGAAAAACAAAAATGTATCTTGGAGAATGGCACACTCACCCTACTGCCCATCCAACGCCTTCATATCAAGATATTAATAACTGGAAGGCACTCCTAAATAACTGCAAAACAGACTCTAGAATACTAGTTTTTATAATTCTTGGAACTGAAAGTATTGGTTTTTGGATTGGCCATATAAATGCTAATGAAATAATTAAGATTGGAGAGGTAAATCATGCCAAATGATTATAGCGAAATTATAGATTCAACCAGTTCAGTATTCAACCTTTTTATTGAGCATCCGTTTTTAGCAACTTTATTCACTATTACAATTATCGCAGTTTTAATAATAGTACTATCTTTACGAAAAGCCAGCAGCGAGCATACAAAAGATATAAAAGCGTGGTTGTATAGACTTTTACAAATAAAAGCAAAGACCGTTGTTTTCTCGTCTAGTGATGTAAAACAATGCAATTGTAAAGAAGCCCTTTCTCAGTATTTTTCTAACGGAATCTCAATCTACCAGCTCGAATTAAGAAAGGCAGGAAAAAAGATAGTATTCACTTCAAAAGAAAATACCAGAAAAATTATAGAAAGGTATTCATCTAGAAGAGAAAAGGAAATATTACAAGCCTTTAAACAAACTAAGGCTAACGGCAATTTTATATACATAGGATTTCCTAATATCCCTTATGCCTTTCTAGATG
The DNA here is from genome assembly GCA_963666035.2 of Christensenellaceae bacterium. Classification (GTDB taxonomy): domain Bacteria; phylum Bacillota; class Clostridia; order Christensenellales; family CALMFG01; genus CALMFG01. Next base: position 45,092 of record CAXXJI010000008.1, on the reverse strand, counting down.
GTTATACCTTTAAAAATATTCGTCACGTAAAATTATTTGAATATAATGATGGACGATATACTGATAAGGAACGTGGTTTTTTTGAGTTAACCAATGTTCAAGCTGGTAAAAGATTAGTTGACATATCTTCAGAAGTTCCAAGTAGCAATATTGTTGTAATAGCTGTGGAGCAAACATATTCAATATCTGACGATGATATTGCTAAAACAATACCTAACCCAACAATAGTGAGGTTTAAGATCAAATATCCTGTCTATTATTATAATGATATTGAAATAATCACCCAAAAGTTCAAAGAACTAATTAATACTCTACAAAAAAACGGCACTGATGAAATTCATATATTTGCAACAATCTCAACTTCAGTTGCTTTTTCGCTAGGAAGAGAAACACAGCACTTCCACCCCGATATTATCGTTTATAATTATTCAAATAACAAATTTGAATGGGGTTTAAATATTAAAACAAAAAAATTAGTATATCAAATCGTTTAAGGAACTATTATGTCAAAACCAAGAATTCAAATCAAAATCACAGTCGGCCACAATCCGGACGGCACACCCATCCGGAAGGGTTTTTATGGCCGTACAAAGAAAGAAGCCAACGCCAAGGCCCAAGAGTATATCATTAATAACTCCTTTGGCCCAGTGGATAAAACCATCACGTTGGCCGAATGGGCCGAGAAGTGGCTGGAAGTCTATAAGCATGGCAATGTGAGCGAGCTGACTTATCAGAACTCGTATCTAGCGCCCGTGCGCAATCAGATTGTGCCACACTTCAAAAATGCCCGGCTGGCCGATATCAAACAGATTGACATCCGTAATTTCTTCAATGAGAACGCGCACTACTCCAAGTCTTCGCTCAACAAAATGAAGATTACGTTGAACGCGCTCTTTGAAGCCGCCATCGATAATGATTTGATTGTGAAAAACCCGGTCAAAAATGTGTCGATACAATCTAAAGCTGAAGCCAAAGAGAAACGAGTATATACAAAAGAGCAAGTCGAACGTGTGATCGAATTCGCCAAAGGCCACCGCCATGGCGCGCCTATCATTGTACTGCTGAAAGCAGGCCTCAGAAGAAGTGAACTGCTGGCTTTGCGCTGGAGTGATATTGATTTGTCTAATAATCTTTTGTCGGTGAATATGTCAGTGGCTGAGACCAAATACGGCACCACGATTGGCCCGCCTAAAACAAAAGCCAGCATTGCTGACATCCCATTCGATAATGAGTTGAAGCGTCTGTTCGCTTCCCTGCCGCGATCAATCAGCGGCTATGTGTTCCCGAACACCAAGGACAAGCTGCAGAGCCCCTCGACCTGGTTTAACCGCACCTACCGCCCGTTTATGGCGGATATGCACAAGGCGAATCCGGATATCCCGATTCTATCGACCCACGAGCTCCGGCACACCTTTGGCAGTCTGGTCTATGAGGCAACAAAGGATATCTACATCACCTCAAAGCTGATGCGACACTCGGATATCAATGTCACCGCCAAGATTTATGTGCATGAGAGTATGGATGCGAAGAGAGAGGCGATTATGAGGTTGGAGGTATAAAGTGAAACTCATTAAATCGATAAAGATTTTCAGTTATATACTCATACCGTTACTCCTTATATATGATATTTCTATTGCCTTTTTCACGAATTTTCGTTGTTTCTACATATTCGCGGTGGATGGAAATTATATTTATTATGTCTTTTCAGCAATCATTACAGTTGGTGTCCTTGGCATTACTTTAATGTCCATTGCACTTAATTCTATTTCGAGAGAATACATTGGATTTGAAATTAAATCTTTGATTGAGTTTAATTCATCTCCAGTTGATATGTTGTCCTTAATAAAACATGTCTTCATGGCAATGAGTCTTTCTGTTGGGCTACTGTTTCTTGGTTTCCCTAACGCCTCAACAGCAGTGCTCTTCTGTATAATTGTATATATTGGCGTGAATAGCTACATACTGTGGCTCTTTATAATAAAGGACACGGAAAAAGAGAAGTTGATATTACTCGAAATAGAATTTTGCTTAATACATGATGAGTATCAACAGATTTCACTTTTTATTCAGAGAATATCCTGCTATATCTGTGATCAGACTGATAAACGAAGCAAAGAGTCGCTTCCTTCTGCTTTTAAATGTTTAGAAGAAATTGAGAAAGGTATCTCAAATGAATCATAGCGAATTAAAAATCGAATTGCGCAATGCCAACACACGGATATTCTTATCTACCATGAAAAGTTTTGGGTTCGTGGCTGCATATCGCGATGTGTTAAACAATAAGAGTTCTTCGGAGAAAGAAGCTATTCTCTCGGAAGTGTTCAGTTCTTTTTTGTCAATGAGCACAAAAGATTTATCTCAATACAATTTGCAAAGTAATTTGCCAAACATTATTAATAGTGACTTAATTGATGAAGATTATAAAATTTACATCACATTTCAGCATTTCTCATGCATTCTTAAAAACTATGTAATAGATATCAATCTCAAACGGAATAAAATCGATGAAATGTTAGAATCGCTCTGCGAGTTTTCTCGATATAAAGATGGCCAAAGTGAAATCCATAAAAAATCATTGCTATACTTTTTTAAAGATTTTGTCCTGTTGAATCAAGACATAGAAATGCAAAAACATTTCTATGAGAAAATCATATACTCATTAGCGATAAATAATCAAACGTATTCCAAGCATAACTTTATTGCCACAATATCCGAGATGTTTCTTGCTTTATATATCTACTCATTTTATGAAGATCAGTCGATTAAAGAATCTCATGTCGAGAGTCTTAGAGCGCTTTTAAGTTATAATATTAATACACCCAGCAACGTGCGAATTAGTCTAAGCAGGCTTATTGAAGAAAATATTACAGAAGTGATTAAGTACTATATAGAAAACTTATTTTCGGAGCATTATCATTTTTGGTTATTTGACTTTTTCCCTGATGGTGGTGGTGTTCAAGTACGCGAAGTTCCCGAAAATAGAAATGTAAGGATAATTATTGCTTTATCATACCTTTTTGAGTTTTCATCTAATGTGGTAACGGAATTTTCGAAGCATTTTCAAAGTGGTCCAATTCCGGATAACCATTTTCTCGAACGTATTTGTTTATCAGCTCTACAATGTTTTGATAACCGAACTAGTGACCTAAGCCCAAAAACGAAACAAGATGTTGAGAGATTAAAACCATTATTCATTAATAAAGGAACCCATACCCAAAAATCATTGTATTTGTTTTTTAATAATATGCGTAAGAAATCCTTAATTACAACATATCAAAACGACAACCCGCAAATTGAAATTGAAAAAATAAACAAATCAATAAAGGCAACGCTATCGCAAAAGGCTGGAAGCGCATTCAATCCAAGTCTACTCTTTAATGAATCAAGCAAAATGTACCTGACTCCAAATATTAAGCATAGACAATTCTCAACCAATAGTTTCCTTATTGATGTTTTTACTAACAACCTTTATAACTATATTTGGCAAGCAATCCACAAAGTTCTGCCAGTACAAAGTATTGATTTCTCTGAAAGCGGCTTAGCGTTGTTGGAAAATCTATTGGTAAAAAACAGCATTAAAATCACAAGTTTTATTTTGGATTATGAATACGGATTTAGTCAACAAGTAAAAGACTCCAAAGAGTATCTGAGTTTAAAAACAGCACTTAACGATATAAAAGTTGCGCCAATTAATGGTACTTATAACGTGTTTCTAAATGTCGATAGTTTTGAATTCAATTTTGCGGTTATCAATTATGAATCGCGAGACCTTTCTTTTGAGGAAGCAGAAGAATGGATTCAATCTAGAAAAATAGCTGAAGATGTTTATGAAATTGATTTTACAACTATGTCTTACGATGAAATCAAAGTTTATACCCAAGAGTATTTGATAGTAGAGACAGTGTTTTTCAATCTGGTTCTTAACATTGATGAATCCTCAGGCTTTATTATCGAGTATGAGTTTGATTAGAACATCCGTTCTTTCATTTTTAGTCCTAAAACTGTCCTCAATTAGTCAAAAAATCCCCATTTTAAGGGCTTCGATACCGACTCCGACTCGTAAGGTCGCAAGTTCAAATCTTGTCGGGTGTACCAAAAAAGCCACTATGATTCTAGTGGCTTTTAGTATATACAGACGCTCAGTTTATTATGGCTATTCCTCTTTCCCTTTTTGCAGCTCCTCAAAAATCCCCGTATACTTCTCAGCCATCTCCGAGATATCCCAATCCTGAGTACATCCCGCCAAAAGACCGTCAAAAGTATAGCCGACATCCTCAGCGAAAGCGCGGCTGACCTTGTCCGCACCAAGGGTGTCTGTATGATGCGAGTCGGTGAAGTCTTGATATTGCATCTCGCCATCCAGCAGCAGACGATGGTAATCCCATATCATAATACCTTCGGCTTCGGCATAAGGTGTCAATCCATTTACCAGACGATGCATATCTGCATAGCCGAACTTTTCCTCGCCGTAACCCGGAGAGACCACATAGACCAACTGTGCACCGTTTTCCTTACAAAGTGCAGTGATTCGCTCCAGCGTTTGCATGGTTCCGCTGTCCGGCATAATCTTTGCGGTATCATCCATATAATCTTGCGGCGGAATCGTAAACTCACTTGGCGGGACATTGTATTCCACGATATAATACCCAAAAAACCGTGTATACGCAGGCGCTTTTCTGCCAAGTAGGAAGAAGTCCTGAAAACTCAAATCCTTCCAACGGCTATGATTGATGGTAAACGGGATAAAGTACTCCAGGCTCTCTTTTATCGGCACTTTACTCAAAATCGCCTCAGCTTTATTCGGCGAAAGTCGCATGTCATCATAAACGCGGTGCAGTGGTGCGCGGTCGTTGCTATTTTCAGCGACCGGTTTAGCCGAATACAGCTCAAGCGCCACGATTTTAGGCGACTGAGTCTTAAACGCTTCCCTTAGCACATAATAGCTTTCGTCCATCCCGATGCCATGCGCGGACAGGCTGTAGGCATCCATCTCCAGTGCGTTGTTGATCACCACCGGATTAAACGTGTGGTTGACTTTGGAAGACCCGACGAACAATACATCCAGCGTATCATCCGGCAACGCATAATACTCGCCCCAGGGCGCATCGCCGACACGGTCGGGCGTTGTGATCTGGTTCAGCCAGAAAAGCAGCCCAAAAAACAACAAAAAGAGCAGTAAGATTTTCACGGTATGCTTGATTCTCATACAAAACACCTAAAATTGAAAATATATAAATTCGGAAGGCTCGTACAGCCCATAGTATCCGAACAGCAGAACAAAAGCGGCCAGAATCACCACCGCAATCCCCTGCAATGTATCATTTTCAATCTTTCGCTCCTTTCTCCCAAAAAATCGATAGGCTTCATAGGCAAACAAGCCAAGCACGCAGCCCGCCAGCAGAATGATTTCCTTCTTGTCAAGCCCCACGCCAAGGTGCCCGGGCACCAGCATCTGCCGTACGTTGTTCAGCTTTAAGTGCCCATAGATATAGACCGCATCCTTCAGGCTGTTCGCCCGAAACAGCACCCAGGAAAGCGAGACAAACACAAAGGTCAAAAGCTGATGGATAAATGACGGGATTTTTATCCGGCTCCATTTGCTTTGGGGGTGAGTTTCCCGTCCGCGCTCGAGCAGTTTTTCCGCCGCCAACGCAAGCCCGTGCATCAGTCCCCATAGGATAAACGTCCAGTTGGCGCCGTGCCAAAGCCCGCTGACCACAAAGACAATCAAAAGATTGCGGTACGTCATCCAAACTCGGTTGTTTCGATTTCCGCCCAGCGGAATATACAGATAGTCCCGAAACCATGTGGAAAGTGAGATGTGCCAGCGGCTCCAAAACTCGCCCACCGAACGGGAGAAATACGGCATCTTAAAGTTTTCCATCAGCTCGATGCCGAGCAGTCTGGCCGAACCGATAGCGATATCCGAATAGGCCGAGAAATCGCAGTAGATCTGCACAGCGAACCCGAGCGTTGCCGCATACAGATAGATGCCATCATAGCTATACACATCATTATAGACCGTATTGACCAAAACGGCGACACGGTCGGCGATGACCACTTTTTTAAAGAAGCCCCACACGATACGCATCATGGCCTGCAAAAATTCCTCATAGGTGAGGGTATGCTTGACCTTAAACTGCGGCAGTAAGCGCTCACTGCGCTCGATGGGCCCCGCCACCAGCTGCGGGAAAAAGCTGACGTACAGCGCAAAATAGCCCAAGTGCTTTTCGGCCGGACGTACGCCCCGATAAACGTCGATGGTATAACTTAGTGTCTGGAAGGTATAAAAAGAGATGCCCATAGGCAGCAGAATATTCAGGCTGTAGGCATCCTGCCCGCGATGAAACAGGATGTCCATCAATTGATTATAGGCACCGCTGAAAAAGTTGAAATACTTAAAAACAAATAACAGCCCCAGATTGGAAAACAAACTGAGCAACAAAAACAGCCGGCGCTTTTTTTTCGCGTCCTGCTTTTCCATCATCAGGCTGGCAAAGTAGTCGATCAGAGTGGATATGACGATAAGAATGATATACTTGGCGTTCCAGACCATATAGAAATAGTAGCTGGCCTCCAAAAGCAGCACCCACCGCCACTTTTGCGGCAACAGATAATAGACCACCACCACCATGGGCAAAAAAATAAGGTACTGGAATGAGTTAAAAAGCATACATTATTTTCCCTGTCCTGTAATTAAACCAAATTTGAAGTTCAATCTGCATCGCAAATGCGAAAGATAATACTGATTTATAATCAAATTATTATATCATATAAACCTTCATTGTAAATACTCATACACTTATAGTCATGTGCAATCATTGATACGATTTGTAATATACTGTATAATAATTTATATGCCTTTTTTAAGGAGCCCCCCTATGTCCTACAGCATCCCCGTAGCCAAAATATCACTCAGTGAATACAAAGCATTGCTAAAAACCCAAAATCTTCTCCCCAGCCGTCAGATTCTATGGGAGGAGATCGATACGCGATTTGCCGCGATTGAAGCCCAAGGCATCACCGATCTGGACACACTTAAAAAAAAGCTTGCCCAGCCGGACAAGCTGGCAGTGTTTGCCGAAAAAACCGGCGTTCCGACCGAATACCTCAATATCCTGCGGCGGGAGATGGGGAGCCTTACCGCCAATCCGGTAAAGATCGCCGACTTCCCGGGGCTGGACAGCGCACTGATCGTAGGCTTGCAGAATCAGGGCATTAAGACAGCCAAGGACGTGTTTGAGAGCGAAAAGCCGCTGGACTGGGAGTTGACTTGCCTTTGTGATCTCACGCGCATCAACGGCGTGGGCGCGGTGGCGGCGCGGATGTTCTATGACGCAGGATACCGTTCGGCCGAGGAAATTGCCCAAGGGGACGCAAAGGATATGCTGGAGAAAATCACGGCAGTCAATGCGGAAAAGCAATACTATAAAGCCAGTCTAGGCGAGAAAGACATGCAGTTTTGCATCGATGCCGCCACGCTTGTGGTGAAATACACATAATAACCGAAAAAGCAAAAGGCAGCGTCAAGCACAAACGCTGTCTTTTTTAAGTTTGGAGGTTCTTTTTTTCAAGCCCTCTGATTAGTCGTTATAAATATACGGCCTTCTCATGTAGTAGAACGTCCCGTCATATGGTGTCACGACTACCGTGTTGTAGGAGCCCGCACAGTGCGCCACCAACAAGGTGCCGCTTTTGTCCCTGCCCACCACGATGCCCACGTGGTTCATGCCGCCTGCGGATGGCGGCTGACGGAACACCATATCGCCGGGCAGTATTTCATCCACAGTCAGCGGCGAACAGTTTGGCCACTGATAGTATGTCGCAATGCCAAAGTTATTTCGCACTTCGGTCGAATTGAATCCTGCATTGATTAAAACCCAGACCGCAAATCCGCTGCAGTCCAATCCATAGGGTTCAGTCTTGCCCGAACTTGAGTTGTACCGCACTTCGCCCCAGCGGTCGTCCCAACCGATCACATAGGATTTTCCGCCGAGATAATACTCCACTTTGCCTTGCAGAATAAACGACGTCTCCACAATCTCGCGCCGCCATTCGGGCAGATCATCCGGCAGAATGGTGCGGATTTTTAGAACGTCACCGCTGTATGCGCTGACTGCGGTATTCTCGAAAGACCAGGCTTGAAGCAGTGCGGAAACATCGGTATCATTGCCGTAATTGCCAATGACATTAGCGTAGAACTTGATGGTATCCCTGCCTGAGAACCCCGGTTTAATCGTCTCATTGCCCTCGGTAAACACCCACCGAATTTTATCCAGCGGGATGATAAAGTCAAGATCGGTTACCTTAAGTCGGGTGCTTTTCAGTGCCGAAACCGTTGCCCAGTCCTTCCAACCGTCAATGCCTTCCACCTGATACTGAATCTTGACATTGACGTCCATATTAAATTCACCCGTGTCCACATACTGCAAAAAAAGGTCATCCGGCAAATCCACCATGATTGTCGCTTTTTGGAAGTTGACGTTGCCTTTGTTCTCCATCCCGTAGATGGTATATGTCGCGAGCTCGCCGGCGCAATAGGTATCCGCATCCAGCGATTCGCCCGAATGCACTGCACCTAATTTCACCGTCGGTGCGGCGAATGCATGTGATAGTTTGGCTGTGGTATTAAAAACGCCCTGCATCCCGCTGACGTTTGCCGAAGCTTTGGCCGAAAGGTCTGCCGAATTTAGTTTTCCGCCGATCATCACCGCGCCGTTGGTATAGTACTCGGCCGGATACCGCAAGGTAAACCAGCGTTCAGCCATTTCCTCAATCAGCAAACTGCCGTGCTGCCAGGTAATCGTATGATTGGTCTCGTCCAATGTCCCCCCGCCCGCATCCAGCACTTCCGCGTACTGTGGGTAGCTTACCTCAATCGCGACGTTTCCAAGGTCAAGCCCATTTTCCTCCGAGTTGCCGTACAGCGTCACGCCGTAGGTCACTTCGCCGTCCGGTGCCGGATCGGTCAATGGGTAATCCTTATAGAGCAGCAGCATCCAGTCGGAAGGATTGGTAACCGGATCGACAAACACTTGTCCCGTTTCGGCAATTCCGGTTCCTGTGGCCGATATTTCAGCCTCGGCATATGGTGTGTCTGTGCTGTCCAAGAGCTCTCCGTCCAGCTTGGCCACCGCGATGATATTGCCGATGGTGCCGGCTGCAATCGGGCCGTCCAAATGGAAGATCACCGACTGTTCGTCGGTATCCAAAATACTCACCTCCGCCGAGATGGGCGAAAGATCCTCATCATAAAACTCAATGTATTTAATTTCTTCTGATAGAGTAAGTTTGAGCGTTGGGCTATTGGCCGCGCTGATGGATTGGCCTGAATAGGCATAAGAAATAATCAGCGCAAACTTTTCGTCTGCGAGCACACTCTGCTCGTATGCAAACATATTGATATAAAATGTACCTGGTTCCAGGTCCGCAGGAATATCCGGAATATAAGTATCGCCATCGCCAAATCCCGGAATACGATCAAGAAACTCGCCGATATCATCGACGGTCTCGGTGTCCTCCGCAAAAGCCACAGTCGGCAACGCAAAGAAGAGCACCAGTATGATTAAAACCCCCACGGCCTTAAATAAATAAGACCTTTTCATTTCACTTTAAAATCCTTTCATGATTTTCCGTGAACTTTATCTATATATATGGTCATTATAGCGTTTTTAAAGCGGCTTTGTCAAACATTAACAAACTTTTATACGCTGTTTTCACCTTTCCTTACGCTGAAAAAGCTTTTTTTAGCGCATTTTGTTCGCTTTTGCGTAATAGAACAGGTATTGCTGTGCAATTCCCGCATTCTCGCCAAACTTTTCCGCCACAAACTTCAGCACATCCGCATCCTTTTTAGAACCGAATCCATATAGATCATGGACAATACGCTTGACCCACACATCCATCGGAAACGCGTTTTTGAACCCCAGCGCATATAGTAAAATACAGTCGGCCACCTTGTTGCCCACCCCCGGTAAGGTCGTCAACGCCTTTCGCGCTTCCAGATACGGGCGCTCTCTTTGCGCATTCAGATCAAACCCCTCTGCAACTGCTCGAGCCGAACCGATAATATACTGCGCCCGATACCCTGTACCGCATGCCCGCAGATCGGCTTCGTGCGCGTTCGCCAAAGCCCGAGGCGTAGGAAAAGCGTAGTGAGTTTCCCCGCCGCTGATAAATGCCTCACCGTACCGTTCGCTTAATCGCTGGACGATGGACATAATGCGCTTAACATTGTTATTTGCACTGATGATAAATGAAATCAGCGTCTCAAATGGTTCCTGATTCAGCATGCGGATGCCCGGCGCAAACGCCATACTGGCGTCCAGGATTGCATCCTCTTTAAAACCTGCCAGCACTTTTCGGTAATCAGTTTCAAGGTCAAAATAGTGCGCAAGAACGGACTCAAAAAAGTCCGCATCCACACCCGAAAGGATTAAATCCGTTTCCCTCGTTTCAGCTTTTATCCTTCGTCCTGCCACCACACCAAAAAAACCTTCATCCCCCGCCCGCCACCGGAAAACCTGCCCCGATTCAAGCGTATTGTGAAGGTCTATGCCGATATCCTGTACAACAACGCATCCGTTTTCGCACACACATTGATATGCCCAAGGTGTTTTACTCAATCATCCGTCCCCGTTCCTGCTCCACCAGCATCTTCAGCTCCTGCGGGGTCATACGGAGCGCCCCCGCGCCCAGTACAAACATTTGCAGCGCATAGTCGGCGGTCGCCACCGTCACCTGCCGGTATTTTTTCACCACCGATTGTATCATCCGCTCGATGCGGCTGTCCGCTGTTTCACCTGGCTGGGTATAGATGACTGTCAAGTTACCTAACATCTCCTCCATCCCTGCCGAATCCGTTTGGTGTGCATCATACACCAAAACGATATCCATCCCACGGTATCCGCCAAAATCAGACAGTATCTCGGTCAGGTCCTCCCGCGCTGCTTCCAGATTAATACGACCGCGCGTCAACTGCCAGCTGTTTAGAATATTATATCCATCCACGATCAGAAGTGTGTGACTTCGGTTCATGCGCGATCCTGCTCACATTTTTCATAGATGGCAATCGCCGCGGCCACGGCCGCGTTCAGCGATTCGGTTTTACCTTTCATCGGGATCGCAGCCAAATAGTCGCATGTCTCGCGTACCAGCCGTGAGATGCCGTCTTCTTCCGATCCGATAACGATGGCCAGCGGACCTTTCATATTGGTTTGGCGCAATGTAGTTTCGCCCTGTACCGCGCCCAGCACCCAAACACCCGCATCTTTCAGCTCTTTAATCGCCGCTGTGATATTGGGCACTCTGGCAATCTTCATGTGGCTCAGCGCTCCCGAGGAAGCCTTATCCACCGCCGCATTCACCGGCGCTGAACGCCGCTTGCCGATGACAATGCCGTGTACCCCCATCGCTTCGGCAGAGCGGATGATAGACCCAAAATTATTAGTATCTGTCACCCCATCCAGTACAATCACAAACGGAGACTCACTTTTGGCTTTGGCCGCATCCAAAATATCCGATACCTCAACATACTCATGCGGCGACAATGCGGCAGCGATGCCCTGATGGTTCCCGGTCTGTCCGCTGTGACCAAAAGGCAGGCACATCTCGTCCAATTTACTCTTGGCAACTTCAATGATCACCAATCGATTGTCCTTCGCCAGCCGCACAATTTCGGCTAAACTGCCGTCATGACTGCCTTTGGCGACAAAAACCTTATTGATCGGACGTCTCGACTTAATCGCTTCTTTTACACTGTTTCGCCCAAAAATGATGTCCTGTGTTTCATTGCTGTATTTTTCTTTTTCCATTTTTCCCTCTATTCTACTTTTACGCATACCAGCGTATCATTATTCAAATGTACCACAATTTTATTGTTAAATACCGCAGGGCAACCGTCAATGCCCGATTCCAATATCAAGCGGTTGATGATTTCGCCTGTTTCTCCGTCCAGAAAATGCACATGACCGGCAAGATCACACATGATGACATAGCCTTTGCCCGTTTTATCATACATGGCAACCGGAACCGATTTCGCCCCCGCATAAATCGGATATTCCCAAACCGTTTCCCCGTTGCGCTTGTTAGCGCAAACCACCGTCGTATATCCGGTGCTCTGCTGCCCCATCACCGCATAATAGATATACTTAGAAAGGCTGTTTTTACCGATCAGCGCAGTCTCCGCCATGCCGGCACGGTAGTCCTCATTGGCATACACGTCATAAGGCTTTTCCCAGAGCACTTTCCCGGTTAGTCCCTCAATTTTCCTAAAATACACGGTTTGTGCTTCCGCAATCGTATCCGCATCAGTTTCAAAACTCAGCCGTGTTCCCGAGTAAAGATAAAAATCGTCGCTGTCTTCGCCATCGTCCTCAATGTTCAAAGTGGCGTCTCCGTCGCCCGCCAAATTGACCGCATAAACCAAAGAAAGATGATTGATATCAACGCACTGCAGAAAACCCGAGCGGTCTGTAAAAAACACATAGTCCTTATATCCGGTCAGAGAACCGATTGAACCGCTTTTGATTCTGTCGGCTTCCGTTTCGGTCGTTTCATCATCGGTCACATAATAGCCCGTCGATTCGTTCTCGTATTTATATTTCCCTAATTCAGGTTCTTCATCAATATAAACCTCACCCGCCGCCATATCAAAATCCGCCCCGATACGGTAGGTGTATAGGATACCGGACTCACCCAGTATCGCCACACGATCGTCATAGACCAAAGGAGAGCCGGTGAACCCCTGCCATGTGTTGTTGGAAAAAGGCTCAATCGAAGACGAGCCAAATCGATAAACACGCTTGTTTTGGATCAGATCATAGACATACAGGTACTGGTAATGTGACTTTTCGGTATCCCCGTCCTCCTGAATCGACTGGCCCACGAACAACAGCGGAATTCCGCGCGGATCCAGCGTGGGCGTACCTTCGGTATAGGCGATGGTCGGCATGGGTGTGCGAGTGTATTCTCCATCGTCCAAATCGACAAAATATATATCGCCGGACTTATCGGCAAAAATCACTTCGGTCAGTTGAATCTTGTTCTTTTTGGCCGTTTTAAATGTCATGGTCTCCATCACATCCGCCGGCCATTGAACAATCAGCGGCTGGGCTGTCCCGTCCTGCTGGCCGGTCAGTGGAAAATCGGGCAGGTCGTGCGTCCACAGAATACTCATGATTTTCTCGTTGATTCTCGCACTGCCAAATGTCGCGGAATCGCGATAATTGGTTCCCCGATAGGTGGTGATGCCGGCGAGGCTGGTATACTCCTCCGATCTCGGGTAGCGCAAAACCGTATCCCGATCAAATGCTTCCACGTCCTCTCCCGCAAACATCAGAAAAGACTTGAACCCAAAATTTTTGGGATCAGAATAGGAAAATGCGGTCGGTTTGGTAACAAACGCCTCCTCAGCATATCCTTCGTTGTCGGACAATACCTGCGGCGTCGGCGGTACTGCCATCTCGGCATCCGCTGTCGGTGATTCGGTAATCACCTCCAAGCGCGCCCGGGCGTGCACGATCAGCCAAAACCCTGCGAGGACCACGGGGATGACCAGCAGCAAAAGGAAATACCGCTTTTTAACCGGCTTTTTACTCGGTTTATAATATATTGGTTTTTTATTCTTATTTGCCATAACTCTTCTTTTTTAAACACCTTTTTGCTCGTGATTGATTATATATTTAATCTTTATCCTTGACAAGCGCAGACTCGCCAAGCTTAACATTTTGGTCACTTTTTTCGATTCTCTGCGCTAAAACAAAGCAAAACGTGTTTTCATTTATATTTCGCGCATCGGATGCTATAATAGATAAAAGAACCAGAAAGGGACTGCAAGCATGAATTTCTTTTCGGCGATAGCACAAGGTTTAAAGGGGTATGATATTCTGGTGGTGGCGCTGATTGCCATCAATATCGGTTTCGTTGCAGTACGGCTTCGGATGGTCTCAAGTCAGCTGGATAGTCACCTTAAAAAAGTGGTGTATCTGCCGGTAGCCGAGGCACTGAAAACCGTAGCTTCTGACAAACCCGAAGCGTTTAACCTGCACAAACTGCGTCATATGCGTGAAAAAGAAGATCGCCTCTATTATTCTTTTATTTCCATCACGAGCATTCTGCCGCTGCTCGGCATCCTCGGCACGGTGATTGCGCTGATGCGGATTGACAGTTTCACTACCGAGACTGTCGGCTTAAACTTTATGGCCGCCTTAACTTCCACCTTCTGGGGGTTGGTGGGTGCCACCCTATGCAAAGCACTGGAAGCGCCCATTGCGGCGCGTACCGATGCCAACCGGGAGAACTTTTCCATGCTGGTCAAAACCGCGATTAAAGGCGAAAGCAAATGAGAAAACGCGCGCATATCGACTTAACGCCCCTTCTTGATGTCATTTTACTTCTGGTGTTCGGGTTTATGTTTATTCTGGCTTCCACCCATACTAAACTGGCCGACACCGAAAACCGGCTGGCTTCAAGCGAAGCGGATAACGCCGCGGCCATCGATGTATTGGAAGCTGAAAACGAAGCACTATCGTTGAAAGTTTCACATCTCGAGGCGGCGCTGGATGCGCAGGCCGCTACACTGGATATCACTGCGGAAGGCATTGCCCGCTATTTCTCGCTGAATAATGACGAACTTGAAACCCTTTTGTCCCAACAGACAACGCAGAGCGTCAGCACCTATCTTTCGTCATATACCGATGCCGATGTCACGGCCAAAAGCATGGTGATGTATGAATTGTTATCCCGTGAATTCTACTTCATCGAAGTGGTTTTAAGCGGCGAAGACAACCGTATCGTCATCAATGGTGAAAAAACACCCGTAAATATCCGCATCTCAGATATCACCACCGCGGACAGCAAAGCCGAAAAAAAACAGTCGGTGAAGGATGCGATTTCGGGCGTCATCGACGCGCGGCCGGGTGGATCTTCGATGGTCTTTGTCACCCTCTCCACCGATAACCCCGAAGTCTACCACTATGCCTGGTCGTTGACCTGGCAGGCGATCAATGAGCTGACTGAAAAATACGGTGCAAAAAATTACTACAGCGCCGAACTTTTTATAAAGGAGCGTACTGATGATGAATGAATTTGAATCCAAGAAGAGCAGAAAAAAACGGCATCCGATCAGAAACTTTTTTGTGACCGTTCTTTTGGCGGTTGTTCTGTTTTTGGCCGCCCTGTTTGGAGATATCTTCCCAGGACTGAATGATTTTCGCGACAGCCTTTTGGAACAGCAAACCTACAGCATTTCAAACCATACGGAAGACAACCTAAAATCTGCAGCAAAAAGCAGCGATGAAATTATCATTTCCGAATACGATATCTACTATATGGGTGAAAGCATCACCTTAAATGATCTCAGCGCCAAGCTGGATGACGCCGATTTGATGGACGTGACGCTTTCCGACTATCAAGGCACCGCCAAGCAGAAAACATGGCTGGAAGTCTCTCTGCTTTTGTCCGAAAAAGGGCTGGCCTTCACCGAAAATGTCATCGACTAAACAGGCGGTACAACAAGCAGGCCTAGGAGGCTTGCTTTTTTTTTAGAAACTTGTTAGAATAGCTAACAATATAGTGGATTTTTTCACTGATTGAAATAATTAATATTTTATATGAAAGGCCTAAGCCGCCTTGCCTAAACGGCAGAAAGGAAATAACGCATGGCTATACGGATTGTTACGGATACCACGTGTGACCTGCCCGAGTCAATCGCAAAAAAGAATAACATCACAGTCGTCCCGCTTAAGGTCATCTTCGGCGAAAAAGAATACGTGGAAGGTGTGGATATTACAAAAGAAGAGTTCTATGAAAAGCTGGCGACAGTGGAAGAACTGCCTTCGACAGCGCAGGTGAACCCGGAAGAATTCACGGCGATCTTTAAAAAGATTTTGGATGAAGGCGATGAGATTATCGGTATCTTTATCGGATCAAAGCTTTCCGGTACATACCAATCGGCCTTTATCGCCCAAAATAATTTGGAGAGCGACAAAATCTCGCTGATCGACACCGAAACAGTCGCAATCGCCGCCATGCACGTGGTGCTGACAGCCATCGATCTTGTCAATCAGGGCAAGACCCGTACCAAAATCGTATCCATTTTGGAATCCATGAAGCGTCACGCGAGGCTTTACTTTATCATTGATACCCTAAAGTACCTCAAAAAAGGCGGCCGTATTAAAGCATCGGCAGCGGCTGTAGGCGAAGTTTTAAACGTCAAACCGATTTTGACCATTTCTGACGGATTGGTCGATTCGGCCTCCAAGGCAAGGGGCTTGAAAAAAGCGTTTGCCGAGGTGGCTCACCTCATCAGCCATTCCGATCAAACGCTGGATGGCAAGCGCCTTGTGCTTGGCCATACCAACGCCCGAGAGAATCTGGCTATCTTCCGTGAATGGATTGAAAAGCATTACGCACCGACCGAAATCATCGAGACAGACATCGGTCCGGTGGTGGGCACACATGCCGGACCAGGTGCTGTGGCTGTTGCTTTTATTGAAGAATAATGAATATACAAAAACAGCCGCTAAAAGCGGCTGTTTTAATCTTCACTCAAGACTATTTCTTTTCGTTTTCATCTGCCGCAGCTAAAGCTGCTGTTTTTTCATCGGTTTGCCCGGGATAAGGGATGTTCTCACTCCTGGTTCTGGCATTGAAGTACACCAGCGTTGTGAAAACCGATTTTAAACCCATGGCTGCCCCGGCAAGCGCAGCAATCAAAGCAAACACAATCAGGCCCAATATAATCGCGACGGCAATCATCGGACCGCTGGGCGCCGTCATAAAGCTTTCAAGACCCATACCAAACCCAAAAATGGTCATTCCAAACAAGAACATAATTAACCCAATAAATATACTAATGAAGTACGAACCGATCGAAATAACCAAACCAAATACGATAAAATAACCCACCGTTATCCAAAAGTTACCCGAAACCATGGTCTTAACCGCTTTTCCGAATGCGCCAAACCATCGCTTTTGTTCAAATAAAGCAGTTTGCGCGGTAAATACACAAAGCATATTAATGAGTGCTGCGAGAACACCAACCCCCGCTACAAGAAGAAAGTAGCTAATAAATGCCTTAAAACCACCGTAAAGCACGTTCAAGGTATCCAGTTTCCCCGCCTGCAAGACTATCAGGTAACCCAACGGCGCAAGCAGCAGCATATATATCAAAAAAAATACCGTCTGGGCACTGCTGATTCGGCCGAATACTTGGAACGCCAGATTTAAACGTTCGCCTTTTTCCCGCATCTTTTGTTCTAAAAAATCAATCGTTTTAGGCGCAAAATATCCCGTTATCAAGCTGTGCCCAAACACCGTCATCAGCGCCAATGCCAAAAAGTAAGAAATCCATGTGCCTGCACTCAGCGGCATGGAACTATTCATAAAGGGGTATCCCGAGAAATTAATCGAAGAAAGATAACTCACATAATATGGTACGAAGAAAAGCAGACAGACCGCGGCGATCAGTGTACCCGTACCTAAATTTTTCCAAAAGTTTTTAAAGTATATCCTAAACGTCAGCGTAAAGATTTCACCAAATGTTTTTCTTGTCGGATGTGATTGTTTCATTATGTTCTCCTTAAAAATTAAGTCATATCATCCATATTATTCTATCACAATTACAGCCGCTTTACCAACCGAGATGCGGCCGAAAAGGAATTTTCCATGTGTCGTATAGTTTCTGACGCACATATGGCTCTCGGGTTGAACGCCCAAACTGATATGGCTTTCGCGCGGGCCGGGTTTCACGAGGTTACCGTTCGCATCCACAGTGTAATTCACCGGCACACCATGCATATAAGCACCGCCGGAAAAGCGAATCGCATAGGGCATATAGCCCGCTTCAACACCCGTGGTATCAGAAGGATAGGGCTGTGTGCTCCGTGTTTTTTGGACGGCAAAATACCCGAGCGGTGTCGGGTCGGCATACTCGCTGGAAGTGCCTGTGGAGACATAACTCATGGAAAGCAGCTCCCATTCGTCCGTCTCGCGGCTCAGCTCAAAATACATGATGTTCTGGTTTTTGCGATCCACCACCGCCACTTCCGAAAGCTTTTCGATGGCGATATTATCCTTGGCATAGCTCCGGCGCAAATACTCGCGCGGGATGTAATAGGTTCCGTCAAACTCGGGGAGATATATCTTACACATGGTTTCACCCACGGACAAAACATCCGCTAAAGAACCATCCGGTGCATAGCGATACGCGCCCGTCATATCTTCGTTCTCGAACACAGGTGCCGCCTGATCCTGCAAAGTACCGTAATCATCCACAGGCTTGCCAAATTCATTCACCTGTCCATCATACGGTATATCAATATCGCTGGATTTGCTCACCTCATTGCTGCGGTTGACCACATAAGAGTATTCGCCTTCATCGATCTTACCCGCCAAAAACAATACATCCGCATAAGCCGCTTCAATCTGGAACTCACGATAATCCGCAATCTCGTCGTTGATGTATCCGGTAAACATCACTTCCTCATCATCCACGGTTTTCGTCCAATGAATACGGTACCATGTTCCGGTTTCGGCTTCTCCCTTCACGAGCTTTGCCGACGCCAAATAACGCTCCGAATAATCGGCTTCAGCCATCGGCTCAGCGCTCGCGTCCATTTCAGGGTATATAAATCCATCCGCCATCACCACAACATAATCCAAAAACCGCTCCTGATTGGAATGGTTAAAGATAAAATTCGTCGTGAGTTCGTCTGGGAACCCGATATCATAACGCTCGGTCACATAAGCACCGTCACCGTATGGTCCGGGATCGGGCGTAGGCGAAGGTGTGGGTACCGGCGTCGGCGAAGGCGTAGGTGCCGGCGTCGGCGTGGCTGTCGGCTCGGGTGTGGGTGTGGGTGTCGCAGTCCACGCATCAGGCAACAAACTGCAGGCTGAAAGCAGCCCCAGCAAAACAATCAATATAATTAAGAGTGTCGTTTTTTTCATTCATTGCTCCGTTTCTTTTCTCGTTCTTTTCAGTATATTAGACCCCTTCGCCCGCGTCAAGCATCCTGAGCTTTCGTTTACACGCTGCACCATAATTGTTTACGAACTTTTGCTTCATCTTACGCATAAAGACAAAAAAAGCTGGAAAAAAGCGCAAAAACCCGATATAACTATAGTTGTGAGTTTTTTGACAATCAATGATTTTATATATAAGGAGCGTTTAATGGATTACCGAAAAGAGAGTTTAAAAAAGCACTACGAATGGAAGGGCAAGATTGAAGTGATTGCCACCGTCAAAGCGGATACAAAAGACGCTTTGAGTTTGGCTTATACCCCCGGTGTGGCCGAGCCTTGCCTCGCAATTCAAAAAGATATTGACCTTTCCTATGAGCTGACCCGGCGCTGGAATACGGTTCTGGTCATCACAGACGGCACCGCAGTTTTGGGCCTTGGCGACATCGGACCCGAAGCAGGCATGCCGGTGATGGAGGGCAAATGCGTGCTTTTTAAGGCGTTTGGCGACGTGGATGCGTTTCCGCTCTGCGTTCAATCCAAGGACGTCGATACCATCGTTGAAACGGTCTATCAAATCTCGGGCAGTTTCGGCGGAGTTAACCTTGAGGACATCGCCGCGCCCCGTTGTTTCGAGATTGAACAAAAACTGAAAGAACGCTGTGATATCCCCATCTTTCACGACGATCAGCACGGCACCGCCGTGGTCACCGCCGCCGCGATGATTAATGCCATGCGCCTGACCGGACGGCAGCTTTCCGATCTGGAAGTGGTGGTTTCGGGTGCGGGTGCCGCGGGCGTCGCGTGCACCAATCTTCTGATGAAGATGGGCCTTAAAAATGTGGTGCTGTGCGACAGCAAGGGTGCCATCTATGAGGGGCGCACCGAAGGGATGAATCCATTCAAGAAGCATTTAGCCGAAGTTTCCAACCGCAGTTTCAAGAAAGGGAGTTTGGCCGATGTGCTGAAAAGCGCGGATGTGTTTATCGGCGTTTCGGCGCCGGGCATCGTTACGCCCGAAATGGTAAAGAGAATGAACCCTGACCCCATTATCTTTGCGATGAGCAACCCGACCCCTGAAATTATGCCAGATTTAGCGATTGAAGCCGGCGCCAAAGTGGTGGGCACGGGCAGAAGCGATTTTGCCAACCAAATTAACAATGTGCTCGCCTTCCCGGGTATCTTTCGCGGGGCTTTGGATGTGCGCGCCAGCGACATCAATGACGATATGAAAATCGCGGCCGCCTATGCACTGGCCGATCTTGTCAGCGATGATGATCTGTCACCCGAATATGTCATCGCCTGCCTGCCAAAGCTTTGATGAACGCGTCGGCCCTATGGGGATGAACCAATTACCAATATAATAAACCGCAATGTGGCCAAAGCTGTGGCGGAGGCGGCAAGAAAAAGCGGCGTGGCGAAAAAATAATATCAATCAAATATGGTTGACTACGCTTATTTAGCGAAAAAAGCCCTTGCATTAAGGGCTTTTTGTATGCTTGGCGGAGAGAGAGGGATGCAGGCGCTTCTTGCGCCCGCCGGCTTCGGTCGTACCTCCTCGCCCGCTCAACTAAAAACGCCAACACAGTGGCGTTTTCTTAACGTTTCGCGCCCTCTTAGGGTTCAAATCCTTTCTCAATCAAAACAAAAGACACCCCCATTGTGTGAGTGCCTTTGTTTTGGCGGAGAGAGAGGGATTCCTTTAAAACGTATTTATTCGTTCTGAAACATCAAAAAAAGCCCTAAAACAGGGCTTTTTGCATAGTTTCGTATGTTTATATAAGGTTTCTATCGAAAACTTGTGTGTTAAAAATGTGTTAAAATCAAGCTTTTATAACCTTGTAAATATAGTTTCTCTCAAAAAACTTCGAATTCTACACTAAAGAAATAGATTTAAAAAATTGACTAATTAAAAAGCAATCACATAACTTTCATTTTGTACTATTTTCATATAAATATCAATATCTATCTTGAGTTATTTCTTCAACTAATACAGCATATTTTGACTGTTTCTTCTATTTACTTCCTTTGTGAAATGCTCTATAATCACTTAAATATATTATGTAGGAGGTAAACAAAATGAAGCAAGCCAACAGACGCAAGGCAGTAATCGTAATGCTTATTATATGCCTGATTTTTTCCATTGTCCCCGTTGATGCATATGCAGCTAGCCATACTTATTATAGTCAACATGGCATTGTTTGCAATGGGAAAACTTTGGATAATATGTGTTTCCTTACTAGTTTCGCAATGGTCATTACTGACATGGGTTATAAGAAACTCCCTCTCGACATTTATATTATTAATGGAAAAAATGCAAACGCAAGTTGGGGCACACTTGCAAATCATTTCGATGTTAATATAAGTGATCAGACCACTTTCAAAGAAGGTACCCAGAAAGCAAAAATAAAGGAACTACTAACCTCCGGCAATTATCCACAAGGGCTTTTGATAAGATTCAAGCGTGCAGATGGCTCAAAACATATGATTGTGGCTATTGAATATAAAGATAATGACATCCGTTTTAATGATCCTGCTGCCGGGAAAAACGTAACCATGTCTCAAATTCATAATTATGATTCTTCTCTATCATGGAGTACAGTTTATGCGTATCAGACCGTTACTAAAACATGCCATGTAAATTTTAATGCCA
Source organism: Christensenellaceae bacterium (assembly GCA_963666035.2). Taxonomy (GTDB): domain Bacteria; phylum Bacillota; class Clostridia; order Christensenellales; family CALMFG01; genus CALMFG01. Next base: position 23,476 of record CAXXJI010000008.1, on the reverse strand, counting down.
ATGGAGGGGAAGTTTCTCCTACAACAAAAAAAATTGATAAGTATTTTACCATCGGTAAACTACCTTCGCCTTCACGCAATGGCTACTCTTTCAATGGTTGGTACACAGCGAAAACTGGCGGCGCAAAAATCTCTACTTCAACAAGAATAACTGCGGATAAAACTTTTTACGCCCAATGGGCTGTTAACAGAACGGTTAGTTTTGATGGCAATGGAAAGTCCGTTTGCCTTATGCCAAAAATCGTGAAGAATAACACAGCCATCGGCGAGTTACCTTCAATCAATCGTGCAGGCTACTCTTTTAATGGTTGGTACACAGCGAAAACTGGCGGTACAAAAATCTCTACTTCTACCAAAATCACCGCCGATACTACTTATTACGCGCAATGGACAATTAATAGAACTGTTACTTTTGACGCAAATGGCGGTTCTGTTTCGCCTAGAACAAAAACTGTAAAGAACAATGCTAAAGTGGGAACATTGCCAAAGCCAACACGCAAAGGTTATACTTTCAGTGGTTGGTATACCGATAAATTCTTTGGCGCGAAGATCTCTAAATCAACACAAATTTCTACTGATAGGACTTTCTACGCTCATTGGACAAAAGGTCCGACATTACCATAATCCTATTATGTACAAAATATGTATAAGAAAATATGAGCCAGCTGTTTCAGCATGGCTCTATTTTTCATATTCTTAATAACTACGCGCCCGATACCCAATCCTCGTCAACTGAAACGTCTCATCCATCCCTTCTCCATTTCCGCACCGCTCAATCCACCCCTTGCACTTGGCGTCAATCACCCTCATTTCTTTTGCCCCTTTGGCGATCAGCTCACTCATGGTCATGGGTTCCCCCATTTCAAATAACCACAGCACCTCATAGATGCTCAACTCTTTGTATACCAGTTTCATAACCTTTCGCCTCCTTGGAAATATATTTTAGCACTAAAAAAAGCCCTCGCAAATGCGAGAGCCTCATTGTTGATATTCTGTTCGCCTTAAATTTTAAAACCCCGTCTTGTTTGTCGGGTTGTTCAAAATACCAAAACCGACCAGCAGGGTCACCGCGGCGTTCACCATGGCCAGCACCAACTCGGAGTTGATATTCACCTCCAAGGTGTTGACCAAAAAGCCAACCACCGCTGTGGCCAGCGTCACCCAGACCACCGGGCTTCTCCATTTTTCTTGCGTCATCCTTATTTCCTCACTTTCCCTGTTTTTCCCTTTATCTTTAGAAAGGCAAACATGCCCGGCCGATTAATGATCCGGTCGGATATATCCACTTCACAGATAGGCTCCTCTTGTACCACCGTGTTTTCGGTAGTCTGTGCTGTGATCAGTTCCTGCAGCATCAAAAACGTGTTGATGCCGCATACCCCATCCACCAGCAACTTGGTTTTGGTTTGGAAGTCTTTGACCATGGCGAAGGTGACAAGGTCATAGATGCTGTTGGGCTGGATATCATAGCCCAATTCCATCAACAGCATCTGCACCCGGAACACCCGGCCGCCCCGATCACGGAAGCGCGTGGTGTTAAACACCTCTTCCCGCCGGTCGTAGAACTCAAAGGTGTCGTATTGATACAATTCATAGTGTTCCATCCAGTACTTCACGGCCTTGCCGTAGCCTGAGTCGGTCGCATACGGCGATAATCCCAGCTGCTTGACCGCGCCATGCCATGTAACGGCCGCCCGGACTTCGAAGTACCGTGATCCGCACATCAGCTTGATATAGGCAAGAACCGCGTCCTCGATGTAGGCATAAACGGCGAAGGTGCTGTTCATATCAAACAGTTCACCGTTCACTTCCTCTTGCGTTGAAAGTAATGCACCTTGATCGCTCTTGATGCCGTGCATGTTGTTTTGGTTTAAGAACAGCCCCGACCACTTTCCCCCGCCCTTGTAGCTCTCCTGCAGGAATTGTGCGATCATCAAGCTTATGCGTACCCCATAGCATTCATACGGCTTGGCGATAGCGGCCAAGATATCAAACGCCGCTTCTCTGCCCTGTTTTTCATAGACCTGTACCCATTCTTGTGCTGTCATATATCCTAGTCCTTTACAATCTGCTCTCTCAGCGCATCAAAGCGCTTTTTCACTTCGCCGTTAACCCCAAGTTCCTTTAAGCCGTCCATCACCGCCATCATGCAGAGCACTAACAGCTTGATACGGTTCACCACCCAGTTGAAAAAGAAAACCAGTATCACACCCATGAAGATAACGATATATGCGCCGATTTGACTGAATGCCGCGTTTGTCATCGTGTCCATAGCCTATCTCCATTCCTTCCAGCTTTTCTTGCCGTACCACCAAACGACCGGCTTATTCGGGTCTTTTCTCTCCCGAATATCCAGATGGACATTGGTGTCCGAGCCGAGGCCGTACCCGCCAAACATCGGCTTTAAGTTGTCGTCAAAAAACAGTTTGTTTGCTAAATCACTGCAACTCACTATCCGATCTTTCACATAGATGTCCACCGCCTTGCCGTACAGATGCTGACTGCCCGCGGCCCCGCCGACTTTCCGGTTGTACCTGGGGGATCGGTATCCGGAGCGGATGACGATATCCGTACCTTCAACCCCAATGGCCATGCGTACAATTTCCAGCCGGTCCATGACCGCTTGGATGTTGGGCCAGTATTCCTGCGGTATCCCATTCTTCACCGCGTCCGCATCGGCCGATGATATAAAGTCATCGATGGTGAAGTGGGCGCTTTGGGGCGGCTCAGGCTTGGGCACTTCATTCAGCGCATTAAAAATGGCCATCTGCGTGAAATGACCTGCTACTCCGTCCACCTTCATATCCTGATCTGCCTGAAAGTCCCGTACCGCCCTTAGGGTATCCAGCCCGAATATCCCGTCCGGCGCCAGCTTGTACCCCAGTGCCACTAAGTCCTCCTGCAGTTCCTTCACCGCCCTGCCGCGGCTTCGCATCTTTAAATCCATATATGTTCACTCCTCGTTTAATATCGCCTGTACCGCAGACCGTAATCCTTCGGGTACATCATCGATGGTCTTCTTACCCTTGCTGATCAGCGCCGCCCAAATTCTTTCCATGCCCTAGCTCCCTTCCACCAGCGCCAGCTGGATGTCCGTGATTTCTTTTCTGAGCTTTAGCTCACTGACACTCCCCGCGGCCTGTCCGTAATCGCCGAGCTCCGTGAGTAAGTCCCGGATTTCATTCAGCGCGGTATAGGTGAGTGACTCACCAAATTTGCCCGGCACACAACGCTGGGTAAATGGTTCGTCATCGATGACGGTATGGGTATAGGCCGGAAGCGTCTCCACTTCCAATACCACCATCGCCCCGATTTGTCCGAGTAGAAACTCAGAAGTCCAGTTTTCAGCCCTAGTCTTAATCGCGATCATCAGCACCAGCTCCCTCCGTTTCTCAGGTTCTCAAAATCGATATCCTTTAATTCCCCGTTAAATATCCGGATCGCGTCCATCTTGCCCGTCATCTTGACCGCAGAATCGCCTAATATCGAATACGGGTTCGCATGCCCGATGGCGTTTAAGGTGGACGCCCCGCCCCAGTCACCGCTGGTGTCCGGTTCGGCATCGTCAATCCATACTTTCAGCGTGTGCCCGGATAAGTAGTGCGCGCCGATGAAGAACCACTCCGCGGCCGCCTGTGCCGCCGAGAAGTAACCCGCGTTGTTATCCCCGCCGATATAGATATTACCGCCCCGGTATAAGCCCCAGATATGCCTTGAGCCCTTGTACCCCCAAAACCCGCGGTCCGCACCGCCGGTCACATTGATACCGGCCACAATGGTTTTGCCGGACATATCGATGGCCGACGTTAACTCAATATCCCCCGCCGTCATATCAAAGCTGTCCGCGACCACACCGGTACCCGACCCCAAGATCACATTGGTCAGGGTGCCGTCATTGGTGCCCGCGCTGTCCATGATCGTACTGCCCGAGATATTGCCGGGCAGGTATTCCAGCTCTAGGATACCCATGGTGGATGTGATCTCATTCTCACCGATTTCGGCATTGGCCACCGTACCCGCGTACGGGAAGCACTTGATATAGACCAGGTCACTATCCGACAGGGCACCGCCTGATGCCGTATGGATATCCGCTTCATACCATTGGTTGACTCCGTACAGGCCGGTATCGTCCGTGATATCCGCGACCCCGTAGCCTGTATGGATATCATCGCCCGCGGTCCACTCGGAATCCTTCACCCGGATTTCAACCCCGTCCGCGTCTTCGGGCAGGTGGACTTTGATCCGGACATACCCGCTGACGCCCGGCATGGCGAGCAAGCCCTGCATCACGCCGTTGTAGACCTTGGGGTTGGTAAACGGCGGGTTGAAGTCCACAAAGATTTCAGCGGTGGACAGCACCAGCGCACAGGGCACGGGGGTGGTGCCAAAGCCCATGCTTCCGTCCGGCTGGACAAACAGGGTGTAACCGATATCTGCCGATAGCGAGGTATAGGCCATCACCCCGTGATTGACGGCGTCCCGGCCGTCGTACAGATAATTGGCCTGACCGGTCTTGATAAAGCCGCTGCCGTTAAAGGCGATCGCGTCTCCTAAGACAAGGCCGTCTGCCGGGATGTTCAGGATGTTCCCGGAGCGTCCGGCTTCCTCGATGCCGTCTTCCATGTGGTTCAGCCGCGCGGCGGTTAAGAGGGTTTCGTTATCCACCCAGGTTTGCTTATCGTATCCCATCGTTACTCTCTCCCCACTGTCAGTTCTACCGAGATGGTCAGGCTCTCGCCCGATTCCTTAGATTGCGCTATCCCGCCGCCGCAGTATAAAACCGTATTGCCTGCGCCGTATATCCCGATCGCGGTCAAATCTTCCCCGTTAAGTTCCGTTTCATCCAAATAGACCTCTTTGATGACCACGTTCCCGTCGATATACGAGGTCACTTCTTTTCGGAGCAGTTCATCGCTCATCACCGTATCATCGGTATCCGGTACCATGCCATTTCCGATGCCCATATACGTCATTTGCGCGTTTAAATAGGCAACGGCCGCCTGAATCATCGCATCACTTATCATATGCTTCTCCTAAACGCCTTATCCAAGTACTTGGATGGCGCACTAAACGTTTTAAAAACCAATTCAGGTGTAACCTTTCGGCTAATAGACGATTTCTTCATATTCCGTCGTATTCTTTAAAGTCTCACTCACAATCGCCTCCGGCTGGCCACAGCGCAAGTATGCCGCGCGAATCACCCGGATACGCGCCGTTAATCTCAGTTCATCATAGACCTTTTCGATCAGCGGCAAAATCAGGTTGTTGTCCAGTGTGGCGTTCTCCAGTGCCGTAATCCGATCATTCTGATTCTGCAAAAGTGTGCTGAGTGTATCTGCCAATTAGATCTCCTCCATGTTCAGGGTGTAGACAACCTTGCCGTCCGTCTTACACTTAATCTGCACCCGCGTAACGAGATAGAACCCATCAATACCGTAATCCGGAATATGGGTATAACATCGCTCGCCGATTGCGACCTTTTCACTGGTCTGGAAGCTTAAACTCCTTTTGATCGACTTGACCCGCTTCATCTCGGCTCGGCCGTATGCCCGTGCGGTCATCTTATCGGTGATGTCTTTGTTCTTGACCACCTTTTCCAGCAGATACGGGCTGTCTCCATTGCTGTCTTCAAAGTACTCGATCACCTGCACAGTCGGCCGATAGACCACTTTTAAGGTGCCGGTATACGGTGTCTCCACATATGTTGGGATAAACACCACCCGGTTATCCTTGTTGATTAGAAAGGCTTGTGCACCGTCATCATTCTCTTCTAAAAGCGAGGCCTGCAATACGTCATCCAAATACACTTCAGTGTAGTTCGGTTCATAAGCCAATGTGAAATAGCGATTCAGGCCCGTCACATGTGAACCGCTGTGTAATTGAGTTTAACGCCGCTTGCTCTGCCCCGATGACCCACACCCGGCTGACCACATTGTCCGCATCATAATTTACGCTTAAAGTGTTTTTTGAGAAGTTGTACTTCCCAGACACATCCATCTCAAAACGCACACCGTCGGTTTCATAACCTTCAAACAGATGAAACACTTTATCGGCATCAATGTAGTAATACCAGTTTGAAAGATAGCTCATGAGTTGCGTGATTGCTTCGCTAAGCAGGATATATTCACATTCAAAAAGCTCTATCTCGGTTAGCGTATCATCAATGGCCGTTGTGCTGAATTCATAGGCGTACTTGCTGATCAGCGCCTTTAGAATGTCGCTGGCCCGCATATTCTCAAAACGCTCCACCACAATCCGGCGCTGGAACACATAGTAATAATCGGTAGCCGTGATCGATGTCCGCTTGATACCCGATTCCTTGAAGCTTTGGCTGGTGATAATTCCCGCCGCAATCGCTTCCCCATCCTGCGTGATTTTGCACTCCTCAAAATGCAAGGTCGTGTCCACCCAATTGCATTCCACAGTAAAGGTGCTGTTCTGCCGATTAAGCTCATTAGATATGGATGCGCCAACCGCTTCGTTCAGGCGCTCTTCACCGGCGATATATAACTGCCACATCTAATAGCCTCCATAAACGCGCTTGCCTAAGACACCGTCCACCCACTCTTCAATGACTTTGCCGTCCAGTATGATCTGAATGATGTTCTTTGGGTTGTTATCCAATCCCAGCAATCCCGGCAATCGATTCAGTGGCAAAATCGCTTCCTTGCCGCCCGGATTATCACCAAAACCGTGACCGCCGAGTATGGTCGGCCGTGTAAAGATACCGCCCTCTGCGTGCCAGTTGATGCTAAACCCGGTCGGGAAGGTGATCGTTTTGCCAAGGAAGGTCTTGACTGCCATCTTCAGTGTAAACGTCGGCAGTTTAAATCCTTTCCAAATGGCGGTGATCCGGTCAATGATCGCTTTAATCTTCGCCTTTAAATCTTCAAAGGTTTGTTTGATTTGATCGATCCGGTCTTTCACTCTGGCCACCAATTCTTCAAGATTGGTACTAAAGAGGTTAAGAACAAGGTTGATGCCCGCCTTAAACAGGGTTTTCAGGCTGTTCCATAGGTTTTGTCCCAGCGTAATCAGCGCCTGCAATGCCCCCTGCCAATCGCCCTGCAGAAGTGCGGTGAATACCTTGAAGATGTCGGTAATCAACTGAATCGCAAACGAGAAGATTTCGGTGATATACTGCCAGCCTGCCTGAATAATACCTTGCACGTTTGCAAAATTGTTCTGCCATAGCCACGTAAACAGCTGACCCAGCGCTGTCAGCAGGGCTTTGATAAACTCAAATGCCGCGCTGAACATCTCCTGTATCTGTGCCCAAATCTCCATCACTTTGGTACGAAACGCTTCATTGGTCTTGAAAAGATAAACAAACACAGCGATCAGTGCCGCCACCGCGGCAATAATGCCAATGATAGGCAATAGCCATGGCCGAGAATGCGCTCACCAGACCGCTGAATATGCTGACACGCCGGATGATAACCGCCGTGAACATATCCCTGTAATTTTCCGAATATGGACAATCCCCTTGCCGACCAGTAATAACAGTACTGGCCCTAGCGCCGCGGCGATGCCCAAGAACTTAACCATCGTTTCCTTCTGCGCAGGCGATAAGGCATTCAGCCAATCCACCATGGTCTGTACCTTGGCGATCCAGCTTATTAAACGCAGGCAAGAGCACCTCGGAAAAGGAAATGGCCAATTCTTCTGCGGCCGACTTTAGGCGCATCCAGCCGCCTTTGGCCCCGCTCTGCATGATATCGGCCTGTTCTTTGACGGTGCCGTTATAATTGGTTGTTGCATCAGCCAGCTTGGTAATATCATCTTCAGTCGCATTGATCACCGCCAACATGCCGCTCATTGCACGCTTGCCAAATATAGATGTCGCCGCTTGAATCTGTTCCTGTTCAGATAGACCTTTAAATGATGTGCGAAGTTGACCAATCACATCATCCAGCGGCAACATGTTGCCTTCAGTGTCCGCAATCTCGACGCCAAGTTCAGATAACTTTTTCTTTGCTGTTGCAGTTGGGCTGGCTAAATTCGTTAATGCAGTTCGAAGTGCCGTGCCTGCAGAACTCGCATCAATATTGGCTTGAGCCATCAATCCCAATGCTTCGGCTACATCTTCCATCGTGTAGCCTGCGGCTGCCGCGACGGGTGCAACGTAACTAAACGCTTCACCCAAGTCTTCAATATTTGTATTGGTGCTTGATGCTGTGGATGCCAACAAGTCTGCTACTTTTGCCGCATCTTTTGCCTCCATGCCGAACCCGCGAATAGCACCTGCCATGATGTCAGTGACTGCCGCCAGTTCCGAACCGGTTGCAATCGCCAGATTAACTGATGGTTCAAGTGCATCCAAACTTTCAGATACGCTAAAACCAGCGCGGGCATAGTTCTCCAAACCCTCGGCCGCCTGCGTTGCACTGTACATGGTAGATGCGCCAAGTTCTCGTGCTTTGTCTTCCAGCGCCTGCAGTTCGTCCCCGGTCGCGCCGCTGATCGCCTGTACCCTCAGCATCTGGGTTTCAAAGTCCATACCGACCTTACCGGCGGCCACCGCCAAGCCCACCAAGGGCACGGTCAGCCCGCGTGTCAGTACAGACCCCGCAGTGGTGAACTTATTCGCGATATATTGAATGTCCTTGGTCGCCCGGCGCATCTGCCGGTCAAAGTCTCTTAAACTCGCGCCAATTTTAATCAGTAACGCCATGTATTAAAAAAAGCGCCTCTTAAGCGCTTTATCCTCCCAGTTTATCGGTTAAGTAGTTTAGATCGGCTTCCCGACGCTCCATCGTGCTGGTTTTTGTTTCTTCTCTTCCCTTATCCCACAGCTTTATTTTTTCTTGTTTAAAACGTTGTTGACTCCGACGCTCGTCACATAGGCCGACAGCTCGGCATTCTGTTTCATCGCTTCGATCTTGCCCTCTGCCAACATGTGAAGTTCTGCCGGGGTGCTCTCGTAAAACTCTTTCTGTGAGAGTCCGATCACACCCGTGTAGAACTTATATGCATTTTCAAAATCTAACGCCGACGCTTTTTCTTTTTTTTTGATATCGCTTTCTTAGAGGTCGTACCCATCGCCAAGTCCATGGCTTTGCCGATACTATCGGTCAACTCTTCCAGCCGATCTTCGCGCATGACCACGTCCATGATTTCGCCGGTCTTTTCCAGTGTCAATTCTGGTCGTCATCCCAATACAGACCGCAGTACAGCATCGCCCGAACTTCCGGAATACCTGATTTGTCATTGCCACGCTCGGTAACCGTCTTCCCGGTGATCTCTTCCAGCATACAAAAGGCGTTGGTATCGAAACGCAAACGCCTCTGTTTATCCGCCTGTTCACGGGTACCCATTGCATTTGAGACATCTATATATCCTCCTTCTTTAAGCCGCGTCCGTATAAGTCAATTCGCACCCGTCCCGGTCAACGAACCCGAATAGGTCACGTTGTCATCATAAGGCGCTTCAATCGGGAACTCGGTCACCAGTGCCGAACCGCCATAGGTATCACCGTTTGGCATCGACATCACCGCATCAACAGCAGTGCCGTTTAAAATCGCGCTTCGGATAGCCGCAAGGCCTTCATCATCCACCACCCAAAGGCCGTCAAAGTCCATGCGACCACTCCTTAAAGCCCGCTTCGTTTTCCTTCCAGCCGTTTGAATCCTTGGTGGTGACATCAATGGTATCTGCGGCGATATTCAGTGTCGCGCCGCGCTGGCCGCCCACCGTGGTCGTGCCGATCTTAATCAGAGACATCCACACCTTTCACTTTTGCCATTTAATCTTCCTCCACTTCATAACTTAACTTCAATCGTGCCATGCACAAAATCCACATCAAAGCGTACCGTAGAAATCAGTGATACGCCTTTGAATTTAAACTCGCCCAAATCCACGGACAGCAGCGTTTCAACGATCTCCAAAACCTGTTTCACGGTGCGCATACTCCGCTCTTCGCCCCAAACGTGAATAGTCGATGTCACTTTCCATCCTTCGCTGGTTTTGGTGTTCCATTTCTCCGCTTTATCATCGCCGATCACCACATAGGGCATCTCGGCGGTTTCCGGAATGAAGTCATATACCCCGGCCGTTTCCGTCAGTGGCTGTGACGTTCAGGGCTGTATAAATCTTTTTCTGTAAATCAAATATAGACATCACGCTCCGCCTCCGCTTTCATTGATGTGTTCAAAGTACGGCTTTGCCGCTGCTTTCTCCGCGCCGGCCATGAAGTCGTTTGATCCGGCATCACGCCGGTGCTTCTTCCTGACTTCTTCTGCTTTCGCGGCGCTGTACCGTAGGCGACCAAATGCCGGTGACGTCCGCCCTTTAGCAAACTCTCGGCATGACTGTATAGGCCACCCGGTCAACATCCACTTTCTTTCGTTTGATGGATTTACGAAGGTTACCCTGTCCTGCCGACCGGGGCATCCTGCTTGCCCGACGTTCTCAACAATGCTTGCGCCGCATTCTCGCTGATCATCTTAATGGCAGTCTGATAAAATGCCTCGTTGTACATGATGAGCTTCTTGATTGTCTGACATCCATCACCCTCAACGGTGACGGTTTTCTTACTGTATCCCATTATGGTTTCCTTTCAAAGCACATCAGCTGCAAATAGCTGTGTCTGACTTCGTCAAAATTGCGGATGGTGCTTGAATATCCAGACTTCCGGCCGCTAATAATCAACAGCCTACTGATCTCACTTGATATCATCCCGGTACCGCGCATTAGAACCGTGTGCGTAACTCTCCACCTGCCCATCTGTCCGGCAAAGGTCACCGCACGTTCGCACTGCCGGGACGTATCGATGGCCCAAAGATCGCATACCTTAATCCAGCCGGCCTTTAGTGGCCCAGTCATCTTCAGCTGTCCGCCGGCGCCGTCACTTGATTCCGGGTCCGGCTTTGTAGACCGATACCCGTTTCGTTTAAACTCACCCGGATTAAGTTTCTTCACTCGTTGCATCTCCTTATCACAGCCTTTCAACTGCGTAATAATGGCATTGGCAGTGACTGCTCAGTTTTGTCAGTCTCTCCCGTGGCCATCAGTGTCCGGCTGTCGTACATGTCCTGCACCAGCATCAGGCACAAAGATCTTTGGCGAGCGCGTTGGTGCTCATCAAATTTCTTGCCCGTAACGCATCTCAACATAAACATTTCAGCCGCCGCAGTATCTCCATGTATGATCAGCGTAGTCATCCACAGTCTCTGTCTCGACCTTTAACTAGCTGTTTTCGCTTCTGCTAACGTGATGATCATTTTTCTTCTACAGGTCGCAGGAGCACGGCATCAGCACAATCTTAAGCCCGCTCTTTTCCATCTGGTCTCTGACCATCGCGTCAATCAGCTGGAACCGCTTCATTGGTACCGGCTTATTAACCTTGAAAGATAATCACATCACCCGTGCGCTTCACTTCGGTGACGTCTTTCATCTGAAAGGTCTTCGGTTGCTTCCGTGTTCTTGTTTTCCTTTAGCCATTGCTTTCCTCCTTTCATTGAAAAGAGGGCGCTAAGATGCGCCCTCTTATCTATTCTTAATTCTCTTTACGCCGCTTCGGCTTCGCTGATTTTGATAAACGCATCCGCTCAGTGCGATATCACAGTCAAACAGCGCCGTACCCCTAAAGTCGATGGAGTTGTTCAAGAATCCGCTCTCGGTGGAGCTATCTACTTTCACATCCTGAGACAGGTTACCCACGATCTTGGTAAAGTCACCAAGGTATGCTTCGCCGTTCGGCACTTTGTCCGAGATGATGATGTCATAGCCCATCACATTCTGCGGTACCGACTGGTTCATATTCGGCACAAAGATCGGCCGCTTCTGGTCATCCTTGATTTTGGCCAACTGGTTAAACAAAAACTTCTTGTTGCAAAGGAACTTTGCCTTTTTGTCATACCGCGCGGGCAGATAGCCGATCATTTCCTGAATCTCATCATAGGTGATAATGCCAGCGTTGGTATACTCAACCGCGTTGGTGCCGTCGGTATAAGTCGCGGCTTTTGCCACCCCTTTAGGTTCATCCGTACCGGACCCATTGATGATGTAGTTTTCAATCTGCTCGGCAACATCCTCGGCCAGCATGGTGGTCAGCCAGTCCTCAAACGCGTTGACGGACATGGTCTTGACCGTCTGCGAGATACGAAGCACCTTCATGATTTCAAAGCCAGCCAGCGCCACCTTTACAAAGGTATCTTCGGACGGCGTCACCGCAGCATTCTCGGTATGCTTCGCCGCCGCCGCACGATTGCCCTGAACCGCAAAGTTCACATTGCCCTGTACCCTTAGTAAGGTAATTTCGGACAGCATGGGTGCCACCTTGACCATCTTGTCAAAGAACACTTCATAAGTCTCGGTCGGAATCGCCACACCCGCCGAAGAATCGGCGCTGGTGATCGACCGCTTTTCCATTTCAGTCAGCGGTTTGCCCAACAGAGTTTTCAAGAAAGCACTACGGTACTCCTTGGTTTCCTTCACGTCCACCTCAGCCGCGCGCTCTTCCTTTTTTTCGATCATCTCGGTCGTATGACCGCCCAGTACGATTTCCGATGCGATTTTTGCACGCTTCTCAATGTGCTTCAGCTTTTCATCCAATCCGCGAAGCTCGGTTTCCAGCTCGTCAAGGTTGATATCCTCCTCGCTTTCCAGCAGAGCCTTAATCTCCTTCATTCGTTTTTCAATTGCTTCTCTTCCCATTGATCTTTAATTCCTTTCATCATGATTTCTGTTCTAAGCAACAGTCTTTTTCGGAACAGTTTGTCAGCTTCCGCTTGACCCAGCTCTTTTTCGATTTCCACCTTAAAGAGATTTCGCGCCGATATTTCCGTGTCGTCATACGCCGGGATGGATACTGCAGAAACATCAAACACACGCTTGATTTTCTCAATTGTATACAGATGCGTTCCCCGGTCATAACTGCTCTCGCGGATGGTGAATGCGAAACTCATCCGGTCCACATAGCCACCCTTGATTTCTTTGTACAGCTGCTGGCCCGCTTCGGTACCGGACAAGTCCGCCCGGATAAAAAGCCCAATCGTGTCCACGATCACTTCCAGCGTGCGGTTGCGTGTCCGCGCCAATACCTTTCCGGTATGGTCGAAGTTGAAAATGACATCGGTCAAATCCGCACCTTCAAACGCGCCCCGCGCCACCTGCTCTTTGTACTCAACGCCGTCGTATTCCCAAAGCACAGTCGGCCTGTCAAATCGTACGGCATAGCCTTCCACGATCATCTTGCCGCCTTGGTCACCCTCGGCCGCCCGCATTTCCATGCAGGTCCTAAACTGCATCCCTCTTTCCAGCAGGGCTTCGATGTTTTCATTCGGTTTCTTTGTCATCGACTTTGTCTACCTCCTCGGACGCGAGTCCCGTGTCCTTTCTTCTGATCGGTTCATCCCCGCCTTTGATGGCCGTCATGTTCATAATGGTCCGCCATTCGTTCGGTGTCATTGAACCTCTATCCACCACTTGGGCCAGCTTCAGCTTGGTGCCCATATTGGCGAAGTTCAGCGCCGAGGCTTCAAACACAATCCTGTGCCCAAGTCCCCGCTCTCTATCCGTGAAAAACGCATAGGTAAATGCGTCGGATAACTGTTTTGATACCGGTTCGATCTCCTGTTCATAAAACGCCTGCCACTGATTCTCAGTAAAGCTGTTTTGTATGATATTTTTGTTTACCCCAAAATAGTCATACAGCCGCTCTTTAGCGCGGTCCATCACCGCGGCATTAGGCACATAGTCCTTGGGCTCCACCTGCTGGGCATCCACTTCGGCCCCAACCGCGGCGGCTCCCACACCGTCCTCAACATTCATAAAGGTTTCAACAAACGCTTTTGCCTTTTCTTTCAAAGTATCGTCTCGGAGCGCTGTTCCGTATTTCAATAACCAGCGGATGATCCTTTGAGTTATTGACCGCGCTCACAATACTTCGGTCGGCCGCTCCGGTCACCTCTAAGACCGGACTGCAGGGTGTTAATCACCGTCTGAGCCGTAAAAGTCATTCGTACCGCATAGTCTTTTCTTAGGTGAATAATCTGGCTCATACGGCACCACCGTCTGTTTCCCCGGCGAGAAAACTTGAAACTTCACATATAGAGTTCGCCGTCTACCTTGTATAAGGTCAGTCGCATGCATAGGACAAGGCATAAACCGCCTTCTATATTCCCCATAGCCGTCACAGTTTCTTATATGCAAACGCATTATGGTTGAATCTCCCGCGTTGCCAGACCAGTCTTCATCAAAAAGTCCCTGCATGCTCTCGAACGGATTTGGCCGATTCAGCAGGCTCTTGATCGTCCGGGCTTCGGGTTAATCTTCATGGTCTCACCTTCGCCGAACAAATGCTTAGCCGTGAGCTTACCCGACTGGCGTTGGCTTTCGGCCGGATACAGCTCCTGACAATATCACTATCCATGAGACCGCCGGTCCAAGCATAGTGCCGGCCGGTGGATGAGTTAATCAGCTTAAACTGACTGGACTGCTTTACCTTCTCGGGCCGTACTCGCTCCGAATATCTTTTGTAAGCAGGTTTCGTTTTTCCATGCGCTTTCCTCTATATCAGGTTTTGGTATTCCGTCATCTTTTCCTGCATGAACCACATACCCGTCAAGCATGGCCGCCGCGCCGTCAATCCGGCGCCGTCGCCGGTTCTGCGTTTTGCAGGGTTTGATATTAAGTAGTCGGTCCTCCTGAATTGCGGTATTCGTCAGACACCACTTATCAATCGGGTTATTGTTGTAGTTCACGATCTTGGCCGCGAGGTCAGCGCCCATGACTTTCATCGGCGCAGCTTAAGCACCTTGAAAGGTCTGCGGTACCGGAATCATGACCGACTTGCCGAACTCAAGGCGCATCTCCTCAACAAAGTATTCCGCAGAGTACGAGTCATAGCCAATCCACGGCAGGTAAATATCATAATCATCACGCACCTCTTTAAACCAGTTCACCACATATGAGTAATGCACCTTATTACCCGGGCTGGTCCGTCAAATAGCCCTTGCCTGGTACCACTGGTCATAAGGGTATTTTATCTTCCTTCGACCGTGATCTCCAGCAGGTCTTCGGGTATCCAGTACATGCCGATGCTGAATACACATGCTCGTCGCCCGGCACCATGAACAGCACTTTCGCCGCCGTTAAATCCACGCTTTGTGACAGGTCCACCCCGCCGATCCCGTACCGCGGCTTTAAGTGCTTCGATGTCAAAGAATGTCGCAGTGTTGTTGGCTTCCTCAAAGGTCAGCCATGCCCCGCCCACGGTTTCTCGGACGTTGAAGTCTTTAGTGACAAGGTTCTTCACCAGCAGGCTGTCCGCTTTGGCTTTGATCACCTTCTGTTTTAACTGGTCCAGCGATTTGATGGTTCCGAGCCCCGGGTTCGCTTTGCACCCATGCAGGCTTTCGGGTCCATCCACTCGCTCGCGTTTGTCCAACTCATAAATGATGGGCAGGACGCGCTCATCATGGTAGCCGTGTTCATCGCCGTACCCGTTAATGATACGCTCACACTCGTCGTACTTGATGTCGATAGATACCTTCGCGTAAGGTGCCCGCGGTAGATCGTGATGACCGACAAGGGGCTTTGCCTTCGCGCACTCATCCCGTCGATGACAACGTCGTATACAGGTTCTTATCCTTGATAGCATGCAGTTCGTCGATGAGCGAGCAGTGCACGTTCAAACCGTCCAGCGTATTACTATCACTAGGACAGCGGAACTTAAAGCTGCCGTCATTAAAGTCACTGACCAGTTCCGCGACCAGCGCCCGGATGCGTTTCTTTAAGCACCGGCGATTTCTTGACCATCTGCGTCTGGATTCATTCCAGATGATTTTCGCTTGGTCTTTTTTGGTCGCAACACTGACAACTTCCGGGTCCAGCTTCGCCGTCCGCCACCATCATGTAAAGCCCGATTGCCGCGGCCGAGTGTAGACTTGCCGTTTTTTCTCGCAACAATCAGGATGAGTTCACGGTATTTGCGCTCGCCCGGTCTGGTAATGCACGAACCCAAACAGCAGCCTGAGATCAAACGCCCTTTGCCAGAGCTCCAATTTAAAAGGCGCACCTCCAAATGCCGCCTTTACTATGTTTGCAGTAATTCTCTATGAATGCGACGGCATGGTCAGCCCGTGCTTGATCTGAACACCCACACCGACTGCTTTTATTGTTTAAGTCACTGACCAGCTTACGCATAGACACGTCTAATCTTGTCGCAAACAACAAGGCCGTTTTGGATCTGCCTGCCAGTAGGCCAGAATTGCGTTTGGGTTATCCCTCTCTTTCGCCGATGAATTTGTCAAAGTCGTCTTCAAGTTCCTTTGGTACCTCTTTCGGGAACAGGTCGGTCAGCTGCTTGATTACGCCGGCATAACGCTGGATCATGGTGTTGTACATCTTGGCCGCGGGGTGTTCCCTCGAATAATCGAATACTCCCCCTGGCACATCTCATCAATCGCGCCTTCCATATTAACCGTATCTTTCAGCTCGCTTAGTGTTGCCCGCATAAATGCGGCGTCCTCTATCAATCCTTGGACGATGTCTCGCTTTCTTTCCTCTATATCCGAGAAAATGGGCTTTAACCGCGCTATCTCTTGGTTGATTTTCTCGTTTATTGTTGCCATTTTTGCCTTCCTTTTTTAGGGGGGTGGGGGTTACGTGCGGGTGCTTGTGTGTTCACCGAAGGGTCACAAGCGGTTTCGAGCCCACAAAAAAACCCGCCCAGGTAAGGGGGGGTTGGGTTATCGCTTGTAATAAACAATTTTATTCTATATTTTTTCTATCAGTTGTCCGCTCTCGTCAAACGCAAGGCCTTCACGCATTACCTCACTGCCCATGTGCTCATCATTGTGGCAATCGATGCAGAGATACTCTAGCTCATCATGGTTCAGCGTGATGCTTGGGTCATTGATTTTGGCTGGTGTCAGCGATATCTTATGGTGCACGATATCGCCGTGCTTTATCTTACCCTTCGCCAAGCACCGTTCGCACAGACCGTTCACCGACTTGATGTAGGCTATGCGGCAACGACGCCATGCTGTGCTGTTGTAGAACGGTACTGCAAAGTCCTTGGCCATGCGCTTCTCTTTTCTTTGACGGTGTTAGTGTACATCAAAAAAACGAGCATAACCGATCATCTTAGTATTTTTCGTGCTACAGAGACCGTAAAGAAAGACATTAAAAACAAACCTATAAAACCCTCAAGCCCAGCTAGTATTGCACACAATGCATTTGGTGGATGGATGTCGCCATAGCCAATTGTTAGAAATGTGATTGTGCTAAAATACTGGCCTTTAAAAAATTGTCTGAATAAAGAGCTAGCGTCCATGTTAAGCGCAAATACAAATCCACAAAGGATGACAACTACAAGTGAAGTAAGCAGTAATCTAAATGGTCTCGTTCCATATCCACTAATTAGACCAAATACGCCATAAAAGAATCTAATTACATATGAGATTATCCCGCCGTTTGTCTCTAGTGCTTTGTATTTCATATATGCTCTATAAGCTTCATCTTCTTGTTCGTAAAAACCTATTTTTTTGAAATTCTCTTTTAACATCCGCATTTGTGAAGACATATTCCAATCTAAACGATTTTCCTTAATCCTCTTATTAATAATGTATTCTTTCTCCCATCCGTTATTATACATAGCGTTAAGAATGCACTTGAATTCACTTGCAAAGATTTGCCCAAAGTTCTTCGTCTCTAAAAACGAAATTTTTTTCGGATAGGTTTTTTCCAGTATAACTGATTGCATGATTGTACAATTAAACAAAAGTAAAGTCTCTATTGTTTTAAATTCTAAGCTTATATGCGATAAAAAAGCACAATTTAAAAATATCGCTTCATCAAAGATTGCTCCATAAAAAGTTGTTAATCCTTCTTCAAATGTAGTGCCTCTAAAAAGAATTTTACACCTATCGAATTTTGCAAAGTTAAAATAACGATTGCCTTCTTTAAACCTACAATAATGAAAACCTATCTGGCCAGCGTTGCCTACTGCTCCCTTGAAATTTATTGTGGTGTGTCGTAAATCACTATCAATAAAGTTAATATTTCTACGACTGAAATACGCATATTCAAAATTAATTTCGCTACCTTTTATTGTGATATTTTTTATCCTTAATCCACCCTCAATAAAGCTATGACTCGCATATATATTTAATATTTCTCTATTTTCTTTTTTAAACCATCTATTAAAATTTAAGCCACTAATATAACTATTTCTTAAATCTATGTCTTGGTTTTCTTCAATAAGCTTTATAATTTCATCTTTATGTCTATGAAAGTATATGCATTCATAGATATCTTTAGAAGTACGTATTGATATAGCAATTTTTCCTCCCGGAATCGCTTTCCTAAGCATAATTTCTTTTACATCATGAATAATCTGATGATATTTCATATATACTTGGTCTGATATTTTTTCATTTGTTAAATCGATAATCATCGCTTTTCCTCAATAACTATATTTTACACTAATTCTATTATATCATAATTTTATTTATGGCTACCCTTCTTATTCTCCGCGCATGCTCATTACTATACTCCAATTTTTGAGCTGTCGCCCAAGCACTCATCCCTTTAAAATACCGATAACGGATATAACTTTCTTCGCACACCGTCAGCCCGGCATTATTCACAGTATCCATTATGCTTTGCTGCTCTCCATTCACCGCTGACAGTTCATCGGCAATCCTGTCCATTCGTTTGCAATACACATCCACAATTTTAATCACCGCATCCGGCACCGGGTCGCTCTTTTTATTGGTCTTCGATGTCTTCACCTCGGAAGACTTTGCCGGAGATAAAAGACTTTCCTGCTGCGCCTTATATTCTTCTCTTGCTTCTTTCAGCTCACTTTCAAGGATGCGCTTCTTGCGCTCCAAATGATTGTATCGGTATAAATATCTTTCAACGTCCGTCATGCATGCCCCTTTCACGCGATTGACCGCACCTAATGTTTTTGTGCCTTACCCCTGCCTGTGTTTGTTCGCCCCTTTGGTCCGCACCTAATCCGCTATGCTCTTTGGTTCCAGTTCCTGATAGCCAATTCCCTTAGATGGCTCGGCGCTGTCTTTGCATAGCATTCCATGCAGTGTACCCGGTATAGGCGTGCTTTGATGTTGAAGATGATTTCTACTTGGTCACTCCCACAGAAAGGGCATTCCTTTGGTGTTTCCTCTCTTGGCTCAAAATTGATGATTTTCATATCCGCACCTAATCCCTTATCTTTTCACGGTACCCTTAACCGTCTGGCTTTCTCCTGTGGCCATATCAATACCCATGACATATTCCTCGTAACTGACTGCCCGCCATGGTTTATTCGGTATGTTCTTCGGGCATTCTGTGTCCTTGCATCTTTCGCACTCCGAGATAAACACGGTTTTGTTTGCCTTCTCACATCGTCTGAAATAATCACTTTTCATTTCTTTCACCTCTCATCAAAAGGCAGATCATCAAGAACACTGTCAAAGTCCTGTTTGGAATATTCCCGCTGCCTGATTGCCCCTTGGGCCGTTGGGTTCTCTGCTTTCTGCCGGTTCTCCCATGTCCTGATGCTCGCTTTCCAGTCTTTCATCTTGGTTTTACCGACCATCCAGCCCTTGGATTCGTAAAAGTCATAAAAGCGTTGTGGGTCAATGTTGTTCCCCCGTTCCCTGCAGTAGTCTTTAATCTCTTCCACGGTGGGTTTGACGAAAGAGCGCCCCTTCTCTCTTTTATTCAGTGTAGTATTAATTCTTGTATTATTATCCTGCGCATTTTTGCGTATAGGGCTATCCTCATTTTTGCGTATACCCTCTGTGCATTTTTGCGTAGGGGTATGTGCATCAGTGCTGTGGGGTGTGTCGGTGATAAACAGCCTACGTTCATCCACCGCTTTGGTTCCTTCGATGTATTTAATCTCTAACCGCAAATACGCTTTCTTGACCATGAGGGATATCCATCTTGATACCGTCGATGATGTTACCCCATAGAGCTTGGCGAAATAGGCGTTCTGTGCAAAGCAATATCCTCTCTGATTGGTCAGCGCTGTAATCTCGCCATAGAGCAGTTTTGCCCCAAAGGGTAAGTCTTGGTCATATCGTACTGTCGCCGGTATGATGGCATAGTAGCTATTGTTCATCCGTTTGTTCCCCATTCTCGTTTAATCTCATCGTCAATGATTCTCACCTCAATTTTGTACACGTTGATGGCTTCCTGCGCCGATTTATAAAGCGACTCAGCCACATCGCGCTTGAATTTGAGGTCTGCAATCTCCGGCACACCTCTTGATATATCTCGCAATGCCGATACCGCCATGCCCTTGTCCAGTTCTTCAAGATAGCACTGCCTTAAGGCAACTCGGTAATCATGCTCGGCCTTGGCAAGTTCTTTGCCGCGGGCTTTAATCTTGTTCAGTGCATCGTTCATCAGTTTTCGCTTTCCCCGGAGTTCCTGTTGTAGTGATAGTCCGCTCATCGGTCGCCTTTTCTGTAAATCACATCCGCTTTTCGCCAGCTTGGGTATCGGCTTTTTAGGTACGCCAAAATAACCGCACCTAATTCCTTTCGCCTATCTCCGTTATCAAATCGTTCATGACATCTTAAGCACAGGGTCACCACGTTCTTTTCAATACCAAGTCCGCCCTGCGATCTACGGATATAATGCGCATTGGGGATGCCTGGCGCACCGCAAACAATACACTGGCCTTTGTCCCGCTCATATACCGCCTGTTTGACCTTTGGCGGTATTGCACATGCTTTGGACCGTTTGCTCATCGGCGTTTGCCAACGACTACATATGGGTCATTGGTGACGTTGGGTTGTTCGTCAGGTTCTCCCGGGAAAAAGCCGCCTTGCTCTTTTGGCGTCAAAAACTCAACATCATCTGCCGTGATTTCCGTCACATAGTGCCTGCTGCCATTTTTGTCGTCATATGTTCGGGATGTTATTTCACCGGAGACACCCGCTTGACTTCCTTTCTTCAGGTACCTGCCGCAATTCTCGGCCAATCCTCGCCATGTCACCACTGTGATAAAGTTCGCTTTATCTCGGTCAGATCGTTTGGGTACCGCCAGCGTGAAAGTACAGACGGGTATACCGTCCGGGGTGTTTCGATATTCGGGGTCTCTGGTCAATCTCCCGATTAAGTGTGCTTGGTTCATGCGCCCTCCTTCAGATTGGTTCTTCGCTCTATCTTGACCGCACCTAATGGTTTTTCGGTTTCTTCATGAATACGGTTCACTGCCATATCAAAATACTTGTCTTCTATCTCGATGCCGATAAAACTGCGATTAAGATTCTTGGCCGCCACGCCGGTGGTGCCACTCCCCATAAACCCATCAAAGACGATATCCCCCGCATTGCTGTGCTTCTCAATCGCCAGCTGGATAAGTTCCAGTGGCTTTTGGTTTTGGTGTACCTGCTGTTTGGGTGATACCCGTTTAAACTCCCAAAAGTCGGTGATGCGTTTACCGTTGAAGAACTTCCTGCCCTTGTTGACCAAGAATAAAAGTTCATAGGTTCGGCCAAAGGCAGCTTTTAAGTCCCCTACCGTGTGGTTATTCTTTTTCCAGATGATCATGTTCTTGACCTTGAAGTACTTCTCCAGTTCCGCTTTGAATATGTCCACCTTGGTCGAAGAGCAGAACATATACATGGCGCTGTCGTCCTTTAACAGGTCATAGCACTTTTGGATATACGATTTGATCAGCCCCTCGTCGTTGTCGCCTTTGATAGGTGTACTGAAATCATGCGCCTTATCCCTAAATCCGCTTTTGTAGTTGATAAGATACGGTGGGTCGGTAACGATGAGGTCCACCTTGGTTCCTTTGCATATCAAATCATCCATGGCTTCTATACAGTCCCCATGGATTAGATGACAAAATGTTTCGCTATTCAATTTTTCCCCTTTACTTTATTTGTGTATTTTTAATACCGTGCCGGTTCTCTTTTATCTATCCGCGGTATCAAATGACTCTTTCAGTGCTTTCAGCCAGCATCGCCGACATTTGGCGGGTGTTGAGTTTTTGCATCCTTCATGCGGCAGACCGTAGTACGAAGGACAGCCCAACGCACCCTCGCATGCGAACTCGGCCAGTTCTGCCGCCGTTTTAATATTGCTGATTTGGTCGATCTTTTTCGCGATGGTGCCTATCTCGCGCATCAGGTCATCTGTGATTTTTTCTTTAAGTCCCTTCACTTATATTCCTCCACTATTATCTTTCCGTCATTGACCGATATCAGAAATCCGATTTTGAACAGCTTCTCGCATTGCTGAAGCGTCAATTATCACCGATAATAATCACCGTCATTTATTCAGTTCCTCCTTAACTTCGCTCGGAAGTCTTGAGTATCGCGCGTGGAGCGCCGATCGATACAGCTGGATGGGGTCGTTTCCCTTTCATGCTTCATCAGCGCTTCCAACTCCTTTATTGTTTCGGGTAATAGCGTGATGTGCAGCTCCACCTTGTTGCCTTTCAGCCTGCCTAACATGTCAACCTCCTGTATATATGCCGCTCCGAGTACTTGGACGGCGGTTTAAATGCGTTGTTTTGTCTTACTAGGGTAATTAATACAACCGACGGCTTGTACTCTTTATACCGAGATGTGAGCAGAGCATTTTTACAAGCTCATGAGTTTCCTCAAGCTGTTTATTCAAACGGTCCAATTCGGGGTCACTCATCATCTGCACGCGTAGCTGACCGCCACCATCTGTTTCAGTTGCGATCAATTCGCCGCTCTCGATCATCTTTAGAATCGTGCCTCGACTTAAGCCTGTCTTCTTTGTATATTCCGGTATGCTTACCCACTTAATCATTGTCTTGGTCCTTCATTGAATCTTTATGCTTTATTTCTGATGTGGTGTGGCCGTCAACATGACCCCAATCTGATTATGATGCAGTCTGTAATGCACGCCATCCACCGTAATACTGCTGTTCGATTGTACTCGTTTCTTCCCCAACAGCTTTAAGTGCTTTAAGATATACACGATGTCTTTATCCTTATAATCCGGGGAAAGCGAACCCACCAGCAGAATAAAACCATAGAGTATGGCTTTGCCGCTGTCCTTTGCGCCATCACTACTGCCGATGGCCGTGATGCTCTTCACCTCACCCGCTTTGTTTATTCGCCCGGTATAAATGACATACTCATTCAACTTGCATCGGAATGTGAGCTCTCTCTTGAACAGACGCCGTCTACGGTTTCGCTTCACGCGCAATTTGGTTTTACATCCATCTTTGGCATAAACGCGATTAGGGTTCTCCCCATTCCTTCAGTCCAAAAGAAAAAGTAAGTTCATTCTTTGTTTGTTTAATGCTTTTTCTCATTTATGTTGCTCCGTTTCTACTCATATTTACCACCATTTCTTTAATTACCTTAATATGGTATAATTACGTAAAGTTCACGAAGGAGATTAAATTATGGATGTTTCTACTTTCACAAAAAACTTAATGTTTGCTCATGATCAAGATACTTCCGACCCAAAAGACGACCAAGGTGATAAGAATCCAAACCCCGAAGCAATCCCCGCTTCATAAC